>JAXHKT010000024.1:0-67961 GCA_034522975.1 Bryobacterales bacterium
GAGATTACCGTGCCCGCTTACTTCAACGACGCGCAGCGCCAGGCCACGCGCGACGCCGGGCGCATCGCCGGTCTCGATGTGCTGCGCCTTGTGAACGAACCCACTGCCGCCAGTCTGGCCTACGGTCTGGACAAGCGAAAGGAAGGCGTCATCGCAGTTTACGATCTGGGCGGCGGCACCTTCGATATCTCGATCCTGCGCCTGCACGACGGCATTTTTGAAGTGCTGGCAACCAACGGCGATACGCACCTGGGCGGCGACGATATCGACAATCTGCTGCTCTCCATCGCGCTCGAAGATCTGGCCAGCGAATGGGCTGAAGACGTTGCCGCAAACAACCAGATCGTGCAGCGGTTGCGCCGCGCGGTGATCCTGGCCAAAGAGGAACTGTCCTATGCGCCGGCGGTTTCGATCCAGTTCGCTTACGAGGGCCGCAGCTACGAACGGGCGCTTAGCCGTGAGCAGTTTGAGCAGTTGATCGCCGGTTTTGTGGAGAAGACCTTGGCGCCTTGCCGGCAGTCCTTGAAAGACGCGAGCCTTAGCCCGGAAGACATTGACGAAGTGGTGATGGTGGGCGGCTCCACGCGTATCCCGCTGGTGCGCCATGCGGTGGAGCGGCTCTTCCGCGCCAAGCCGCATACCGAACTGAATCCCGATGAAGTGGTGGCCCTGGGGGCGGCGGTGCAGGCGGGCATTCTCACCGGAGCGGTGGAAGATAAACTGCTGCTGGACGTGACGCCGCTCTCGCTGGGCATTGAGACGATGGGCGGCGTGGTGGCAAAGCTCATCCATCGCAACACCACCATTCCGGCGAGCGCTTCGGAGACCTTCACGACGGCCGTGGATGGGCAGCGTAACGTGCTGATTCACGTCGTCCAGGGTGAGCGGGAACTGGTGAAGGATTGCCGCAGCCTGGCGCGCTTCGACCTGAAGAATATCGATCCGCTGCCCGCCGGACTCGCCAAGATCGAAGTGAAGTTCTTGATCGATGCCAACGGCATTCTGAACGTCGCGGCACGCGATGTGCGCACGGGCAAAGAGCACTCCGTGGAGGTGAAGCCTTCCTACGGCCTTACCGATCAGCAAGTGGAGGCGATGATCGAAGAGAGCTTTGAGAAGGCCGAGGCCGATCTCAAGGAACGGCAAGTGCGGGAAGCGCGCGTCGAGGCGGATGCGATCTTGCTGGCCTTGGATAGAGCCAAGAGCAACGCCGCATGGGATACTCTCGCCGACGAAGATCGAGAGAAGATCGACCGTAAGCACAATGAACTGCTGACGGTTTATCATTCGGACAATTACGAACTCATTCGAGCGAAGATTGAAGAGCTGAACGACTCCACGATGGCTTTGGCGGAGAACATGATGAATACCGCCGTGAACACCGCTTTGAAAGGGACAAAAATCTGATGAAGCTCACTTGGGACAACATCGACGACATCGCGTTTGCCCTTTGGGAACAGTTTCCCGAGCAGGATCCGCTGCAGGTGCGCTTCACCGATATGCACAAGTGGATCACGGAGCTCGATGGGTTCGACGACGATCCCGCGAAGTCGAATGAGGGCAAGCTGGAAGCGATCCAGATGGCTTGGCTGGAAGAGTATCGGGACAACCAGGATTAGCCCTTGCGGCGCAGCAGCAGGATGAAGAACGGTCCTCCCAGCAGCGCCGTCACCACTCCCACGGGAACGTCGGCTGGGGAGAGCATCACGCGGGCGGCGGTGTCGCAGGCGGCTAGAAACGCGGCCCCCACCAGAAAAGCGCAGGGCAACAGCACGCGATGGTCTGGCCCCATCAGGATGCGCAGAGCGTGGGGAACGATGAGGCCCACGAAGCCGATGGGCCCGGTGATGGCGGTGACGGCTCCGGTGAGAAGCGAAGCGCTAAGATAACCGCCCAGCATCAGCCGTTGTACGGAGACGCCGCGCGAGGCTCCCCAGGATTCCCCCACCGAAAGCAGATTCCAATTGCGCGCTTGCGTGAATGCGTAAGTCACCGCCACGCCCACCAATAAAGCGATGGCCGCGAGGGTGGGGTAGCTCACCGGCTCCACGCCGCCCATCAGCCAGCGGACGATGGCGAAGGATTGCGCGAGCGAACTGAAGTACTGCAGGAAGAGCACGATGGCGATGCAGATTGCGTTGACGGAAACGCCGGCCAACAGGAGCGTGAACGCGGAGATGCGTCCGGCGCTACGGCCAGCGCCGATCACCACGGCCAGCGTGATGAAGGCTCCGGCGAAGGCGCACACCCACACGCCGGGCAGGGCGAAGGCCGCGCGCAAGCCGGTGACGATGGCGATCACGGCGCCGAGAGAAGCGCCGCTCGAAACTCCCAAGGTATAGGGCGTGGCCAATGGGTTGCGCAGCAGCGCCTGAAAGAGCACGCCCGCCACGGCCAGCGCGCCGCCGGCAAGCAGCGCGAGCAGCACACGAGGCAATCGCGCCTGAAAGAGTATTTCGGCGTCGGGGCTTTGCCCGGCGAAGGCGGCGCGGAAATCCACTGGAACAGAACCGATGAGAGGCGCCAGAAGCAGCACCAGCAGCAGCACGGCGAGGCTGGCAAGCACCGCGATGGTGAAGCGGCGCGGAGTGGCCAGCGTCACGGTCTGGCGCGCCGGGGGACGCGCTTCAACGCTAGCGGCCATAGACCATCCAGGGCTTGCCGCCGGCTTCCCGGCGCACGGTAGCCTTCACTTCAAAGATGCGTTCGAGCAGCGCTTCGGTGAAGATCTCTTCGGGCGTGCCATCGGCGGCCAATCGGCCTTCGTGGAGAACGAGAACGCGGCCGGCAAAACCGGAGGCGAGGTTGAGGTCATGGGTCACCATCACCACAAGTAACCCCTCTTCGCGGAGGCCGCTAAGCACGCGGTGGATGTCTACCTGGTGACGAAGATCGAGCCAGGTGGTGGGCTCGTCGAGCAACAGAATGCAGGGCCGCTGGGCAAGGGCCGAAGCGAGAATCACCCGCTGGCGTTCGCCACCGCTGAGCGAACGGAAATCGCGATGGCGAAAGGCGGCGCAATCGGCCATACGCATGGCGTCTTCCACGGCCGCCCAATCCTCCGCCGATTCGAAAACGCCGGTCGCGTGAGCATGGCGGCCCATCGCCACCACCTCCTGCACGCTGAACGGAAACTCCATGTGGATGCTCTGCGGGATGAAGCCCACGGCTCGCGCGAAATCGCGTTTAGGCCAGCGATTCACTTCCGCATGGTGCAGTTTGCAGGAGCCCAGATGCGCGGGAAGCAGGCCGGCAAGAATCTGCAGCAACGTCGACTTCCCGGCGCCGTTCGGGCCAACGATAGAGACTGCTTCGCGGGCGTGCAGATTGAGCGTCACGCCCTGTAGCACGGTGCTTTCGCCATAGCACATCCCCACGTCTTCGAGAGAATAAAGCGCCCGGCGCTCCGGGGCTGTTCGCAGCGTTTCAAGGTCGGGCAACGTGAGCGTTTTCACAGCCCGGCCTCCGGGTGAATGAACCGGGCGAGGGCGCGGGCGGCTTCCGCGACGCGGGGTCCGGGAACGACCCAATAGTCGTCCGACACCGGATAGACGCGGTTGTGCTTCACCGCTTCCACGCTGCTCAGAGGCTTCCAAAGCTGGCGGACTTCGCGCACGTGGGCGGTGCTCTGCGATGCCTCCTGGGCCATGTCGCCACGGTCGATGATCACCTCCGGGTTGCGCCCCAGCACCGTTTCCAGGCTGACGTTGGGATAGGCCGGGCCCGCGTCGCCCACGGCGTTCACCCCGCCGGCGATGCGGATCAATTCATCGATGTAAGTGCCGCTGCCCACGGCGATCATTCCCTGCAAAGTGGCTGGCGTGCGGCCCACCAGAAAGAGCACGCGACGCCTTGGCAGTTTGCTGGTGCGCGCTTCGATTTCAGCGAGTTCCTTCCGCAGTTTCTGGCGTAGCGCAATACCACGGGCAGGCTCGCCCGCCGCCGCGGCGATGGTCTCGATGGAGCTATAGATATCGGCGATATTGCGATGGCGCAGCACCACTTTGCGAAAGCCGGTGTCGGGTAGCGCGGCCATCGCACGCGCGTTCACTTCTTCCACGAAAACCACATCGGGCCGCATGGCGAGGATCACTTCGGCGTTTGGCGAAAGGTAGCTGCCAATGCGCGGCTTTTGCCGGGCGGCTTCGGGGTAACGGCAATACTCGCTCACGCCGGCGACACGATCGCCAAGCCCGAGCGCAAACAGGATTTCCGTGATGCTTGGCGCCGTGGAAACAAAGCGCCGGGGAACGTCGGCGCTGAAGACGAAAAACGTCAGAGCGAGCAAAAACGCTGTGAACGAAACTGGAAGCCGCAACGCTCTCCAGACCGAGCGCATCGCGGCAAGCGAAACGATAGAACGCACCTTGGCCTCCCCCACGGGGCACTTGGATCGCGGAAAGCGCAGCCTCCCGCCATTTGGATGACGGCGGCCCACTTCACGCGGTGCGGCAGGTCTTCGGACTTGAAGGCTCTAATCCCAACATCCAGAAACCGGGCATCGAGCGACGTTGAGCGATTCCTACTTGCCGCCGCTTCCCAGCCTCCCGCCCCGGTGAAGCCACCGTTGCCAGAAGGGCCAGTGCGATCTTGCGGCGTTCGTTCCTTCTTACCGCTGCGGGGCAGTCCCGGATTTGCACCAGGTTCCCTTTTCAACGCGTCCGCCGTAGAGGCAGAGCGCGCACCAGCACGTCTTCACGATAGCGGTTTCGCGGGGGTGCGTCAATTCTCCCGCCACCGGGTTCGCGCCACCGGGCGGGCCGTAGGACAATGGGGTCTGCCCGTGCCCGGCGGGCAATGCCATGAGCTTCATCTCCCGCATCTCGCGCCGCTTCCGCCAGCGCCGTATGCAGCGCTTTGCGGCCTTGATGGGCGTCACGGCGGAGACGCGCATTCTCGATGTGGGCGGTTCGCCCGATACCTGGCGGCTGCTGCCCATCGAGCCTTGCGTGACATTGCTGAATATTCCCATGTCCATCGAGGAGCGGGAGCGCCGCTTCGCCTGGGTGGCGGGCGATGGATGCGCGCTGCCGTTCGCGGACCGGAGTTTCGACATCGTCTTCAGCAACTCCGTGATTGAGCACGTCGGCGATCCAGCCCGGCAGCAAGCTTTTGCGCGAGAAACGATGCGGGTGGGGAAGCGCTATTTCGTGCAGACCCCGAACGCGGGCTTTCCCGTGGAGCAGCATCTGTTCATGCCATTGCTGCATTGGCTGCCGCGCAGCTTGCAGCGGGCGATTGTCCATCGCTTTACGGTTTGGGAAATGGTGGCGCGTCCGCGTGCGGACCAGCGTGAGTTTTATCTGCGCCACTATCTTGAGGACGTGCGATTGTTGTGGGGCAGGGAACTGGCGGCGCTCTTTCCCGATGGGCACCTGCGAAAAGAACGCGTGTTGGGAATCGCAAAGGCGCTGATCGCCTGGAGAGGTTGATCGCTATGGCGCGGGCGGTGCATCCTGCGCCAGCTTCCACTCGATGCCGAAGAAGCGGTTCGTGAGCGCCCAGTTGAGGTTCATCGGCATGAAGGCGAGCCACTGGAGCAGCATCACGTTCCCGTAGATCGCGGCAATCGCAATCCACACCCTTGCGCTCTCGGGGCTCCCGTCGAAGAGTGCGTGAATCAGCAGTGCGTTGATCAACTCCCAAGCGAAAGGCATGAAGAAGAGCGACCATCCCGCGAGCATGCTTCGTTGCGCGGAAGGGGCTGCGCTCGCGGGGGGATGCATTTTGAGATGCAGCCCCAATTGGGCCGCGCGGCTTTGCGAAAACCAGCGCACCGCTAGCGGATAACAAAGCAGCAATTCGAGTGCGGGCAGAATGCCAAGGAAAACGAAGTCGCGGTCCAACGCCCCGGTGGGAAGGGTTTCGAGCAGTTGCGGCGCGCCCAACAGGAGACCCGCGAGCGTCGCGCACACGGCCAGCCAAAGCGCCAAGAAGCGCCACCACAGCGCAAATGCGAGTTGCAGCAAAGTGCGATAAGGGATCTCCATGCAGATGCCTCAGCGGGTGGGGCCGGCGGCCTTGGGTGCCGCCTTCCGCGCAGCAGCCAACTCTGGAGTGGTTTTGTCCGCGGCGAAGCAAACGGGGTCCAGCGGGCATGCGGCGCAGTGAGGTTTTCGCGCCAAGCAAAGCGCCCTTCCGTGGAGAATCAACTGGTGTGAGAAATCGATCCAGCGCTCCTGGGGAATGGCCGCCATCAGGTCGCGCTCGATCTTCACCGGGTCAGTCTGTTTGGTGAGCGCGAGACGGCGGGCGATGCGCTGGACGTGGGTATCCACCACCACGCCGGTGGCGATGCCGTAACCGCTGCCAAGCACGACGTTGGCGGTCTTGCGTGCTGCCCCGGGAACGCTCAGCAGTTCTTCCATCGTTCGCGGAACCTCGCCGTCGAAGTCTTCCAGGATTCGCTGCGCGGCGCCCACGATGTTCTTCGCCTTGTTGTTGAAGAAACCGGTGGAGCGGATGATGGCAGCCACGTCCTCCAGGTTGGCCGCGGCCAACGCTTTCACGGTGGGATATTTCTCGAAGAGCTTCGGCGTCACCATGTTCACGCGTTCATCGGTACACTGCGCGGAAAGGATGGTGGCCACCAGCAATTCCCACGGATTGCGATGGAGCAGCGCGCACTCGGGTTGCGGGTGAAGCTCCGCCAAAATGCGCAGGATCTGATCGAGCCGCTCGTTGCGTTCTTTCTTGGTCCGAGGCTGCTTGCCGACGGGCTTGCGTTCGGCCACTGTTTTCCTGACGCGGGATTCTTTCCCGTTTGCCTCCAACGACTTGTTCCGCGCCATCGCCGCCTCCCGAAACCCCTCATCGTAGCACCCGCGCGATGAATCGAGACGATGCATCGCCGGCGCGGGAGATCCTAGCGCGGCGACTTCTTGGGCCGCATCCAACAAGGCGATGCCTGAACACCTTCTCGAATGCAGCATGCTGGTGCCTCGCCCGCTCGCGGACGTCTTCGCCATCTATGAAAATCCATCGAACCTGGGCCGCATCACCCCGCCATGGCTGAACTTCCGCATCGCCACCAAGGAAAAGATCACCATGCGGGAAGGGGCGCGGATCGATTACGTCATCCGCTGGATGGGTGTGCCAATGCGCTGGCGCACGGTGATCTCCACCTACGATCCGCCCTATTCATTCGTCGACGAGCAGGAACGCGGACCCTATTCTCTCTGGCGTCACACGCATACCTTTGAGGAGACCGAAGAGGGTGTTCTGGTGGGTGATGAAGTGCGTTACCGCCTGCCATTGGGGGCGATCGGCCAAGTGGCGCACGGCTCCCTGGTGGCCGCGCAGTTACGAGCCATCTTCCGCTACCGGCAGAAAGCCGTCGCCCAGATGTTCGGCGTGCCTTTGATCGAACGAGTGGCGCCGCGCATTCTGCGAGTGCCCGCTGAAGCCGCGCTTTCGAATCTGCGAAGATCGAAAGCGTAGGCATACGCATGGTTCCTCTCGGCGATAACCCATTCACTGTCCTCACCACCGTGGTGGCACCGGCCGTGCTCACCAACGCCTCTTCCGTGTTGTCGCTGGGCACCAGCAACCGCATCGCCCGCGTGGTGGACCGCGTCCGGGTGGTATCCGCCGAAATTATGGCGCTTCCGGAAGACAGCGAAGATTGTGCGTACTGGCAGAAGCAGCTCTCCGGTCTGCGTGCCCGCGCGCGTTATCTGTTCTGGGCGCTCCGGATGGCCTACGCCTCTCTGGCGGCGTTCGCCACGGCGGCGCTGGTGGCGATTCTAGGAACGGCGGCGGCAGCTTTTGGCGCGGAACTTGCCTTCCAGATCGCCGCGGCTGTGGGGCTGTTGGTGGGCGTGCTGGGCGTGGGCGGTCTGGCCGTGGGCTGCGTGATGATGGTGGGGGAAGTGCGCATGGCCCTTAACCAAACTACCGACGAAGCCGACTACGCCCTCTCGCATCGGCCCAAGGGTGGATGCCCGGAAAGCCCCACCACCCTCTGATCTTCCTCGCGCCGAAGATTCCCCCCCTTTGCCCAAGCGCCCGCCCGTTGATAGATAATGGGGACGCTATGCCTATTTTGCGAACCCTTCTTCTTTCGATCACGGTGGTCTTCGCCCTGGCGGGTCAAAGCAGCGGAGAATTCATGCAACTCTTCAATGGCCAGAATCTGGATGGATGGAAGCAGGTGGGCTGGGGCCAGTTCGTGGTGGAGGACGGCATGATGAAGACCCAGGGCGGCATGGGCCTGCTTTTCTTCGACAACGAGAAGCTGAGCGATGGCACGCTTAAGGTGGTGTTCAAGACGGCCGAAGGCCGCGCGAATTCGGGCGTGGTGATTCGGATGCCGGAGAAGCCCAACGACGCCTGGTTTGGCGTGCATAACGGTTACGAAGTGCAGATTGACGCCGGTGGCGACGAGTGGCATCGTACCGGGGCGATCTATTCGATCAGTAGAGCGACGAAGGAAAACCAGAAGCCCGCGGGCGAATGGAACACGCTGGAGATCACGCTGGCGGGGCCTAAAACGACCATTTCCTTGAATGGCGAGGTGGTGAACGTTTACGAAGAGGGCCAGGAAGTGCCGCCTCGCAAACAGTGGTTCGAACCGGTTCGCGGACCACGGCCGGAAAACGGCTTCATCGGGCTACAAAATCACGACGAGGCTTCGATTGTCTACTTCAAGGAAGTGAGCTTCCGGAAGAACTGACATCCGGCGAAACGTCCGGCTCCAAGGCGGTGCTTAGCCGGTAAATCCGCGCGGCGTTGTCGCCCAGCAAGGCCTCGCGGAAATCCATCGGCCGCGGGCCGATCGATTGCGTGAATCGGGCAAGGCATTCCTTCCAGGATTTGGCGGGCAAGCAAAAGGGCCAGTCCGAAGCGAAGAGCAGACGGCGTTCTCCGAACTGCTCGATCAAGAAAGAAACAAGGCTCTGCAGGGTGGCGATGTTCCATTCGCCCAGGCCCGAGGACCACAAGCCGCTGAGCTTGCAATGGACGTTCGCATGCCCGGCCAAGCGCGTCACGGATGCCATCCAGCCCTCCAGCGCTTTGTGTTCGAGCGGCGGCAGCCCGGCGTGGACCAGCACCATTTGCAACTCGGGAAACTCTCGTGCGGTTTCAAGCAGCGCCTCCGCGGCAAGGGGGTGAGCGGAGGGGCGGACATCGAGGGCGAGGCCGCGCATGCCGCAATGCCGCGCAGCCTCTCGCAGAACGCGGGAATTGTCTTCCACCCAATACCCGCGGAGAAGGGAAGTGGCGCCCATCGCAAAGAGCGTCTCCGGCGTTTGCGATGGCATGGCCCCATCGCCCCAGGCCAGCACCATGCCGTGCAGCAGCGCCGATTCCCGGCACCAACGGGCAAGCTGTTCGATCTCCCCCGTCTCGCTTCCAGTGGCGATCAGCAGGCCGCCATCGAAGCGGTTACGCGCCAGAATTGGTTCGATGTGCTCCGGTAGAAAGGTCCGATCGTCACCGGGGAAATGCCGGTGAAGGCGGGCGCTTGCGGGAGCTTCTTTCCATAGCGAAATGTGGGCGTCGATGCGCACGCTTCAGGTTCCCAGAATGCCGGCAATCAGATCCGGGTCGTTCGGCACCACGGTGGGTGCGTTGCCGAAGCGGCTCTCCAAACGATGCCCGTGCGGATCGTCGAGTTGTGCCGTGTGGTAGCGGTAAATGTAATCGGGATCTTTGAGGACGTGCCCGGTGAGGATGGCGACGACGCGTTCGCCCTTGGCAATGCGCCCGTCGGCCACCATCTTGCGAATGCCCGCGAGCGTGGCCGCGGATGCCGGTTCGCAGCCAATTCCGCATCGCCCAATCACGGCCTTGGCATCGGCGATCTCCTGTTCCGTCACCTTCTCGACAATGCCATTACTGCCATAAACCTCTCGCAAAGCTTTTGGCCAACTTACGGGGTCTCCGATTTTGATGGCGGTGGCCAACGTTTCGGGATGCGGGTTGGCAGCAAAGGCACAATCGCGCGATGCAAACAGATCGAAGAAGGGGGAGGCGCCCTCAGCCTGCACGACGGCCAGGCGCGGCGAGCGATCAATCAATCCCCAGGCCTGCATCTCCCGCAGCCCTTTGCCGAAAGCGGCGGTGTTGCCCAGGTTGCCGCCGGGAAGCACCACCCAATCGGGCACCTGCCAATCGAGCTGGTCCATCATCTCCACCATGATGGTCTTTTGCCCCTCAATGCGAAAGGGGTTGATGGAATTGAGAAGGTAGATACCCAGCTTTTCGGCGAGGGTGCGGACGAGGGCGAGAATCTGGTCGAAGTTGGCGTCCACCTGCAGGGTGCGGGCGCCGTATTCGAGGGCCTGGGCCAGCTTGCCATAGGCAATGTTGCCATTGGGAATGAAGATGATCGGTTGCAAGCCGCCAGCGCTGGCGTAGGCGGCCATCGAAGCGGAAGTATTGCCGGTGGAGACGCAGGCCACGCGCGACATGCCAAGGTGCCGTGCCTGGGCGACGCCGCAGGTCATCCCATTGTCCTTAAAGCTGCCCGTTGGATTGTAGCCCTGGTGCTTAAAGGAGAGAGCGTTTAATCCCGCAAATCCGGCGGCAGTGGGTGCGTCGAGAATGGGTGTGTTGCCTTCCGAGAGCGTCACCACATGCTTGAAATCCGGCCAGAAGGGCAGCAGTTCGCGGTACCGCCACACGCCGCTGCGGTCGAGCGGGTGGTTGCTCATCCGCCGTTCGCGCCAGAGCCGCTTGAGGGCCTCCGGTTCCGGGGCTGCATCGGGAAAACGGATCTCCAGGAGCGAGCCCGAAACGGGGCTGGTGTAGATGACCTCGTCAATCGGAAAGCGCTCGGTTTCCGGGTGTTCGATGGCAACGAGTTCGGCAGGCATGAACTCTTAGTATACGGAGTCTGTCCGGAAAGCCCCCAGTGTGCAATGCGCCGACGACCGAGCTACATTCCGCTGAGCGGAAGAGCAAAGGGCGCCGAATGCCGGCCTGCCCATTCCACCTGCACGGAGACCGAGGTGGGCTGAGGACCATCGCCAATCGGCGTGGTGAAAGCGACGGGAACGTCGAAGGATACGGGAATGCGCCCATCAATGGGATTGGAGCGCTCAAAATCCCGAATGGCCTGGCCGTTGACGCGCACTTCCAGGGCCGGTGTGCTCTGCGCTTCCAGATTCACCTCGGGCAGCACGATCAAAAGCCGCGCGCGGAAGTAGACCCGGGTGCCTGGCCCATCTGCACGGGAGAAGCTGCCGCCTTCCACGATGGCCGGGGGCGGGCCGGCCAGATTCACAGCGATGGGGAAGGTCTCACGCCCTGGTTCCGCCGCTTCGAGCGAAGCCATCCCGAGAGGGAAATCGGCGGGAATTGCAAAGCGGAAGAGAGAACCCTCCACTCGGCTCGCGCTCAGCGGCCGGTCTGCCAGGCGGAGCGAGACGGTATCCGCCAAACCCTCGCCGCTCACGCGAACGAGTGCGGTGGAACCGGGATAGACTGTCGCGTCGCCGGTGCTCTCGTCAACCAGCCGCGAATCGAGTGAGATCGCGCGAGGGTTTGCGTTCGAGATCGTCAAATACCGCCCTGCGTTCACCGTTGCCAGATCTTTGCGCAGCCAAAGCGCGAGGTCGCCGGAAGGCGCGCCGGGCATCGCTTTCACGTTGGCGATCAGCCGTTGCGGTGAGGGCCGCCAGATGCTTCGTGCCACCAAGTGGGGCGTGTTGAATGCGATGCCCAGTTGCCCCTCAGCGAACCAATCGCTTTCGGCTTCGATCTCCACCATCGTTTCCGCCCCCGCGGGCAGAGCAGTTGCGTTCATTTTGAATACCGCTGTGCCCGCTGCCCTGGTGCCAACGACCGGAGGATTCGCGTTGAGGTAAAGCGAGCTCTGCCCGTCGGAGCCCAATGCGACCGCTCGAACCGGGCGTCCATCGGTGGTGAAAGGCGCGCGGAGAGCCATTTCCTTGCTCTGGGCATCGTCGCTCACAGGCAAAGCCTCGGCCGCCAAGCCATCGAACAAATACGTGAATGAGGGAGCGAGCTGCTCCCCCCGCAGCCGAACGATCTGTGTGGCATCCGCGCCCGCTTCCACCTGCGCTTCCTTCACGTCGGGCGGCTGCTGGCCAACGACGCGGAAGGCGGCTGGCTGCACGAAGCTCTCGCCATTGCGGCTCCACAAGAGGGGCTTCGCTCCCATGCTGGCTGAAAACGGATGGAAGGTGAGATCCACTCGCAGGAACTCGGGTGCAGGGTCGTACGCGCTCACATCGTCGTCAGAGATGCCAGCGGCGGTGGAATCCACTTTCAGCCCATCGGCCTTGCGCCCGCCGGCAACCAGGTTGGGACCGATCGCCACCAGGAAGGGGCGGTTTGCGCCCGTGTTCACCACCGCCGGATTGACGGCGAAGCTCGCCGGGAAACTGTAAGTGGTGATGTCGCCAAAGGCGCGGAAATCGACGCGGGGCACGTTCAGATGAATGTCGTTGAGCGCGGAGCCCGGCGTCGAAACCAACTCGTGCGCGGCATGCCAATCCAGGGCTTCCGGATAGAATCGCGTGGCGAAAAGGCCGCCAGCGGCAATCGCGTTGCCAGCCTCGTCTTTCGGCAGAACGATCTGCCCAGGCCCGAGCCCCTCCTGCGTGGAGGGCGCCACAGGCTGCGCATAAAGGTAGTAGCCTCCGGGGGGAAGGCCCTTAATTTCGTAGCTGCCATCGGGGAGGCTGAGCGCGCTCACGGCCACGCCCGAGGGCTTGAGCGCAGTGACGCTGGCAAAGTGCAGCGGCTCGCCATCGGCGGTCAAGCGCCCGCGAATCGTCCCGGTGTCGGCGGCGAAATGCGCGTCGGGATAGAGCGAAGCCAGACCGGCGTGGTCGTCTTCGGCCAGCGGCGCGGATTTGGTGGTGGCGCGCGTGACGCCGGTGGACATCGTGCTTCCGGTGAAAGAATGCTGCAAGCCCAGCGCATGGCCCATCTCATGCACCAGCGTCATGAAGAACGCTTCGGAGTGGCTGGGCCGGTCTTTCAGGCGATGGCTGAGGATGACCACGCTACGGGAGATGGGAATGAACTCGCCATTGTCATCTGAACTGCGCTCCTGGCGAGCCACAGGGCCGGCCATGGCGATCACCCCGGGAGGCAGTTCATCAAACATCACCTGGACGTAAGGAGTGCCCGCCGGAGGCTCCGCGGAGACCTCCCCCGCGTAGCGCAGCCGCAATGCGGAATGCCGCACGCGCGACCACTCGGAAGCGGCCAGGCGCACTTGGCTCAATACGGATTCCCAGACGTCGCCGTCGGCGAATTCCAGATCAACCGATTTCGACACTACCAGCGGCACGGCTGCATCCGGCAGCCCGCGCAAGTCAAAGCGTTCGGGAATTGCTCGCGAACGATCTCCATCCTGGCGAACGTGCAGAAAATGGTAGTAGCCGGAAAGGGGCGAGAGCATGGCCAGCAATCCGGCAAGGGCGAGCGCGGAACGGCGCACCGTTTTGAACGGGAATTGGCCCCTCACTGGCGGCCTCCCTGCCCACTTCTCACGCGGCGGGAGACAGCTTCCTGCAGCGCCGGTAAACGCATCCCCAGCCCGTCGTCTCGAACAGCCATGCCCGTGCGGCGATCAAGTAGCGTTCCATCTATCGGCGGCCGCCCCGCGGTGGCCCGGCCCGCATTGCGGTTCACCCGCAATAAGCCTTGCGACATGCCCACAAGTAGAAGCCGGCCGCTACGCGCGCGCCACAAGAACAGCACGTACTCTTCGCCGGAACGGAGTTCGGGAACCCCGGCCAGCGTTTGTGTGATGCCGTCGGCCGTTCCGCCGGGCAGGGACACAGTAATCAGCCCGGAGCCTGCCTGGCCATCTGCACTTGTTCGGCCCTTCAGCGTTTCTGAAACCCGCACTTCGTACTCCGTGCGGACGAGCTGGCCGGAGCGCAAGGCGGCAGCCTTGCTAATCGTTCCGCGAACGATCAGCGTGGAGGAATCGATCATATCCTCAAGCGAGAGTTTTTCGAGTGTCACCGCTGCCATACTTCCGGCAAGCAGAAGTAGTGGTAGCAGGCACGCGGCAATGCGGCGTAACATGGGCGAAGCCACCCCAGTGCAAGTGTATTTCCATTCTATCTCATCGTATTTTCAATCATTTGCGCACTGCGCGCGGGCGGCGGGTGAGTCCGTACGGCACACAGTTGGCGCCTCCCCTACCCAATTCCGTGCCCATCCCGCCTTCCAGGTGTAGAGTTCGATAAGCTGTTCGGCAGTCCAACCGCGAGAGGAATGCCCATGCCTGAAATCACCGACGCCTACGGCCATTGCGGCCTGCGCAAGTATCGCCCACTGCCCGATGTCATCGCGGTTTCCGATCGCTTTGGCGTCGCCCGCTCCGTATTGGTGCAGCACATGGGCGAGTTCGATAACGGCTACATCGGCGGCGCGGTGCGGGAAAATCCTGAGCGATTCGCAGGTGTCTTTCTTGTGGATATGGATGCCCCAGACGCTCGCGATGCTATCTCCCGCTGGGCGGCCACGGGCCACTTCCGGGGGATCCGGATGGCTGCTCCCAGCATCCTTACGCATCTCGCTTTGTGGCAACATGCGGCGGCGCTTGGCCTGCAATTTGTGGTGAGCGCGCCCTTCCCCCCGGCGCCCGCACAGGCGCTGGGGAGATTCGCGGCCGCCAACCCCGGTAATCTCCTGCAGCTCACCCACCTGGGCCTGCCCGTGCCCGCCGATGCGCCGCGCTTCGCCTCGCTCGATCCGATGCTGGCCCTCGCCTCGGCGGGGAACGTGAACGTACAGGTTTCCGGCATGCACCAGCGCTCCCAGGCGCCTTACAGCGAGTTGCTCCCCGCCATCCACCGTGTCTATGAGGCCTTCGGGCCGCAACGCGTGCTCTATGGCAGCAACTTCCCGGTGATGGGCGAAGATACGGTCTACGGCCTGGAAATCGAAATGTTGCGATCTGGCAAACTGGGTATCTCCGCATCGGCACTGCCAGAGGTGATGGATGCCAACGCCCGCCAAATCTGGTTCCGCCGGCAGAGCCTGCGCGCCGGTTCTCTCGTCTGGCGATGCGCGTTCGGTTAACGCCGGCCCTACTTCCGCTCAAGCAGCAATAGCCAGTCCTCTTCGGAAGGCGTGTTTACGTCCACCCGGTTGATGCGGATGAGATCGATCGGCGTCTTCCGAATGCCCGTTCGCGGGTCGATCCAGGTCGCCCGCACCCCGCTCTCAAACGAATAGGTATTCAGCGCCGGCGTCGTCTTGGCCGGAACGTAGCAAAGCGCCTTCTCCCGGGAGATCGTGCGGGCGCAGGGGATGAAATTGCTGAAATCCTCTTTCAGCGGAGGTGCCACGATTAAGGCTTGGTAGGGCTCAAAGGTGGTCCAGGGCATGTTGCTCATGATCTCCGCCATCGCCTTGATGCTCTCCGCGCCGGGGTTATCCAGGGAGGCGAACCAGGGCATGGCCGAACCCGAGTTGGCATGGTTCAGCGGCACGCCAATCTCTTTCATCCAGGGCCAGACGCCGTGGGTGCCATACGTGATGCCCGCTGGTGGAGCAATCAACACGCTATACCAACTCGCCCGGCGCACGTCGTAAGCGTCGATCACCTTGTTTTCGCCATAACTGGTGTGGTTTTCGTAGTTCGGTTCCGAATCAAAGACGGGCCGGGGCGGTTCCAGCTTCCATCCCGAAGCCGTGCCTTGCGTGGCGTTCCAGTTCCACTTCTTCGCGCTGCTGCCATGCCCGGTCTGGTAGTTCAGAAAATCGAGCCAGGGTTCATCCTTCAATCCCGGCCAGGGATCCTGCTGGCCACGAGGATGCAGCGATACCAGGTTCGTCTTTCGCACCGCGGGAAAAACCTCCCGCCCAAGATACTTCCAGCGCTCCGCTTTGTCGCCGCGATAATCGCCGTCGCCGCCCAGAAACCAGAGCACATTGAATGCGTCATAGCGTGCCACGATGTAGCGTGCCAGTAGCGCCGCCTGCTCCCGCGGCAGCACCTCTCCCGGCGATTCGCGCTTGGGGCCGGTGAGCGCCCAAAGCACCACCGGTAAGCCCACGAAACCCTGTTCGTTGAGAGTGCTCACCCGCTTATCCATCCGTTGAAAGAACGATGGGTTCACGGCCACTTCGTCCACACCGCTGAACGCCGTCTGGCCGTCGTTGTCGGCATAGGCGGCTCGCCATTGCGTGGTAACGAATTGAATGGTGTTGAACTTCTGCGCCTTGCGTTCCTTCAAATAGCGTTCCCACTCCTCGTCGTCCGAGAGCAAAGCGCCGTTCCAGGCGGTGTCGGAGACCAGAAAGAAGGGAGTTCCGTCGGCGTGCTGAAAATAACGGCGATTCGCCGAAAGCACCAGCGGCCCGCGTTTGGCCAGTTCGTTTTCGCCCCGGTATTCCACCGCCGTAAAGCGGTCTCCCGGCGCGTTAAGCCCGGCATTCGAAGGGTCTGAACACTTCACCGTAAACGTATGCGGACCCACCATGCGCGGCATATAGCGGAACTTCCAAACGCTGAAGCCATCCCAGAACGCTTCCACCTCCTTGCGGTTCCCGCGAGGGTCTGTGACGGTGACGGTCACCTGCACATCCTTGAGTGGATTGGCATACTGCTTGGAAGAAAGCATGCTCTCTTCGAATACCCCATAGCGGACGGCGGTCTTCTGCGCCCAAGCGGGAGCGATCCCCAGCGAGAGCATACAAGCCGCGAAGAGGACGGCGAGGAAACGGGCGTTTAGCATACGGTAAGATTTTTTCACAAGCGCCGGAAGATTTCAGCCTCCCCAACCGGGAAGCGATGCCATTTCGGGCCATGCTAAACTCGTATCTTGTCAGGTTTCGGGCTTCGTGCAACGGGCGCCTGCAAACCCCGCCAGGCCCTGACCGGAGCAACGGTAGTGGATCCGTCCGTGTGCCGCGGATTACCCGGAGCCTGACATCTTCTCTCCCCTCCCCCATCTGGCTGATGCAGCGCCGTCGTTTGGTTCCCTTTTTTCGCGCTCCGGCCCCTCGCGGGCGATAATGATTATTTGCCATGTATCAGGTAATCGCTCGGAAGTACCGGCCCCAAAGTTTTGCTGACCTGGTGAACCAGGAGCACATCAAGCGGACCCTCTCGAATGCCATCGAACAGCACCGCATCGCGCACGGCTATATCTTTTCCGGCCAGCGCGGAACCGGGAAAACAACCGTTGCGCGGATCATGGCGCGCTGTCTGAATTGCCTCGAAGGGCCCACCATGTCCCCTTGCGGCAAATGTTCAAGTTGTATCGAGGTGTCGGCCGGTAACTCAGTGGATGTAATAGAGATCGATGCGGCATCGAATCGCGGCATCAATGAGATGCGGGAGCTTCGCGAGAGCGTCCGCTTCCGCCCGGCGCGGGATCGCTACAAGGTCTTCATCATCGACGAAGCCCATCAGATTACGAACGACGCCTTCAACGCTCTGCTTAAAACCCTCGAAGAACCGCCCGAGTGGGTGGTCTTCATGCTCTGCACCACCGAGGCTCACAAACTGCCCGCCACCATCTCCTCCCGCTGCCAGCACTTCAGCTTTCGCAGTGTGGAAATGGATGAACTGATTGCCCGGATGCAGTGGATCTGCGGCCAGGAGGGCATTGAAGCGGACGCCGACGCATTGGCCGTGCTTGCCCAGGCGGGCGGGGGAAGCGTTCGCGATTCGCTATCCGCTCTTGACCAGGCGATCGCCTGCTGCGGAAACATCCTCAATGCCGAGCAGGTGCGCTTCCTGATGGGCGCCTATTCGCTCGATACCCTGGAAAAGGTGACTGCCGCCCTCGAAAGCGAGAACGGGCAGACGATGCTTGAACTGGTGGACGAACTCGAGCGCAGCGGGCAGAACCTCCAGCATTTCTGCCGGGAGATCTCCGCCTATTTCCGGAATCTCCTGGTGGCCAAGGTGGCCGGCGAGAATCCCCGCCTGATCTCTGCCTCCCGATCCGAAGTGGAGCGTTTAGCGCAAATTTCAGAACGATTTAGCGAAAGAGACCTAACTCGTTACTTGAATATTATGTTGGACGTGTTTGGCCAACTCCAGCACTCCTTGCAGCCGCGCTTTCACCTGGAGTTGGGCCTGATGCGCCTGATTCACGCCGGGCGTCTGAGCACCGTCGAACAGGCCCTCACGGAACTGCGCCGGGGCGGAGGCGATGGGCCGGGCGGCGGTAGCGGCGGGCCGAAGAGCGGGGGCTCATCCACGAATACCACCTCAGTGCCTTCCGCTGGTTCTGCCTCCGCTGGCCCCGCAACCAGTGGACGGAGCCCTGGATCGGGATCCCCTAGCGCCTCTGCCGCTCCCTCCCGTCCACAAGCCACCTCATTCCGCGGTATTCCCTCGAACCTGGCGGCGGCACCGGCCAGCACGCCTCGGGTGGGCGTGTCTCCCGCAGCCCTTAGTCAGCCGGCAGCCTCCCCGCAATCTGCGATCGAAGAGCACGCTGATGTGGAAGAAGCAGCCGGGCGCGAAGCAGCGCCGGAACCAGCCCGCGCTTCGCATCGGCTTTCGGTGCATCCTGGCGGTCGCGATGGCGTGCCTACGGTGGGCGAGCCCAAATTCCCACTGCAGTCGACCCCACTGCCGTCGACCCCGATGCCTTCAAGCGGCGAAGTGGCGCCAATTGCCGATACCTCAGCCCCCAGCGACGCGAACGAACTTCAGGAATCGCTGATAGCCGTCCTGAACAAAACCGGCAAGCGTTTTACCGCCGACGCCATGGAGCGGGCCCGGCTCTCCCTCGCCACCCTGCCCTCCGGCGGTACGGAGCTCACCATCCTTGCGCCGCGCGACACCAGTCTTTCCGTGAAAGAGGCTGAATTGCGCGAGGCCCTGAAGGCTGCGGGAATCGGCGTTCAGCGCCTGAAGCTGGAATTCGGCGACGTGGAAGAAGCGGCATCCCCGCGCGCCCAGCGCAGTTCCGCCGATGCCGAAGCGCTGCGCGGCGAAGTGGAGGCAGACCCCGACGTCCAGTACATCCGCGAGCTGTTTCATGGAACAATAACGAGGGTACGAAGCCTCCGCTCCTAGCCGGACGGACCCAGGCGCGCGGTAGCGGTAGTCTCTCTTTCAATCCACCAATTCCAGACGGAGGACCCACTCGATGAAGATGCCAGGCAACATGCAAGCCATGATGAAGCAGGCACAGCAAATGCAACAGAAGATGCAGGAAGAGATCGCCCGCATCAAGGTGGAGGCTTCCGTTGGCGGCGGCATGGTAACCGTGGAAATGGACGGGCAAAAGCACGTGCTTGGGGTTAGGATCGACCCCGAAGCGGGCGGCGACGTTGAGATGCTCCAGGATATGGTGATGGCGGCTTTCAATGAGGCGGCCAAGAAGGTGGACGAAGAATCCCAGCAGAAGATGAGTGGCATGCTGGGTGGGATGGGCCTGCCCCCGGGCATGTTTTAGCGCGGGTGCTGTGAGCGAAACTCCACCATGCCCGATTTTGCCGAACCACTGGACCGGTTGATCCAGGAACTGAAGCGCTTGCCCGGGGTGGGCCAGAAATCCGCCCAGCGGATTGCGTTTCATCTCCTGCGCACCGGCGAAGAGAATGTGCGCCGTTTAGCGGAGGCGATGGCCGACGTCAAGACCGGCCTGCAACTCTGCGAAGTCTGCAACAACATCACCAACCAGCCCCGTTGCCATTTCTGCGACGACCCCAACCGCGACCAATCCATCGTCTGCGTGGTGGAAGAGCCCCACAACATTGTCCCCATTGAAACCACGCGGCAGTTCAACGGCGTTTACCACGTGCTCCACGGTGCCATTTCGCCGTTGCGGGGGATGGGTCCGGAGCAGTTGAAGCTCAAGAACCTCCTGGAGCGGATCGGCCAGGGCGACGCTCGCGAAATCATTCTTGCCACGAATCCCACCGTAGAAGGCGAAGCCACCGCCGCCTACATCGCACGTCTGCTCAAGCCCCTGGGTATGAAGGTTTCCAGGATCGCGATGGGTATTCCCGTAGGCAGCGACATCGAGTTCGCCGACGAAGTCACCATGTCCAAGAGCATGGAAAATCGCCGCGAGATGTAGCCCGTCTTTCGCCCGGCAAGACGCTGCAAGACCTACACGTCCAGCTTCCATTGGATGGAACTCGCTGGGAGCTGAAGCTCACAAGTACCCATTGGACGAGATCCCGTCGATCATGAGGGTTTCGGGGCGCTGATCGGTCTGGCCACTATTTGACGATCACGTGGACTTCAGAGTAGCGAATGAGAGCTGAAAGCCCTGGAGTTCATTTTTTGGGCGGGGCCTCTCACGGAAGCGTCTTTGGAAATCCGTAATCGGACAGGGAGGCCCGCTTTCGGGGTTGGAGGGTCTTTTTGTCTCATTTGGGGTACTGGAATTGAGACGATCCGTTCCAGTGTGAAACGAAGTGCTCGTCCGTGGGCTCATGCCGTGGAGGATGCACATTATGCGAGTTCTCCATACAGCTTTGTTGGGGACGGCGCTGCTTGTTCTAGCAGGGAGCGGTTCCCTTTACGCGAGTCAGATAACCCAGAGTTCTGAACCCTTCTTCGTCACCGGCCGTGGATACCACAGCTGGGACTGGAGCCACATGGGCGGGGGGTACCAAATGTGGGGCAGCGGGACGAACGGCGTTGACACACTATTCTGCAATTGGACTGGCCGTTTCCCTTTTGGGCATAATCGTGTCGAGGGACAAACGCTTACAGGTCCCACGCTTTTCCATCGGTGGGACTCCCTCTCCATCAATGGGAATCAGTTTGACGACTATAACTATTGGTTTGGCTTTAGCCTGGGGGATGAGAGCGGATATCTTCGACTCTACGACCGGCGTTCATGGTCAGTGGTGGCCGACGTGCGCATGATCGGGTTTTTCCACGAGATCAGCTATTCGGGCACTACTTATCCGGGTGCGCCCTCGTCGAATCCGAGATTTAGCGAAGGGACTTTTTTGATCCTGCCTTATCCCGTCGCGGAGGAGATTGCAGAGCCGGTGCCGGAAGGCAACCTGGGAATCGCTTCGCTGCTGGTTTTGGGATGCCTGGGTGTGATTGGCGGGAAAAGAACGCGCCATGCGGGTGGTTCCAACGCCGCTAGATAGAATTCAGCGAAGAACCTTGGGTTCGTGATCGGGCCGGGGTTGCCGTACGCTCAAAATCCAGGGGTAACTGGCATTGACCAACGCGATCTTGCGCTTCAACCTGTCGAACTCCCGGCGGAATGTGCTGCGCATTGTCGCCATCAGTTGATCGCTCCATGGATGGATTTGGTTAGCGCAACAGCCGCCGTTCCAGGACCGCCACGGGCGGGACGCCGCAAAAAAAAGGAGAGCCCGTTAGGTTGGCGACGCATTCGCTAAAGTTCTGTTTTACAGTAGCTTACGGCCGAAGCCAGCGTTCCGGTTTTGTCCGGATTGTCCGGATTTTTCCGGACAATCCGGACGCTTCGCGGACCGCGATTTTCTCGTCGGAGTGGATCTCTTCGGTTGTCACAGAACGCTGGCGGCAAGCGCCGCGTCGAGCCGGGCGTGAGGCCCAGCCAGAAGACGGAGTTTTCCCGCACGTCAGATTGTACGTTTTGCCTTCGCCAAAACGAACCATCGGTTTCGACCGGAAGCGGCATGGAGAGCTTAAGTGCCGTCTTACGTGCGATTTAGGCGGGATGAAATCGTTCCCGGGCACCGGTGACGGCTGGGTGTCTGCCATCGGAGTGGGCATCGAATCCTGCCGAGCCGGAACAGCGATGTAATGGTTGTGGCCAACAGCCAAACAGAGCCCGGGCCTCAAGCACTAACCGAGGATTTGCAGTTGCGCCTGGCAGCAATGCCGGGCAAGGAGATTCATGTATCCTGAGCGGCCCTAGACGTCCCAGAGGACGACGCAAGGAAAGCTGCTTCCCTTTGCGTGACGTGGCGCGGGCAGCCCGGGGCGACCACGCGTCGTGGTTGTGCCATCGAGAGAATATTGGAGCGAGGGCAGGAAGATGCCCACAGAAATGGGCAATGAGCCGACTGATGGCGGCTTCCTTGGGGTTACAGATTCGTGCCGGTTTTGCCGATGGATTCGATGAGGCGAAGTGGACCCGCGGGGGCGAGCGGAGCGAGCCAGGGGGGATGGGCCGTTGTCGGGTGAGAGGTTGGCGGGCGAGGATCGTTGCGAGGGTGCGGTAGAGGGAAGTCGTGATCCGGCTCGGTTTGTATCCCGGTGATGGTTCGCGTAAGCAGAATCCGGAGTCGCAGTCGCCAAATGGGGCGCTGCTTCGTGGTCTCGCTGGCGCGAGGGTTTGTTGGTTGGAAGGGCTGGCGCTGGTTGAGGAATTAGCTGAGGGGGTTTTTCCGTTCCTTGGGGTTACAGTTTCGTGCTGGTTCTGCCGATGGATTCGATGAGGTGAAGTGGGCCCGCGGGGGCGAGCGAAGCGAGCGGGTCGTCGGAATCAGCCTTGTTCTGCTGTGACCCGGCGCTGGAAGAGGCGGGCGGGCAGTGGCAGTCGGGCTTGAGCCGCAGTAGTGATGGGTCAGGCAGTGTGGCGTTCGGAGTCACACGGCCAAACGGGGCCGTGCTCCACGGTCTCGCTGCGCGAGGCTGTGGTTTCCCCGAACTTACGCCACGGGGCTTTCCTTGAAAAGGCGCCCTGCAGGCTTGATTCGGCCTAGCTGCGCGAGGTGAATTTACCCAGGGCTGCGCCGTGTCTCAGCGACACGGCTTCACCCTGGGCTCCGGATACTGTGCCTTTCAGGCTCGGCCCGGATAGAGGCACTAGGGCGGGAGGCGTGCCGACAGAAGGAGTGGGCCTGGTTGTGGGTTCTGGTTGATTGTAGCGGCGGGCTGGGCGGAAACGGACTTCGGGTTGCGGGTTTTGGGGTCCGGATGGGCGGGAAGTGGTTGTGGGGATTGGGTTTGCGGGGATTCTCGGAAATTTGCTGGTCGCGGTGATGCTCGGGGTAGCGGGGCGGTTTGCGGCCAAAGAGTGAAAGGCACGCCTTGTTTTTCATTCTGTTCTTCATTCAATGTGCTGTTGGGAATCGCTTAGGCGGGCACTCCCGCTTTCGTGGCGTCGGGGACCTCAACCAGCTTTCCGCTGGAGACATCGTAAATGTAGCCGTAGACCGGAATAATCTTGTTCACCAGAGGATGGCTTTTGATGCGCTGGACGTCGTCACGGACGCTCTTCGCGTTGTCAGAGAATGCGAGCCATTCGACATACTCTCCCGCGATGGAACCTGGTCCGTTGCCCGTATCTTTCCATCCATCCGGGCCGATGCTGGCCGTTTCGAGACTCTTAGAAAGCAAAGCCCGCATGACATCGTTGGTAAAGGTGAGCATGCCGCAATCGGTGTGATGGATGACGAACCATTCGTTGGTTCCCAATAGCTTGTGGGAAATCACCAAGGAACGAATGGCGTCGTCACTTGCTCGCCCGCCCGCGTTGCGGATGACGTGGGCATCGCCTTCGGATAAGCCGGCGAACTTCGCCGGGTCCAGCCGGGCATCCATGCAGGTGAGCACCGCGAAGCGGCGGCCTGGAGGCATCGGCAGCTTAGCTTTATCGCCAAAGTCAGATGCGTAGGCGGCATTGGCATCGAGAACTTCGGTCAGAATCTTGGACATTGTCGGTGGAATCTCCTTGCAAACTTGGATGCAGAGAAGCAAGGAAAAGATCCTAATGTCTATCGGGAAAAGGTAGATCTGAAGTAGAGATGGAATCCTGGAAGCGATTGATGGTGCGCCTAGCCGGGGAACGCAGACCGCAAAATACGATGAATGTCTGAAACGCCAGGATCAATTTCTCGTGGACGACGTTTGAACCACGCGTTCGACGAGCGCGGTTTCCCTGCAGAAGTATTGCCTTCACCTGGTGATTCGAAGGCCCCGTCAATTGTTGTCTGTGCGATTGGGACTTGGGGCGATTTTCTGCCGGAATTCGGTCCCTCTTTTTCTTTTTTAACGTCGGCCGGCGGGAGGCGCTTTGTCCATCGAGCGGGGAGGCGTTGGCTTCGAATACCAGTGGCTAAGCACTTGCATCGCCGGCTTGCCCCACGGTGTATGGCTGCGGTCGAGAGGTCCTCCAAAGGCGTTGCTGCCCACTTTCCACCAGTAGGCACCGTAAAACCAAGGCTTCTCCCAGAAAGCCGCCAGCACAGCGTCGTAGGCCTTGGCCTGCATCTCCAGGTCCACCGGCCCCTCATTCTCAGACCACGGTTTGCGATGGCCCCCGGCGTAGCTTGAGTAGCCACCCTCGGTGAGGAGGATGGGTTTTCCGAAACGCTGCTGCACGGCTTCCACCTTGGCCACCACTGCCTGCGGATCAAGCGAATCGGGAAGCGGGTAGTAGTTGTTCAGGCCGATGTAATCCAATTCGTCCCAGAAGGAAATGGTTTCGAACTCCGAGCCGAAGTTCGCGGCATAGGTGATGGGGCCGGAGTAGACCTTGCGGATGCGGGCAATCAGCTGTCGCCAGAACGCTTCGTGAACCGTCAACTTCGCGAACTCCGTGCCGATGCAAAACACGTCGGCATGGGTTCGGTTGGCAAGTTCGGCGTGGTGCAGCGCGAACTTCTCGTACTGGGCCAGCCACGCCGCTCGCATGCTCTCCTCGGGCAGGTCGAAATCGCCGGGATAGCTGCCGCGGATCCAAACCTGCGGCTTCAGCATCACGCGCATCCCCAGATTGTGGGCTGTGGCGGTCAGGGCTAAGATGCTATCGTCGCGTTCCCAATGGCCATAGCGGAGTTCTCCGGAGGAAGCGGAGCTTGTGCCGTAGGGGACCAGCGCGATTGCATCCACCCCGCGGTCCTTCAGCTTCCGCAAGAGATCATGGGCCTTGGGCGATTCGTAGGAATCCGGCCATTCCGACGTAAAGCTCACTCCTCTTTGGAAGAAGAGCTTTTGATAAGGTCCCTGGGCTGCGGACTGCGGGGCGGCGACATCGGGTGCGGTCATCCGGGTAGTGGCGGGTTGCCGCGGAGCCGTGCCCACCAACATCAGGGCGAACGAGGCAGCGGCTCCCCCGCAAGCAAGCCGTAAGCCGACGTTGCGCCAGGGGGCAAGCAGATCCCGCCTTACGCTATAGCTCGCAATCAGGGCCAGCGGCAGCGGCAAAAGCAGGCTCCATCCGGTTTGGATCGAGAGCCCGCCCCGCCCGAACAGAGACGCGAAGACGAGGGGTGGGGCAAGCACCATTGCTGTCACCGCCAGCATGCGCACACCGCGAGCCGGGATTCCCGTCTCGGCCGCCAGCGCCCGGAACGCGGGGATCGCGAGCCCTATTCCGACCACTACGCTCAGCCAGCGGAGCCAATCGGGGTCCGCGGAACGCCACCCGAAGCCCCGGGAAATGGGCTGCATCAGGACGACGGCCAGATCGCTGGCCAGCAGGGAGAAAAGAAAGCCCAGCGGCCGCCAGCGCAAGCGAAGCCGCGGCAGCAGGGCGACAGCCAGGACGGCCAGAAGAATCGAAAATCCAAACGGGTCGCGGAGCGCTTCAGACATCCCCGGGCGATAGTCTTCCGTTACCGCGCCGGGGGGAAAGACACGCGCGGTAATGCCGTCCGGTCGAAAGAAGACCGACGCCAGAGTGTAGGGGGAAAGCGCGGCGAGCACCAGGGCGGGGACACCCTCTACGAACGAGCGCGCCATCCACCAGCAGGGTGCCGCGAATGCAAGCCTCGTGGCCACTGACCGCCAGACGGGGCTTCGGCGCGCGTTCTCCGCACGTACCGGATGCGCTGGCGAATTGCTTGCTGCGATCCAGGAGAATTCGGGCTGGGTGGGCTCTGCCATTGGTTTAGCGACTCGGGTACTCGTACCAGATCACACCGAGATTTTCCGTCTCCTCACAGGTCGACACGTCCAGGTCGCCATCGCCGTCCAGATCCACAAGCTGCACCAGGTCGGAACTTCGTGCCATCCGGACCGCTGATATCCCGCGCTTCCGCGAATGGGTTCTTCCCTGGCCCTCCGCCGAGCAGCGCCATCACGCCGCGCTTCTCTCCCGTAGCGTGCTCGCAGGAGAATAGGAGATCCGGCCGGCCATCTCCGTCGATATCCCCCACCGCCACTCCCTTGGCCGTTCCCGTGTTCTGGGGAAATGGCACGCGAGTGGGCGCAGCAAAGGCGCCGTTCGTGTCAAGACGGCGGTAAATCGCCAAATGTTGCGGCTTGGTAGCAACAATAACGTCCCTCAGACCACCGGAGTCGATGTCTCCTTCCGTGAGAAACATCACTTCGTCTGTGCCGGATTGCTCCGATGGGATGCTCGCGCCAGGCATCGCGCACCCCTATGTTGTTGTCGACGGGCGGCGCTCGCGGTCTCGCTCTGCCCATGGCAATCGTTACTAACGCGCTTTCAGCGCTTCACGTGCGGTGATCGCGAGGACTGATTCAGGATTGATGCTCGATTATACGGATTGCGCAGGAGGAAACGAACGCTTATTTCGTTTGGGGGCTTGGCGGGATCACGAGTGGAGTTGTGCATTCAGTGGGATACGACCAGACGGGGCTTCTTGCAGAGAGCTGTGGAGGCGTTGCGAAATCCGATGTGATTTCGCAGCGCACTGGAGGTGGAATGCGGCCCTTCTGGACGTTTTCCGAGATTGCCAAGAGCTGCAAAAGCAGCGTAACTCGTTCTGGTGCAGTGGGTTACGAATTGGTCAAAGCGTGGCCTGGTCTGGACCCCTTGAGTGAGACACAGGAAATCGGGACACTTTACAGTGAATGGAAAGGAGTCCCGAATGGAGGAGGAGAAGGGCAAGCGAGTGCACAGCCCGGAGTTCCGGGTGGAGATTGCCGAGAAGATGCTGGCGGGGGGGAATGTGTCGGCGCTGGCCGAGGAGTTCGATCTGCCTCGGAGTATGATGTACCGCTGGCGGGATGCCTACCGGGCGGATGGCCCGGCAGGGCTCAAACGCCGTCGGGGACGACCGCCGGGCATCGGCACATTGCCGCAGACCAAGCCGGCGGGATCGCGCAGGCCAAACGCTTCGAAAGCACCCGGGCCAAGCGATGGGGCCGAGGAAGCGCTACGGGCGCGGATCGCCGAGCTCGAGCGCAAGGTGGGCCAGCAGGCGGTGGAGATCGATTTTTTCAAGCGAGTCTTCAGGCGTCTCGAAGAGCTGCCCAAAGCGCCCAAACGTGGCGGCGATGCGTCTACACAGAGGTCTTGACCAAGACGCAGTCTGAAGACAAAGCGTTGAGCATTGAGAGGGCCTGCGATCTGGCAAGGGTATCGCGGGCGGGCTATTACCGGGCTTGGGAAGAGAGCCAGCCGCGTTGCGCGGAGACCGCCTTGCGGGATCGCATCCAGCAGTTGAGCCTGAGCCATCCGCAGCATGGCAGCCGCCGTCTGGCGAAGTTGCTGGCCATGGACGGCATCCTGGTCAACCGCAAACGGATGCAGCGGCTGATGCGCGAAGACAACCTGTTGGTGCTGCGCAAGCGGCGCTATGTGGTCACCACCGATTCGCGGCACACCTACGCGGTTTACCCCAATCTGGCGGGCGAGAGGAAGCCTACGGCGGTGAACCAGCTTTGGGTGGCCGACATCACCTACATCCGACTGCGGGAAAGCTTTGTCTATCTGGCAGTGATTCTGGACGCCTTCTCACGAGCGATTGTGGGCTGGCAGATGGGCAATTCTCTCGCTGCCGAACTTGCCGTGGGAGCGTTAGACAAAGCTCTGGACGGACGTACGGTCGAGCCCGGCCTGGTGCATCACTCCGACCGGGGTGTGCAGTATTGCTCGAACAGTTACGTAGAGAAGCTGCGCCACGCGGGCATCGCGATCAGCATGAGCCGGGCGGGTAATCCTTACGACAACGCGCTGGCGGAAAGCTTCATGCGCACGCTCAAGTGCGAGGAGGTCTACCTGAACTCCTACCGTGACGAAGACGACGCCAGGCGACGGATTGGCAGCTTCCTGGAGGACTATTACAATCGCCGGCGGCTGCATTCCTCACTGGGCTACCAGACCCCGGCCGGCTTTGAGAGCGGCGCGGCAAACAAGCAACAGCAAGCAAACAGAAAGGATACGGAATGAGTTTTCTGAGGCATGGGGAAATCTATCCCTACGATGGAGGTTGTCTGAGGAAGCGAAACTTAACGGAGGAAGGACGCGGCAGCAGCAATGCCACCGCGCCATTTCATCGCTGGGATGAGTTTCCAACCGGTTATTCCTCGGCAGGTTGCGCTCCCGCAGAGCCTGCCTCCGCTTCGCCGGTCAATGGTAGTATCGGTGGACCCGTCGAGCGAGACAATCGTCTTGCAGTGAACGGGGATCTGTCCCGATTATTCGTGTCTCAAGGTGGGGGTCCACTTCAGGCTGTCCCTGTTTTCTGTTTTGGTCCAGGCATACTTGCTTGGGGTGGTGCTCTTGTGCGGGCCGCCCTTGGTTGGGCGCTTGGCCATCCCCAGGAGGTTCAAGAGGCCGCCGTCGCCGCCACAGAAACCGTCCTCGGGTTGGAGGGACCGGGAACTCCCACGCTGACGGGCAACTTGGCCAAACTCAGCCAAGTGGAACTGAGCACAGGAACCGCATTGGCTGCAAGGTTAGGAAGAAATCTCACGGTTTCGGCGCACGTAGGTGCAGAGTTTGTCGATGCGGTGGGAAAGACTTACGATGCGATGGGATCGGCGAAGGCCTTTCAACACCCAAAATTTGACATGGGTAAGTTTGCAGGCTCGATGCTCGACCACTTCCGGAAGTCCAATGACCACACATTGATCGATCTACGTGGCGCGACAAAGGAGCAGATCACGGAGATTCGGAAGAGGGCTGGCAACATTGCTGGATCATCCGATCACTTCATCTTCATCGAGTGAACTATGGCTAGCATTACTATTTCGGAGAATCGGGCGTGGGTGGTTGCTGGATGGGCATTCCGGCAATTTTTGGAAGACCTACGGGCCATGTCGGTAGACCCAGAAGTCTTGGAGGAAATTGACTCAGCAGAAGTACTGGGTTTCCTGAGCATCAAGGATGCCGACCCAACTGTTCGTTCCCGAATGATTGCCGCTCTGAGTGGCGTCACGTCGAGTATCCTAAGCGGACTGGCTGTCTCAACCATCACAGCAAAGCCGGAACTTAGAGATGTCACTCAGGAATACGCTTTGGGCCTGCAAGAACTACAAGAATTGTTAGGTTCACTGAAGGATGGCTAAGTTCGGCGAGCCCCAGCGGCAGCCCAGAAACGCATTACCTCACCACAGACCACCTCGGCTCCACGCGGCTCGTGACCGACGCCAGCAAGAACGTCATCAGCCGCCACGACTACCTCCCCTTCGGCTACGAAATGACACCGGCATCAACCAGCCGCACCACCGCACAAGGCTATTCGCCAACCCCTCCACCCTCGCCACCCCCACCCAGCGCTTCACCCGGAAAGGAAAGGGATGCCCAGAAACCGGCCTCGACTACTTCGGCAAGATACTTTCTCCTCGGCCAGGGCAGGTTCACCAGCCCCTAAACGGGGACAGGCTACCAGTTGTCGGACTCGAACCCTGGTGCCCATTTTGGAGTGCCGCATCGGTACCAGCCGTTTCTCTGGCTGGAGGGACTTAAGGTCCTGCTTTCTGCTCTTTTCCCTCCATTCGCCCGGTTTCCCGGAATAGTCTCCGCTTTGGGCCCGCAGGAGGGATTTCCTGGTGTTTTTTGCTCGCTCTTGCCCTTTGCGCGGCTCACCGGCCGCTTGCCGCCCCGTTGCGGAGCCCAATCGTAGTGATAGAGCTTCAGCAGGTTGTGCGTCAGACAAATTAGCTGCCATTCCGCCTTCGTCTTCTTGATTCTGCGTAATCGAAATTCCCGCATTCCCCCGTTAATGCCTTGATCTGTCCGAAGACCGGTTCCACAATCGTCTTCCGCTGCTTGTAAAGCGTCTTCGCTTCGTCGGTCTTGAGCAACTCCCGCATGCGCTCCATCGTCGGATTCGAGCGCCGTTTCTCGGCTCCCTCTTTCTTCTTGCCGCCGTCGGGATTCACCAGCGCCAGTGTGCCTTTGAGCGCGTCGCTGTTGATATTCTCCGTGTCCCAGTAGCCCGCATCGGCCGTGATCGCCTTGGGCTTTTCGCCCATTGTCTCTTCCACCGCGGAAAGCATCGGCAGCAGCATCCGGTAGTCCGTCTCCTCCTGCGTGAGTTCGGCGCTGACGATCACTTGCGCATGGCCGTCCACGGCCGCTTGCGCGTTGTAGCCGTAGATGAGGTGACGCTGTCCTTTGTCTATCATCATGCGGCTATCCGGATCGGTGAAGTTGTAGTAGCGCTTGGGTTGCTTGACATTGTCGCGGGCCTTTTTGCGGCGGTTCTTGTGCTTGGCCTGGGTTTGCACTTGCTCCGGAGTGGGCGCTGCCGCTGCGCCCTCACCCTTCTTCCGCCGCCCCCGTTTCCGTGGCGGATGCTCGCGTTCGACCTCCGCCAGTCGCTGTTTGGCTTCTTCTTCCAGTTCCTTTTTGGCTTGTTGGAGGCGTTCCAGCCGCTGGTTGGCCCTGGCCAATTTCTCCGGCAGATCTTCTTCCTTGTTTCCTTTGCCCAGGCGCGCATCGTCCTCGGCGTCGCTGCGCTCTGCGTCCGCCATCCATTGCTTCACCAACTCGCCGAGTTTCTGCTCTTCCTCGCTCATCTTGGTGTGTGTTTTTCCCGCGCGAAGCTGGCGTTCGCCTTGATCTTGGTGCCATCAATCGCTACATTGCCCAGCTTCACGAGCCCCGCTTTGCGGCACAACTGCAGGGCCTGGACAAAGAGCTTGGCCAACTCTTCGAGGTGCTGCCGGCGGAAGTTGGCGATGGTGTCGTGATCCGGGTGCTGGTCGGCGGCGAGGTAGCGGAAGGGAACGCTGTCGTGAGTGGCCTTCTCGATGCGGCGCGAACTGGTGAGGCCGGTGGCGTAGCCATAGAGCAGCAGGCGGGTGAGCATTTCCGGGTGATAGCCCTCGGCGCCCCGGTCGTTCTTGCGAAGAAGTAATCCTCAGGATTGGCTGGAGGTTGAGGGATGCAACGACTTCGGCAATGAACCTGGCTAGGTGCGATTCCGGAAGCCAATCGTGAAGGGAAGGCGCTACCAGCAGTGGCTGATCAAGAGTACAGGTTCGAAATCTCCTCATCAGTCAGTTAGATGCTGGAGAGTAGAACAGGGCTGCCGGGAAATGTCAGTGCGCCGCAGAACGTTGACGCGTCAATCTCCGACAGCCTCGTTGCCTGATGACGAGTTCGCAAACCTGATAGTCATCTTTGGCCCAGTCGATGCCGACGTAGAGTTGAAATGCGGAATCCACAGGCAGGTCCTTTCCGTTCAGTCGGCTGTGAAGACGGTCGGTCCTGTACTGGCGTTCTGGAGACGCGACTCCCTACGGGACTTTCCTCACAGCCACCGGACTTAGGCGCGAGTCCCGCCCGGGCGGTCAATGCCGCAGGGCGAAATGGCACTCACCATGGCGCAACTTGGCTGGATTGGCTAGAAAGTCATCCGCTCTTCTCCGGGGAACAGCGAATCGCAGAAGCGCGTCAGCACTTCGTCGAAGGTCCCTTTGGCCGATGTCATTCCGCCATAGAGAACGGCTTGCACCGTTAGCATGCCGTTCTGCTGCCACTTCTCGCAGAAGAAGGAAAGCACACTGCCCTCCATTTCATCCACGATCAGGCTGAAGCTCTTCCCGGGGATCATGCGTGCGAAAAGGCCGCTGATTTCGCGATCCAGCAACCGAGCGCGATAGCTTCCGCCGTCCTCCTGTTTCTCGCTCTCAAGGTTCAAGCCGTCCGGCCCGGTAAGCCGATTCCAGATCGCCGCCCGCGGCACCTTCACAAAAATATTCTGGAAGCAGGTGGCGGCAGGCACACCGGCCTTTTGCTCCACGGCATGGCGCAGCATCGCCAGAAACGTTAGCCAGCCATGATGGGTGGATTCGAACTCATCGTCGAACTTCGCGTCCGCCGAAAATCCGGAATGCACCAGCCGCAGAACGGTTCTCCCGTCCCGGTTCTCGATGTAGTAATCCACTGCCTGCACCCGCGGAGCTTCGGGCGAACCAGCCGGCATCCGCGTTCCCAGATGCTCGCCCGGCTTCCAGGCAGAAATCTCGCTTGCGCCTTCCATCCCCGGGCCCCAGGAGAGGTAGATCTTCCCCCCTTCTCCCGGCTCCACGCGGGCCTCCGGCGCAAACCATTTGATAAGTTCCGCGGCTTCGCTCAGTGCCCGCCACACGTCATCGGCGCTCGCATTCAGCTCCACGGTGAATTCGTGGCTACGCTCATTGGGCGCGCCCGTATCCTGAGGATTGCTCATATCAAAGATGGAAGACGGCATCGCTGGCCTCTTCGTCTCCTTTCCTGGTAATCGCTGGGAGCGCTGCCACCAGGAACCGAAAAGTTCGTCCCTGCGGAGCGGAAGCGTTGTGGTATTTTACGCTGAGCCTTGCTAGAAACTGCGCCAGTTCCGCGGCGCAGGCGGCCCGTTCTTCGGGCGATACAAACCGGATCTCCGTTTCCAAGGTGAGCGTGGAAATTCGTTTCCTGGCACGCGCCGCACGGCTTGCCAGCGTGGCCAGATCGCGGATCACGCGGGCGGCGGCAGCCACCAGATAGGCGGCGGAAAAGCGGTCTGCCGCCGGCATCGCGGGCTCTCCGAGCTTGCCGAGCGCTTCGCTGCTGATCGCATAGCTGCGCGCGCTTGCCTGCATCACGCGCTCCACGCAATTGCCCTTGCGCTGCTCCTCAACAAAATTCACCAGGCGTTGCGCTTCCAGCTCGCGAAGGTGGTAGTTCACCTTTTGCCGGGGAATCCCGAGCACCCGCGCCACGCCGCTGGCCGAATCCGGTTCGCGCAGGGATTCGAGAATCCGCATTCGCAGCGGAGCCAGCATCGAGGCCGCCTGCCCGGGATCGCGCAAGATCTGAATTTCAGCCGGTTGCACTTAGCCACACTACCCTGACATAGCGTTTAGGTCAAGACAAAAATAATTGTCGGTATTCGGCGGCCAGTGAAGGCTTCGACATAATTGTCGAGGGGGCTGTTGTGCGAAGAATTCGTTACACGGTGGCGGCAAGCCTGGACGGTTACATTGCCGGTCCGCAAGGCGAGGTGGATTGGATCGTCCACAATCCCGAGTTCGGCTTCAACACCTTGTACGCGCAGTTCGACACCGTTCTGATGGGGCGGGTGACCTACGATTGGATGCTGGCTCACGGCGAACAGTGGATGCCGAAGATGGAGACCTACGTCTTCTCACGCAGTTTGCGACAGCAAGACCATCCGAATGTGACTATCTCGCCAGACCTCGTCGGCACTATAAAGGAACTTCGCTCTAAAGAGGGAAAAGACATCTGGCTTTTTGGGGGCGGCATTCTCTTTCGGGCACTCCTGCAAGCGAGACTTGTCGACAAGGTGGAGGTGGCGCTGATGCCGGCCATTTTGGGTGACGGAATTCCGCTTCTGCCTCCCCCTTATCAATCGACGAAGTTGCGGCTCACCAAGCAATCCGCGGATAAGAGCGGAATTGTCTCCCTGGAGTATGAGGTTGCATTCGATGCTGAAGCCGGCCACGTCTAGGCCCGGCTTCGAAAGACTGCTTTACGGCAGAAACGTGAAAGCCCCCACCTCAGCCTTCGCACTGCGGTGGATTCGTGGTGCGTGCAGTTCAAAGTGCACGTCGATGGTGTCAAACTCAGAGATCGGCGTGTCGTCTGGCACGGCAAAGCGAAGCGTTTCGGTGACCGGTTTGCTTGCATCCGGTGAGTTTCTTAGTGCGGCGGGCGTCAGATGGATTTTGCCCAGTTGAACTTGGGTGGCACGACGCTTTTCGTCATGGCGCAAGAGCACCGCTTGGATGCTTACGGTATCCGTTTCGGCCTGCATGGCGGTGACGGTAATCGCGAGCATCCGGCAGCATTCCAGCGGCACCGGCGTGGCGAAGGACTGCCTGGCGCGCATCATGATGGGGCTCTTCTCCATATTGGTGAAAACCCATCCCAGCGGTGATCCCCGCTGCAGGACAGCGTCCTTGCCCGGATTCCAGCGCGGCCAGGGATAGAACCAGTATTCGCCTGTGAAGGGTATCCGCGTTTCGCGCCGGCCTTGGCTGCGGATGGGTGACGGGCGAGGCGGGGGCGGTGCAACCAGCACTGCCTTTCGCAGGTCCTCCTTCTGCAGAATAAAGCTGCCCACAAGGCCTTTATCGGCGAGTGCCGGGCTCTGCCTGCCGTTTTCGCCACCGTCTTCCCTGGGCATCCCGGGATAGAGAGGAGGTTCGCCGAACATTGCGATCAGCACCAAGACCGCCAGCGCCCCCGCGACAGAAGCGCAGGAAGGCCCGCGACGCAGAAGAAGCGCTGGGCTCACTTCTAACGTGTGACGCGTGGACCAGCCGACAAGAATCCCTCCGCCGGCGACCGCGACCATGCCCGGCGTCAAGAACCCAAAAAGCATTGCTGCAATGCCGCATTCGATGAGCAAAGCGGCTGTTAGCGCTTCCCGCTTCCAGGGAGAAGGCCGAACTTCCCGCAGTCCGCTGAACATCTGATGGGCAAGCCGATGAATCCATTCTTCACAATCCTCCGTGGGATCGCGTTCGGCTAAACTGCGCTGGTAGTAGCCTAGCAACCGCGCCAGCAGTGCTCCGATGACCATGGCGATCGGAAGATGCCAGATGGCACCATCCCAAGCGGTGACCAGAAACGGCGCAAACCAAGTGGAAGTGGCGGCAAGAGCGAATGATATCCACCTGGGATTCAGCGCGATCCTGGGTTGGAAGAAGCGGAAAGCGAGAGTCGCCGAACCAAGCGATGCGAGGAACGAAACGCCGGCAATCGCAGCGGACCTGCCTATTGCCTCCGCGGCATTCAAGCGCTCCGCGGGCATCCACGGGCTCGAAAGCCAAGCGGCCATAAAGCCGCCTACCAGCGCTGCCAGCACGGGAGACCACAGCACGAACCGGCGCTGCGAATCGATCTTGTTCTCGAACATCAGCGAAGCTCCGGGGGAGAACGTTCGGCCATGCTGCGAGCCATGCTGGCGCCGGCCTTCGTATCCACCGGCGGGCAGTTGGACCGTTGGACACCGTCTTCGCCCCAGAAGTTCCCGAGGCGGTGGTGTTTTGCCTTTCGGCTTTCGCTTTAGCGTTTCTTCGCTAGCGTCCGCGTTGCGGCTCTAGAGACAAACGCTGCGGGTGGTTCCGTGGCGCCAGGGGCATGCTTGCAGCTTGCCGCAAGAGCTCCTACTCCCAGGCAGAAGCCAAGCACCGGGCTGACGCCCATGCCCAGAAGCGGGACCGGAAACGCGCCTACAAATGGCATTGCTGCGCACACCAGGAAGTAGGTACTCAGAGCGCGGGCCGCGGCGGATGCGGCGGGGTTCGCGTTGCGGCAAACTGCCCAGGGGACGATCGCGGACGCCAGAAGGAAAAGCGCACAGCAGACCGCCAGGACAGGTGAGATCGTTTGCGCCAGGGACAGAATGCTCTCCACTTCGGCAACCGGCGCCAGGGGGTCTGGCCGAAACCACGAAAGCGCGGCTATGCCCGCCACACCCAACCCCGTCGCTACGGCAGACATTGGCCGGAACTGGGTTCCGCCTAGCGCCACGAGCATCGCTGCCGCGAATGCCGTGGCCTGGGAGGCATCAGGCTGCAGATAGAGCGCAGTTGCCGTTACTAACATCGCGCTCTGCGCCCACAGGCGCCCGCTGCCCACGGCCCCGGCGAAGGCCAGCGTCGCCAATGGCAGCAGCAGGAATGCCGGGTGGAGTTGGAAGGCGCCCAGCGAGATCCATCGGTGAACCCCTTGCTGTCCTGCGCCTAGGAGGCTGGCCAACAACGCGAGCGGCGTGAGCACCATCGCGGTTCGAACGACAATTTCGAGGGAGATCCGGGAGATCGCCACGGCAAGCACGGCGCCGATGGCCCACGCCGCCAGGTTGCGCAGCCACAGAGAAACCCCTAGGCCAACCTGGGCAGCGATGAAACAACCCGACGCAACGGCGATAAAGGAGGCCACCGCATACGCGAGGAGCAGCTTTGACGAGGAGTTTCCCGCCTTCGGGATCGATGGCCCTTTAGGATCCGTTGCGTCGGCTGTGGGTGTGGCGCGCACTCCCGTTACTTTACCGCTCACTGGGCCTGCGGCAATTTGTCGAAAGGCGGAATTTTGCCAGCATGCACGTCGAACAGCCGCTGGTGCGTGGTCTTCATCGCGTCGAGGAGTTCCGTGTAGGGACGGTCTGTCACATCCACCAGGCCGATGTTGTAATTCTCGCCATCCATCCGGCCCGTAACCGGCTGGTCTACCCATTGAAACCAGCTTGTGCCGATGAAGGCCTTGCGGCGCTCCGGCGAGAAGATTGCGTGGGGGTGGATGCGGCTGAGTGAGTGGCCCACGGTGTTGTTGAACGCTCATTACAGGTTGCATGGACGAGGGGGTGGCATTCCCAGGGCTTCACCCCCCGTTCCATGTATCGCCTTGCGTTAGTAAAGTGACATTCACCACATGCGCGAAGGAGAAAAGCCGTGACCGGTTCCAGCGTTTCCAGACGTTATTTCTTTTTCGGGTCCCTCCTGGCTGGGGCCCTACCCGCCGGGGGCTTCGGCAGCACCGCATCGCTTTCCCGATTGGGCTACAAGTCCCCCAACCAGAAACTGCACATCGGGGCCGTGGGCATGGGCATCCGCGGCCCGCAATCTCGGCCGGGGCTGCAACCAGCCAGAACATCGTGGCCGTCTGCGATCCCGACCAGGAGCGATCCGCCAAGGGCTTCGCGGAATATCCGAAGGCGAACAAGTACAAAGACTATCGCAAGATGTTTGAGGCGGAAGGCAAGGGCATGGATGCGGTGATGATCGCCACGCCAGACCACATGCACACGCCGGTCACGCTGCTCGCAATGCAGTTGGGCAAGCACGTCTATTGCGAGAAACCCCTCACCCGCACGGTCTGGGAATCGCAACTGCTTGCCGCCGCCGCCGTGAAGTACAAAGTGGCAACCCAGATGGGCAACCAGGGCTGGAGCCATGAGGGCACTAAGACCGCCTGCGAGATTCTGTGGTCCGGCGATATCGGCGAGGTGAGGGAACTTCACGCCTGGACCGGCGGCATCTACGGCGGACAGCCGAAGATCGCCGGGACGGGCCCCGAAACCGTGGCCGCCCCACCCACGCTCGATTGGGATCTCTGGCTTGGCTGCGCAACGGCCCGCGACTTCAATCCCCTGATGACGAACCAGTGGCGTGCCTTCCTTGATTTCTCTACCGGAGGTTCTTTGGGAGACTGGCTGGTGCACAACCTCGGCCCGGCTCATCTTGCCTTGCAGCTCGATAAGGCGAGTCCAACTTCCGTGGAATGCGTGTTCGTGGAAGGGAAGAGCAACTGGCTATGGCCGCTGCGCGCACACGTTGTCTACGAATTTCCCGCCCGGGCCGGCATGCCTCCTGTCAGGGTGCATACCTACCAGAACATGCGCGGAGACTTTGAGAATCCGGCCGGCATGGGCGAGGGCGACCGGCTCTTCCCGCCCATGAACAACCTCACCGCGAAGGGCCGTCCCTTCGTGCAGGGTGGCGACGGAATGATGCTGGTGAACACACAGCTCAACGTCAATGGCGAGCCGCTCCGGGCGCAAGGTCCGCCGCGCTTTCCGGCCGGCGCCAAACCTCCCGGTACGCCCGGCGGACGGCCGCTGCCGCCCGGCGTCTCCTCCGATCCGAAAATGCGGGCGCCGGGCAACGGCGCGGTGTTCGTCGGCTCCCAGGGCCACATGGCCACGACGGCGCGCGGCGAAGGGGTCTGGCTGCTTCCCACCTCCCGATGGGCTGAATACAAGTTGCCCTCCCAGATGCTGCCGCGCGGCGTGAACCACCAGCAGGATTGGATTCGTGCCTGCAAGGGGGGCGCGCCCGGCATGTCTGACTTCGCCGTGGCCACCAAATACATCGAGTGGCTGGCGCTGGGTGCCATTGCGCTACGCGTCCCGGGAAAGCTGCTATGGGACTCGAACAAACAGCGCTTCAGCAACAGCCCTGAGGCAAACCAGTATTTGAAGCCCGAACTGCGCAAAGGCTGGGACCTGAAGCTATAGGCCCTCGGGCCGGCCCAGCGTCGTTGTCGTTGGCGGCGCTCGCGCCCGCGGGCGCCGCTGCCACGCTTCACCGGCAGCCGACCACACAGCAGGTCCTGGCGCTTTGGCACGGGCGAGGATTACGTGCCGTTCCCGGCCTGAGGCCGCACCACCGTGCGAAGCATGCCGGCCCACCGTGCGAATCGGAAAGCCGCGTTCGTGACGTGACTGCGGGACGAGCTGTAGGGCACGCCGCAAGGCCTAGACCCCGAGTGTCAGATAGCAGCTCGTCCTCTAGCTCACGAACCTCAACCTGCATCCGGCCAGTCTAAAAGGCCACCAGGAATGCGAATGGAAGCCCGTTCTACAGAGCCAGAAGAAGAACGACGGCGGACCTGAAGATTTCGGTTGACCAGAGGCAGCCGTCTCACCTCATCTGATACCGGAACCCAAGTAAATACTGCGCTACACACGCGATACCCGCTTTCGGTATCGTTGGAAGAATAGACTGTCTTGCAAGATGCCAGGAGGAGTAGTGAGCGCTGAAAAGCCGATGCTGCGCGTTGCGATTCTGGTGGGGTCAGAAAGTCCTTCGACAATCGATGCGATTCGCGCTGTGTGTACTTTGCCCCGGGTGGAATGCGCCGCGATCCTGTTAGATACACATCGTTCCTCATGGAAGATTCGCCTGCGCAATCTGCGAAAGAATATTCGCAGGAACGGCATCAGCTACCCGTTCCGCCGCTTGCTCGGTGCGATTCGTCACGTCGTCGAACGCCAAGCGGAAGCAATTGTCCCTCAGGCAGAAGTAGATGCGCTATTGCGAGAGGCATTCCCGGATCGCGACTTCAGCTTCGCTGATTTGTCGAAACGGTTTTCAATGCCCGTGCTCGAGGTGGGTAGCCTCAATTCGACGTTTGCGGCTGCCAAACTTGCCGAGCTTTCCGTAGACCTCGGCGTTGTTTTGGGGACACGCGTTCTCAAGCGAAGCACCTTCGCCCAGCCTCGCCTTGGGTGCATCAATCTACACAAAGGCAAGGTGCCGGAGTACCGAGGCATGCCTCCGGGTTTCTGGGAGCTTTGGGACGGCGCAGATACGGCGGGAGTCACCGTTCATTTCGTAGATGATGGTCTGGACACCGGTGACATCGTGGAAACGGCTACGGTAGAAATCAGCCAGTTCGACTCAGAAGAGACACTGCTCTGGAAGCTTAGCGACGCGAGCATCCGCACGCTCGGTAACGCCGTGGCGAGTATCGCCCGCGGGGAGTTCAAGAGACAGCCGCAGCCGCAGGCAGAGTACAAAGCAAGGTCGTCTCCCACGTTCTTGCAGAGGCGGCAATTAGCGAATCGACTCGGGGTGTCAGAACAGAACGATGTCGTATTTATCTTGAAGCACCTTAACTACTTGATCCTCTTTTACAGTGGGCTCTATTCATTCGTTCGACTCGTGCGCCGAAGTTTTGGCTATCGGGCAACAATTCTGCTTTATCATCGAGTGAATGACTGGTCCAGCGATCCACTCACTGTAAGCTTACAAAGATTTGCGCAGCACTTGATCGTCCTCCATAAATACTACAACCCGGTACGAACTGCTGATCTCGTAGACATGCTGCGAGGAGAAGGCACCTGCCCTCCTGGGTCCGTAGCGATCCACTTCGATGACTGCTATCGCGACGTCTACCAAAACGGAATGCCGCTGCTGAAAGCCTCCAGCACGCCTGCATGCTTCTTCGTGAATCCGGGTTATCTCGGTACCGATCGGCGCTTTCTGCACGACTCCCGCAGGTACCCACTTCGCTACCCGAATCTGACTCGGGAGGAGCTTTGCGATTGGCACCAGCAAGGCTTTGAGCTGGGCGCTCATACCGTGAACCATGTCGACTTGGGCGTCTTGCAAGGAGAGGCCTCGCGCATCGAAGTCATGGAGTCGAAGAATCTGCTGGAGCAAACCGTGCGGGCGCCTGTGCTCCTCTTTTCCTTTCCATATGGACGTCCAGACAACATTACGGCGGAGAATGCACGCTACGTACGGGAAGGCGGCTTTCAAGCGATGTTCTCGGCGTTCGGTGGTTTCGTTTCCAAACGCACAGACCAGTTCTACATCCCTCGCGTTGGAGCGTCTGGCCTTAATCTTCCTATTCGTCTATTGATGGACATAGAAGGACTTACTCCCGAGAATATCCGGCTGATGATGAAAGCGCGCCTGTCTGGCAGACCGATCTTACAAACCAAATAGCAGCGTTGGCACGCCGACTATACCCCATAAGTCAATGTAATATCCCTTACGGTACTCCACCGGAGCCCGGAACCCGTTTCTATCACCGATCCGCCGGAAGCCCGGGCTAACTTTCCACCTGCACCAGGCAACTGAAGAAGACCGGGCCGCCTCCCAGATCGTTCAAGGCATCGCTGGTGAGGACGTTGACGCCGTTGCCATCCTTGGCGGAGCGAGCCCAGCGAACCGATGGGATCGAGACCAGGCCTGGCCTGATGGAGGCATCGACGCGGGCAGCCAGTTCCAAACTGCCGCGCTGGTTGAACACTCTAACCGTCTGGCCGTTCTCGATGCCGCGCGCTTGTGCATCGTCCGGGTTCATTGTCACCACGCCGCATTCCTGGTGAAACTCGTCGCGGTGGCCGAACGTGGAGTTCATGCCCTTCTCCACTTTGGCGGAGATCAGTTCCAAGGGATAACGCGCTTTGTGGGCAAAGTCGCCGTGGCGGGATTCCGATGGCGGCACATAGTCCAAACGCTCTGGATGAAATTCGCAGCGGCCGGAAGGCGTGGTGAAGGCGCCCTCGGCGTGCGGCAGAAACGGGCTTCCTGGCGGGCTGATTGCAAGCCGCACGGAACCCTCGGCCTCTAGCCGTTCAAGAGAAATCCCGCGAAGATACGGGTGATCGGAATTGAGCGTCTGGCGGATCATCTCATCGTCGGAATCCGCGAAACAGGAGTCGTCAAAGCCCATCGCCTTCGCCAGGTCCCGGAAAACCTCGACGTTCGCTTTGCACTCGCCCGGTGCCTCGATAGCCGGCCTGGCCAACTGGAGGTAGTAGTGCCCATAGGCCGTGTAGAGATCGGTGTGCTCCAGAAACGTGGTGGAAGGCAGCAGGAAATCGGCGAACTGGGCCGTGTCGGTTTGAAACTGTTCGAGAACCACCGTGAACAGGTCGTTGCGGGCGAGGCCGGCCCGCACCCGGTTCTGATTGGGCGCGATCGCGGCGGGGTTGGAATTGTAGACCACCAGCGCCTTTACGGGCGGGTCGAGCCGTCCCCCCGCCCCTTCGTCTGTAAGGATCTTGCCGAGCTCCGACATATTTAGCAGGCGCGCTTCCCGGCCCAGCGGCGAGACCGCCTGGAGGTCTGGCCGTTCGAGAGCCGTCCGATTGAGGGGGAAACCGCCCGAGGTGCTGAGCTGCAAGCCCCCGCCCACTTCCTTCCAGGAGCCGACGATCGCAGGCAGCAGGCTCACCGCGTGGGCCGACATCCCACCGCGTTCGCTGCGCTGGATACCGTAGTTCATGCGGATGACAGAGGGGCGGATGGTGGCGTAATCGTGGGCAAGCGTTTCGATCTGTTCTGCCGGAATGCCCGTCCAGGAGGCTACGCGATCGGGCGTGTACTCTCTTGCTTTCCCGGCGACAGCCTCCCAATCCTGGCAATAGAGTTGGAGATACTGGCGATCTTCGAGTCGATCGCGGAAGATGACGTGCATCATGCCCAGAGCCAACGCAGCGTCGCTTCCGGGGTTGATGGCCAGGTGGACGTCGGCCAAACGGGCGGTCTTCGCCGGTAAGGGATCGATGACGTAGAACTTCGCTCCGGCGCGCCGGGCCTCCACGATGAATGGCCAAAGGTGGACATTGGTAGCCAGGACGTTCGCGCCCCAGGCAATGATGCAGCGGGCGTGAGCAAACTGCTCTGGCTCAGTCCCCGTGCGTTGGCCGAGCGTGAGGTTAAGCGCGGCGGAACCGGTGGAGGCGCAGATCGTGCGATCAAGGCGGGAGGCGCCCAGCCGATGGAAGAAGCGCCGGTCCATCCCGGAACCGTTCAGCAAGCCCATGGTCCCGGCGTAGCTGTAGGGCAGCACGGCTTCCGAGCCAAACTCATTCGCGACGGAGCGCAGCCGTTCGGCGATCTCGCCGATGGCGTCATCCCAACTCACCCGCTCAAAGCGCCCTTCGCCTTTCGCTCCCACCCGGCGTTGGGGATAAAGCAAGCGGTCCGGGTGATACTCCCGCTCGAGATACTGGGTCACCTTGGCGCAGAGAAAGCCACGCGTCACCGGGTGTTGGGGGTCGCCCATCAGCTTTGTGGCCCGGCCGTTCTCCACCCGCACCAGCATCGCGCAAGCGTCCGGGCAATCGAGAGCGCAAACGTTTCGGCGGGTCTCCTGCATTCTCCGAGTATAGCCAGCGGGAGACGGGCTGGATGCGGCGATCAACGGCGAAACAGCGGGTGGGCCCTCGGATTCTTACAGATACGGATTCTCTTGAAAGGGCTTTTCAATGGACCACTACCGGCGCTTCGGAGCCATGATCGCGACGTCTACGATCCTCATGCTGGGATTGATGTATCTGAATACCTATCAGCTTGACCACGCCTACTTCAGTGAGACACGATTCTACATGGCCCTGATCATGGGCGCCACGATGGCGGTGGTGATGCTGCTTTTCATGATGGAAAAGATGTATGCGGACCGGCGGATGAACGCAATGATTCTGGCCGGCAGCGTGGTGTTGTTTGCGGTGTCGCTGTGGCTGGTGCGGAGCCAGCGGACGGTGGAAGACGTCTCCTGGATGAAGGCGATGATCCCTCATCACTCCATCGCGATCCTCACGAGTGAACGTGCCCGGATAACAGATCCCCGCGCTCGCAAACTGGCTGACGAAATCATCGAAGCCCAACGCCGGGAGATTGAAGAGATGAAGGCACTGATAGCGGATCTGGATGGGAAATAGTGAGGAAAACCGAAGGTGCGGAGGGAACCGGCGTTCCGCTGTCGTGATGGTGAGAAGCGGAACGCCGGTTTCGCAGGCCAAAAGGCTTGCAACGAGAAGGGATGAGGTTAAGCGCGTTTGGCGGAGCGACGGCGAAGGATGCCTAAGCCGAGGAGCGCTGTGCCGCACAGGAGGAGGGTTGCGGGTTCGGGAATCTCGGTCTGTTCCTGGATTTCCTGGACTTTGATGTCGACGAAAGCGGCGGTGAAAGACTGGGCCGTGGCTCCGCCTGCACGAAGCAGGTTCAGATTCCAGGCGGCGCCACCGGTGGCCAGAGCCATGGGGACATAAGTGGTTTCCGTGAATCCAGCACCGTTGCCTACGACAGGGTTGGCGCAGGACGTGAATCCGCCGAACCCATCCGCAGTGTAGCCGTTCGAATTGGAATCAACTCCCAGGGCTGCACCGGCGGAGCAGGTGTAGGGGTTGTTAACGACAACATTGAGAAGCGCCTTCTGGGCTAGCAAAGAGCTGAGAATGTTGGCGTAAGTGAGGGCGCTATTGGTATCGTCTCTATCTTCGTCCGTCACCAAAATATAGTTCCGTGCAGCATCGGCGGGGAACGAAAAGTTTGTGAACGCGAAGTTCAAGCCGGCATAGCCATCCTCGACGCTGCCACTGATGACAAGGCCCGCCGCGGCGGCGGCAAACTGCGCGGCGGTGCCGCCGTCCAGAAGTTCGCGGCCCGACTGGCCGGCGCCGGAGCTTCCAAAACCATACAGGCCGTATGTTGCGGTAATCCCAAGAGTGGCTAGTTTGGAATCCAGAGAACTGATCATTGTTGGCAGCCAGGCGTGCTCCCCGGCCATTGAGCCGGATTCGTCGACGACGACAACAACGCTAATGGGCGCGGCCGCAGCATAAAGCGTGGCCATCGCCAAAATCACAAACAGCGAAAAAAGTGTCTTCAAGCGCATGCATTTCTCTCCTCAGAACGGGGTCTCCAGCGACAATTCCCGCGCGCTGCACTATGGTTCTTGCTTAGTTATGTGCAGCTGCGCTTCTCAGAAATTATCATGAAGTGGAATGCGTATCCAAGGCTTTTCATTAATATTTGCAAGATTCATCTTACGTACAAATTTGGCGAATAGAAAGTTGCCTACGATAGTCCTAGAACTACTCAGTCTCAATGGTTTAGCGGTCTCTGTAAGTGGATTCTGGGGCAATTTGCACGTGTAAATGAATAGGCGATTTGTGGATAGTTTGGTGAGTTTGGTTCATGACAAGGCTATGAGTACTGGAGCTTGAAAAGGCGAACTGATTTAAGAAATCGAATGAAGATTTGGTTGCAATACTACGAATTCGTTCGCGGAGCGGGCTGCGGGCAACACAGCCTGCGGCATGGCGGGCGCCACGTGTGGGGGCGGGCACTGGCGCGGCGTCTTGGAGGCGGGGAAGGCACCAAAGCGCTTGCGAATTTGGGATGATTCCCGGATAGAAACCAGGCGAGGAAGCTTAGACCTGGTGGGTGAAAAGGATGTATTGGAAGTTCTGGGGGTCTTTGCCCTGTTCGCGGAGCGCGGCGTGGCAGGCTTCGGGCGAAGTGCCCATCGCGACGATGCGGCGCAAGGCGAGGTTCACGGGGTTATAGAGTTCCAGTGCCAGCCACTGCCCCACCAACTGGCTGCGTTCACTAAGGGTGAGTTCGTCGGGGTTTCTGCCAAGGAAGCTCTGCATTGAGGAGGACCTGCCTTTTCTTCAACTAACATGATGCACCACAGCGCCGGCAAGCGCCGGTGTTGCCTCACGAAGATGCGGCTACTTGCGAAGATCGTTTACCAGGGCGTCCAGCCCTTCCCGCGCGTAGAGGCTGGCCAGGCGCTGCTGCTCCGGTGAAAGGCGCAACATACGGATGGCCGAGGGCGTGGAGGCCTGGTAGCGGTTCGGCATCCAGAGGGAACCGTCGGCAAATTGTACCTGGCTCACAAAGCCCACCATTTCTCCAAGCCGCACGGGCACGTCCTGAAGCTGGCCGCCGACATTCTGACGCTCGCTAAAGCGAAGCACTCCCTGCTGCCGCACGACGGTCTCCCCAGTGGGCTTCAATTCGATATTTCCATCCGAGGCGGGCAGCGTTCCGGCGTAGAACTCGCGTCCGTTGAGGTCGCGAATAATCCATCCGATTTCCGCATAACGAATCTCCCGGCCGGAGCGGTTCTGCACCCGGATAGTCGGCTCAATCGCTTCATTGGCGGCAATGCGCACGGAGGCATCGAGCGGGCGAAGCGGGGAATCGGGCGTGTGAAGAAACGCAAAGCGCACGGGCTCGCTGGCGGGGGCGTTTGTGGCCCGTCCGCGGCGCGCCCATTGCATTTCCACGCGCGGCGTTTGTTCACGGCGAGCGAGAATCTGCCGCATCTCCCGGCCCAGCGCTTCCTTGCCGCCTGAGCGCAGAAGCTCGCGAGCATGCCGGCGATCCTGCTGAATCTCGAGTTCGAGACCGCTAAGCAGACGCTGGCTGTTCAACGTGTTGTCCCCGGCAAAGCTGAGATCTTCAAACAGAACGCCATCGAGGCTCACCGTCACTCGCGGCTGGCCCCCGGCGGCGATGGGCTGCAACAGCCGCAAATCCACCTTGGCGGGAAAGACCTCGCCCGGAGCCACGCGCAAGCCGGGAAGCGTGATGCTGGCCTTGCCGCCCGGCGCGAATGCCTGTGTGACGAAGAGCAATGTGATGCCGTGGATGGGCTGCGACGCGCGGTTCTCCAGCTTCAGCACCAGGTGCAACTCCGCGGTAGCGGCACTGCCCCGCTGCAGAATGCGCGAGCGCCCCCAATCGGTATCGACCAGGCGCAAAGGGCTCGCGGCAGGGAAGTCGAAGGCGAGATATCTTGCCGCCGCCGCCGCGCCATTTTCCTGCGCCACCAACGGGGCGACGCACAGCAGCGCCAGAAGCACGAAGCGGCAAAGGCCCGAATTGTTACTCCGCATAAACATGGGCCACCGTCAGTTGTCCGGTTTCTTCATCCACGTAGTCGGCGCGAATGCTGCCGATTCCCCCGCTCAGCGCTTGCTGGCCGCTCTCGCGCCCATAGATCACGGTGAAGGCGGTCTCGCGATTCTGCAGTTCCAAGCCGCCCGGGCGGGCTTCCAGAATGGCTTGCTGTCCGGCGCTCGCGGCACCGAAGCGGCCCGGCAATTGCCACCAATAACCAGAGACCATCAACAGCGCAATTCCGGCAAACACCAGGCCGGCTTTCCAACCCAGCGGCACCGAATCCGGGCGCGAACGAATGGCTTCGCCCGCCTCCACGCCCACCAGGATATTGGCCTTCATTTCGGCGGCCAAATCGTCCCAGGCGAAGTACTCGGGCAGTTCCCGAAAGCGAGGCATCTCCGCGCGGATGGTGCTGAAACGGGACTCGTCCGTGGTTGGCGTTGCGAACCGCGCCTTCATGCGAAGCCAGAATCCGGCATCGTTCCCGGCCAGCAACGCGCGCTCTTTCTCGCTCAACCTGGTCATCATCTTTGCATTCACCCGCTTTATGGTTCCGGCACGGGAGCCAATGCCGCCCGCCTCCGCAGGAACTTTCGAAATTTTACGCGTGCGTTGGCGATATGCGAACGCACCGTGGCCTTTGAGCATCCCAGCGCCCGCGCCACTTCTTCCGCTTCCGCGCCTTCCACGTCGCGCATCACCAATGCGGCCCTCTCGCGTGACGTGAGGGTCTGCAGCGCGTCCTGGAAGATCTGATGACTTTCGGCCCCCAATAGAATCCGCTCGGGATTGGCGAAGCGGCTGGGGTCGGCCAGCTCCGGCAGGTCTTCCACGGCGCAATGCACAGCGCGCCCGCGCCGCCGAAGGAAATCGATGGCCGTATTCGCGGCAATGCGGGAGAGCCATTGGACCGCTTTCTCTTCGTCGCGCAATTGCTCTTCGCGCTGGAGAGCTTTGATGAACACGTCCTGAGTGAGGTCTTGCGCGTCGGCTACGTTGCCCACCACGCGGTAGACCAACACGAAGACCCGGCGCATGTGCATTTCAATGAATGCACCGCGACGGTCCGCGGCATGGGCGGCGACGGTTTCGGCACGCTCGTTCATGGTGCTGCGCAGTTGAGTATCCATGCCAGGAACCCGCTGAGGGCCTACTAACGAATGACGCGATTCACGTCAAAGCGTGGATACTAATTTGTTTTTATTCTACGTCCGGTCAAGGGGGGAAGGGTACGGGCGGCGGTTCCAGCGGCTGCGCTCACTGGCGCCATGTGGAAATGCGAAAAGGCCGTGCGGATCTCTCTGCCACGGCCTTTTCGAGGGTAAGTCAAACGGACTTAGAATGGCTCAGACTCGGGAACGATCTCGCCTAATGGGAAGCTACGTTTTCGAGAATCTTGCCCTCCATCTGATCCTTGAGGTGGAGCTTCAGTTTCTTCAGCTTTACCTCTTCCATTTGTTCGTCCTCAGTAAGGTACGGACGGGCAGAGAGCTCGTCGAGTCTCTTTTCCAGGGCCGTATGCTCCTCGGCCATGGTTCGGAATTCGTCGCTACTCTCGATCAGTTGGTCTTTCAGTTCGTCGTGGAGTTTCGCTTCCATCTAGAGGTTCCTCTCTGGAGTGTATTTGCGCTAGCGCCGCCTGGGCGCTCCGTCACCCGGCGGGCCGGAGCGATGCCCCGGTACCTCGAACATTAACACGGCTGAAACCGCAAGACAATAGCGTCTTCCCCGGGGTGGGAATAGTACGATGGGCGGGTTCCGGCGCGGTGAAAGCCCAGGGATTCGTAGAGCCGCAGGGCCGGGAGATTGGAGGCGCGCAGCTCCAGAAAGACCTCTCCTTGAAGCTGGCCCAGCAAGGCCGAAAGCAGGATCCGCGCCACCCCGCGACGCCGTGCCGACGGGTGAACGGCGATGTTCAAAACCTCCGCCTCCTGGGGCACAGACTGGCGTCCGGCAGCGAAGCCCAGCAGGCTTTCCTCGCCGGTATCGCTTTGTTCCAGCGCCACCAGGCAGATTGTGGCGAGATAATCCTGCACGGGCCAGGCGGCGGCTTCGGCGGACGCGTTCTGGATCTCTTCGACGGCGGGGAGGTCGCTGGGGCAGAGAGGGCGGATGGTCACGCGCTTTCCCCGCTTGCCTTCAAAATGGTTTGGTGCCAGCGATGGGTTACTTCCAGTACAAGGCAAGCGGCCAGCGAGAGTGGTGCCACGGCGACACACACGGTTTCAAAGCCCCGGGGCGAGCTCCCTCTGCAGCGTCCATCCGATCAGCGGTGGAGAACATACCGAGTTGGCAGCACCCCGTATGCTGCCGTCAGCAGCGAGACCGCAAACGCAACCGTGCGCGGTTCGAAAAAGTCGAGGGGCATCGAATACAGGTTTACGCTGATCGCCACGGTGAAGAAACAAGCGGCGCAGATCGCCGCGACGGCCCATGCGGCGTTGGCCATAAAGGGAGCGGCGGCATTGAGCAGAACCAGCAACGCCGCGCCCCAGCAGATGTGCATGCGGGAGCGGAAGGCGCGCTTGGGATCGCGCACCATGCGCATCGCCAGAAAGCCCCCAAACAGTCCGCCGGCGGTGAGAAAAACCGGAGGCAACGCAGCCAGGGCCGGAGTCTCAGCGAAGGGGACATGCAGGTGGTCAGTAAGAAAGAGCGTTGTCCAGTTGCCCCAGAGGGAGTAGATGCCCATGCAAAAGATGTTCGCGATAAACAAGCCCCACATGCGCACATCGCGAAGCACTCCGTGCGCCGTAACGCCGCCCACGCTTCCGTCGGTCTCAGCCACCGGCGGAGGCAGCGCGCGGGCCACCATGCGCCAAAGGGGAATCCAGAGCAGGCCCAACGCGCCGGCGACGAAAAAGGCATAGCGCCAATTGCCTTGCAGTGCGAAGTAAGTGGCCAGTGGAGGTGCGATCACGCCGCCTACGGTAAGGCCAACCTGCCCGGCAGCACTGCCCAGCGCATACTCTGGCGCAGGCAGATAGAGGCGGCTGGCCTTCGCCGATCCCGGCACGCCGGCGGCCTCTCCCACGGCAAGCGCGCTGCGGCAGGCCACCAGGCTCCAGAAGCCGCCGCTCAAGCCGGTTGCCATGCCCGCGAGCGACCAAAACCCCACCGCGGCACCCATCCCTCTGGTGAGCCCAAGCCGGTCCAACATCCAACCAGCCCAGGGCGCGCTCAGCGCATAGAAAGCGGCGAAGGCGGAGAGCAGCCAGCCATATTGCTGGTCGTTGATCTGGAGGTCGGCTTTGAGGATGGGTGCAAGCTGGGCGAGGATCTGGCGATCCAAATAATTGAGGGCCGAAGAGATGACGAATACACCCATTACCAGCCAACGCCAGCGGTGGGCAAGGGAGTGGTTGGGATGGCTCATGCGGGCGGGTTGCTTCGCCTTCAGGGTAGCATCGGCTCTACAAGCGGGGTGCTCATTGCGGTTCCGGCTGCTCAACCGGCTCCGCTTCCGGCCGCAGCAACTGCACCTCGCCGATGGTGCCTAAAACCGCATTCGTCTTTGGCATGTATTGGGCCGTGAGCAAGCGGGCGGGGGATTGCGCGCCGCAGCGAAACTCAAGAGCCCCGCCGCCCTCGATGGTCACTTTCGAGGCGTCCGGCAGTAAGAGGCGAGTGCGCTCTGTCTCGCTCTCCAGCTCCAGCACCAGCGCACCGCCGGAGCGGCATTCGATGCGAATCATGCGGCCCGTGACGCTCTCCTTCTCATCGAGTTCGCCATACTTCACCACCTCAAGCTGTTCCACACCCGGCGATTCGTTCTGCTTATTGGCGCGCGCCAGCGCCTCGTCGATGCGGGCCATGGTCTTCGATTTGAGCGCTTCGATCTCCTTGCGCTCCTCGGCTAGCCGCAACTGCCGGACTTCCTCGTCCTTCTTGGCGCGCAGATCCTTCAGCCGCCAACGCTCGTCGCGGATAAGCTGCTTTTCCGCTTCGTCGCCGGTGGAGCGTTCGGCACCTTCGAGCGCGGAATCCGCCATGGCGAATTCACGTGCCTCGACGGCGGCCTTCGCGGCTTCTTTCCAAAGCTCCCGGTTACGAGGATCGTGGTTGGCGGCGGCGCTCAGCAGTTTGGCTCTCGCGGCGGGTTCCTTTTCAATCGAAGCCAGTACGCGATCCACCTCCGCCCATTCGGCGTTGCGCTCTTTGGCAAGCGCTGCCAGCCGTTTCTTCTCGGCGGAATCGGAACTCAGTTTGGCCGCTTCCAGATAGACGCGCGGGCTTTCGGTGATGCCAATCGCGGTGAGCGATTTCAGCAGCCGCGCGCCTTCTTCAGCCTCTCCGGAGCGGATGGCGTGGAGCGCATCGAGAGCCTGAATCTCCACACGCGCGCGTGCGTCGAACTCCTCGTAGCGCGGGCGCACGGCGGCAAGAGCGTTACCCAAGGCAGCTAGATCGTTGCGTGCCGCCAGCAGGCTGAGACGGGCGAGTTGGTCGTAGCCTAGCGGCACATACCAATCCCGAAAGTCTTTCTTCGGATTGTTGGCGAGGCCAGAGAAAAGCACCGGCTTCACGGTGCTAAATTCCAACACCGTTCTGGCCTGCGAGTCGATCTTTGCGATGTCGGTCTGATAGCTATTGCGGAGGGCCAGGCGCACGTCCATGCCCTTTTCCAGATTGCCGGTCATGGCACTCAGCACGGGCACCGATTCCTTTGAGGCGAGCAATGTGTAGACTCTCGCCCAATCAAGGTCGCGGCCTTCGGGAGAGACAGGGCCGCCCAGTTGGATCACCTGTCCTTCGATGCGCGCGCCGCCCAGCAGCGAGAGGAGCCCGCGTTCAAACCAGCCCGGCATGGGCCGAAGGTTGTCGCGCATAATCGTCTGCGCAATGCGATAGCGCAACGCGGGCGAGAGACGCGGCGGCCTGCCCATCGCCACGGTGTAGCGATCCACGACGACGGGGATCTCGGCGTCCGGCGCTTCGGTGGGTATTCCGCGGTCGTCGAGAAGCCAGATGCGGATGGGCCATTGCGCCTTCAGTTCCTTGCCGGGGAATGCAGTGGCAAGCAGATGGCGGAACTGGAAGAGGTCTCCCAGAAAGGCGCGTGTATCGTCGTTGTCGCGCTCGCTAAGAACTTCAAAGGGCGGGAGGCGGAACTCCCGCCATTCCTTCTCGTACTTCTCCGTAAGCCGGTCCTGGGCAGGGCAGAGCGCACCGGCAAAGACCAGCAAAAGCAAGGCGAGCGGGAAGCAGGGAAACGACAAGGCGAACAAGCCCTCTGTTCGGAATGCTAACAGACCACGCGGCCACACCCAAGCCTCCGCGTGGTGCAGGGCAGCCGTCCCGGACTTGTATGAACAGCGCCACTTTGGTACAAACGGCTTCAGGTGGCAATTCCCGCTGCCGGTTCCGGAAAGGGAGGATTGAACGATGAACATCAACAGGCGCGGCTTTGTGCAGGGAGCTACGGGAGTGGCTGCCGTGGCGGCGGGAAGTGGGATTGCAGGTGCAGTTGGGCAGGGGGCCAGGCGCGAACTGACTGAGAGCGAGAAGCTCTCCCGCATTGCTTCAAACACCTACCCGGTGCGCTGGCTGTTTCCCTCCCGCAGCGCTTCGAGCAGAGTTAGCCCACAGGCCGAGGCGATGCGCAAAAAGTATGGCAATATCACGCTGCTCGACTTTCCGCAGTTCACCAAGGATACGTGGCCTGGTGTTTACCACATGGACGTCTGGTCGTCGCTGTTCGGCGACGTGAAGGACGAAAGCATGTTTGAGACACAGAGCCTGATGTGGGAAGGGCAGGAGCGCAAGATCGTCGAATTCGACCCGGCCACACCTTCAGCCAAGCGCTGGCTCGACCAGTTTGCAAACAAGATCGCGGCCGCCGGCACGCGCTGCCATCACGTGTCGAACAACGCGCCCCGTAACATCTCAGTGCCTGACGCGGCACTGCGCAAACAGGGGATTGAGACGGCCAAGAAGTGGCTGGACGCCTCCGCCACGATTGGCGCCAAGACGATGCGTGTAAACTCCGGAGGGCCGCGCCTTATACCGGGTGCAAGCGTCGAGGCGGGCAGCTATCCGAAGAACAACGAGATCGAAGTCTACCTGAAGCATGCCATCGACTCCTTCAAGGAAATGGCGGATTATGGTGGCAAGGTGGGCGTGAAGGTCACCATCGAAAATCACTGGGGCCTAACCGCCGACCCCACCAACATCCGGATCATCCTCGACCAGGTGAACAGCCCCTGGTGCGAAGCGTCTCCCGATTTCTGCAATTGGGAGCATGAGTATATGCTCTATCACGGGCTGGCCGCGGTGGCGCCCTACGCGCACACCACCGTTCACGCGAAGTATTGGGACCGGTGGAAAGTGAACGACATCCAGCGCTCCACCAGGGTGATGAACGAGGCCGGCTTTCAGGGCATTTTCGCTCTGGAATACGAAGACGGCCCGTGGGATGGCGTGGAGGGAGCGCGCCACATCCTGAAGGAAGTGCTCGCGGCGCTGTAGACAGGGATGGCGGGCGCTTAGTTGGCGATTGGCGCCACAGCCGCCCAATCCTCGGGCGTTTGCCCCTCGGGCAATAGGGCGCCTTTGTCGATGTAGCGAATCGTCTTGGCGAATCTTGCAGCGTGGGGATCGTGCGTCACCATGATCACGGTCTTGCCGAATTCGTTATTCAACCGCTTGAGCAGGGTGAGCACGTCCTGCGCGGAACCGGCGTCGAGGTTGCCGGTGGGTTCGTCGGCAAGAATCAGGTCGGGGTCGGTCACCAGCGCCCGGGCGATCGCCACGCGCTGCTCCTGTCCGCCGGAAAGCTGCCGCGGGTAGTGGCCCATGCGGTCTCCGAGCCCCACCAGCCGGAGGGCGTTTTCGGCGTGATCCACGCGGTCTTTCTTTGAGAGTTTGGTCAATTTCAGCGGGAGTTCCACATTCTCCAGAGCCGATAGCACGGGAATGAGATTGAACGATTGGAAGACGAAGCCGACATGCCGGTTGCGCCAGGAAGCGATTTGCTTGTCGCGGAGTTCGGCGACGTTTTCGCCCAGGACGGAGATCTCGCCCGCTGTTGGTTTATCCATCGCCGCCGCCAGATGCAGCAGGGTGGATTTGCCTGAGCCGGAAGGCCCCATCAGCGCGATGAAATCGCCACGATAGACGGTGATGTCGGCGTCCTTGAGGGCTGCCACTTCGAACTCGTCGCGCTTGTAGATCTTGCTCAGTTTGCGGGTTTCGATCACTACTTCGCTCATCGTGTCTCCCTCTGTCTTTAGTTGCCCGGTTGCGCGAATCAACTCACGTTCACGCGGTCTCCGTCTTTCAGTTGATCGCCCGGATTGACGATCAGTTCTTCGCCGCCGATCAGCCCATCCTGGATGCGCAGGCCCTGGCTGTTGCTGGTGCCCACGGTGACGGCGCGCTCCACGGCCCGGCCATTCAACACCAGGAACACCTTGCCGTTGCGCACCGCCGCGGCGGGCACATAGATGAGCGGCTTGCCAGGAACGCCCGCCGCGGCGGTGGCGGGCGCCTCGCTCAAAAACGCAACGCTGGCATTGCTATCCGGGCGCAGGTAAGCATCCGGCTTGGCGATCTGTACCTTCACCTGCACGGTAGCCTTCTGGCGATTGGCTTCGGGGGAAATCTCCTCGATCACGCCTTCGTAGCGGCGGTCGGGGAATGCGTCCGTGGTGACGATGCCTTTTTGTTTTGGCTTCAGGCGCGCGAAGTCGTTCTGACTGATGTCTAGTTCCACCTGCAAGTCATCGAGGTCGGCCATGGAGACGACGTAGCCTTTCGCGCCGCGCTCGCCCACGAAACTGGTGGTGACGAACTCGCCGATCTCCACGTTGCGCTCCAGAATGGTGCCGTTAACAGGTGCCTTGATGATGGTGTTTGAAAGCTGTGTCTCAAAGAACGCGACGGCCCCTTTCGCTTCCACGATCTGCCCGCGTACGCCGCCGGCCAGTCTCTCCGCGCGCGGCCCGATCTCCACCAGCCTAAAGCTCTTCTCAAGTGCTTCGACGCGCGCTTCGTTTGAGCGGAAACCCGCTACCGCGTCGTCAAGTTGCTGCCGCGAAAAAACGCCCTCGTCAACCAGCTTGCGGATGCGTTCGAGGTTCAGTTCCTCACGCCGCAACTCGGCTCTGGCCTGGTCCACATTGGCCTTTGCCACGGCGATCTCTTCAGGCCGCGAACCGGTTTCCAGTTCCAGCAATTGCGCCTGCAACTGCTGCAAACGTCCTTGGGCCTGCTGCAATTGCGCGCGGTATTCGTCGTCTTCGAGACGCACGATGGCTTGTCCTTTTTGCACGCGATCGCCCTTCTCGACGCCGATCCACGAAACGCGGCCCACCACTTTGGCGGCGACTTCAATTTTGTGAGCGGCGATGATGTAGCCCGTGGCGTTCAATACCACCTCGCCCTGCTGTTGCTGCTGCCCTCCGCTGGCGTTGGCGTTCACCACGCGCTGCACCTGTACCGGGGTGCTGGCGTTCCATGCGCGTTCATGTCCAGCCCGTCGACCCGCCCAGCAAGCACGAACAGCAGATACCACGCCCAAAATCCAGCGCACCGCCCAGGGGGAGGGTTCGTCGTTCGACTGCTTCTTGCTTTTGTCGATCCGTAGCTTGTTGAGATCCGCTTCCATCGTCCTTCCTTCGTCCCCCGCTCCGTGCTTTCGCCGCTTGCCTGTCAGACGTCGCGCAGCGCGTTTAGAATCTCTTTTCTCGAGGCGAGGTAGGCGGGAATCAGACCGCCAAGCGCTCCCATCGTCAGCGCGAAGAGCATACCGGCGAGCATCAGCGACGGGGTGACGCGGAAGTTGAAGCTGATTTCGCTGAAAGAGACAAAGCTGCCGATTGCCGTGGTGACATTCGACAATGGCAGCACCAGCACGATGCCAATCAGCCCGCCAATGGCCGCCAGCCCCAGGGATTCGAGGAAGAAGGCAAGCAGGATGCTGCCTTTCGAGAAGCCCAGGATCCGCAACGTGCCGATTTCCTTAGAGCGCCTGGCCACGGCGGCGAACATCGTATTCATCCCGGCAAAGCTGGAACCCACGGCCATGATGACCGCGACGAAAATTCCGAGAGCGGCGATGGGTGCGGCCGATACGGTTTGCGCGGTGTAGTAGGCGAGCTCCGTACGGGCGTCCACGTTCAACTTCTGATCGCTCTTAAGCTCGTTGATCAGCGCGTTGCGAGCCAGCTCGATCCGGTGGCGTGCACAAGAGCCGAGCTTAGCACTTCGCATGTGGCTACAGCTTCGATGCAGCCTGATTCGAGATCAGCAAAGATACTCACTGTTCGACGGCACTGCGTCCGCCATTCCATGACTCCGACGATCTGCCATTCGCCCTTTGCCAAAGCGTAACGGAGTTGCCCACGCTGCCATCGGGAAAGCGCTTGGCGATCGCCTTGCCCACTGACGATCTCATGCGCCTGCCGGCCTCGAACCAGCGCCCCCTTCCGCCGAGCTTGAGATCGCGCATGGCAACGCCCGCGGCTGATCCAGCCCCGCGCAGCGTGACGTTCACGCCCTTCGGATTGTCGACGCTCGGCAGATTGATGATCGTCACCATCTTCAGCGACGCCTACGGGTGGCCTGGGCATCCCGCTTGTCGACGCCCTGGGTTTGAACTTCAGATCCTGGAAAGCACGGTGCGCGAGAAGTTGGAATTGAGTTCGGCATCGGAGCCTTTGCGCATCACCAGGATATTGAGGGGATGTCCGGTGGCGCTGAAAGCGCTGTTCAAGCCCACCACCAGCGCCAGCACGGCCAGCAACACGGCCACGGTGGCGGCGATGCCGAGAGCCGTCATGATGGTGGCGGTCTTGCGCAACCGCCAGGTTGCGAAGGCTGTAAGAGAGCGGCAAGTTTCATCTGGATTGTTCTTCGTATTCGTTGTGGCCGTCAATCGGTGAAGCGCCAGGGCATCGACAATCGATGAGCGGGCACGGCTCCAGCGCGGGGATCAGTGCGCTGGCCGACCCCCATCAAGCGCGGCGGCCAGCAGACAGACCGCGGCTACCTGGGGTTTGAGAGAAAGCGTCTTGATCTCTTGCAGAACGCTGGCGCGCTTCGCATCTCAATACACAGCAGGGCCGCCAAGCAGCAGGCCCGAGCGCCCCGCCAATCATCGAAATCACCGCGGACTCGCCCAAGAATGATGCCGAGTACCTCGGGCTTCGTGAAGCCAAGGGTTCGCAGCACGCCCACTTCGCGAAATCGCTCCCGCACGCTCATCGCCATGGTGTTTGAGGAGACAAGCAGAATTGTGAAGGTGACGGCGCCGCACAGGCCAAGCAGAAAGAGCTTAACGTTGCCCAAGAACGAGACGAAGCTGAGCGCGAACGCCTTCTCCGTCTCGGTGCGTGTGGGCACGGCGGCGTTACGAAACATCTCATCCACGGCCGCGGCGATGCGGGGCACGTCCTCCGCGCTATTCGCCAGAATGCCGAAGGTTCCCACGAAATCGCGGCGGCCCGCGGGCAGGGATTCATAGAGGTAATCGAACTGAAAATAAAGCGTTTCTTCGTCCGATGGGTGTTCGTACATCCCGCGGAGATAGAGTTCGAGTTCGCCGGGAAAGATATCGCCGGTGAGGGTGATGCGGTCGCCGATCTTCCAGCCGTACTTGTCGAAGAGCGCTTTGCCGGCCACGGCGCCCTGGCGGTCGCGAATGAACGCGGCTTGCTGAGCGGGGTCGATCTTGTAATCGGTGTAGACCTTGAAGAGGCGGCGCGGGTCGGTGGCAAAGCGCGCGAAGAAGTTGCGCGCATCGATATAGGTGCCACCGTACCATTGAGTGGGCACGATCTCCTTCACGCCGGGGACCTGCTGGATGCGCTGGTCGTAAAAACGCGGCATCACCTGGGCGAGGGACACGCGATGGCGCGTCACCAGGCGAAGCGCCTGCTCATCCTTGGCTTCCGTGAGAAAGAGCGCATTATAGATGGCCAGCAGCACGCCCAGGAGACAGAAAGAGATAGCCACGCTGGCGACGGTGAGCAGGGTCCGCCGCTTGTTGCGCAGGGCATTTTTTAGCATCAACGAAACGAATCGCATCCCGCCTCCATGTTGCTGATTGTAGCCCCGCCATCGATCGAGACGGTGCGCGATTCCGCCGAATTCTTTTTTCCGTCGGCGAACGCCCGAAACAAGCCGGTGAACGGCGCTTGTGGGGACGACGCTCGCTTTGGCCGCTGCTAAACTGAAATCACCTATGGACCACGTCGAAGAACTAGAGCGCGAATTCACCGAACTCCGGCAGCAGGCCACCGCCATCCGGAGGTATCTTTGACGCTCCGGGCAAGCGCAAGGAAATGGATGCGCTAGAAGCCAAGTCGGCTGCTCCGGATTTTTGGAACAATCCCGAAGAGAGCCAACGCGTGCTGCGCGCCCGCAAACGCCTGGAAGAAGGCATTGCCCAGGAAGAGCAACTGGCGCGGGCCACCGGGGATCTGGAAGCGTTCTTCGAACTTGCCGGCGAAGGCGAGGACGTCGAAAAGGAGCTTTCGGCGGAACTGCGCAATTACCGCTCCACGGTGGACCGCATGGAGACCGCCATGCTGCTCTCCGGCGAGAACGATCACCGCAACGCCATCGTTACCATTCACCCCGGAGCGGGCGGCACGGAAAGCCAGGATTGGGCGGAGATGCTGCTGCGCATGTACCTGCGCTGGACGGAGCGCGAGGGTTTCAAAGCGATCGTGACGGACCGGCAGGATGGCGACGGCGCGGGCATCAAGAGCGCCACCTTCGAAGTGAATGGCGACTACGCCTACGGCATGCTGCAGAGCGAAGTGGGGGTGCATCGTCTGGTGCGCATTTCACCGTTCGATGCCAACGCCCGGCGCCACACGTCGTTCGCGAGCGTGTTCGTCTATCCGGAAATCGACGACACCATCAACATTGAGATCAAGCCGGACGACGTGCGCGTGGATACCTTTCGCGCCGGTGGAGCCGGCGGCCAGCACGTCAACCGCACCGATTCGGCCGTCCGCATGGTACACATCCCCAGCGGCATTGTCGTCCAGTGCCAGAATGAGCGCAGCCAGCACAAGAATCGCGACATGGCGATGAAGCAACTCAAAGCGCGGCTCTACGAACTCGAACTCTCAAAGAGGCGCGTGGAGACCGACAAGCTGGAGGAATCGAAGGCCGACATCAACTTCGGAAGCCAGATTCGCAACTACGTGCTGGCCCCATACCGTCTGGTGAAGGACCTCCGCAGCAAGCTGGGAGTGGGCGATGTGGATAGCGTGCTTGATGGCGATATCGACCCGTTTATTCACGCCTATCTGGTGTTCAAGAAGACGGGCCGCATTGCCGGAAGCGACGACGGGCCGGACGCGGAATAGCCTGAAGCGCTTCGATATCCGGCGGAAGCAGCAAAGTGAACGAATTGCGGGATTCGGCGGGGAGAATGCCAAACGTGGACAAGGACGCGATCGCCCGGGCTGCGCGCATTCTCCGCGAGGGCGGGCTGGTTGCTTTTCCGACGGAGACCGTCTACGGCCTGGGCGCCAACGCCCTCGATGAGAACGCGGTGGAGCGCATCTATCGGGCGAAAAGCCGTCCAGCCACTTCGCCGTTGATCGTACACGTGGCTACCGTGGAACGGGCGCGATGCCTGGCCGCCGAGTGGCCGGCGAAAGCCGATGCGCTGGCCGCCGCATTCTGGCCCGGGCCTCTCACGCTGGTGCTGCGCAAGAGCCCCAGCGTTCCCGACCGGGTGACGGCGGGGCTGCCCACCGTGGGTTTGCGCATTCCGGCGCACCCAGTGGCGCAAGCGCTGCTTGAGGCGGCCGCCGTGCCCATCGCCGCTCCAAGCGCGAACCGCTTCATGGGTATTTCACCCACCGATGCGGAGCATGTGCGGGCGTCGCTGGGCGACGAAGCGGACCTTCTGCTGGAGGGCGGCCCCAGCGAGGTGGGCCTTGAAAGCACCGTGCTCTCGCTGGTGGCGGAACCGCCGCTAATCCTGCGTTTGGGCATGATCACGCGGGAACAGATCGAAGCCGTCGCCGGCCCGGTGAAGTGCTGTGCGGCAAGTGCCACTGCCGAGGGAAGCGCGCATGCCGCACCGGGCATGCACCCGCGCCACTACAGCCCCCGCACGCCTCTCGTGATCGCGGGCGACGGGGATCCCCTTCCGCCGGGCAACATTTTCAGAATCTGGTGGAATCGCGAAGCCGGGGAAGGGAAGGGAATCCGGATGCCGGGCGAAGCCGCCGCTTATGCCCGCGAGATCTACCGCGCCCTGCACGCCGCCGACGCGAGCGGCGTAGATTTCATCGTCGTCGAGACGCCCCCCACCGGCCCGGAGTGGGAGGCCATCTGGGATCGCCTTCATCGCGCGGCATCTCATTAGCGGGAACGGGGCGCGCCCCTCGCCTATTGAATTCGGGAGAGAATAATAGGTTCCATCGAGATCCCCATGCCGCTTTCGCAACTAGAGAATCTTTTCCGCCGGATCCCATCCGTGGATCAAGTGCTGGGGGCGGCCTCCGCGCTGCTAAATCGCTATCCGCGTGAGTTGGTGACCGAAGAAGCGCGGTGCTTGCAGGAGGAGTGGCGAGAGCATATCCGGGAGCATGACGCTCTCCCCGGCGGCGAGTTTGTGGATGAGTTGGAGAAGCGCTTCGAAGCGCTGGAGCAGCCCTCCCTGCGCCGTGTGATCAACGCCACGGGAGTCGTGCTGCATACCAATCTCGGGCGGGCACCCATCGCCGCATCCGGTGAGATTCCGGGCTATAGCAACCTCGAATTCGACTTGGCTCAGGGCGTGCGCGGAAAGCGGGATGTGCATGTCGCGGGCCTACTCGAACGCTTGCTGGGCACCGCTTCGATCGTCCTCAACAACAACGCCGCCGCCACTTATCTCATCCTGCGTGCGTTGGCTTCCGGGCGGGAAGTGATCGTCTCGCGCGGGGAACTGATTGAGATTGGCGACGGGTTTCGCATCCCCGAGATCATGGCGCAAGCCGGGGTGATTCTGCGTGAAGTGGGCACAACTAATCGGACGCATCTGCGCGACTACGAGCAGGCGATCAATGAGAATACGGCGCTGATTGTTCGCGTCCACGCCAGCAACTTCCGCATGGAGGGCTTCACCGGGCGGCCGCCGCTGTCTGGAATCTGCGCGCTTGCCCATGCCCATGGCGTGCCGGTCTATGACGATTTGGGCAGCGGCAATCTCGTCGATTTGAGTACCGCGGGGGTGGAGGAACCGCTGGCTTCGCGGAGTCTTCAAGACGGGGCGGATATCGTCAGCTTCAGCGGAGACAAGCTGCTGGGAGGGCCGCAGGCAGGGATCGTTAGCGGACGGCCGGACCTGATCATCCGCGTACGGCGTCACCCCATGTACCGCACATTCCGCGTCGATAAGCTAATTCTCGAAGCGATGGAGCGCACGTTGCGCTCGCTCTATTTGCGGCGCTACCAGGAGATTCCGGCGCTCGCGATGATCCTTGCTCCCGTTGAAGAGGTGGAGCGGCGCGCCCACGCACTTGCGGCAGAACTACCCGCAATCCCTCAGCGTGCGGCGCGGACTTTCGATGATTGGCGGCGGATCCACTCCAGAGCAGAGCCTGGAAACAGCGCTGCTTGCGCTCCCCAGCGCGCATGCGGATCGTGCCGCCGCGTTGCTGCGGCAGCCCCCGGATAACCGCACGCCGGTGGTCTGCCGCATTGAGAAAGAGACGCTGCTCTTCGACCTGCGCACGGTGTTTCCCAACGAGGAACTGGATCTTCGCGAAGCGCTTCTCCGCTTGCCCCCGGAGTGGGTTGGCACACGCTGATTGCTAAGCCCGGGAGACGTAGCTCTGCTCGGCGGTGTTGACGACAATCTTGTCGCCTTCATTGACGAAGGGCGGCACTTGCACCACCAGGCCGGTCTCCATCTTGGCGGGCTTTTGCACGCTCGAAGCCGTGGCGCTCTTAATGCCCGGCTCGGTCTCGACGACCGTCATCACCACGTTCTGCGGCATGTCCACGCTGATCGGCTTGCCTTCGTGGAACTCCACGGTCACCTTGATGTTGGGGATGAGGAAGTAGATCGTATCTCCCAGATCGTCCTTGGTCAGTTCCACCTGCTCAAAGGTTTCGCTGTTCATAAAAGTGAAGGTATTACCGCCGTCGTCGTAGAGGTATTCCATCTCGTGCTGCTCAAGAACGGCGCGGTCCACCTGATCGCTCGACGAAAAGCGATGCTCGAACATGGAGTTGTTGCGCAGGTTGCGCAACTTCACCTGCACGAAAGCGCGGAGGTTGCCCGGCGTGCGGTGCATCACGGAGAACACCGAGTGCAAATCGTTCTTGAAGATAATCACCATGCCCGGACGCAGGCTGTTCGCGGAAATCATTCGGATCGAGTCTCCTCAATAGCAATGGAACACAAGAATAAACGTGAGTTCTTTTTATTCTACCAGTGCGCCGTCGTAGGCTGTCACCCGGTAAGTGAGTTGCAAAGGGCGGCCCTTGACCAGCGAATATGGCCGCACCCCAGGGAAGTTGGCCCCCACGAACCCATACGGGCGCAAGCACCAGCCGGGGGGATGTGCCGGATTGGTTGGGGCGGAAGCGACGCGCAAACCGGCGCGCTTTCCGTCGAATAGACCTTCGAGTGCGGCCCAGGCGTGGGGCACTTCGTTTTCGTCCTTGATGACTGCGCCTTCCGGCGTCAGGATCCGCGTTTCCGTGCGAGGTGCGAAGCGAACGCAAAGCCCCCCGTAACCCTTCGCCTGGTCTGGCGAGCCAGCGATGCTGACGTTCTCCACCAGGGATTCAAGGGCAATCGCGACATCAAGGTCGCGCTTGCGGCAGCAGAGGGATGCACCGTCAACTCCACCGTTTCCCGGACGATGAGGGTGTCGCCCACATACCAGCCGTTCTCCATGCTAAGCGAGGCTTTGCCGTTTGTCGCCTGTCGCTGGAGAAACTTGTGGAAGCGGTGCTCAATGCCGGGCTTGAGGGTCCAGATGTCGTAGATTTTGCCCTGGTAGGCAATCGACATCCAGGCCCAGAATACGCCCCGGTGGTGGAAGTGGTCGGCGGGAAAATCGTCCAGCGGATTCACGCCGGCCGGCGTGTAGAACGGGTAGATATAGCCCTCGCGGCGGCGGTCTTCGGGCACACCCGGCTTCAGTTGAGGCCCGTAGTTGTAATCCAGCACATGCTGGGCGCCTTGCCGAAGGCGTAGCTTTGCCCATTGGGAATCTCGTCCCATCGAAAGCTGTTCGTTTCCTGGGCGGCCAGCGGCAATGCCAGCAACGACACGAGCAAGGCGATTCGTTTGAGCCGATTCACGCTCCCGCCACCTCTCCGCGCATGATCCTGGTTTCATCCACGTCCACGCCCAAACCTGGGCCAATGGGCAGGAATGCTTCGCCATCTTCAATTCGAATCGGGCTTTTGAGGAAGCTGCCTTTCAAAAACTGCTTGCCATTGAGGGCGGCCGGGAATTTCAGCCCATAGGCGGCGTAAAGATGCAGCGTCGCGGCCAGGGATACATCGGGATCGGTGAGCCCGCTGCCCAGAAAAAGCAACCCCGCGTCTTCCAGTATCTGCACTTGTTTGCGGGCGTCCCAGAGGCCGGCGGTGCGCGCCGGCTTCATGGCCACGCCGTCCAGCAGACCCAAGCGGATGAACTCCATCAGATCGGTGGAAGACACGACGCCTTCATCCATCAGAATGGGCAAAGCCCCTTGCTGCTTCAACTCCCGAAACGCACTGAGGCGGTTTGCGGCCACGGGCTGTTCCAGCACATCCACGCCGGCATCGGCCAGCTTTGGCGCCACGGCCAAAGCGGTTGCGGGGTCGTAGCCGCCGTTTGCGTCCGCCCACAGAAAACACGCGGGCGCGAGCTTGCGCACGGTGCGGGCCAGTTCCAGGTCGAAGATCGGGTCTGGCGCCACTTTCAGGTTGAAATGCTTGTAGCCGTTCGCGCGGCCCTCCGCCACCACTCGTTCGGCCTCGCCGATCTCCTTTACATTTACCGTCCAACTCAGCGTGATCTTCTCGGGCGCTTTTCGTCCCCACAGCTCAGGCAGAGTTCGCCCGGCGAGTTTGCCGGCGATGTCGTGCAATGCCAGATCGACGCCCGCCTTCGCGATGGGCATACCGGTGGAGAACGAGGGCGCGATCACCCGGTTCATCTTCTGATGAGCGCTTTGGATATCCAGCGGATTGCTTCCGATGAGCGGTGCGGCCAGGTAGTCGCGAATGGCCGAAAGCACCGATTCCGGAGTCTCGTAACTCCAGGCTGGGCTGGGCACGCTCTGTCCCCAGCCCACGGTTCCATCTTCGAGCGTGATCTTCACCATGATGGTGGGGCGCTCGGGCTTGGTGAAGAAGCGAAAAAATGCCGTAACCGGATAATTGGCTGGAAACGCTTCCACGCGGCGTATCGCCGGCACCTGCGTGGCGGCGCCGGCGGTGTCTTGCAAACCTATGGCTGCCAGCGAGGCAGCGCTGAGGGAGACCATTCTTCTGCGATCCATCACCACGCGTTCGCCCCCTCGCTACCGGATATGGCCGGGATGCGCCGGCGGAGCCGCCCGTATCCCTTTGCTGACGCCAATGTAACACAGCGCACGGAGGCTTCCGCCGGATACATCGCTCGTACGACACTGGATGCAACGCCGTTTCAACGGGCTGCATGTTCAACAGGATCCAGCTATCCTGTTGTACGATAGGGAACTCATGAGGCCAACCGAAGCGAAGCGAATCCGGCGGTCAGCGTCAGTCATTCAATCGATCTTTACCGAGACAGACCCCTCCCATTCGCAGCGCCCGAACCCATTCCCCCTCCGCCTCCCCCAAGGCCCCGATTTCCGTGACTTCAACGCTTTCGTCGCGTTTGCTGGGCAGTTGATCGTCGATTACCGCCGCACCGCCTCCGTGATGCCCAGTTCCCCGCAACTGGCGCGGGCCATGGTGACGCCGGCGCAGGTGCGCGGCGCGAAGACGATTGTGGAGTTCGGCCCCGGAACCGGGCCGATGACGAAATTGATTCTGGCGGGGCTCCCGGCCAAGGGGAATCTCTTTTCCTTTGAGATAAATCGGCCTTCCGTGGATTACCTGGCCACCGAATTCCCCGATCCTCGCCTACGGGTGATCCCCGCCGGGGCGGAGACGATCTGCAATGCGTTGCGGGACCACGGGCACCATGAGGCCGACGCTGTCGTATCGTCTCTGCCGCTGAGTTTCTTTGGCCCGGGCCTGCGGGATCAGATCCTCTCCGGTGCCGCTGAAGCCCTGGCCCCAGGCGGGGTGTTCACGCAGTTCCAATACGCTTCAGGCCTCGATTGCAGCGGGCGCTTTCCAAAGCCCTACGATTTGCGCCCGGTGCTGGGCCGTCACTTCCGGCGGGTGCGGCGCCACCTGGTGTGGCGCAACCTTCCCCCCGCCTTTGTCTATATCTGCTCGAACGCCTGACGGCTAGCGTCCGGCAAAGCTAGCGGACTTTCCAGTTCCTTACCGCAATCCCGGAGTACGCCACGCCTACCGCGAAGTTGGTGATCGCCAGGGGCTTCTCCATTTCCGGGTTCTCTTTCAGAAGGTAATGTTGCCCCACTAATGCGCCTGCCATGATGCCGAATTTGATGGCGGTACCGCGATGGTTGAGCTGGCCGTTGCCACTGCGCAGAAGCCCGTTCGCTTCCTGGTAGCCATAGCTGCTGGCCACGTCCATCGCATTGCCAGCCATCAGTGCGGCAGCGCTCCACTTCCACACTTTCTTCCACTTCGACTCCTTCACGGGACGGTTGGGGAGCCATTCCGAACGCGATTCCGCTTTAGCGGTGCCGCCGAGGCAAACGATCATGAGGGCGATAGCGGCCAAGCATGCAATGCGGCGCGAAGAGAGTGGGCAGAGCGCAAGAAGGGGACGAAACATGGCAAATCTCCAAAGTGTTATTTAAGGGATTTCCCTTAGATATTGGGCAGGATTGTCACAAAATCCTTTGGAATTTTGGTGAATCCGTTCTGGCCCATTTCCGGGAAATCGATAGTACTTTCGGAGAACGAGGCGCCTAGTTTCCGTGAATTCAGTGTAGCAGCGCAGATCCTGGGGACAACCGATTAATTACCTAGAACCAAGGCCGCATGAGGGGCCTTAGTTTGTCACCTTAGTACGAATTGCCCAGTAACACGGCAATTGGAGGAGATTCCGGATTCTCCGCAAGACACTGAAAAAGAGAGCGATGAATGGGATAGGGCACGCCGAAGTGGGGTGCTTATTGCGCCTGACTTTGCAAGAAGCCGTCCCGTTTCCCGGAAATGGGATGAAGGTACTAAGTAACTATTTTGTTAAACACAAGCTAAAGTCTTAGGGATATTGGGAACAAGTGAGGGCCTTTACCTCGCCCGGTAACACAGAAATCGGTCGCGATTGCTGCAATTTATCTTTCCATATACACATATCTTGGCGGCGAACCCGCGCGGCACTATGGCAAGCTAAACGGCATGACCATTCGGAAGCCCTATCAGTTGATTTCCCAGGATCAAATCGAGGCGGTGGCCGCCCGCGCGGAGGCGCTCCCGCGGCGCCGGTTGAACTGGAACCTCCACGCGACGATGGAGGAGCCCGCCCACCGCTTTCTTAATGTGATGCTGAAGGGCAGCTATGTCGCTCCGCACCGGCATACAGCGCCCCCCAAGCCGGAGACCTTTGTGGTGCTCGAAGGGGAGGTGGCGCTGCTCCAATTCAGCGAGGGCGGCGAAGTCGAGGTGGTTAGCTTGCTGGGTCCCGAAACCCAACCTCGCATCTGGGGCATCGACCTGATGGCCGGGGTGTGGCATAGCCTGGTTGTGCTCTCCCCGATGGCGGCGATCTTTGAGGTGAAGCCAGGCCCTTATTCGCCGGCGACGGACAAGGATTTCGCCGCTTGGGCACCGCGGGAAGGTGAGCCTGGAGTGCCTGAATACCTGGCGCGATTGGAAGCCGCGGCGCGGCAGGCCCGTGAAGACGGCCGCTGACGCACGGGCAAAAATGGGGAGTTCGGAAGAGATTCGGGAACTGCCGCGCCGCGGGCGGGGAATAGACAGCAGGGAGCGATGAGGGCGAGCGAACCCTTGGCGGATCGGCAAACAGATTCCGCCCTCACCCGAAAGCGATGAGCACGGCACGTATGAGTTGGTGGTCCCTCGGCGGAACAAGTTCGCGAATGGCAGCAAGCGCGACGGACGTGCGCGTGGAACCACACGGCGACATGGTGATTGTGGATGCGCTTGCGGCGGGCTCCCGTGAGGCGCTTTCCGCTGTCTATCGCTTGCACGGCCAGCGTGTCTTCCGGGTTGCCTACCAGCACGCCGCTTCGCGAGAGATGGCGGAAGAAGTCGTGCAAGAGACCTTCTTGCTCTTGATGCGAGAGCCCGGCAAGTTCGACCCAGCCCGGGGCGAATTGGGCGCATTTCTCTGCGGCGTTGCCAGACAATTGGTCCGCCGGTCGCAGTATGCGGCTGGCCGAAATCTTTGCGTTGAATTCGAAGAAGCAGCCCCTCCGGATGAGGGTGCCGCCAGCAGCGTACTGAGCGAAATCATCCGCCACCAGCAATGGCGGCAATTGCATGATGCCGTAGCCTCGCTGCCTGAGCCCTATCGCGAGGTCATTGTCATGCACCATCTGGAGGAATTTTCCTACGAAGAGGTGGCAGAGGCGCTGGAATGCCCCATTGGCACGGTGCGCTCCCGGCTCTCGCGCGCCCGGGAGATGCTGGGGCGGAAGCTGGCCGCCAGCCGCGCGGATATGCAGGTGACGCCCGAGCCCGGAAAAGGAGGAACCCGTGATGGCGAATCAAAGTAGCGAGTCCCGGCCGGGGAAGACCCCGGCGGCCAAACGGCCGGAAGATTCCCGCCATCCTTTTCCCGCGTGCGAAAGCGCTCTGGACGGCTTATTCCGGCAAGCCCTCGACCGCGTGGCAGCGCAAACGAACACCGAGCCGTTGCCAACTGGTCTCGAAGAACGGTTGATGGAACGTGCGGCCGGCCAGGGCTCGGTTCAGCAGCCCGCGGCGAATCGTCGGCTTGTCCGCGGCGCCACTGGCGGATGCGTTCGACGCGCGCCGACGGGCTTGGCGCATGCCGCGCTGGGCGTGGGCTCCGTTGGCTGCCACGGCCGCCGCTGCTTGTTCTCGCGGTTCGGCGCCTCTGCGGGAGCCGCCAGCGATTTCCGCACCGCCGGCACTTCGCGCTTCCATCCCCGCGTGGGAAGCACCGCCCGCGCGATCGCGTGAAGCGGTTGTTGCGCGGGGGGACGCGCCCCGGGCGCTCCATCGAAACGGGGAGCGCCCGGCGGCAACGCCGGTTGCGCCTGGCCCGGATGACGGCTTGCCGCGGTATTCCGAGTTTCTTCCGACACCCTATGCCTTCTCCTTCCCCTCGGAAGAGGCCTTGCAAACGGTGCGGGTGCGGATCGATGCGGAGGATTTTCTGCGGTTGGAACTGCCTCTGGCCGCCAGCCACAGGGCCACCGCACTGCTTCAGACCGGCCGCGTGACGGCTGATTTTCTGGTGGGCGACGATGGGCGGCCGCGTGCCGTCCGTCTCGTCAACCTGAGCGATTGATTGAAGGTTCCCCCGCCTGGCCAGCCGGAGGAACCCGCGTCTGCCTTCCGCCGATGCCGAACATTCCGTCATTCAAGGAGATTGACCATGATGAGACTTCACCGTTTCCTGCTGAGCGCGGGGGCCGCCCTTTGCCTCACGGCCGGCTTGGCCGCACAATCCGGGGCTCCCGCGCCACCCGGCGCGCCGGGGGCACCACCACCTCCGCCGCCACCCCCGCATCCGGCGGATGTCATGCTTGCCCAGGCGCCCACGTTCGAGTTCATCTCGACGCAGCCGGCTTTTCTGGAGCGGACCGTCACGGGCGCGCCCTACTCCGCCGAGGCTGTCTCGGAAACGACGCGTGTGCTGGCGGATGGCACCCGCATCCGGAACGAAAACCGGTCGAAGATTTACCGCGATAGCGAAGGCCGCGTGCGTAAGGAACAGGCCTTTGGCCACCTGGGGTTCTGGGTCTCTGAGGGAGGGGAGGCCAAGACGCAGGTCATCATTACCGATCCCGTCGCCAAGCGGACGATGATTCTCAATCCTAGCGAG
>JAXHKT010000025.1:0-71240 GCA_034522975.1 Bryobacterales bacterium
ACGTATTGCTCTTCAAATTTCGGTTGGGCAGCAAGCGCGGGTGAATGTCGCGCTGGAAATAGGGAACGTAGCCGAATCGGTGGAAGTGACGGCCGACGCTTCCGTGTTGGAAACGGTTCGACTCGGTCCTCGGCAAGTGGTGGTGGACAACAATCGAATTGTCGGGCTTCCCCTGAACACCCGCAACGTGTTCTCCCTCCTTTACCTCACTCCTGGCGTCACTGGCAGCGTAAGCACCACTTACGGCACTGGGTATGCGATCAATGGCGCACGGAATTCCATGCTCGACATCATTGTGGATGGGGTAAGCACGGCACATCCGACGGTGAACGGTTTCTCTGGAAACTCAACGTTCCCCCTGGTAGAAGCCATCGCGGAATTTAAGGTGATGGGCTCAAATTACTCGGCGGAATTTGGCCGCAGCAACGGCGGAGTGGTGAACGTGGTCTACAAGAATGGCACCAACGATTTCCACGGCAGCCTCTTCGAGTTCCTCCGTAATTCCAAACTAGATGCCAACGACTTCTTCAGCAACCGCCAGGGTCGGCGACCTGGGCAGCTTCAAGCGCCGAACCAGTTCGGGGCAATGGTGAACGGCCCCATCGTGAGGAACAAGACGTTCTTCCTGGCCAGCTATGAAGGGCTTCGTGTAGCGGAGCCTTGGCAACACCACGGTGAGCGTTCCCACATCCTTGCAACGGACAGGGGACTTTAGCGAGACTCGCGCCTCCAACGGCAATCTAATCCGCGTATTCAACCCCTTTTCCACGCGGGCGTCGGGAAGCGCTTTTGTCCGGGATCAGTTTCCCAACAATGTCATCCCCGCCGCCATGCTCGACCCGGTAGCTCTAAAAGCCGCCGCGTTTTATCCCGGGGCGAACACCGTTACGAATGCCATTACCAACCTGAACAACTTCTTCAATACCGGCTCGCGCTCATTTGATCAGGATCAGATCGATGCACGCATTGATCAGAATCTCGGCGACCGGCAACGGATATTCGGGCGCTTCTCCTGGCGCGATAACAGCAATGCGCCTCCGCAGTATTTCCCGGACGATCTTACGATAGCCGAGGGAAGAGTGATTGAGGGCGTAAGCCAGCCGTCCGCCTCCATCGACTACTCCAACACGCTCTCTCCTACTACCATCTGGACGATGCGTGGCGGCGTCTCACGCTCCATCTTCGACTATGACAATCAAGGACTCGGCTTTCAGCCTTCTAGCCTTGGTCTGCCTTCCTCCATCGACTCAGTAGTGGACCGCCAAATGTTTCCGCGCTTCGGCGCCTCTGGCTTCGTCAATCTTGGGGGAAGCGATCACCGCTTCAGCACCTTCAATACCTTCACGCTGCTTTCTAACCTGGCCATGGTGAAAGGCAACCACACGCTCAAGTTCGGCTGGGAGGGCCGTCTGATTCGCGTGAATGTCTGGGAGGCCCGCTCTGCCGGCACTTTCGGATTCAGCTCCGGCTTCACTCAGGGGCCGAATCCCAATCAGGCAAGCTCCACGGCTGGAAACTCGTTTGCCTCCATGCTGCTGGGCACCGGCACTTCCGGGAACGTGCTGATCCGCAATTGGAAAAACGTCGCCGCGCAGAGTATGTATCACGGTCTATACTTCCAGGACGATTGGCGAATCACCAGCAAGCTCACTCTCAACCTCGGTGCCCGTTACGACCTCGACCTTCCCAGGACAGAGCGCTACAACAGGATGAACTGGTTCGAGGACTCTGCCGCATCGCCCCTTGCCGGTCAGGTGCCTGGCTTCTCCGATCTGCGTGGCGGCGTTCGATTCGTGGGGGTGGATGGCAACCCGCGCAGCCAGTTCAACAAAGACCTCAACAACCTTTCGCCTCGCCTTGGCTTCGCCTATCAACTGGATAGCAAAACGGTGATCCGCGGGGCGTACGGCCATTTCTTTGGACCATCCCGGCAGGCCGCTCAAGGAACCGTGGGTCCATTCGGTTTTCGCGTCGAATACCCCTGGGTAACCAGCGTGGATGGCATTACTCCGTTTAACACCCTGCGCAACCCTTACCCGGAAGGCTTCAGTGGAGTTCCCGGCTCCTCTGCCGGCCTGCTTACCCAAGCGGGTGCCAACTTGCAGGCTTTCTGGCCGGATTCCCCATCCCCACTGAACAGGATGTGGAACGTCACCATTCAACGGGAATTGCCTGGACAAATTCTCTTCGAAACCGCCTACGTCGGCAACCGCGGAACCAATCTCAGCAGCAGCGGCGAAGGCGGGATGGACTTCAATCAGCTTGACCCCACGCATCTCGCCCTGGGTGCCCGTTTGAACGACAAGGTGGACAACCCGTTCTTCGGAATCGTCAACAACGGCGTCCACGTTTCCCCTACCATCGCCAGAGGACAGCTCTTGCGGCCCTTCCCTCAATTCACCAATGTCGTTCCCCTCTACTATGCCGGCTCGAACTCGATCTACCACGCCTGGCAGACTACCGTGAAACGACGATTCTCTAAGGGACTTCTTTTCGACGGAAACTACACTTGGGCAAAACTGATTGATACCGGCGATAGCCATCAGAACACGTACGATATTGAGGCTAGCCGCGCCCTATCGAGCCAGGACATCGCGCACCGGCTGGTCGGTAGCGTTCTCTATGAAATCCCTGTGGGCCGCGGAAGGGCGTTTGATACCGGAGCGTCGAAGCTGGCCGAGCTTCTGATTGGCGGATGGCAGGTGAACGGGATTCTCACTTTTCAAAGCGGGACGCCCCTCTCGATCTCCGCCAACAACACCTCGGGTCTGTTTGCACCGATCACCCTGCCCAACAACAATGGCAGCAGCGGGCTCAAGACCGGGCCGGTGCAAGATCGACTTGACGCGTATTTCGACAAGAGCGTATTTAGCCAGCCCACGGCTTTCACCTTCGGCAATGTCAGCCGATACTCACCCGATATCCGGCAGGACGGTGTCAGAAACTGGGATCTCTCCATCTTCAAAGAGGTCCGCATTCGGGAACGCTTCACAACTCAATTCCGGGCTGAGTTCTTCAACGCGATGAATACACCTCGCTTCGGCAACCCCAATACCAGCGTCAATTCCGCTGCGTTCGGTGTCATCACCAGCCAGGCAAACACGCCTCGTCAAATCCAATTCGGGCTCAAGTTGCTCTGGTAATCCACAGCAGGGCGGGCGCTCTCTCCTCTTCGAGCGTCCGCCCTTCGCCTGCTACGCCAGCAGCCCGCGAAGAAAATCGGCTTCCGCATTCCCCCCCGAAAGCGTGATGCCAACGCGCTTCATCCCGCCCGGCAGCTTTCCAAATAAGGCCGCGGCCGCGGCTACCGCGCCGCTTGGCTCCACCACTACGCGAAGCTCCTTCATCAGCAGCCGCGCGCACTCCGCGATCTCTTCTTCGCTCACCGTCAGGACGTCTTCCACCAGCGCCTGCAAAATCGGAAAGTTGTGGGCGCCCACGCAGGTGGTGCGCAGGCCGTCGGCGATGGTGTCGGGAACCGGAATCGCGACGCGCTTGCCGCTGCGCAAGGATTGTTGGACGTCGTTGCCCGCGAGCGGCTCCACGCCAAAAACGCGAATGGCCGGGTTCGCAGTCTTTGCCGCAATGGCGCAACCGGCCAACAGCCCGCCCCCGCCCAGACAAACAAGCAGCGCGTCCAGGCCGGGCGCCTGCTGCATCAACTCCAAAGCGCACGTGCCCTGGCCGGCGATGATCCAGGGATGGTCAAAGGGAGGGATGAGCGTACCGCCACGTTCGGCGAGCACCTTGCGCGCCACGGCCTCGCGATCTTCCTTCAGGCGGTCGTAAAAGATCACGTCCGCGCCCCATGATTGCGTCCCTTCGAGCTTCACTTTCGGAGCGTCCGAAGGCATCACGATGGTGGCGCGGGCACCGACGTCGCGGGCGGCAATCGCCACCGCTTGGGCATGATTGCCCGAGGAAAAAGCCACGACGCCCGCCGCCAAATCCTGCCGCGGAATCTGCCGTACAAAGTTGGCCGCTCCGCGCAGTTTGAACGACCCGCCGCGTTGCAGGCCCTCCGCCTTGAAGAAGAGGCCCGCCGAGGCTCGCTCGTTCAGCCGATCGCTTTCGAGCACAGGGGTCCAGCGTGCCAGCGGCCGAATCCGCTCACTGGCTTGCTCGATGTCGTGGGAGAGAACGGCAAGCTCCATGGGGTGCTCCGCCTTTGATGGGGACTAGGAAGTTGCCTTTGAGGCCAGGTGCTCCGGCACCAGATCCGGGGGCACCTCGCACTCCTTGGCCTGACGCCACAAGCGCTCCAGGTCGTAATACTTGCGGGCTTGGCCGGATAGGATGTGGACGATGAAATCGCCGTAATCCATCAGAATCCAGTCTGCCTTTTCGTAGCCCTCCACACCCATCGGCGCCCGGTTGCGCGTTTCCTTAAGGCTACGCAAAATCTCGTCGGAAATGGCCTGGTTCTGGCGCTGGTTCGTCCCGCCGCAGATCAGGAAGTACTCCGTGAGGCTGGTGACACCGCGCAGGTCGAAGATCCGCAGATCCTCGGCCTTCTTCGCCTGGGCGCCGCGTACCGCATCCAGCAGATCTTCGGGGATGGGTTCGACGCTGAGAGCCGGGGCCTTTACGGCAACGGCGCTGTCATCTTTCACTTGCTCGTGCGCGACGGCGGCGTCGCTGGGATTCAATGGGGAGGGGGAACCGAGATTGCCTTCAGACACGCCGATTTTTTTCGCTCTCCGTGGGGGATGTGGCCGCAAATGGAAGGATTTTCCGCGAAATCAGCGCGAAGGCTTCCAGCAACGTTCCTCTCCATGGTACTACAAACGAAGGGCCTTCCATCCGGCCCATATTGCCGCACTGTAGGGGTATCCGCATGAGCACCGACGCGCTGGAAGTCCTCATTTCCGCTGAACGTATCGCCCGGCGAGTGAAGGAGTTAGGCAAACAGATCGACGCCGACTACCCGGTTGGCGAAACCCTCCTGCTGGTGGGCGTGCTGAAAGGAGCTTGGGTCTTTCTGGCGGACCTTTGCCGGGCGATTTCCCGCCCGGTGCAGATCGATTTTCTCTCCACCTCAAGCTATGGGAGCGAGCGGACATCGTCGGGCGAGGTGAAACTGATGCGCGACCTCGACGAATCCATCGAAGGCAAACATGTACTGGTGGTGGAGGATATCGTCGATACCGGCGTCACCCTTTCCTATCTCCTGCGGGTACTGGGGCAGCGACGGCCGGCCAGCCTCCGCATCGCCACCTTCCTTGACAAACCCAGCCGCCGCAAGCAACCCGTCGAGATCGCCTATTGCGGTTTCGAGGTGCCCGACAAATTCGTCGTCGGCTACGGGCTCGACTTCGCTTCGAATTATCGAAACCTGCCGGAGCTTTGTGCCTTCGATGCCGGAGATCCGGGTGTCGGCGATGTTGAAATCCGTGAGGAGGGGCAATGAAGCCATTGCCACACGCCCCGCAAGCCCGTCGATTACGGCTTTTTAACCGGCTCCGGCAAGTTGTGCGCCGAGCACTCGGAGGAGAATCCTTCGCGTCCGTGGGTGCCATCGCAGAAAGGCTTCTTGGCCGAAAGCCCACAGCGGCACAAGCCGATCCGGGTGCGCCCGGCAAGCCCGTATTCGGCACCCGCGGCGTCATGAATACTGAAGTCGCCCTCAATGATCACGGGGCCATTGTTGAAAATCGTTACTTTGGTAGCAGCCATTGTGGAGAGATGGTAGCACAAGCATTAGCGGCTCTTGCAACCCTCGGATTCGTGCTGTTCGGCATCCTGGCGGGCACCGTATCGGCCGCAGCTCAGCAATCCCCCGCAATCCTCGACACCTTGCGCCAGGGCGGCCCGGAAACCCTCGTGCGCAGTTCCCGCTTTGCCTGCACCATGGATCTCCACCGCACGCAGCAGAAGGTCTCTCAAGGCATCGTGATTGAAGAGAACGCGAGCCTTGAGGTGGCGCTCGTCGATGGCGAAGAGCGCTATTCCCTGCCCGGCGAAGCCACCTTCCGCGACGGCGAATTGCGAGATGCGCTGGTGGCCGGCCTGAGCGGTAGCGGCTCCTTCGGAGGGCACCTGCGCGCTGTCCTTTTCGGCGAATCGGCCAGCTTCGGAGAAGCCGCACCGGTTGCGCCCGGCTCGAATCGCTACCGTATCCCTTATCGCGTCCCCGCCGCCCGCAGCGGCTATCTGGTGAACATCGATGGCCAGGAAAAGGAAGTGGCCACTGAGGGTGAGATCACGGTCTCCCTTTCGGACGGCAAGCCCACCCTCGAAGCTTTCACTTTGCGGGCGGTGGATCTGCCAGCGGACTTTCCAGCTCTCCGTGTGAGCGAATCCATTCAGTTCGCGCGCGCCGGAGGGCAAGTCGAAGGCGATGCCGCACCGCCCGCCTTTCCCGGCCTTTCCGGCGTGCCTGCTCTGGCCACCCAGACAATGGTGGAACGCTCCGGCGATGAGTACCGCAACCGCGCCGTTTTCCGCGAATGCCGCGAATTCAAAGGCGATGCCAGTATCCGCTTCGGCGCCGGGGCCGATGGTCCGGGCGGCGCTCTTCGCTCAGGCGCTCCCGCCATGGCGGAGGGCCTGAAGATTGCCACCCGCCCGATTCCCCCCGGCGTTCCGGTTGACCTCAAACTGGCATCGGAAATCGATTGGCAAACGCAACGCACCGGCGATCCCGTCGAGGCCGTGATCAGCCGCGACGTGCGATGGAAGGGCAGCACCCTGCTCAACGAGGGCGCGCGCGCCCGGGGACGCATCATGGAACTGAAGAAGGTCACGGGGAAGTCGGAGGGCTATCTGCTGGGGCTTGGAATTCTCCGAGGTGATCGACGGCGACACCCGCTATCCCGTCTCGCTCAGCCTGGAAGCGCTCACCGGTATGCCCAAGGGCGCCCGCCGGGGCATCTCCGCGATGATGCACGGCGCAGAAGCCCGCTTCCGCCTGATGGAGCGTCCCGGCGCCAGAGGAGGCCCCAACCCGCCGGGTGGCTTTTTCCAGGCGGTTGGACCGCAACTCGAAATCCCAGAAGGCTTTGAGATGCGCTGGGCCACCGGGGAGCCCCGCCCATAGCCGCGCATTCTGCCTCAAGTGGAAATTGCCCGATAGGGGTAACCACTGTCAACACAGCTACGCCTTCCCAAGTGTGATGTTGGGGTCCGGTATCCCATTGGGTCACCTGTGCGCTCGCTGGCCCGATTCCTCCTGGGGGCTTCCGAAACTCTGGGTTTCGCCGGTTGGGTTCGTTTCGTAAATCGGCTAAGCCATTAAATCTGGGAGATTTCGGATCGCGTTTCGTTTTGGAGCGTCTAAGGAGCGTGCCGGTTGAAGCCTCAAAGGGGTGACGTGCGCCTAGTGGCTTCAGGCTTTGTTTCGCCGTTGGGAGTGCTTCGGCTGCGGTTTGGATGGAGAGTTTGGGTTCGTTTCGCAAAACGGCCCTAAGTTGCAAAGCCGGTTCCTTCCTGGGCGGTAGGCCCGGAGGTAATTTCCGCCCTTCCCTGTCGTGGGCGTATTCGCAGATTCATCGGAGAATTTTTAGTGTCTTCATCAGTAAAAACGATTCTGGCGATTGTGGTGCTTGCAGGCGCCGCAGTCGGCTTCTATTTGTACCAGCAGGGCAACCAGGCAACGCCCGGCAAAGCGGGTGCCGCGGGTAAGGCGAAAATGGCTGGAGCCGCGGCCATGCGCATCGTAACCGTGGAAACCGCGGAAAGCCGGATGGGCCGGATAAAGGAGCGTTTGGCGCTCACCGGCGCGCTTAAGCCAAAAGAGCAGGTGAACGTGACGCCAAAAACCGCCGGCCGCGTGGTGCGGATTTTGGTGAATGTCGGCGATACGGTTCGCAAGGATACGCTCATTGCCGAACTCGAAGACGACGAACTGCAGCAGCAGGTGAACCGCGCCAAGGCTTCCATTAATGTCGCCGCCGCCTCGCTTTCCCAGCGGGAAGCGGAAGCGGCTAATGCCCGTCTGAACCTGGAACGGGCAGAAACCCTGCTTAAGGACGGTCTCATCCCTCGCCAGCAATTTGAGGCGGAGAAGACAAACGTCCAGGTGCTAGCGGCCCAGGTGGAACTGGCCCGCGCCCAGCAGAAGCAAGCGGAGGCGGAATTGCGCGAGCTTCATATCCGCCTGGACCAAACCAAGATATATTCGCCCATCAACGGGCAGGTCTCCATGCGCAATGTGGATATGGGTGCGCTGGTTGGCCCCTCCACACCGATTGTGCAGATCGTAAATATCAATACCCTGGTGACCTTCACCAGCGTTCCCGAAACCGAGGTCGCCAAAATGCGCGTGGGTTCGGAAGCCACCATTCGGGTGGATGCAATGGCGGACCGTCCCTTCTATGGGAAGGTGGCTCGCATCAGCCCCGTATTGGACCCCTCCACGCGCGCCGCCACCGTCGAGATCGAGATCCCAAATCCCGGGATGCAACTGCGGGCGGAGATGTTCGTTCGCGTTGAGATGAATCTGGAATCCATCCGCGATGCCGTGCTGGTTCCGCGCGAAAGCCTGGTGTATCGGGGTGATTCCTCGGGTGTCTATGTGGTGGACCGGGGTCAACAGACATTCCGGTTTATTGAGACCGGCCTCACCCAGGAAGATAGTGTGGAAGTGCTGTCGAACCTGCAACCCGGCACCGTGGTGGTGGCCAAGGGCGCCTCCATGCTGCGGGAGGGCGACACGATGAAAATCGTCGCCGGACCTGGTGCGGGCGAAGGCGAGGGCCGCAGAGGAACTCGGGCCGATGCGGAAGGCGGAGCGGGCCAGGGATCGCCGGGAAAAGCCGCACCGGGTGAAGCCGCCCCCAGCCAGGGGGCGCCTGGACAAGCCAACCCAGGAAAAGCGGTTCCCGCGCAGAGCAGTGCCGGGCCCACATCTACCCATTCGCAAGGTGCCAAGCCCACCATGCAGGCGCAGCGCCAGCCCGCCGAAGGGGCGGGGGTTGGTCAATAGGTTTTCGGCCAAGTTGCCAGGATGCAACCGCGGAGAAACCTCGTTGTTCCGCCGGTTGCCGACGATGTTGGATTGAGTGTGAGTTGAACTTTCTTTTCTGGGCGAATGTATGAATCTACCTGCCTTTTCCATTCGACGTCCGGTGACCGTGATGATGGTCACCCTGATCGCGATCCTTCTCGGCTTCGTGGCTTTCGTCAACATTCCGGTTGACCTGATGCCGGAGACCGAGTACCCCACGCTCACCGTTGCCGTGAACTACCCGGGCGTCGGTCCGCAGGAGATGGAGAACCTCATTGCGAGGCCCCTGGAGCAGTCGCTCAGCTCTACTCCCGGCGTGGAAGAGATCACCTCTTCGGCCAGCGAAGGCAGCGCCAACGTGCGCGTCTCGTTCACATACGGCATGAACCTGGACGAAGCGGCGAACGAAGTGCGCACCCGCATCGACCGCCGCCGCGGTAGCCTTCCCGAAGATGCCGACCCGCCGGTGATCTACAAGTTCGACGTCTCCCAGTTCCCCATCATGTTCCTCACTGCCGCCTCGGACAAGATGGACGGCAAAGAGCTTCGTTTTTTTGTCGAGAAGAACATCCAATACCGGCTGGAGCGCGTGCCAGGCGTCGCCGAAATCCGCGTGCGGGGCGGCCTTCGCCGCCAGATCCAGGTGAATCTGGATCTGAAGAAAGTTCGCGCCCTCAATCTTTCGCTAAATCAGATCGTCAACACCCTTCGAGCGGAGAACTTGAACCTGCCCGTGGGACCGGTAATGGAGGGCAAGTACGAACTGCTTGTCCGCACCCAAGGCGAATTTAAGAATCTGGAGCAGATCCGTAACGTGGTGATCGCCAGCCGCGGCGGCGTCCCCATTTATCTCAAGGAAATCGCCTCCGTCGAAGACGGCAACGAAGACATCCGCGGCATGATCAGCCAGGATGGTTCCCCCGCGGTTCGCATCTTCATCAACAAGCAATCCGGCGCGAACACGGTTGAAGTGTCCAAGGGCGTAAAAGACGAGATGGCGCGCATTGAGAAGGACTACCCCGACTTCAAAATGGGTACCACACTCGATAGCGCGGAATTCATTCAGGCATCGATCAATAACGTAAAGGATTCGGCCATTCAGGGCGCCGGCCTGGCCGTAATCGTGCTGCTGTTCTTTCTCCGCAACGTGCTCAGCACCATGGTGATTGGCGTGGCCATCCCCATCGCTGTCATCTCCACGTTTGCGCTGATGTATTTCAACGGCTTCACGCTAAACATCGTTTCTTTCGGTGGCCTTGCCCTGGGGATCGGCATGCTGGTGGATAACTCCATCGTGGTGCTGGAGAACATTTACCGTCACATGGAGATGGGCAAGCCAAGGCTGCAAGCGGCCCTCGAAGGAAGCCGGGAGGTTGCGGCCGCCATCACCTCTTCCACGCTCACCACGCTGGCCGTGTTCGTTCCAGTGCTGTTCAGCCAGGGCGTCTCGGCGCAAACCTTCAAGCAATTGGCGGTGGTGGTGAGCTTCTCGCTCGCAGCGTCGCTGCTGGTGGCGCTTACCATCGTGCCGATGATGTCGTCGAAGTTCCTCAACTCTTCGCATCACCTGGAAAACCGCCCCGGCCTTTGGGGGCGCCTCTACCGTTTCGCCGGTTTTGTTCCGCAAGGCCTTTCCCGCACCTACGGCCATGTGCTTCGATTGGCACTCTCACAAAAGACCGTGGTGATCCTGGTGGCTCTTTCGTGCATCGGAGCCAGCGTTTATCTGGGTGGCAAGCTCGGCTTTGAACTGCAACCCGAGCTCGATGAAGGCGAGTTGGGCGTGGATATCGAACTGGAACCGGGCACGCGCGTGGCGGAAACCGACGCCATCATGCAGCGGCTGCGCAAAATTGTCGTGGCCAACGTACCCGAATTGAAGAATATCCTCATTGAGAGCGGCTCCGACGGCGGTGGCTATCGCGGCGGCGAAGGCCAGAACCGCGGAGAGATGCGCATCACCCTGGTGCCCCGAAGCGAGCGCGAGAGAAGCGCTCCGGAAGTGCTGGCGGCCATCCGCCCGCTGATGCAAGTGGAGCCCGGAATGCGCGTGCAAGCCCGCTTGCGCGGCAGCTTCATTAACCGCCTCTCCCGCGGCTTTGGCGATGGAGACCGGCTGGCGGTAGAAGTGCGCGGTTACGACCTCGATGTGCTCAACGATCTTGGAACCAAGGTGCTTGAGGCAATGAGCCGCGTGAAGGGGGCCATGGGACCTCGCATCGCGGTTCCCCCAGGGAACCCGGAGATGGTCATTCGCGTCGATCGCGCCAAAGCGTCAAGTCTTGGCCTGAACGTCGCCGACATCGCCCAGACGATGGAGACAGCCATCGGCGGCAAACAGGCATCCATGTTCCGGCAGGATGGAGATGAATTCAACATTCTCGTGCGCTTGCAGGAAACTGACCGGCTGGACTTGGCGCAACTCAGCCAGATCCCGCTCACCACGCCCAACGGTATGGTGATCCCGGCTGGCTCCGTCGTGAACTTGCAGCGCCGTGAAGGCCCTTCGCAGATCCAGCGCAAGAACCAGCAGCGCATCCTCACCGTCTCCGCCGCCTTGCAGGATCGCGACCTCGGCAGCACCGTCCGCGATCTCGACGCGGAGCTGCGCAAGATCGATCTGCCCGACGGCTACTCCTTCAATTTCGGTTCCGAATACGAAGAGCAGGAAGAGGCGTTCCAGCAGATGCTGCTGGCCGTGATCCTGGCGATCACGCTGGTCTACATGGTGATGGCCGCGCAGTTTGAATCGTTGCGCGATCCCTTCATCATCCTCTTTTCCATCCCGGTTGCGGCGATCGGGGTGGTCACCATCCTGCTGGCAACCAATACCTCCGTAACCATTCAGGCGCTCCTCGGCATCATCGTGCTGGTGGGCATCGTGGTGAACAACGGCATCGTGCTCGTGGACTACGCCAACCAGTTGCGCCGCGACCACGGCGTGAAGCTCTACGAAGCGGTGATTCAAGCGGGCGAAGATCGCCTCCGCCCCATCATCATGACCACAGCAACCACCGTTCTTGGCCTTGTGCCCATGGCGATCGGGTTGGGCGAAGGCTCTGAATTGCAGACTCCACTCGCTCGCGTGGTGATCGGCGGCCTCACCGCTTCCACGCTCATCACACTGGTGCTGATTCCCGTGCTTTACATGATTTTTGAGCAGCTTGCAGAACGCTCCAAGGAACGAGCCGAAGCCAGAGAGAAGAACCTGCGGCCGGAACCGTCTCCGGCTTCGGGAGACTAAACTCCACGACTTCATCCACAACAAAGCCCGGCTCCTGCGGCCGGGCTTTTTCATGCACCCAGCGGATAGCTGAGCGATTCCGTCAGCCACTCGCCGTTGGCGCGCACCGCATCAAGCAGTGTGGCGGCGAGGGCCTCACGCTTTTCAAACAACCGGTAGCCGTCGCCGCCGCGCAGATAACCCTTCACGCGGGGGTCTTCCGCAATGGCCGCTTCCAACCCAATCTCCGCCGCCCGGGCCTCATGCCGCGCCCGGTTTTCCAGCAGCGCCTTCACCAGAAATGGCATCAGCATCGAATAGTCGGCCTGCATACTCTCAGTGGATTGCACATAGGTCTCTTTATCCACCTTGCCCCACGTCACCGCCTCGGCGGGCGGGCACGAAGAGAGGCTGCCATCGGTGATGGGCGCGGTCACAATCTGCACATCGAACTCATAGCCGCGCACCTCCGGCAGGCCCAGAATCTGGCCTAACGCAGGCTCTGGCTGAAGATTGTAATTCTTCGGCACGCCGCCGCCCAGAATCCACGTTCCCAACGCGAAGGGGTCGTTATCGAAGAGGCCCCAGCGATGGTAGGCGCAGGCCTCGAAGACCTCCGCGTGCAGGTCGAGATCGAAGCCATGGCGAGGGATCAACCCCGCTTCCCGCATCGCCCAGAGCTTCATCGAATTGAGGAAGACGCTGCCATCGCCAGGGGCGCCTACGAACACGGGAATGGCCAGCCGGTGGCAGGTGGCCAGAAGCCCCGCCTGCACGCCGTTGCGTTGCTCCTGCCGGGCGAACCACGCGCCCAGGCGATAGCGCAATTCCGTGCCGGTCATCTTATGCTGGAATTCATCCAATGCCAGCAGGGCGGAGAGGAAACGATCCTGGTCCAGCAGCACATCTTCGTCGAAGGCCATGTCGGTAACGCGGATGGTGCGGTCGTCGCGAAGCGCGGCGTCGTCGCCGAAAATCGGTACTTCAAATATGGGGTCCTTGAGATGCTCAGTGAGGCTGCGATGGCCGTCGTGGTAGCAGACCGCATCGGTGGTGGATAGGTACGCGATCCATCCTGCTTCGAGCAGCGGAATCAGCCATGCCTGATGCTGGCCCGATACGGTGACCGGACCGGCAATCGACATCGTCAGCGGGCAGCCCATGCCAATCGCGCGGTCGAGGATGGTGTAGATCCGCCGCAGATAAGCCCCGCCGAACGCGGGCAGACAATGGCGGAAAAGCTCGTCGAATGTCGATACCTCATCCACCCGTTTCACCCGCACGGCAGGGCCGCGTCTGGGGGCTTGGGCTGAGGATTCAACGGAGGAATTCAGAGGAACGGGCATACATTCCCGAAGCTAGCACGAATCGCCGGACCCGGGTCGCAACACGTCCATTCCCTTCTCCATCGACGCTAATTCTCCTCAACGATTGCCAAATCCCAGGGGCCGATGCGCATCGCCGCGTTTGCAGCTACGGTCTTGTTTCCGGTCAACTCCCTGCCGGCGCCGTAGGCGTAGGTCACCGTCTGGGCTTCGGCTGAATAGTTCAGGTAGTAGTGCATCCGTTTGCCGGAGTTCGCGGTTCCGTGCTTCACCTTCACGGCGGCAGGCAGCTTCCCGGCTCCTGGCTGAGCCGTGGAGCGCAAGCTCTTCGGCCAGCAGACTCCTCTGCAATTCGTCGGAAAGAACGGTTCCCTCATAGGTGAGGGTCCCCTTGCCGAAGGCGTTCCGGGTGATCGCGGGATACTGTCCGAAAAACGGATGGTCGTAGCTCACCAGGGTCTTCGCGCCTTCCGGGATCAGCATCTCCGCCCACACCGACGCCGCATTCGCCTGCGGATTGGTGGCATAGGAATTGCGCTTGAAGGGTACCCGCCCTTTGATCGTGGAGAACTCCTGGTAGCTGAACCCCGCCGCCTCGCGTAACGGGCCAGGCATCCGCGTGTGCCGAACGGTATCGTTCTCGTCCGTGAAGCCGCTTTTGAAGCTCATCACCAGGTGCCCGCCGTTGCGCACGAAGTCAGAGAGCCGCTGAAGAAGCGTGTCGCTGGCCACGTAGAGCGGCGGCACCAGGATCACTTTGTAGCGCGATAGATCCTCCGTTTCTGGAAAGACAAAATCGGTGCCCACGTTCAGATTGAAGAGCGCGCGGTGCATCTGGTGAAGCACCGTGAGGTAGTTCGTCTTGTCGTCGAACGGCATCGCCTCAATGCCGTGGTGCGAATCCACACTATAGAGAATTGCCACGTCGTTCTTGCGGGTGAAGTTCACCAGGCGCGGGCCCAGCGCCTTCCATTCGGCCCCCACGCGGCTGGCTTCTTTGTAGATGCGGTTGGGCTCCAGGTCATGGCCCAGCACCCCCTTCCAATACGTCTCCTGCCCATAGTGAAGTGAGTGCCAATGCCAGTAAGCCACCATACCCTTGGCGCCACTGGCAATGTGGCTGTAGGCGTTCAATCGGAGCTGGCCGTCGTAGGGCGGAAACTGGCCTTTCGAATCCCAACCGATCGATTGGGCGTTGGTTTCGGTAATCAGGTAGTTCTGCTGTTTGAGCGACCGGCAGAGATCGCCCGAGAGGCTGATCGAATGGCCGTCCAGCCCGTCCTGCACATCGTGATAGGGGTTCACGGCAGTGACGTCAAGATGCTGGGCGACGAGCATGACTCTGTCGAGATCGGTGCGAACACCGCCGACGAAGTTGTGTGTCACAAATCGGTCTGCGGGCACATATTCGCGGACGATGCCGGCCTGCCAGGCCAGGAAGTCTGTGGTGATCTTGCGTTGGAAGCGTTGCCACTCCACTTTGTAGCCAGGGTTGATGGCGCCATCGGCGGGCGGCAGTTCGTCGAAGCTGTTCAGGAGTTGCCCCCAGTAGACCAGTCCCCAGGCTTTGTTCAAGGCATCCACGGTCTTGAACTTTTCGCGCAGGTAATCCCGGAACGCCCTCTGCACATGCGGCCCGGCCGTACCGTAGGAGGCGGGTCGTTGTTCATGACCTAGCTGATGATGGAAGGATCACCCTTGAAAATGGGAGACCACTTTTCGGATCACCCGTTCGGCATGAAAGAGGTAGGCCGGATGCGTGATATCCATGTTCTGTCGGATGCCGTAAGTGGCTTTCACCCCGCCAAGGCGCGTAACCAAAATTTCGGGGTGCTTCCGGTAGAGCCACGGCGGGATGGAATAGGTGGCAGTTCCGAAGATCACCTTGACGCCCGCGCCGTGCAATTTGTCGAGAATACGTTCCATCCAGGCATATTCGAAGTGGCCATCGCGCTGCTCTCATACTCGACCAATGTGGATTCGCCCAAGCGAATCACCGTGATGTTGGCCTGCCGTTCATCATCTCGATGTTCTTTTTCCAGACGCTCTTCCGGCATGTACTCGTGGTAGTAGGAAGCGCCGTAAAGTACCTGCACATCGAAGGGCTTGGGCTGGGCCAAGGCGGTGGCGGAGAAAAGCAGACAGGCGAATAGGGCGAGAGATGAACGAATCATGATTGTTCCCGGAAATGGATGGCGGAATGTGACGAAGGCCGGCACCAGAGCGATGCCGGCCTTCGATGGTTAAGGGTGCATGTTACCAATCGGCGCGGATGCCGAACTGGAACTGGCGGGCGCCGTTGAGCCCACCCGCCCGAAGAGCGGGTTGGCCGCGTTGGTATTGACGCTGCTAAAGCGATGCTGATTGAAGGCATTCAAAGCCTCCACGCGGAGTTGGATTTTCACGCTTTCCACGGGGAAGAAGTTCTTCTGCAGCGAAAGGTCGTTGTTGAAGGTCCAGGGCAGCCGCAATTGGCCATAGCGATAGGCACTGTTGCCTCGTTCGAAACGGCCAGGGTTACGGATCAGGCTGGTGTCGAAGAACTTGTGCGCGGTAGTACCCGGGGTAGAGATCTTCGACATATCGAAGTTGGAGGAATCCCAATCGATCGAAAGCGGCTTGCCATCGGGATTAACGAGAACGGCGCGCTGCGTGGCAAAGTTGCCCGCCGCGGTGCCGGTGCCGCCAAAACCAAGAGGCTGGCCGCTGGTGAAGTTTCCGATATACTGCAGAGTCCAACCACCCACCGCGAAATCGGCCGCGCGATTCATGTCGGCACCCCAAGGGCGGCCCTTGCCAAAGGGTAGTTCGTAGGTAGAGCCAATCTTAATCGCGTGCGTCCGATCGCTATCGGAAACAGACTTATCCAGAGACAGATTGTAATAATCCATCGGACGACCACCATTCTGTCCCCAGGTGTCGCCAAAGGCCGAATTGAGGTTGTCCATCGTTTTCGACCACGTGTAGTTGGAGAGAAACTGCAACCCGCCAGAGTAGCGCTTGTTCAACTGCACCGTAGCGCATGGTATGTGCTGAAGCCCAGTGGTGTAAAGGCGCTATTGATGGTGTTCCATGTGGCCAGTTGCGGGAAAGGCGTGAGTGCCTGCCAGCCTGGCATCCACTCTCCAGTATTGCCAAAGGGGTAAACGCCGCCTGCGGCTTTGACCGCCGCAGGCATGGTGGCCGCACTATTAAACCACTCATTGAGCGGATCCCCATCATAAATATCCGGACGGATCTGGCGGCAATCTGCGTTCATCGCCCTGATCGCTGTGTTCTTTGAACCTACGTAGCCGATATCGAAGACCATATTGCCTGGCAGTTCACGCTGAATGTTCAAATTCCATTGCTGCGCATAGCCTACCCTTCCGCCATCCGGATCCCAGCTAACTGGTCCCCAGGCATTCACGGGCGCAGTTGCAAGCGATGGGCCTGGAGTGATGCTCTGCACGACGCCCGGATACGTGTTATTCCAGTTGAAAGCGGGCGCGAATGTATTGCTGTTCACCTGGTTAATGCTCTGGAAACCGATTTTACTGCCGGAGGGCTACCGGACCATCCGTTGGGATTGCGGCCATGGTAAAAGATTCCATACGCGCCGCGAATGGCTAACTTCTCCATCGCTTGCCATGCGAAGCCGAAACGAGGGGCAAAGTCGTTCTTCTCGCTGTTCGCGAAATTCCGCTGGTCAGCGCTGGTGTATTCCATCGCACCCGGCACCCCCCACAACGGATCAACCAGATTTGGATTCCATTGTGAATACCTGTTGTATTGTTCCACCGGAAGTGGCTGGTAATCCCAGCGCATGCCCAAGTTAAGGGTGAGTTTACGAGTGACACGGAAATCGTCCTGGAAGAACAGCGCGTTGCTTTACCCAGACCGGTAAGGCTGTTGAGCGAGACGCTGGATCCGCTTACTTCACCCAGCAACATGCTGGCGAAGCCATGGCCGGTTTGGTTAAATCCCGGCAGTCCGGTTTGCGCCTGGCCAAAGTTAATGTTGGCAGGGCCCTGTACATCGCGAGACCGCATATAGGTGCGCCGCCAGTTGACGCCCATGCGCATCGAGTGATTGCCCTTAATCCAGGGTAGTATCGCGTCCATCACCTTATCTTTGCCGGCCAGGACATCGTTGGCCTGGTAGCCGAGCGTGGGGAAGTTCACGCGGTCGTTCGTTCCGAAATTAATCTCGGGGAAATTGTAATCACGCGAATAGCCTTGTAAACCGAGCGCCGCCACTCCGTTCTCTCCCGTGTGAACAGAAGTAGAAGGATTGCGCTGGCGGTTGAAGCCAAGTCTGAAGGTGATTGAGAATGGTGTGGGCTTGGCCACCGAGGACCAAGAGCTACGGCCGTACCAGGTTTGCACATGCTGCAAACGCGCACGGGAGAGCGGACCGCCAAGTGGATCGTTGAAGTCCCAGACTCCACCTTGATCAATGAGGTTGCGCGGGCGGTCTACCCACACGTAGGAACCGTTGATGCGGTGGGCATCGGAGATCTGCTGATCGCCCTTGATGGAAAGTTGATCCTGCGTGAAGCCGGCCTGGTTGGAGACCGGGAAGAACGAGTTGTTGAGCAAGGCAATCTGGCCACTGGAATCAGGTGACCTTGGGATTGTAGTGCTGCGTGAAGATGCCGCCGAGGTTCTTGGCCACCTGCGTGATCATTGCGCCGGGGATCTGGTTGTTTACGAAGGGGTCGCGCACCACCTGGCCGTTCACCGTGCGGGTGGTGGCCGGGTTGTAAATGGCACCGCGCATCACGGGCCGACCTAGCGCGTCCGTGCCAATCTGTTCGTTGGTGAGATAACGGCTCAAATCACCGTTCCACCATTCGGGCAGAGGTGCGGTCACAGAGGGCGATCCGCCGCCGCCGTAGGCTTCCTTGTAACGCTCATAGGAGACGTAGAAAAAAGTCTTGTTGCGGCCATCGTAGATCTTCGGAATGTAAACACTGGGCTCCGCCGCCGGAGAAGGCGTAGTTATGCCGCCGGTCCAGGCGTCGCGGACGTCCGTAGTAATTGTTTGCGAACCAGTTCGGCGTCCATCCACTCGTTGTGAATCTGTCCCATGGCCGAGCCGTGGAATTCGTTGGTGCCGGATTTCATCACAAAGTTGAACACGCCACCAGCCGCGGCGTCCGTATTCAGCGCTCATGCCAGAGGTTTGGATGCGAAACTCTTCGAGCGCTTCCATGGAAGGCTGTGATTCGCCGAACTGGCCACCGATGTAAATGGGTGGCCGATGCACCATGGCAAGCATTTCTTCCTTTGAGAAATGGAGGGCTGCCGTTAGATGCGGCTTTCCCAGTTGTTGCCGCCTACGCCGGGGGTGAGCTTGAAGGCGAACTGTTCTACTGAACGGCCCCCGCTGAAGCCGAGCGGCATGTCGATGACACGTTCGCTACCGAGCGAGGTGCCTACCTCTGGTGTATGGCGGTTTCACGATAGCCGCCTCGGCACTCACTTCCACAGTTTCCGTGGTAGCGCCGAGTTGAAGAGCGGCATCCACGCGAACTACCTGGGCGTATCCCCAGGTTGATCCCTTCGCGAACAAAAACCTTGAAGCCGGGGGCTTCGATATTGCACGCGGTAAGGCCCGATCGGCCAGACTCGGCATGGTGAACTGACCGGCGTTGTTCGTCGCCGATTCGTACCTTGCGTTGGTTGCGGTATTGGTGATGACCACCTTTACGCCGGGGGCTACCGCTCCAGCCGGATCGATGGCAGTCCCGGTCAGGGTTCCGCGATCCTGTTGGGCGACGAGCATGGCAAAGCCGGCCAGGACGATCAAAGCGAATAATGCGAAAGCGTTCTTTCTCCCACGATGTTGTTTAACCTCCCCGAAGCTGCGTCGCTTCGGATTTACTGGGCACTTTAGTGCCCAGGCAGCCCTCATGGGAAGCCGGTGTGTTTCTGAGACTGTAATCGCTTTCAGCACACTGGGTGCTGTCATTGATCTACAACAGATTCCCACCGGTGTCAATCCCAATCGTTTTCATGAAACACTTTTGCCCACAAGGGTTTCTAAGTGCCAACATTATGGATCAAAAGGTCTTTATATTCGATGCAAGCGCTTGCATTTTTTTTTTCGTTCAGTCAAACTTTCTGTGTGAATCTGCTGGAAGTGGCGAAACGGGCGGGGGTTTCGACGGCCACCGTCTCCCGAGTGATGAACGACACGGGTGGCGTCCGAGAAAGCACCCGGCGCCGTGTGCTGGCGGTAGCCAAGTCCTTGCACTACGCTCCCAATGCCCACGCCAGCGCCTTGGCCAAAGGCACCAGCAAGATGCTGGGCGTCATCGTTTCCAACGTGGAAAACCCGTTCTTTCTGGATATCTTTCAGGCGATGGAATCGGCCGCCAGTGCGGCGGGATACTCGCTGGTGCTGGAAAACACCGGCTATCATCCCCAGCGCCTCGCGGGCAGTCTGCGCACGTTGCTCGGGCTGCGGCCTTCCGGTTTGGCGCTGGTGGTCTCCGAAATGGAGGTCTCGGTGCTGGACGACCTTGCCCGCCGGGGAACGCCGGCCGTTGTCTACGATGCTACGCACCCGGCAGCGAACATCACCAGTGTTCGTGTTCGCTATGAAGTTGGGATGCGCCGGGCGATAGAGTATCTGCGATCTCTGGGGCACCGGCGGATGGCCTTTGTGGGCCACCACGCCGGCCTCGTCCCCTTGCAGGAGCGCAGGCGGACCTTCATTGAGACGATGCAGCTCTATGCCTCCGACGCGGAATTCACTACAGCTGAGCAGGAAGATACTCCGCAAGGCGGGAGGCAGGCTGTCGCGCAACTGCTCAATAGCGGCTTCAAACCCACAGCGATCCTTTGCGTAAATGATTTTATGGCGATCGGGGCGCTGCGGGGCTTGCGGGAACGCGGACTGCGGGTGCCACAGGACGTCTCCGTGACGGGCTTCGATAACATCGTGCTCTCCGAATACACCGTGCCCGCGCTCACCACGCTCGACATCCCGCGCTGGCGCATCGGCCGCATCTGTGTTGAAGCGCTGATGCGGGATCCGACCCAGTCGCGATTCACACCGGAGACGCTGATCGAACCGGAACTGGTGCTGCGAGGCTCCACGGGAATGGCTCCTAAGGATGAGGCTGCCGCTTCGCCAACCAGCAATGGCAAAACACGGCGTCCGCGCTGATTGCGTGACAGCCGCAAAAAGGAGAATTCCCATGCGCGCGTTTAGAAGCTTGACGATGCTCGTTCTGATTGTGGCGGGCATCGCACTGGGGCAGGAACTTCCGCTGCTCCAACGGCTAAAGGAGACTGATTTAAGCGAGTTCATCACCAAGGAAGCCACTGTGTTCCGCGACGCTTCCACGAACGCCCTCACCTTCACCTTTCGCTATGCCGGGGGCGAGCCGGAAGTGCGAATCCCCGTACGAAAGCTCGGTTTGCCAACGGACTGGCGGGAATACCGGTCTATCCAGTTCACGTTCGAGACCACCAGCCTGGAAGCGGTGGCGATCGGCTTCTCCGATGGCAAGGTGACAAAGGATTTCGTGATGGAGCCGCTGCCTGGAATCCGCATCGACGGGGTGATCCCCTTCGACGCCTTTGTGCAAACGCGAACGATGACCCCCTTGGTGCCGCTGGGCTACAAAGTGTGGCCCTCCCGGCTGTTTACCTTTGAGAAGGTAGAGGAAGTCTCTTTCCGCATGCGCTTTCCCGCCGCACCGTCCCAGTTCACGCTGCACACCTTCACCCTGCGTCGCGATGTACCCGAAGACGGCATTGCCACAAGAAAGCCGCTGATCGACCGCTTCGGGCAGTGGATTCCGGAGAACTGGCCCGCGAAAGCGCACAGCCCTGAGCACCTTCGCGCGCTGTGGAATGCCGACAAAGAACCGCAAGTGAAGCTGCCCTATAGCGAGATGGGCGGCGACCGCAGCCGCAAGTTGCGCTCCACGGGCTTCTTTCGAGTGGAGCGGGACCGCGGAAAGTGGGTGTTCGTCGATCCCGACGGCCATCCGTTCTTCTCCGCGGGCATGGACCTGGTGGGCTATAAGCCGGATAGCTTCGCCACCAGCGTTCGCGGTCGCGAGTACCTGTTTGAAGAGTTGCCCCCCAAGGGGCCGGCGTGGCTGAAGCCAGACGAAACGGTTTCCTTCTACGTCGCCAACATCATGGGACGCCATGGAGAGAACTGGCCAGGGAAATGGCAGGCGCATATCGTGAGCAGGCTGAAAAGCTGGGGCTTCAATACCATCGCCAATTGGTCGGATTACGACGTCGCCACCACCGCGCGAATGCCTTACGTGCTGCCGCTTTCCGGATGGCAAACGAAGAAGACCTTTCCGTTTCCTTGGGATTTCCCCGATGTATTCTCTGACGAATTTGAGAGGAACGTGGACGCGGCGGCCCGGCGCCAGGTGGAAAAGTTGAAAGACGACCGTTATCTGATCGGCTGGTTTATCGGAAATGAGCCGCACTGGGCAAGGCCGTTCGGCTCGCTGATACCGTTCCCCCATATGGTGTTGAACGACCCCGAGTCTTCCGCCACCAAGGCGCACCTGGAAGGCCTGCTGAAGGCCAATCCCGCGGAAGCTCAACGCATCAAGGATGAGTTTCTGTACACCTGCGCGCAGCGTTACTTCGAAGTGATTAACGCGGCCATTCGAAAGCACGATCCCAACCACCTGGTGCTGGGTATTCGATACGCCGGGCGGCCCGAAGACAGATGGGTGGAACTGAGCCGCATTTTCGACGTGTTCAGCATCAACATTTATTCGAAAGAGTTCAAGCCGGACGAGAAAGACATCCGGCATTTCAGTGAAGTCTCCGGCAAGCCGGTGTTGATCGGCGAGTTCACCGCCGCCGCTCCTGGCCGGGGGATGCAGGGCCTTTTCTATTGGGGCCACAAGGTGAAAGACCAAGCAGAGCGGGCAAAGGCTTATCGCTACTATGTAGAGGCCGCCGCCGCCAGCCCCTACATCATCGGAACGCACTGGTTCCAAATGGTGGACGATCTTCCCACGGGCAGGCCAAGCGACGAAGAGCGGCTGAACTACGGCTTTCTGAATGTGATAGATCTTCCCTACAAGGAGCTTGTAGAGGCGGCGCGGCAAACCCACCGCCGGCTCTACGAACTGAAGTACGGGAAGGCTGTGCCGTTTGGAGAGAAGCCAAACTACCACTAAGCGTGCGCCGTTCCGCTTGCAGCGGAGACGCTCGATGGCCATCGGCATGGCGGCTCTATGGCGGTTGGGGTTGGCGCTATGCCTCTCTTTGGGTGTGGCGGCGCAATCGAGACCCGTGGGCGAAGCCGCCGAAGCGCTGCGGAAAGGCGACTTCGCGCGGGCAAGGGTGCTGGCGGAACAGGCCACCGTCGCCGAACCCCTGTCAGCGGCGGCCTGGAAGCTGCTGGGCATGGCGTTCGCCGCGGAGAATCGCCTGGAAGAAGCGCGCGAGCCATTTGCACGCGCTTGCGATCTGAAGCCGAATGAACCGGGCGCTTGTTATTACCTCGGGCGCACTGCCTACTTTCTTAGCCGCTTGCCGGACGCGGAAGCCGCGTTTGCGCTCGCGATGAAGCTGCGTGGGGATCGCCCGCGGGCGACGCTGGGGCTGGCCATGACGATGGCGGCCGACGGCAAAGCAGCCGAAGCGGAAGCGCTGTTTCAACGCGCGCTTGCGTTGAAGGCGGAGGGCGCGGCGGAGGAGTTCGGGCTGTTTCTCTATCGCGCCGGACGGCATCGGGAAGGCGTAGCCCTGCTGGAAAAAACAGGCGCCACCGAAGCGCTGGACCGCGTGCGTAAGGAACTGGCCGCCGCCCCCGCCCCCGCTCCGGTTGAGCGCGATTGGACGCCCATCGCGCTGGAGGCGATGCCCCTCCCCATGGTGGTGCGCAACAGCGCGGCGGGGGAAAAGTACCTCGTCGAAACGATGATGGGTGGCTTGGCCGTGCTGGATTACGACAACGACGGTTTCCCGGATCTTTACATCACCAACGGAGCCGCTTTGCCGTCGCTCAATAAAACGGACGAGCGTTTCTGGAACCGGCTGTTCCGCAATCGTGGCGACGGAAGCTTCGAAGATGTCACCGAACGGGTTGGTGTGGCGGGGCGCGGTTTTTCAATGGGTGCTGCCGCTGGCGACTACGATGGCGACGGGTGGATAGATCTTTTCGTCGTGGGCGTTCGCGAAAACATCCTGTATCGCAACCGTGGCGATGGCAGCTTTGAGGACGTAAGCGCATCGGCCGGGGTGGGCGGCGACGGCCAATGGAGCGTGGCAGCCGCGTGGCTCGACTTTGACCGCGACGGCCGCCTGGATCTCTTTGTGGCGCGCTATGTGGAATGGGCGCCGGGCATGGATCCCTTCTGCGGAGGTCGCGCACCCGGCCATCGCACGTACTGCCATCCCCGTCTTTACAAGCCGCTCACAAATCTTCTCTATCGTAATGAGGGCGGCGGGCGCTTCCGCAACGTTTCAGCGGAAACCGGCATCGCTGCTCATCCCGGTAAGGCAATGGGCCTGGCCATGGGCGATTTCGACAATGACGGCTGGATGGATCTCTTCGTTGGTAACGATGCGCTGCCCAACTCGCTATTCCTCAATCGCGCCGGGCGTTTTGAGGAAGCGGCTACGCAAAGTGGAGTGGCGCTGCTGAACGACGGGCGGCCCATTTCCTCCATGGGCGCCAGCGTAGGCGACATCGATAACGACGGCAATGAGGAGATCGTGGTGAGCGCGCTGAGCAACGAGACCTTCCCCCTCTTTCGCAACCTGGGCGAGGCGGCTTTCCAGGACATCACCGCGCCCAGCGGCATCGCCGCGCAAATCCTGCCCTACGCGGGCTGGGGCGTGGGCTTCGTGGACCTTGACAACGACGGTTTCCTCGATATCTTTAGCGCCAACAGCCACGTGATGGATAACGCGGAGATCAGCTCCAGCCGGGCGTCGCGGCAACCCAATACCGTTCTGAGAAACCGCGGCGCGGGACGCTTCGCGCTGGAAGTGTTTGAAGCGGCCGGCAAGGCTTTTCATCGCGGGGCGGCCTTCGCCGATTTCGACCGCGACGGACGCATCGATGTCGCCGTCTCAAGGCTCAACGAAGCGCCAGTGGTGCTCTGGAACCGCACCCGGGATACAGGCCATTGGCTGAGCGTGCTGCTGCCTGCAACGGCCATCGGCGCCCGGGTTCATTGCGCAACCAGGGGCGGCGTTCGTTGGGGCCGCTTGGCACCCCACTCAAGCTATGCATCCAGCAACCAGCATGCCGTACATCTCGGGCTGGGCGAAGATAGTGTGGTGAATGAGCTGACGATCACCTGGCCCGACGGCTGCGTGCAGACTCTGCACGGCGTCAAGGCCGATCAACACCTGCGCGTCGAGCGAAATTGCGCAGGCAGCCAAACGCCGAGTGGACGTTGACGCGATGAAGCAGCCGCGGAGTTGCTCGCTGGAAGACGGCTCTTGCATCCCGCCGCCGGATCGCGCAAACTGACGGTTTTAGAGATCGCGCCGCTATCCGGGGAAAGTGTATGCGCCCGCACCCGCAATTTGGAATTCTTCTATTCCTTCTCTCATGCGTTCTTCCGCTCTGCGCCAACCAGGCGGGCTGGCTGAAGTTGCGTAGCGAACACTTCGAAATCTTCAGCGCGGAAGACGACAAGAAAGCCCGCAAGGTGCTGGAGCATTTGGAGCGCGTTCGAAAGGCGTATGAACTGCTTACGAACGTGAAGATCAATTCAGCGGAACGCGTCCGCGTGCTGCTTTTCCGGAACGAAAACGAGTATCGCGAATACGCACCCGACAAGCTCTCAATGGCTTACTACATGAGCGCGCGCGACCGCGATTACATCGTGCTCTCCGGCTTCTACGGGCGCACGGAAACCGTGCTCAACCATGAGTATTTTCATCTCTTCTCCCAGCACGCCGGATTTCAGTTTCCCGTTTGGCTCGAGGAAGGACTGGCCGATTTCTACTCCACCCTCAAAATCGGCAGCAAGGACGTAAGGCAAGGCTACCCGGTAGCGAGCCATCTTCGCTATCTCAACTCCATGCATGGACGCCCGATGCCGCTCGACCAACTGTTCGCCATCAACAGGGAGAATCGTCATCATGGAAGCCGCGAAGTGACAGGCCGGCTCTATGCGCAAGGCTGGGCGCTCGCGCACATGACCTTTCAGGGAAGTGAAATGCGGGCACGCTCTCAGGAGTTTTTTGAAAAGGTGAAGGACGGATCAACCGGTTCGGCAAGTGCTTACCTGATGGTTTATGGCTACACCACCCAACAGCTTGATGAGCTTTTGAGAAAGTACGTCGGCCAACAGGGCTATTTTTTCGGCATAACCGAAGCCGAAGGTTTGGATTTTGAGGCCCCCACCGAAACAGCCGTCATCGAGGATTGGGAGACGCCTCTGCTGCTGGCCGACATGCTAGCCTACACCGGAAAACACGATCGGGCGATGGTGCGCTACGACGATCTTGCGTTGGCGTTTCCGTCGCGTCCGGAGATCGAGGAATCGCGAGGATATCTTGCGATGCAGCGCGATAGACGGGACGAGGCGCTCGCGTTTTACCGGGCAGCAGCCGGCAAGAAAAGCCGCAACTCAATGCTCTATTACCATCTGGCCGGCCTCGGCTGCGAATACCGGATTGCGAACGAAGAGTGCAGAAACTGGATTAGCGAGGCGCTGCGCCTCGACCCCGGCAACAGAAAGGCCCGGGATTGGGCGATAGGCTATGCGCTCAACACGCACGATTATCGGGGTGCCGTAGCGCTCCTCACCGGCAGCGGTGGTGTTGCCGCCGCGGATGCACCCGAGTTTTTTCACAAGCTCGCTTACGCCCAATACCAGTTGCGCGATTTTAAGGAAGCGCGAAGCGCCTTGCAACGCGGACTGAAATTTGCGGCCAAGCCGGAACACTTCGATCGCCTGAATGAAATGGAGAGGCATATCGACAACGCGGAGCGTTTCGAAGCCGAGGATGCGCAATCCGCGGGCAGCGGCGGCGGAGCGCGGAGTTGGGCAGCGGAGGAAAGTGCCGGACAAGTGCGCCAAGGGGTCCCCACGGAAATCGAAAAATCTTCCAGTGCTAGCCAGGCAGTGCAGCAACTCATGGAGCAAGAAGGGGCGCGAATGACCGCCGCCACCATGCTGGCGATGGATTGCTCTGGCGCGCCGCCAGCCGTACTTTTGAAAGCAAAGGGCGCGCCGTTAAGGCTGGCGATCGACAAGCTCGCGGCTGTCGTGGTGATCCGTAACGGTGAAGTGGTGGCCGACTACGAGTTCGTCTGCGGCAAACAGCCGTCTGCGGCGCTCTTAGTGGGTTACCTCGAAGAAGGAGCACCCAAGGGTAGCGACGGGTTGCTGCGGATTCTGAGCTTTCCGTAGCAGATTGCCGTAAAGAGCAACACCGCAGAGGCGGGTGCTAAGATCGGCTGCCCGTGCCTGCCGTGCGGTTGTCGGAAGAACGGCTGGCACCGCTGTTTCAGCCATAGCAAAATTGGCGGCTGGCCTCACGCTAAACCCGAAAGCAAACGAAGGCCCCACCCATCGCCAGGTGCGGCCTTCGTTTGCTCTAACTGCGGGGTCGCTTCGATTAGTAGCGATACTCTTCCGGCTTGTACGGACCCTCTTTCGCCACGCCCAGGTACTCGGCCTGCTTGTCGGTGAGGGTGGTAAGTTTGACGCCGATCTTCTCAAGGTGCAGCCTTGCCACTTCCTCGTCGAGGTACTTGGGCAGTTTGTAAACGCCCACGGCGTACTCATCCTTTTTCTGCCAGAGATCGATCTGGGCGAGGGTCTGATTGGAAAAGGAGTTCGACATGACGAAGCTTGGATGGCCCGTGGCACAGCCCAGGTTCACCAGGCGACCTTCCGCAAGGACGTAGATCGAATGTCCGTCCTCGAAGGTGTACATGTCGTATTGCGGTTTAATGGTGTTGCGGACAACGCCCTTTTCGGCATTGAGACGGTCCATCTGGATCTCATTGTCGAAGTGCCCGATGTTGCAGACAATCGCTTGGTCCTTCATGTGCTTCATGTGGTCCAGCGTGATCACTTCGCAGTTGCCCGTGCAGGAAACGTAAATGTCGCCGCGCCCTAGGGTTTCTTCGATCGTGGTCACTTCGTAACCGGCCATGGCAGCTTGCAGCGCGTTGATCGGGTCAATTTCGGTGACAATCACGCGGCAGCCGAAGCCATCCAGACTCTCCGCCGACCCCTTGCCGACATCGCCAAAGCCACAAACCACAGCCACCTTGCCGGCCATCATCACATCCGTAGCACGCTTGATGCCATCGGCAAGACTCTCGCGGCAGCCGTAGAGGTTGTCGAACTTGCTCTTGGTGACGGAATCGTTCACGTTGATCGCCGGAACCAGCAGCTTGCCATCCTTCTGCATCTTGTAAAGCCGGTGAACGCCCGTGGTGGTCTCCTCTGAGACGCCGCGCCATTCCTTCACCATGTCGTGCCAGCGGGTGGGGTTCTCCGCATAGACTTTCTTCAGCAGATCCTTAATCACTTCCTCTTCGTGGCCTTCCGACGGGGAGTTCACCCAATCGGAACCCTCTTCGAGTTCGTAACCCTTATGGATTAGCAACGTTACATCCCCGCCGTCGTCCACCACCAATTGGGGACCCTTGCCGCCGGGGTGCGACACTGCCTGATAGGTACACCACCAGTATTCTTCCAGCGTCTCGCCCTTCCAGGCGAAGACCGGCACACCCGCAGCCGCGATGGCCGCCGCCGCATGGTCCTGCGTGGAAAAGATGTTGCAGCTTGCCCATCGCACGTCGGCACCTAAATCCACTAGCGTCTCAATCAAAACCGCGGTTTGGATGGTCATGTGCAGCGAGCCGGTAATCCGGACGCCAGCCAGGGGTTTCTCCGCCGCATACTTGTGGCGGATGGACATCAGTCCGGGCATTTCATGTTCGGCAATGCCGATCTCTTTGCGGCCCCATTCGGCCAGCTTCAGATCCGCAACCTTAAATTCCGTCGCAACCGGGTTCACAACCGTGCTCATGCGTTGGTGTTCTCCTTGAAAAAGTTGCCCGCCCTTGCTCAAATCAAGAAATCGGGATACGTTGATATCATAGCTTCCACTCTCTGATGCCGTCAATCTTAAAATCGCTTCGCGTTCTTTCTGACCCATTACGTCTACGCATTCTGCTTCTGCTCGATAGAGAGGAGTTGTCGGTGGCGGAGATCCAGGAGATTCTCTCGACAGGGCAGAGCCGGATTTCGACAAACCTCTCGCAACTAAAGCAGGCGGAGCTGGCGGAGGACCGTCGGTCGGGGAAGAACGTCCTCTACCGTCTGGTGCGATCCGTAGCGCCGGAAATCCGGGCGCTTTTGGAAGCGGCGCGAACCGAAATTCCAGAGGCAGGGGACGATTCCCGCGCCCTCGCCCTTGCTCTGCGTAAGCGGGCAGACCGGATGCGAGTGTACTTTGACGAAATGGCGGGCCGGTTTGGGAAGCAGTATGTGCCGGGCCGGTCATGGCGGGGTCTCGCTGAGACGCTGCTGCTATTGATGCCCGCCTTGGATATCGCCGATCTCGGTGCCGGGGAAGGGGCATTCAGCCAACTCCTGGCCCGCCGGGCGCGCCGGGTGATTGCGGTGGATAACTCCTCCCGCATGGTTGAAGTGGCACAGGAACTTGCGAGCCGTAACGGATTGCATAATATAGACTTTCGCGTAGGAGATCTTGAGGATCCGCCGATTGCCGAATCGTCGGTTGATTTGGCGTTTCTAAGCCAATCGCTACATCACGCTTTGCATCCCCAACGCGCCGTGAATGCCGCCCTGCGGATCCTGCGCCCTGGCGGACGCATCGTGATCCTCGACCTAAAACGGCACAGCTTTGAAGAGGCGCGCGATCTCTATGCCGACCACTGGCTGGGCTTTGCCGAGGCCGAGCTGGAAGCTTTTCTGCTGACGGCGGGTTTCGGCAACGTGCAGGTAGCCACGGTCCATCGTGAGGACGAGCATCCTCATTTCGAAACCGTGCTGGCTTTGGGACAAGCGCCTGAACTCTAGGGCGGGCGTCTAACTTTTATCCTAGAAGCTAAAAGGTGGCATCTGTAATATTTCGCTAGTCGAATCCACCTTCGTGCGCCCAAAACCCGTCCCAATTTGAAACGAGACCGTATTCCTTTCTTTTCATTCGCTTCCGGCCTTTTCGAAGCGCCACGCAGCAGAGTACTATAACCTCAAATACCCTTACTTTCGTCTAGTATCTTGCACTCAACAGCGATAAGGTACTAATCTGACTTTACGGTTCAGAGCCAAGCCATTCCCCAATCAAGGAACCTTTTCTATTGGTCCCGGGAACGGCTCTCTTGGAGCGGAGAACGAATAAGGAGCACGAGCTAAGCATGAGACGATATCTTTTATCAATGGCGCTGGGAACTGCGCTTTGTCTGGGCCTCACCACGGCTGCAAGCGCTGGCAACATTGTTGTGGATTACACCGGTCAGAAGACCGGCGCGCAGAACGTAAGCTTCGACCTCGTAGGCGATGGCATGGGCACGCGTACAACCAGCGCGGGCCTTTTCACGTTTACTACCGACAGCACAACCTTCCCCCTCGATCCCTTGGGTGTAGGCACCTCGGTTTGGGCCTTCTGCATTCAGTTGGAACAGTCCATCAGCGGCAACAACCTCGACTTCACCATTGGCGACTTGGCCGACGGACGCATTCCCGACATCGACAATCGCGGTACCCTCGGCCTTGATCGCGCCAAGCGCATCGACATGCTGTTCAATCTCGCGTTTGCGTCGAACGGCGGTTTGATCGACTACAACGCTTCCAGCCTCATTCTTCGCGCCGTCCAGATCGCCATCTGGGAAATCGCCTATGAAGCGGGCAACGGCACCTTGAACCTCGGCAGTGGCAATATCAGCTTCTCCAACTCGGGCGGCGCGATCACTGAGGTGAACAACGCTGGCTGGCTCACCACCATCAACAACACCAACCTCAACACCTACACCCCCACGCTCTTCCTGTGGTCCATGAACAGCGACACCAAGCAGGATTTCGTGGTTCAGACCACCGCCGGTCTTCAGGAAGAAGTCCCGGAACCCGGCACGATGGCCCTTTCTGGTCTTGCCCTGGTGGGCTTGGCCCTGCTCCGCCGTCGCGCAGCCCGCGCCTAAACAAACCTTGTTTGGATAGCGTTTCGCTTCAACACAACGCCGGGGATAGGTATTATGCCTTCCCCGGCGTTTTCCGTTTGCATGCCCAGTGCAGACAACCGGCTGGCGAACGAAAATCCATCCGCATCTCTTGCCGTCCCGCTAGGGAAAATGAAACGATAGAGCGAGCATGGCGAAGCGCCTCCAGGGCATCTTTACTCCCATGCTCGTCCCGCTGGATGAGCGTGGCGAGCTGAAGGAATCCGAATTTCGAAGGTTCATCAATTGGCTCATCGCCAATGGCGTACACGGGCTCTATCCGAACGGGTCCACCGGGGAGTTCACGCGGCTCACCGTAGAAGAGCGGCGGCGAATCGTCCAGATCACCTGCGATGAGGTGAAGGGGCGCGTGCCGGTATTGGCGGGGGCCGCGGAGGCGAACGTCAAGGAGACCCTGGGCGCCTGCGAGCTTTATCATTCCTACGGCGCCACGGCGGTTGCCATCGTGTCGCCCTTCTATTACAAGCTCAGCCCGGAGAGCGTCTACGCGCACTTCCGGGAGATTGCCCTGCGCTCGCCCATCGACGTCACACTCTATAACATCCCGATGTTCGCCAGCCCCATCGACGTTCCCACCATCCGGCGGCTGGCGGAATTCGAAAAGATCATTGGCATCAAGGATTCCACCGGCGATGTCGCCTTCATGCTCCGGATGATTTCCGCGGTGCGGCCCATCCGTCCGGATTTCACCTTCCTCACCGGCTGGGATTGCGTGCTGGTGCCGATGCTGGTGGCCGGCGTCGATGGCGGCACCAATGCCGCTTCCAACGTGGTTCCCGGAGCTCATGCGGCGGCTCTACGATCTCGCCCGGGCAGGCCAGCTTGAGACGGCGATGGACTTGCAACGGCGCATCCTTGAGTTGTTCGACCTGATGCTCTACCAGTTCGAGTTCCCCGACGGCTTCCGGGCCGGCGTCGAAATGCGCGGCTTTGATTTCGGCCACTCCCGCCAGCCGCAAACGCAAAGCCAGCTCGCCCAGCGCACCAAATTGAAAGACGCTCTCCAGTGCCTGATCTCCGGTACGGGACTCGTAGAGCCTCCGCCGGGCGGCTGCCCCGTTTCATTCAACGCCGCCTCAAGCGAAGAACCGCAGCGCGAAGACGTGCAGCAGATCGTCTTTGAAGTGCTCGACATTCTCCGCCAGAAGGGCGTCCTATGAGCGAGGCCCTGGGGCTGGCGGAAGTGGTGGGCTGGAGCGCTTCGATGGTGGTGCTGGACACCCTGGAGAAAGCCGCCGGCATTCGCCTTCTGCAAGTGGAATTCAACGACCTCGCCGGAGCAATGATCAAGATTGCCGGGCCGCTAGGTGCCGTGCGCAGCTCCCTCGACGCCGGCAAGGCGCTGGCAGATGCAATGCACGTGCGCTCCACCGTCCACGTGATCCCCAACCCCGAGCCCTCCGCCCGCCCCAGTTGGGACGCCAAGCCCGAATTTAATCCCATGATGGAGCAGTCCGTCGTTAAGGTCCCCCACGCCGGGAGCACGGACGCCCCGGAACCCAAGGAAACACGCATGAGCGAACAAGCCGGATTTGCCGTAGGGCTGATTGAGACCCAGGGTTTCACCGCCATCTTCGAAGCCATCGACACCGCCTGCAAGGCAGCGAATGTCGAGGTGATGGCCCGCGAAAAGCTGGGTGGTGGCTACATCACGGTGGTCCTCAAGGGCGACGTCGCCGCCGTGAACGCGGCCGTCGAAGCCGGCAAAGCAAAGGTGGAAGGCCTGGGCAAACTCATCGCCGCCCATGTCATCCCCAGCCCCACCCAAGCCGTGCTCTCATTGTTGCCGAAATAGTGGCTTCCGAACGAAAACCACAGCTCAAAACAGATACTTGACGCCAAATTGGATCAGCCGCGGGGCTACTGAGGTTCCCGTGATCACACCGAAATTCGCCGTGCCGAAGGTGCTTCCGGGGTTGGAGAACTGCGCCATATTGAGGGCGTTGTAGAACTCCACGCGGAAAGCCAGTTCGGCATCTTCCCGCAATCCGCCCACGCGGCTGCGTTTGCCGAGCGAGAAATCGGTGTTCACCTGGCCGGGTCCATTGAGGATGGCATTGCCGGCGTTGCCATAGCCCGTGGCGCCGTCCGCTCCCAGGGCGGGCGCCGCGCAGATCGCGGCTCTGTTGATCCAGCCCCCCAGGCGGTCCCTGGTGTTGCCCGGCGTGGCGAGATCGGCGTAGGTTGCCTGCGGACACATCGTGACGGTGGAATCCCCCGCTCGTCCGTACACCGCGCCGCCTGCGGGATCGGTGAGCGTCATCGGCAGCCCGCTTTGCACGATCACTATTCCCGCGGCTGACCATCCTTCCAGCAGCGCCCGCCGGAAGCCCGTGCCCCACACCGGCAACGGCAACTGGTAATTGAAGTTTGAGATCAGCCGGTGCGTGCGGTCGAAGGAGGCCCGGCCCTTGGCAAGATCCAGCCGCGTCTGGTCGTTATTGAGGTCTGTGTTGTTCAGCGCCTTCGAAAGCGTATACGCAGATTGGAAGTTCAGGGACTGCGCGATCTGCCCGCGAAAAGTAGCCTGCAGGCTGTGATACCAGCTCTCACCCACAAACTCGCTCGCCAGCAAAGCGCTGGGGTTCTCACCCAGAATCGGCACCCGTTGCCGGGCGTTCTTTGACGTGTTGGAGGTGACGCAGTGGCTGGGATCTCCGTCGTAGCCGCAGTTCACCGGATTGGTTACGCTCGCCAGCAGAGGCTGGTTCAGCCCTCGTGCCATCAGCAGGCGGTCGCCATAGGAGCCCACATAGCCAAGGTCGAACGACGTTCCGCCAATCATCTTCACTTTCGTCGTCAGGTTCCATTGCTGCAGGCGCGGCAGGCGATAAAGAGGCCCGGCCACGCGGTCAGACAACTGGGAAGTGGTGGTACGCGGAACGAAGCCAAGCGTGGTGATCGGAAACGGCTCCGCGAAGGACGAAAAGCCATTCGCGGCATCGGTGTTGGTGAAGCTCTGCGCAAAGGGCGGCGAAGTGAACAGCGGAGCGGAGCCTGCCGTTCCGCTAAAAGGTGGGGCCTGGAAGAACCATCCATAACCTCCGCCCAACACCAGTTTGCCCCCGCTCCCCCACGGCTGCCAGGCAAAGCCCGCACGCGGCGCGAACGCATCCTTAGGAGCGCCGTTCTGGTAAAAGCTCTTGGTGTCTCGCAGCAGCACGCCCTCTGGCGGCGGGCCGAATGCCTGCCCCGTGTAGGGGTTCACCAGATTCGGGTTGTAGTTTGAGGCCACGGTGTAGCCTGTCAACGTGCCGCCCGGCGGGGGCACGCCAGCGCTTGCCGCCAGACCCGGCAGGAAATTGCCCACCGTTCCCGCCGTATCGAAGGATGGGCCAATATACTCCCAACGAAGCCCCAGGTTCACCGTCAAACGCCCGGTCAGCTTGATGTCGTCCTGAACATAGGCGGCCCCGTAATAGCGCCGGTAGCGATATTCCACTTCTCCGTTGGGGCCCACGCCTTCGTTCGCTTGCACCGTCTGGATATTGCTCCGGCCCGCCGGGCTCCCATTTCCCGCCGCGCTCTGCCCGATCAGGAAATCGGCAAAGGTCTGGAAGGTGATGCGTCCCCGCGCCCCGCCCGTGTCGGCCCTGCCGTTAAACTGATTCAGAAAAAACCCGCCCATCCGCAGCCGCTGCCGCCCCCGCACCCAGGAGAGATTGTCAGCCCATGACGTGGTGACGGTCTTGAAGTGGTTGTCGTTCGGGTTGGTTCCAAACAGCCGAAAGTTCCCCTGCGGACCCAACACCGTCAACTCCGGTGGATGCGGAAACAGCGGGTCTACGGCTCTCATCCCGAAGTCCGATGCTTGCGGCATTCCCACCCCCACCGCATCGGTATTGTTGCGCGTAAAGGCCACCGTCGCCTCGTTCACGATGCTGGCTGAAACGGTGGTCGTCAGCCGACCGCTGGTGGCCACATCGCTCGCCGTCAGCGCTTGCGGCGCGCCCCATCCGGGAACCACCGCCGCGCCGGGATAGCCGCCCGGTGAGCCGAAGGTGCGCAACTGGTCAACCGTGGCGCCAAAGAATCGCCCGGAAATCGTGTTCGCCGGGTTCAGCACATAGTCGCTATTGGCGATCCAATGGTTTTCGTCATAAGTGGAAGGCAGGCTATAGGTCGAAAAACCCAGCCCGGCGTTGTTGCCCGACGAAATCACGGTCTGCGGCGAGGGAATAAGGTAGCTTCCGTCCGGCCCCTTGGCCTGCAACAATCGCAGCGCCACCGGGTTCACCGGAGCCGTCGTCGCCGTGCTGCGATTCGCGCAGTCAAGCTGCTTACCGCCTGCGAAGCTGCGATAGCGCGCGACATCGCCGGGGTGGCTGTCGGGGCAGAAGGTCGCCGCGATGGTGGCCGCTGAGCGGTCGTCGCCAAGCGCGGGCAAGATCAGGTTCGCCACCGATGTCGGGTCCAACCCGTTCACCTGCCGGGTGCCCTGAAACGAACCGAAGTAGAACCACTTGTTCTGTTTCAGCGCCCCGCCCAGGGCCGCCCCGAACTGGTTCTGTTTGAGGTTCGGCTTCGCCTGGCCCGTCGCGTTGCGAAAAAACGTGTTGGCATTGAAGATGTCGTTACGCAAAAACTCCCAGAGCGTCCCATGCAGCTCGTTCTGGCCGAAGCGGGTCATCAGGTTGGTGCTGGGCACCATCGCGCCAAAACCCGCATCGTATTGCGACGTCTGGATCTTGAACTCGGAAATCGTGTCCGGGTTGGGCACCGTACTGGGCGAATACGCGCCATCGATGGTGTAGGAACCCGACGTGGTGTTTCCATTGACATTGACGCTGGAACTTCCCCGCCCCAGAGTGCCGGCGTTGTTCACGCTGGCCGCCGAACCGGAGGACATGGAGAGCACCTGGGTGAAGTTTCGGGTGTTCAGCGGCACCGCCGTGATGGTCTTTTGGTCGACCAGCGTGCCCGTCGAAGGAGCCGCGCTGCCCTGCACACAGCGGCATGCCATCGTCTCCGCGGGGCTCCCCTCTTCAAGTGTCGCATCCAGGATCGACAACTCGGAGACGCTCACCGAAACCCCCGCCATCCGGGCGGTTTTGAAGCCGTTGGCCGCGAAAGTGATTTGGTAGGTGGCCGGGGTCAACACGGAGAAGCGGTAAGCACCCTTCGCATCCGATTGCGCGCGGTGCTGCTGGCCGGTGCCGGGGCTGAGCGCGGTCACCGCTGCTCCAGCCACCAGCGCCCCCTTTGAATCGCGAACGCTTCCTTCGAGAGCGCCCGTGGTGGCCGATTGCGCGAACGCTGCCGCTGCAAGAACCAACACCCCCGCGCCCATCGGGAGAAGGGTCGACGCAATTACCCACGCATTCCGATAACGGGACTTTGCCACCTTCAGCCACTCCCTTTGCATCCCGGTCCAGAACCATACCGGAACGTCTGAAATCAAACCAAACCGAAACTCTATCACGCCCTGGGGCGGACCCCACCCAAGGGCGGCGTTACCCCTCTTGCTCCCCCCTTTGGATACGGGCGTAGTACTGGCACTCCTAGCTGGGCGTTAAGCTTCGCACGATTTCGTCCGAAATGGAATGCCAGAACCGTGCTCTCTTGCCTCGTCCTGTAGACGTCTGGCGCGGTTCGGGTTCGGCGTCCCGTCATCCGGCGGATTTAAGAACGGAGGAAGAAGCGTGTTCCACGCGTGCAGCCGGTCCAGCCGCTGGTGGCTCCCGCTCCTGGCAGCCTTTGTGACGCTCGCCCTTCCGATCTCAGCCTTTTCTGGCGGCGCCGGCGAGGCCGCTGTTCCAGCCGGGTCGACGATTCCGGGCGAAAAGAGCCTGACAGCCGAATCGCAGCCTGCGGCTTCGAGCAGCGAATGGTTTGCCACCGCCACCCTCGAAGAACTGATGCAGGTGCGCATCACCTCCGCCGGACGCAAAGAGCAGCCCCTATCGGAAGTTCCCGCCGCCGTGTTTGTCGTATCGCGCGAGGACATCCGCCGCTCTGGCGCCGCCACCGTGCCAGAAGCCTTGCGCATGGTGCCCGGCCTGCACGTGGCACAGATCGACGCCAGCAAATGGGCCATCAGCGCACGCGGCTTTAGCGGGCGCTTCGCCAACAAGATGCTGGTGCTCATCGACGGACGTACGATCTACACGAATCTATATTCGGCCGTGAACTGGGACCAAAACGAGTTGATGATGGAGGATATCGAACGGATCGAAGTGGTCCGCGGTCCGGGAGCGACCTTGTGGGGCGTGAACGCCGTGAATGGCGTCATCAATATCGTCACGCGATCCGCGGAACACACCGAAGGCGGATTGGTGAGCGTTCGCTCGGGGCTCACCGAACCGCTTGACCTGGGGCTGCGCTACGGAGGCCGTGTTGGGAAGAACTTCCACTATCGCTTCTTTGGCAAAGCCTATTCGCGGGGTCCGCAACTCAGTTCTCTGCCCGGCGATCCGGGAAGAGCCTACGACGTCTGGTTTGGCCGCCATCTTGCCATGCGCGCCGATTGGTCGGTCACCGACCGGGACGAGGTCTCCATGCAGGCCTCCGTGCATCGTAGCGAAGGCGACCAGACTTTCGACATCGATTTCATCAACCGCACTCCCGAGGCAACGCGGCTGAATACCGTCGGCATGAGCGGTGGTTTCGGCATGTTGCGCTGGAAGCGGAACATTTCTCCGAAATCGGAGATCGCCCTGCTCTCCTACTTCACCCATGAGAAACGGAACGAATTCTATGGCCAGGCGCAGTTCCAGGCCGCTGAGGTCGATTTCCAGCATCGCTACCGCTTCGCAAAACGGCACGATCTGCTGTGGGGCGCCGGATACCGGCTCTATCGCGACCGCATCGGCGGCCCGAACACACAGGCGGGTGTGCTGGAACCCATCCTGGTGCCCGCCACGTCCAACGACAGTCTTTACAATACCTTCATCCAGGACGAGATCGCGCTCGTCCCCAGCCGTTTGATCCTAACCGTGGGCACCAAGCTGCAACACAATCGCTATACGGGAATGGAGTTCCAGCCAAACGTACGCCTGCTCTGGGCTCCCACCCGGGCAACCACCATGTGGAGCGCCGTTTCGCGCGCGGCCCGTACACCGGCGCGGCGCGACCTCGCCGTAAGGGCGCAGTTTGACGCGCCCGCTCCGGCGCCAATGGGCTCCCTGATCCGCCTCTTCGGCGACCCCAACATCCCGTCGGAGCACGTTCTCTCCTACGAAGCGGGGGTTCGCAGAAGTTTCGGTCCGCGTTTCTCCGTGGATGCCGCCGCCTTCCTTTCCAAGTACACCGACCTCCAGAGATTGGTGCAGTTGCCGCCCCAACTGGAGTTCAATCCCTTCCTGGCAGTGATCTTCCCGTTCACCATTACCCACGGGGAGAAGGCCACCTATCGTGGCGTGGAGGTTGCCACCACCTGGGTTCCCTCTTCGGAATGGACCTTCGGGGCAAACTACAGCTACGTCGCAGCCGATAATTACCTTCACGGTTTTCGGCCCATCAAAGAGAACCTGCGCAGCGATCCCGCACACCAGTGGCAACTGCGGACAAGCTGGGATGTGACGCCAAAGCTCTCCCTCGACGCCTGGGGCTACTATCAATCGTCTCTCCAATTCCAGCGCCTCCCCAGCCACTGGCGCACGGATCTTAGAATGGCGTGGAAGTTCTCCGAGAGCGCCGAACTTAACGTGCTGGGACAGAACCTGAACAACTCAAAGCTGCTCGAGTATGTGTCGGAGGATTTCGTGCGCTCGTCCTACTTGCGCCGGAATGTTCGCCTGAATCTGGTCTTTAACTGGTGAACTCCATGGCGGATACTCGCAACCACCTCAACCAGCCTGGATCGGGGTCGGCGGCGTTCAGCCCAGCCAGCTTGAACGCACGAGTAGCCCTGCTGGCAGCGCTTCTCGTGATGTTGCTCTTTCCCGCTCCCGCCGTTGCCGCGGACGAGGTTCCTCTCGAAACGCGCATCAAAGCAGCAATGATCTACAACTTTAGCCGCTTCATTCGATGGAATGACGGAGTCAAGGAGCCGCTTACCGTCTGCGTCGTGAAGGATTCGGGAATGGTGCAGGCCATCAACGCGGTGTCGGATAGCAGCGGACGCGAAAAACGACTGGCTCGCGCGCTGCGCATTGAGGATCCCACCACCGTTCGCGGCTGCGATGCAATCTACCTGCCGAACGGCACCGAGAGCCTGACGGCGATGGCGTTGCAGGCATCCCGCCAGGAATCGGTGCTCACCATCGGGGACTCCCTGCGCTTCGTCGAGAACGGCGGAGCGATGGGCTTTTTTCTCGACAACGACCGCGTCCGGTTCGCCGTCAGCCTATCCACCCTGGAGAGTGCCGGCCTCACGGTGAGCTCCCGCCTGCTCTCCCTGGCCAAAGTGGTCGATAGGCGCGACGGCAAATCTCGCCGCTGAATCCGCCGCATCTCGCAATCCCCCGCCTGAATTTAGTTCTATTCAGCTCTGCATAGCGCGAGGGCTCTCCCGATGGCGTCTCCCATCTCGCCGCTTCCGTGCGCCTCCCATCCCCGGATGATGGGAGAATTGAGTGCAGCATCTCCACACTCATGCCGCATTCTTCTACTCTGCCGCTGGCTTTCGCGGAGGACAATTCGTTTCGCTCCCGGCTTGCACGCTCTCTAAAGGATCTGGCTGCCAGGGGCGTGTTGATGGGCGGGAGTTCGTGGAAGTACCCGGGCTGGATGGGGCAGATCTACTCGGAGTCGCGCTACATCACGCGGGGAAAGGTTTCGAAGAAGAAGTTTGAAGCCGAATGCCTCGCCGAGTATGCCGAAGTCTTCCCGGCGGTGGGAGGCGATTTCTCGTTCTACACCTTCCCTTCCCCGGAGCAGTGGGAGAAACTCTTCCACGCCGCCCCCGCCTTGCAGTTCGGCCTAAAAACCCCGGAGATGGTGACCGTAAGAAAGTGGCCGGGCCATGCCCGCTATGGCGCGCGCGGCGGCACGGCGAACGAGCAGTTTCTGGACGCCAGCCTGATGACCGCCGCCTTCCTCGAACCCCTGGCGCCTTACCTCGCGCAGGTGGGTGTGGTGATGCTGGAGTTCGGCACTTTCCCCAAGAGCGAGTATCCAGAGCCCAAAGCCTTCTTCGAAGACCTCGACCATTTTCTCAGCGCCCTGCCGCCCGCCTTCCGCTATGCCGTGGAGATCCGCAACCCGGAGTATCTGGTGCCGGATTACTTCGCGTGCCTCAAAGCGAACCGGGTGGCGCACGTCTTCAACGCCTGGAGCCGGATGCCCACCCTGCGAGAGCAGATGGCGGAGGAAGCGGCCTATACGGCGGACTTCGTGGTTTCCCGCGCATTGCTTCGCCGGGGACGGCAGTACGAGCAAGCGGTGAAGTCGTTTGAGCCCTACACCCGAGTGCAGGATCCCAACCCGGAGGCGCGGCAGGCGCTTGCCCAACTGGGGCGCCGCGCGGAACTCGAGAAGCGCATCGCCTATATCTTCGTGAACAACCGGCTTGAAGGAAATGCGCCGGAAACCATGATGGCGGTGGCGGATTTGCTCTTGCATGGGAGCGACGCCACCTAACCGCATCGCAGCGCGCGGTTCAAAGGCCCGCACGGTACACCCGCACGGTACAATCGTGACTTCCATGCAAGACCTGCTCCAATCCATCGGCGAGATCAATAGCGCGGTAAACGCCATCGTATGGGGCCCGCCGTTGATGATTCTCCTGGTTGGCGTGGGTATCCTGCTTACCTTCGCAACCGGTGGCATCCAGTTCCGAAAGCTTTCGGTCGCCTTCCGTGAGGTTCTGGGGAAGCTATTCGATAAGAACTCCGGCACAGGCTCGGTCACCCCGTTTCAGGCGCTCTCGACGGCGCTCGCTTCCACGGTGGGCGTGGGGAACATCGCCGGGGTGGCGACGGCAATCTTTCTGGGCGGGCCCGGGGCACTGTTCTGGCTGCTGGTCTCCGGCCTCTTCGGCATGGCCACCAAATTCTCTGAGATTGTGATCGCTCTGCATTACCGGGAGCGCGATGCCGGCGGCGTCATGCGCGGCGGCGCCATGTACGTGTTGAGCAAAGGGCTCAACATGCCAAGGCTGGGCGGCGCGTTTGCGTTGCTAACGGCGCTGGCCGCCTTTGGCATTGGCAATATGGTACAGGCGAACTCGGTGGCCGACGCGGTGTTCGCATCCTATTCGGTGCCGCGCCAAACCACGGCTATCGTCCTTTGCATTCTGGTGGGGATGGTAGTGTTGGGCGGCATCCAACGTATCGCGCAACTCACCACCGTCCTGGTGCCTTTCATGTGCGTCTGCTATCTGGGCGGCGCGCTGTTCATCGTGTTTCGCTTCTCCGCCGACGTCCCGGAAACGATCGCCCTGGTCTTCAATTCCGCCTTTAGCGGGCACGCCGCCGTGGGGGGCTTCGCTGGCGCCACCATCATGCAGGCCCTGCGCATGGGCATTGCCCGCGGGCTTTTCTCCAACGAAGCGGGCCTGGGCAGCGCCGCCATCGTACACGCCTCGGCTTCCACCGATCATCCAGTGCGCCAGGGGCTCTACGGCATCTTCGAGGTCTTCGTCGATACCATCGTCGTCTGCCTCCTTACCGGCTTGGTGATTCTCTTAACCGGCGCCTGGACCACCGGAGTGAACGGCGCCGTGCTCTCCGCCAAAGCCTTTGAAATCGGCCTGCCCGGCGTTTGGGGGCACCTCGTCGTCAGCACCGGCCTCATCACCTTCGCCTTCTCCACCATCGTCGGATGGGCCTTCTATGGCGAGACCGGGGTCACCTACCTCTTCGGCACCCGCGCGCAGTTGCCCTACCGGCTGCTCTGGATTCTCTTTGTCTATCTGGGAGCAACCGGCAGCCTGCATCTTGTCTGGGGCATCGCCGACACCCTCAACGGCTTGATGGCCATCCCCAACCTCATCGCCGTTCTGCTCTCCATCGGCCTGCTGCGGCGGCTGATCAAAGAGTTCTTCGCACAGCCGCGATAGGCGCCCTCACACATCGCGGAATCGCGCCGAAGTGCGTCCGGTGGCGCTCGTATTTGCCAAGGCTGGCGGCGTCTGCAAAGATACCCTAGGAGACTGGATCTTCTCGTGCCAGAAACTACCCCGCCCGCCACGCCGCCGGCCCCGGAACTGCCACCGCGGGTGAGCCACCTCCACACCTTCTTCCTCTTCCCCTTCGCCATCGACCGCCAGATCGTCCGGGAGGAGCAACCCGAGTTCTGGAAAGATCAAGCCGATTGGATCGATGGCGTGGACGGCTGGTTGCGCGGCATGGGCGCCAAGACGCGCAGCCGCTTCGCAAACCGGGTGAGCGTCTGGCAGCGCGATTCCTACCGCAGCTTCGATTCGAATTCCCTGGCCTTCCAGGACATGGTCTTCTTCCACCCCGTAGTGCGGCGAATCTTCTTCGACGCGAACCACCCCGTCCCCGACGAAACCGAGCCGCGAACGCTGCTGCGCGTCTATACGGCGCCCCTGCCTCAGGGCACGCGCCTCTTTTACGATTGCCACGACGTCCGGAACCGTTCGGCTCGCGTGCAAGTGACCGACCTTCGCTTGTTCATCTTCGCCAACGGCGTGAGCGTCCTCTCCATCGGCGTCGAAGCCTTCGATATCCCCGCCGGCGAAGCCCTCTGGATCAACGAAATGATGCGCAAGGTCTGCCCTTCGAGTGGACGCCAGGCGCGCGAAGGGCGCATCCCCTCCCGCGCCGCGCTGGTGCTTGAAAAGGACGAGCAGGAACAGACCATCGTGGAAGAGACCTTCCCTTCCGCGACCATTGTCGGATTCTATCCGCCCCTCTCCCGCCTGGTGCAGGATCTGCTTTATTTCATCAACTACGGCAAGCGCGAGTATGAGCAATTGCTCGACGAGCGGATGATCGTGAACACCTACGTCTCTCTCGACCCGGATTCCCTGCCCCCCGGCTATGCCAGTTCGGACGATCTCCGGCGCCTGCTCAGCCTCTTCCTTTGGGTGGACCGGTATTCGCCAAGCTACCGCTACGACAAAAAGTTCGTCCTCCGCCGATTGCGTAAATCGCTCTACACGCGCTGGGCCCACGAAGGCACCTACTACGGCTGCACCGGCTACAGCGACCTCACCTTCACGCTTGGCGCCCGCGATTGCGGCGAGCACGCCCTTGAGGAAGGCTTTCTGGTCCACCGCATGTTCAACACCCGCTATTACCTGATGGCGATGGTGGCTCTGTTCTACCGCGCCACCCTTCTCGATTTTGAAGAGAAAGTGGCCCTGGTTTCCAAGCGGCTTTATGAGGATCAGGCCGACGGCAAGATCGACGAAGAAAACCTCGACGTCGCCGGAGCGCTGCGCGGCGAGTTTCTGCATTTCTCCAATTACTGGTTCTATCCCGAACTCGCCAACAAAGAGGAAGAGCACGAGCACTTTCTGATGAAGTGCCACGCTTATGGCGTGTTCGCGCGCAAATTGGAGATTGAAGAGGACCTCGACAAACTCAATTCCTTCCTGCGCGAGATCTACCAGGCACGCAACACCCTGGCCATTAACCGCCTGGCCATGCTCAGCATGATCACCGGCCTCAGCGCCGTTTTCACCGGCTTCTTCGGAATGAACTTCGGCCGCGAATTTGCCCGCACCGTGTTCGAGCCCACAGGCGCTTTCCCCGTGGTGCATTGGGCCGCGCTGGCGTTGGTGAGCCTGTTTTCAATTGGCGCCGTTGGCTTCGGGCTCTTCCTGATTCTACGCAACTGGCAGGATTACCGCGGCATTCTACTTCCCCATCTGGAGCGCAAAGACGGCGAGTGGCAATGGTATAGCCTTCGCAAGGCCGACCTGCGGGAAGACGAACGCGACGAAGACGAAGAGTAGCTGCCTTCGCACCTTTAACTGCCTCCCTCCGGGCCGCCGCGCTAAAGATCCCCTCCCATCCATCCGATAAGACCTTTAAGCGCGACGCGCCACTGCGCCCCCGCTTGCATTCAACGCCGCTCCAACTAGAGAGTGAGGCACGGGTTATGGAATCGAGAGAAAGCCATCCTCGCTGGCGGACATCACCCACCCTGGACACCAGCGTTCTCGAAGAGTTGCGCGCCTATTCGGACGAGGAACAGGACCTCGCCGAGGAACTGGTGGGCCTTTTCCTTGAGGATTCCCCCCAGCAATTGCTCGCCTTGCAGCGCGCTCTCCAGAATGCCGATCTTGCCGAGGTAGAGAAACGCTCCCATCGCTTGAAGGGCAGCGCCGGAAGCATTGGGGCAGTGCGGCTCCGCGAAATTTGCGGGGCGCTCGAAGAGGCGGCCCGCAGCGGCCAAGCGCCCGTCGGAGGCGAGGAAGTCTTCGCGGAAATGCAGTCGCTGCGCGAAGCCCTGGCCTCAATCCAGAAGCACTCCACCTAACCGAACGCCGCCCGTGGCATCGCGGACCGCTTGTCACGCATTTGTCATATTTCCCGTCCCCCCATAGCGCCCATTGGAACAGGCGATCTCCATCTCTATACTGGAGATACACCTAGCCCATGGAATCGAACTTTGCTTCGAAATCGGAACTCACCGCGATTTTGCAGCGCGTCCGCGCCGGTGATCTGGACGCAAAAGCCGAACTGTGGCCGCTGGTAATGGATGAACTCCGCCGCATGGCCGCCGCCCAGCTCCGCAACGAACGAACCGGCCACACGCTGCAACCCACCGCCCTGGTGAACGAGGTCTTCTTAAGAATGTCCGGCGGCCAGGAGATGGAGTGGAAGAGCCGGGCACATTTCTTTGCCATTGCATCCAAGGCAATGCGCCACATCCTCGTGGACCATGCGCGCGGTCAGGGACGAGTGAAACGCGGAGGGGAATGGCAACGGGTGGAACTGGAAAACGGCATCGCCTACTCCCCTGAAAAGTCCTGGCAGCTTGTCGCTCTCGACGAGGCACTGGACCAGCTAACCGAATGGGACCAACGGCAGAGTGATATCGTCGAAATGCGTTTCTTCGGCGGCCTCACCGAAGCTGAGGTTGCCGAAGCGATGGGCATTTCCAGCCGCACCGTCAAGCGGGAGTGGCTGTTTGCGAAAACGTGGCTATGGGATCGAATCTCGGCATGACGCCAGAGCGCTGGCAGCGCATCAAGAGCCTGTTTGACCAGGCTCTGCCGCTGAGCGCCGCCGAACGCGTCGCCCTGCTCGAGCACTCCACCGAAAGCGACCGCGAAACCGTGCAGGAAGTGATGCGCCTGCTCGCCCGCTCGGAGAGTGCGGGTAGCTTTCTGGAACAACCGGTGGGCAACGCGCATAAGATCCTCAGCGATGCCGCGCAGGAATCGCAGCCTTCCCTCGTCGCGGGCCAGCGGCTGGGCGGCCGCTTCGTCATCGAACGGTTCATCGCTCACGGCGGCATGGGCGAGGTCTACCGGGCCTTCGATACCGAACTCGCCATCCCCGTGGCCATCAAAACCCTCCGTCGCGAATTCGCCAGGGACGCCGCCTTTGTCGATCGCTTCCGCCGCGAAGTGCAGACAGCCCGGGAAGTTTACGGAGACCACCTCTGCCGCATTTTCGATATCGGCAGGGATGGCGAAGGCGAGGCCGCCATTGTCTATATCTCCATGGAGTTCCTCGACGGCCCCACTCTGAGGGATGTGATCAAGCACGAAGCGCCGCTATCAATCGATGCCGCACTCCCCGTGCTTCGCAACATCGCCAGCGGCCTGCGTTCCTTGCAGCATCGCGGCATGGTGCATCGCGATCTCAAGCCCGGCAACATCGTGCTTGTTGGATGGCAAACGCCGGAGCAGCGGGCCGTGATCACCGATTTCGGTCTGGCCCGCAACTCGCTTGTCTCCCGGCAAGGCGGTGAGGAAGCCCAGACAACCCGCACCAGCCACTCCGGCCGCATCGCCGGCACCCCGGACTACATGGCACCCGAGCAATTGAACGGCAAGCCGGTGAGCGCCGCCACCGATCTCTATGCCTTCGGCATCGTCGCCTACGAAATGGTCACCGGCAAACGCCCCTTCGATAGCGATGGCTGGGAGAGCGCCTTTCTCCGCCTCACCGAAGAGCCGGAATCGCCCCGCTCGCATTCCGCCTCGTTGCCCGCGATCTGGGAACGGGCCATCCTGCGCTGCCTCGCCAGAGAGCCGGAGCAGCGTCCCGCCTCCGCCTGGCTGGTAACGGAAGTGCTAGCCGGGGAGCAGCCGGTGAGCGCGCTGCGCACGGGCGCCGTTCGGCGTGCCGCAAACGGCGTAGCCCCCTGGAAGATGGCTGTCGCGGCGATCGCTCTCCTGGCGGCCATCGGCCTCGGATGGATGATCGCTTCACAGCGTTGGTTCTTCGCTTCACCGCCTTCATCCACAACCGAGCCCGGCAAACACGTCGCCGTGCTGCCGTTTTCATTTTCTGAAACCGACCCCGAGCTTAGGCCCTACGCCGACGGTTTGATGGATACCATCACCAGCCGCCTGTCGCAGTTTGAGCAGGAGAACGCGCAGTTATTGGTGGTGCCGTCGGGTGAGGTCCGCAGCCTCCGCGTGCAGTCCCCCGCCGACGCCCTCCGGCGCTTCCGCGCCGATTACGCCATCGAAGGCCGCGTGGATTCGCAGCAGGACCGCGTGCGCCTCACCCTCACCGTAGTGGATACCGCCACCATGCGGCAGCGCGAAGCGGCAGTGATCGAAGAGCCCCGAGACCGTCTGCTGAATCTCCAGGATGGCGCCATTTCCCGGCTCAGCAACGCCCTCAATTTACGCATCGCCAGCACCCGGGACGCGGATCCTTCCACATCCCTCCGCATCTCACCCGCGGCCTACGATTTCTATCTGCAAGGGCGCGGTTACCTGCAGCGGAACGACCGCCTGGAGGACGTCCGGAACGCCGCAACGCTCTTCGAACGGGCGCTCGCCCTCGACCCGGCCTACGCCCCCGCGCTCGCCGGCCTTGCCGACGCACAGTGGTTCCTTTATGAACGCAGCCGCGATCCGAAGTGGGTGAAGCTGGCTGAGCAATCCGCCGAATCCGCGCTCAAGGCGAATCCCCAGTTGCCGGACGCCCGCATCACCAAGGGCCTCATCCAGAACGGCACCGGCGCTTACAAACTCGCTATCCGCAGCTTCGAGGAAGCCCTGGCGCTCGATAAACGAAATCCCGAAGCGCTCTACGGACTGGGCGCCGCCTATGCAAATCTGGGGCAGATGACCGAGGCGGAGAGCACCTACCTGCGGGCTGTCAGCCTGCGCCCCAGCGATTGGAGGGCGCACAAAAAGCTGGGTGTTTTCTATCTCACCTACGGCCTCTACGAAAAGGCCGTCAAGCCCCTTCAGTATGTGGTGGATCTCACTCCAGACAACGCGCAGGGCTACAACAATCTTGGGGTGGCGTGGATGCGCCTGGGACGCTACGATCAGGCACGGCGAAATTTGCAGCGCACCATCGATCTCGATCCTCGGGTGAGCGCCATTACCAACATGTCGTATATGGAGTTCCATGCCGGCAACTACAAAGAGGCCGTTGCCTGGAACCGTAAGGCTCTCGTAATGGATGAAAAAAGCTATCGCGTGTGGGGCAACCTGGGTGCTGCGTACGAACGGCTGCTGCAAACTGAAGAAATGGCTGCCGCCTACCGCAAAGCGCTCGCCTTGGTGGGCGACGAGATGAAGGTGAATCCGCAATCGGGGGATCTGCATAGTTATCAGGCCCACTTCCAGGCGCCACTCGGTATGCGCGCCGAAGCAATCGCCAATATGCGCACCGCCGAGGAATTGGAGCCCTCCAATCCTGGCCTTTGGCACCGCAATGCAGAGACCTGGATAAGCCTGGGCGACGAGCAATCCGCTCTCCGCGCGCTTCGCTCGGCGGTCCGCAACGGTCTGCGGCTCGACACCCTCGCGCCCAACTCCCGCTTGCTTCCCTTGCGAAATCGCTTGTAAGCACCGGCCGGCCCAGCCGTGAGCCGCGCCAATCCCTGCTAGAGTGATTTGAACGGAGAAGTGGACCTCGCCTCCCAATTCCGATCGACGGAGACTATCGATGAAGAGATCAGAAAACGTATGGACCCTCAAAGTGAGGAAGCGACGGGGCTTTGACTTACCCTGTCTGGAGATGAGCCCAGACCCCCTCCGCATCGTTAAGGGCCAGGACCGCGCCTCCCGCACCATCCGGTTCGTCGCGCCCAAAACCAATCCCGTGCCCGTGGAACTTCACCTCGAAAACAGCCCGCTCGATTTCCTGTTTGGCGACGCCGAACAGGATACGGATGCCATTCGCTTGAAGCCAGGCGAAGAGGCGACGTTTGTGCTCAAGGCCCGCCTCGGTCTGGTGCAGCGCAAGAACCTCAAGAACCGCTTCACGAATGCCGACTCGCCCTACTCCCTGGTGCTGAAATTCGATCATCCGGGATTGGCCGATGGCGGCCATGGTTCCCACATGGATATGCACGTCGAGTGCTGAGCGATGCAGGCGGTTGCGGAAAACGGTCCCCTGCTTTGCGTCTTCATTCCAAGAGACGGCGCGCCGGTGGCCGCCGCCCGGCATCCGGGTTCATTGAATGAATTGCTGCCCGAGTGGCCTTCCGCCGGCGCCGGGGAATTGCTGGTCTTTCGTCCCGGCCAACGCATGTTCCGCACCACCCTGCAGGTAGCCGTCCGGGCCTGCCGGCGGGCAACAGTTGTATTGCCCGCAACCGGGTTGCTTGAGGTCTCCGCTCGCGTGTGGATCTGCGGCTCTCTAGCCGCGCGGCCGGATGCTGCCCGGGAAGCGGAATGGCAGTTGGCCGCCGTCAATCAGTGCCTGGCCACGGGCGCCGCTCCCGCGGATAGCGGCATCCGCCTGCGCTTGCTGGAACTGCGCCTCGCTCCCGCGCTCTCCCTCCACCGCCCTGAAGAGATCGATTGCTTCTCCCCAATGGCGGAGGCGTCGCCGGAAGCCGATGTGGTGGATATCTACCTGCACAACCAGCCCTTCCGTGCCCGCGCCTGCCCCATCTACCGCCGGATTTTTCTGGGCTACCCGGGGCTCCACCGCTTCACCCTGGCCCACGAATTTGCACACCTGCTGGGGATGCCCCAACGGGCCCACGTGGACGATAACCCTTACCTCGAACGCGGCAACGTGATGGACAATTCTCCACCGGGAGGGATCGGCGCGCTCACTTTAGGGCAGCTTTGTATTTTCAATCTGCACGTCCACTCGCTGGCGGCGCGCATCCGGGCCAATCGCGAACCGCGCTTCCCGCTGCGCCGCATGATCGACGAGCGCGGCTGCCCGATGAAAGGCCCCTCGCTAGGCTTTCATTTCCCTACTCCATAAGCACACCGCGCCGCCTCGCCCTAGGCCCCCGCCGCCTCGCCCTAGGCCCCCGCCGCCACGTTCGCTTGCGCGCGGCGAATCCATTTGACGATCTGGTCCAGAATCTGCCGGTTCGATTCCTTCGGTTCCCGGCGCGGCCTCCACGGTTCAATCGTCGCCCCGCGCGCCAGCATGTAATCGATCCGCGGGGCCAATTCCGCGGGTGTCAGGTTCGCGGATGGCAGCCAGTCGATTGCCTCGTGCCGCTTCACCCACGCGTCGTCAATGGGGTTGTAGCCCCAGGAAATCGCCAGGCTCGGCACACCCAGCCAAAGCAATTCCATCGCCGACTTCCGGTTGCACTTGGTGATCGCCCCGTCGCAAGCCACCATCCAGGCATCGATACGTTCTTCGTATTCACGCACCAGGAAGCGCGGCCTCATCGCGAAGCGCTCCCGAAGCATCGTCGCATCGTCGCCCGCGATCCACAAAATGTAGACGTCGCGCGCTTCGAGCAATGGCAGTGCCGCTTCCAGCAGATCGGCAAGTGGCGTGGTGGCCTCTTTCCAACTGCCCGGGAAGACGCCCAGCAACGTGGCATGGGGAGGCAGGCTGAATTCTTCCCGTACCTTCCAACGGTCGCTCCGCGAATGTTGGAAATCGCGAAAGTAAGGCCCGCAATAAGTTACCTTGCCTGCAAGTAATGGAGGTTCCTCGAACACCCCATCTTCTTCAAGAAACAGAATATGGTCTGCCAGCCGCAGCGCGGCCATCGTCAGCCTGTCGGGGCTGGTGAACCAATCGGTAAGAAAGAGCGTGGGCTTATCGAAGATCTTCGCCGAAGGCATGACGGCGAATTCCTCATGGGCGATCACCAGGTCCGGCTGCAACCATCCAATCAGTCGCCCCGCCAGCACGGAGGTCTCCACGTAAGAGTTCTGCGCGGGCAAACCAAGGTCGATGATCGGGCTGCCGGAATCCGTGATGGCCCGCGCCCCTTCGGCGTAGGAAACGAAGCGCACATCCAGTTGCGGAATTTCTCGTTGCAGCGCCGCGACGATCTCCAAGTCAAGCATGGCGTGGCCGCGCCCGCGCCCGCGCGAGAAAAACAGCAGTTTGTGGGAATCCGGTTTGAACTCGGGAAACGGCACGTTAGCTAGCGTATCGCAACAACTGTAACGCCAACGACTTCGGCAAGGAAAGCGAGTACGGTGAGAAGGACGGTACCATGAAAACGGATCTTCTCCCGCGGAGCGCCTCGCTTGCATCCAGACAACCCTTTTCCGGACGATTCCCAGCACCCGATTCCCGCCGATTGGCCCTCCAATTACTTCAACTATTTCACCGAAATCGAGGAGCATTTCCAGCAGGCGCGCGGCACCGCGCTCTTCCTGCTTTCCCCCCTCGATTGGGCGCTCATCGAATCCTGGAAGAACGCCGGGGTGCCACTCGAAGCCGTGCTGCGCGGCATCGACGCCGCTTTCGAAAAATGGCGCGGCGGCAAGCGGAAATTACAACAGGTGAACTCGCTGGCCTATTGTTCGCAGGCCGTCCTCAAGGAAGCGCAGCAATTGCTCGACCGCCAATCCGGCATCGTCTCCCCGGAGCCAAAGCCCACCCGCGTGCCCTTCACCCGCGAAGCCCTGGCCAGTTACCTCGAAGAGAATGCCGCTGCTCTTGCCGCATCTCCGCACGAGAGCATTCGCGCCCTCGCCGGCGTCTTGCGAGCGCTGGCCGCCGGCGCGCTGGCGGCGCCACCCGATCTCGCCGGCCTCGATACCGAAGATCTGGAGCGTTCTCTCACCGCCCTTGAAGAGAAACTGCTGGCCCAGCTTCGCCTTGCCCAAAGCGACGAAGGCTTGCTTGCCGCGCGACGCGAACTCGATGCGCAGCTCAAGCCTTATCGCAGCAAGATGTCCGCCAGCCAACTCCGCCAGCTTGAAGAGCAATATCTCTCCCGCAAGCTCCTTGACCAAGCCAAGCTCCCCCGCCTCAGCCTCTTCTACATGACCGATTACGGCCAATAGCCTCCTGCAGGCCAACGGCAATCTGGCGGAGAATGAAAGAACATCGTGACTATCAGGCGTGCTCCAGTTCTCTTCCTCGCCCTCGGCCTCGTCCTAGGCCTGGCGGTAGCTGCCCTTTTCCCGCGCATCCAGCAGGCGCTCTTCCCTGGCGGCTCTGTCTCGCGGGTCTTTGATCCGCCCTCCGTCGTCCAGCAGATCCGCAATCTTAGCCAGTTGGTGACAGTAAAGTACACCATCCAGAAAGCCATTGCGCTCGAAGAGAAGAAGGTGCCCTTCGGCGCGGAACGCTTGCTACTCTTCGTGCAAGCGGAAGTGGCCGCGGGCCTCGACCTCAGCCAACTGCGCGCCGAAGATATTCGCGTCCAGGATGATGGCGTGATTCTCGTATCCCTCCCCCCAGCCGAGGTGACCAGCGTTGAAATGGACGATAAACTCACCCGCGTCTGGGATCGCTCCATCACCTGGTGGACGCCCTGGGTGCCTTACAACCAGGACCTTGAACGCCAAGCCCGTTTGCAGGCCCGCGACGAAGCCGAGAAAGCAGCCCGCGACATGGGCATCCTCACCCAGGCCCGTCGCAACGCCGAAGCCGTCATCCGCGGCCTGCTCACCAGTGCCGGCGCCAAGGACGTGAAGTTTCTTGACCGCAGCTAAGCTCACCGCAGCCCCGTCGAACGCCATGAAGGAGACCGGCCAGCCTTGACGAAATACTTTGTAGTCCTCGCGGGCAGCGGCCTCGGCGGGCTCCTCCGCTACGCCGCCGGAAACTACGTCCTCGCTCGCCTCGATTGGCGCTATCCGGCCGGCACCTTCCTCATCAACATCGTCGGCTCGTTCTTCATCGGCCTGGCGATGTCGCTGCTCACCGAACGCTGGGAAGTGCATCCCTATTGGCGCCTCTTCCTGGTGGTCGGCTTGCTCGGCGGCTTCACCACCTTCTCCACCTTCGAATTCGAGACGCTGCAAGCGGCACGCAACGGACACCGTGCCATAGCCGTCCTTTACGTGATGAGTAGCGTCGGCTTTGGCTATCTGGCCGTGTGGCTGGGTGTCGTGTTGGGTGCCCGGCGCTGATGGGGTTATCCTAATAAAGACCGTTCACTGAGTGAGGAGTTTCATGAGGGGATTTCATTTTCTTTCCGTTTTGCTTGGCTTGCTGGCTATCAGCGCCGCCTTGGCCCTTGGCGCCGAAGTACCGAGAAAGGCCGGCGAGTTCGTGATTGAGTATCCCGGCACCAAGCAGGAATTGCTTTCGCAGCGCCTGAAGGGGAAGAAGGTCACCATGTTGGCATTCATCTCCACCACCTGCCCGCACTGCCAAACTCTCTCGCAATCGCTTTCGAAAATGCAGAAGGAATACGGCGCCAAGGGCTTCCAGGCGATCGTCGTCGCCTATGACGACGGCGCCGCCGCGAACCTCCCCCGCTTCAAAGCCCTCTTTTCCGACGGCATCAGCGTAGGCACCTCCACGCGCAACCCCGTACACAACTACCTGCAAATCTCCATGATCGGCCCCAGCTATGTCCCCAAGCTGCTGGTGATTGACGGCCAGGGCATGATCCGCGAACAATACAACGGCGGCGACGCCTATTTCGCCGGAGCCCAGGAAGAAGCCAACCTCCGCAAATCGATCACGAAGCACTTGAAATAGTGCCGTAAGGCGCGGACGCATCGTCTCAAGAAAAGGGCGCCCAACGTTGGGCGCCCTTTTTCTTTTTCACGACAAACCATCGCCGATTCAATACCGCAGCGGCACTTCCCGGTGCAGCCCTGGGATCGGTACCGTAATTTCCCCCGCGAAGATCTTCGCGACGAAGGCCAGGAACTCCTCGTGCAGCAGGCCGTTGTCTGAAATCATATGCGGGCTTGTGAACTGGAATGGCTCGCCGCGCATGTCGCTGTACTGCCCGCCCGCTTCGCTCACCAGCAGCAGCCCCGCAGCCACGTCCCAGGGATGCAGACCGAATTCCCAGAACCCATCCAAGCGCCCCGACGCCACGCTGGCCAGATCGATCGCCGCCGACCCGCTCCTTCTGATGCCGTGCGCCTTCACGCCCAACTGGTGAAAGAAATAGACGTTCACATCCTCATGCCGTTTGCGGCTGGGAAAGCCAGTGGCAAGCAGGCTCACGTCCAAGGCGGGCACTTTCGAAACCCGGATGCGCCGGTGGTTGAGATATGCCCCGGAGCCCTTTTCCGCGGAAAACATCTCATTCCGCAAAGGGTCGAACACCGCCCCGGCAATTAACTCGCCCGCGTGTTCCAGCCCGATCGATACGCAGAAGGCCGGATAGCTGTGGGCGAAATTCGTCGTGCCGTCCAGCGGGTCCACATACCAGCAATACTCGCTCTGGCGGTCCCGCATTCCGCTCTCTTCAGCGATCACGGAATGCGCGGGAAAGTGGTTGTGCAGCCGCTCCAGAATCAGCGCTTCCGCGGCGCGGTCCGCTTCCGTCACCAGGTCCTGCTCGCCCTTCACTTCAAAGGCCGGGCGCTTTTCAAGGTAGTGGAGTAGCACGCCGCCCGCCTCGCGGGCGATCTCCATGGCGGTCTCAATGTAAGAGGGCATGTGTGGGGTTCGAAAAGGGGATCGTCAGGGTTTGCCAGCCTGCGCTTCTCCATAGTAGCCGCTCCGCGTTTGCACCAGCAATCCGTCTCGTTTGGTTCGTAACTCAAGGCGATGGAAGCCGTCTTTCGTGGGCGGCGCGCCGCGCGGGTAGAAGCCGATCAGATACTGGGTGCGCAGGTCACGCAGAATCTCAGTGAACACCGCATCCAGTTCCTTGCCCAGAGTTGCCGCATACACCTTCCCGCCCGTGCGCGCGGCAATGATGTGCAGGGCGTTCTCCCCCCCGATATTGCGCCCGGCGTTCGCCTGGATGGGCACCACCAAAATGGGATAGACTGCCGCATCCGCCTCCTGCAACCGCTTCATCGCGGAACCGATGTTCAGCCGGCTGGTGGTATCGCCACCGTCGCTCACCACCACGACAACATGGCGTCCGTCCCGGCGGTCGATGGCATCGGCGGCCAGAAATAGCGCGTCGTAAAGCGAAGTGCCGCCCTCGGGCATCAGCCCGTCGAGCCCGCGCTTCAATCGCTTGATGTCGCGGGTGAACGGCTGCTCCAGGGTCACCTGATCGTTGAACGTATACAGCGCCGCGACGTCTTCGTCGTTGCCGCTGTTGATCAACGACTCAATAAAGAACTCCACGGACTTGCGTTCTTCCCGCAGCTTGATCGCCGTGGTGAGGCTGGTATCCAGCAGAATGCTCACTGAAAGCGGCTGCTCCGTGCGCGTTTCAAACAGCGCCACTTCCTGCGCCACGCCGTTGTCGAAAATTTCGAAATCCTCTCGGGTGAGATCGCCAATCAGCGCCCCGTTGGCATCCTTCACCGTCGCCAGCAACGGCACCAGCCGGACGTCCGAACGGAACGAGGGCACGGCCTCTTGATCGCCCTTCTTCCCTGGCCTGAAGGGCTCATTCGTCTTGCGAAACTGCGCGAAGGCCGGCGCCGCCAGCAGGAGCACGAGCGCCACCATCGCCAAGAAGCCCCGCGCCGAATTCGCCATCAGCAAGCAGCCTTCCCGCCTGCCGAGCCCAGCCCGCCGGCGGCTTTGATTGCCTCGTCCCACGCGCCCTCCACCCACACTTCGCCGTCTTCGAAGTATTCCTTCTTCCACACCGGCACCGTCGTCTTCAGCCGGTTGATCCCTTCGAGCGCCGCGTCAAAAGCCGCCCGCCGGTGCGGCGACGTCACCACCACGGCCACGCTGGTCTCGCCGATCTCCATCCGCCCCATCCCGGTGTACGATTCCCACGCGCCCCACTTCATACTTCGCCACAAGCTCCCGCCCAATCTCCGCCATCGTCCGGATGGCCAGCGGCAGGTAGCATTCGTAATCCAGATAGCGCGTCCGGCGGCCGCCCGAGTGGTTGCGAACCACCCCCTCGAAATTCACGAAGGCCCCATCCTCGGCGCGCAGCAACTCTCGAGCAATCCGCCCGCCGTCGATGGGCTGCGCGGTGATCCCAAAGAAATGCCCGTCCTCGGCGCGCACCGCCTCCAGCCATTCCATCTGCCCCTCCGCTGCGCTCCCGCTCCCCCCGCTCACCGGCGGCAGAAACGCAATCTCATCGCCCTCGGCCAGCGTTTCCGGCGATTGCACAAACGCCGCGTTCCGCGCCAGCACCACGCTCCCACGCAGCGCGCCCAACCGCGGATACTCGGCGGCCATTTGCTCAAACAGATCCTGGCTACTGCTGCCCGCTGGCAACTCTCGGGACATTTCCCCCGCGCCCACAACGTCCCGCAGTTGCCCGAAGAATAACAACTTCACTAAAATTCGCTCGCCCATCCATTCATCCCCGCAGTGCCGGAAGCAATCTTCCATCTTACGGGCCTTTGCCCACGCCAGACACACCTCAATTGCCCACAAACCCAATGGGGAGACGCGCCGCGCACCCGCCAGATTGCAAAAATCGGCAGGGAAGCCGGTATTCGTAGAAAGTCGAAGCCGGCGCCAAGCCGGATCGCAACGCTGCCGCTTTCGCTATGCTGAGGCCGGGGCCAAAGCCCTCCTCGAATCTGCTGCTCGCGGAAGAGGCTCCCGGCTGGGCGGTTCGATCAGAATTGGCATTTGACGCAGGCTGCCCCGATATTGAATAATATTCAGTATCATGAATAAACATGCCTCCATGATGAGGCCGTTTATGCCCACTGCCAGTGCCTTCCCCATTTCGAATGCTTCTGAATCGCGCCGTTCGTCCTTTTCCATGGAAGCCATGCGCGCAGACGAATTGCGGGGGCGAGCGATGAAGAGTAGAGACCTGCGGCACGACCTCGACCTCAGCGGCGAGGAACTGGTTCATCTTCTGGATCTCGCAGAGCATGTGAAGAAGTTCCCAAACCTCTACCGCCATGCTCTGGAGGGCCGCTATCTCAGCCTGCTTTTTGAGAAGCCATCCCTGCGGACCCGGCTTACATTTGAACTGGCCGCCAAGCAGTTGGGGGGCGATGCCGTGACGGTGGTTGGCCCCATCGGCGATCGCGAACCGCTTAAGGATATGGCCCGCAATCTCGACCGCTGGACGCACGGAATCGTGGCCAGGGTTTTCTGGCAGCAGACGATTGAGGATTTGGCACATTGGTCCAGGGTGCCGGTGGTGAACGCGCTCAGCGACATGTATCACCCTTGCCAGGCGCTGGCCGATGCACTGACGCTGGCGGAGCATCTGGGGGCGCTCGAAGGCCGCAAGCTTTGCTACCTGGGAGACGGGAATAACGTTTCACATTCGCTCGCGCTTACCGTCACTCGACTGGGTATGGATTTCTCGCTCGCCGCGCCCGCCGGCTATGAACCCAAAGAGGAAGTGTGGCAGGTGGCTCAGAATCTGGCGGGCGATTACGGCACGCGGCTAACTTTCACCACTCGCCCCGAGGAAGCGTTGGAGGGTGCGCACGCGGTGTATACCGACGTTTGGGCCAGCATGGGCTTGGAGCATGAGGCGATGCAGCGCCGCCAGGATTTCAAGGATTTCACGGTGAGCGGCGAGTTGATGTCGCGCGCCCGCGCGGATGCGCTGTTTCTGCATTGCCTTCCCGCCCATCGCGACGAAGAAGTGACCGACGAGGTGATGGAATCGCCGGGTTCGGTAGTGTTTGACCAGGCGGAGAACCGGCTGCACGCCCAAAAAGCGATGCTGCTGATGTTACTGGGCGGCGATTAAGCTTTTCAGGCTTCTTTTCGCCTTTGCCGGGAAAAGCTCCGCTCGAAAAGATCCGCTTGTGAAAATCCCCTTGTGAAGAACCACAGCGCTGCTGGAGACTGGTAGAGACGCCCACCGGATTGGCGCCCTCTTCTCTTATTTCGAAAGGAATTGTACCCTCTGATGAGCACTCCCAAGAAAGTGGCCCTTGCCTATTCGGGCGGCCTTGACACTTCGGTGATTATCCCGTGGCTGAAGGAGAATTACGGCTGCGATGTGGTGGCTGTTTGCGGCGATGTGGGGCAGGGCGGCGAAGAACTGGAAGGTTTGCGCGAGAAGGCGCTAGCCACGGGCGCCGTGGAATGTCACGTGGCCGATATGCGCGAAGAGTTCGTGCAGGACTATCTGTGGCCCATGGTGCGCTCCGGCGCCGTCTATGAGCATAAATACCTGCTGGGCACTTCCATCGCCCGGCCGCTGCTGGCCAAAAAGCAGGTGGAAGTGGCGCTGGCCACCGGATGCGACGGCCTCTCCCACGGCTGCACCGGCAAGGGCAACGATCAGGTGCGTTTTGAGCTGACGTATAAAGCGCTGGCCCCGCACCTGCCGGTGATCGCGCCGTGGCGGGAATGGGACCTCACCTCGCGCGAGGCAGCCATCGCCTACGCCGAGGCGCACAACGTACCGCTGAACGTCTCCACCACCAAGATCTATAGCCGCGACCGGAATCTATGGCACATCTCGCACGAAGGCGGCGCGCTGGAGGACCCTGCCAATGCCGCCCCGGACGAGATCTGGATGCTTTCGAAGAGTCCGGCCGAGGCGCCCGATGCCCCCGGGCTGGTCACCATTTCCTTTGAGCAGGGCAACGCGGTGGCGGTGGACGGAAAGCGCTTGAGCGGGACGGCTCTCATTGAGACGCTCAACGCCATCGGTGGCGAGCACGGCGTTGGCCGGATCGATCTGGTGGAGAACCGCTTCGTGGGGATGAAGAGCCGCGGATGCTATGAAACGCCGGGCGGCACGCTGATTGTGGCCGCTTTGCGGGAACTCGAAGCGCTGACGCTGGACCGGGCTACGCTGCACTACAAGCAGAAGCTTTCCATCGATTACGCGGATCTGGTTTACAACGGCCTGTGGTTCACACCGCTGCGTGAGAGCCTGGACGCGTTCTTTACCAGGATGAGCGAGCACACTACGGGCGAAGTGACGCTGGGCCTCTACAAGGGCAACGTGAATGTGCTCAGCCGCAAATCGGCCTACTCGCTTTACGACGACGACATCGCCAGCTTCACGATGGGCGAGAGCTACGACCAGAAGGACGCTTTCGGCTTCATCAACTGCACAGGCCTGCCGATCAAGGTGCGCGCCGGAATGCTGGCAAGGCACGCGAAGTAGAATTGCCCCATTGGGTAGCAACGGGCGGCGCCAGGGGAATCCCGGCGCCGCCGCCATACGCCCGCTCGAACCATGCAGAAATCTTCAGTCGATGAAATTCGCGCCCGCTTCGATGGCGATGTGGAGCGATTCGCAAGTCTGGAAACAGGGCACGCGGTGGCCATGGATGCCATGCTGTGTCTGAGCCAGATAGCCGGAGCCGCCGCGCGCACCACACCCGCGGCCAAGCGAATTCTGGATGTGGGCTGCGGGGCTGGAAACTTCACCCTTCGCTTACGGCAGGAGATGGCATTTGCCCACGCGACGCTGTTGGACCTGAGCCTGGCAATGCTGACGCGGGCGCGGGAGAGGGTGCGCGCGGCGGGAATCGAAGCGGAAGTACACCAGCGCGATCTTCGCGAGGTTTCGTTTGCCGAAGCCTCTTTCGATGTAATTCTGGCCGGGGCGGTGCTGCATCACCTTCGTGGCGATGAGGAATGGGAAGCCGCGTTTCGCCGGTTTCATGGATGGCTGCGCCCGGGCGGATCTCTCTGGGTCTTCGACATGGTGTCGCATGAACTGCCCGCGGTGGAAGCGCTCCAGCGCAAGCGCTACACCGAGTATCTGGTGGAGTTGGGCGGGGAGAAGCGCGCGGGACAAGTTCTGGCATATATCGAGAAAGAAGACACGCCGCGGCCGCTCACCTATCAACTCGATCTCATGCGCCGCTGCGGCTTCAGCGGGGTTGACGTGCTGCACAAGAACGCCGCGTTCGCGGCATTTGGCGGCGTAAGAGGTTGAGCCGGGCGGCGCCGGCCCGAGAGGGGGCTTTGTCATTTCGTTACAACCCGGAGGGCTTGTGGCGCGTCCGATAGTGTAGGGAGAGATTTATGCCCATTTGTCGCATTCTGGTTGCCACATTGCTAGTCGCTTTCGGCCTTGCCGCCGCCGAACATGTGGACACGTCGCTAAGCGATGCGGAGATCCAGAAAATCATCCGCACTTTTGGCGCCAAGGAATCGGCCTTTCTCAAAGCCCGGGAGCAATACACCTACAAGCAGAGCGTCAAAGTGGCGGAGATGTCGCCCGCCGGGCGCGAAATGGGCAAGTACGAGTACAAGAGCGACATCATTTTCGGCCCCGATAAAGAGCGCGCCGAAAAAGTGACCTGGGCGCCCGTCAACACCCTGCAAAACATCCAGTTGACCCCTGAGGACGAGAAAGATCTTCGCGACGTGCAGCCCTTCGTGCTGAACTTGGGGAGAGCCTAAGACGATTTCCGCATCCGTTATTGGCAAGCAAGATGCGGACGAGTCCCATGCTCTCTGTTTTCCGTCAAGCCCAAGCAGGGTGACCGAGGCAAGCGTTCTTCGCTGGGCTGATCTGGGTGGATGACAAAGACATTCAGATCGTGAAGACCTACGGTCGCGGAGTTGGCGTGTTGGGGAAGAATTCCAACCAGCAGTTCCCGAAGTTTGAGACCTTCCGCAGCCAGGTGGATGGGCGCTTCTGGTTTCCGGTTTTCACAATTGCGGAAACGATTCTCCCCTTCGCAAGCGGACCTCAGCCGATCAAGATGGTAGTGAAATACGAGGACTACAAGCTGCTGGGTCCACATCCAGCATCACCTTTGGCGCAGAGGCCGACGTCGCGCCGTCGGAAGAGCCGGAGCAACCGCCTCCCTCGAATCCCAAATAGTGGGAATTGCATCTCAAAACGAGTGCTACCATGTGATGTGGGATTCTAGCGTGCAGCCGTTTTGCGCGATGCGCGTTCTAATCCCCGTGTGCAATTGATGTAGCGGCGTCGCGGACGCCCTGGGGAGAACAACTGCTTGTTGGGAATTCGCCGGACGATACGGGCCTCGAGCCGTCGCCTTCGCGAGATCAAGCTGATCCTGGATGGGGTGCGCAGCACCGACCATCCGGTGATGGCGCACATGATCCCGATTCGCCGTTGCAACCTCGCCTGCACCTATTGCAACGAGTACGACGATTTCTCCGACCCAATCCCGATCAACAACGCTGCTGCAGCCGCGTGCGACGACTCTGGGCGCGGCTCGGCGCCGCAATTGTCCACCATCGACCGGCGGCGAACCGCTGTTGCATCCCCATCTCGATGAGGTCTTCCGCCGCATCCGGCACCACGGCATGATCGCCGGGCTGATCACCAACGGCTACCTGCTCACCACGGACCGCATTCGCCTGCTCAACGAGGCTGGCCTCGATCACATGCAGATCAGCATCGACAACGTGATGCCCGACGATGTGTCGAAGAAGAGCCTGAAGGTGCTTGATCGGAAGCTTGAGCTTCTGTGTGAGCATGCGCACTTCCACGTGAACATCAATTCCGTGGTGGGCGGGGGGATCAAGAATCCGCATGACGCGCTGGTGGTGGGCCGCCGCGCGGTGGAACTGGGCTTCACCAGCGACGGTGGGCGATCATCCACGACGGGGGCGAGGCCAACTGCGGCCGATCGACACCGAAAATCGGGAAGTCTACACCGCGGATCAAGAACACTGGAAAAGAGCCAGCTACGCGCAAATTGAACCACTTCCCAGGCTCACGATCGCCGACGGCCAAGCCGAACAACTGGAAGTGCCGGGCGGGCGCGCGCTACCTGTATATCTGCGAAGACGGGCTGGTTCACTATTGCAGCCAGCAGCGCGGCTACCCTGGAAAGGCTCTGTCGGAATACACCAAGGACGACATCCGCCGGGAGTTCATCACCGAGAAGGGCTGCGCGCCCTACTGCACGGTGGCTTGCGTACACCAGGTCTCCTACATGGATTTCTGGCGCGCCCCGCAGACCCTCACCGCCCCCGCCCGGGTTCTTCATACCAGCGAAGGCGAACTCGTCCAGATCGCCAGCCAATCGGGCGACTAAGTCCAACGGCAATCGCGCGCCTTAAGTGACGTGGACGCGCGGCCGTTGTTCCGGCCTCTCCACATGGCGTCGCAGCACTTCGCGGGTGAAGATCGCCACGTCACCCTCGCCAAGAAATAAGTAGCGGAAGAGATAGCCGATCGGATTGCCTTCGGTCCAGCCGAAATAGGCGTGGGGCAGCTTGCCGGTCATCTGGTGCAGTTCCAACAGGATGGCAGCGATGGCATTCGGGATGACGGGGCTTTCCGTCCGCAGGATCCGGTGTTTGCCGATGCTAATGCCCCGCACGTGTACCGGAGCATTGAACTGGCTGGCGTCGCGCAGGTTCACCTCCAGAAAAAGCAGATATTCCTTCGCGGGCAGGCTGTGCTCCTCTCTCACCGCGCGGGCTTTGCGTTCATACTCTTCGGGAGTGGCCTCGCCGGGGCGATGGGCCACCACGCGAATCACCTGATCGTTGTCCTCGGCAATGAAGCGCAGGGCCTCCTCGTCAAAGCTCAGTTTTTCGACCCGCAACTCCGTGGAGCGCAAGGTGCGCGAAAGCAAAGACAGCGCAGTGATCGCCAGAATGAACACACTCGCGATCTTGATGCCCTCAGGCCGTTCGATGATATTCGCGATGGTCGTGTAGGCAAACACCAGGCAGATCGCCACCATCGCCAACCGGAATCGGGTGTGCCATAGCACCACCGCCGCGCCCGCCGCCGCCGAACTCATCAGCACCAGTACACCGGTGGCATAAGCGCCTCCTTGTGCCTGGACGTCGGCCTGAAAGAGCAACGTCCGCCAGGTAGTCACCCCAGAGTGGCCAACGCCGAGGCACCGGCACGATGCCGATCCTGGAAGGCCCATGCCGAAGCGGGGCAGATAGCGGGGGATGAGGTTCAGCAGGCCCGCCGTGGCCGATGCGCCGGCAAAGAACAAAATCAGAATGGTGCTGACGTCGTAGATGCTGCCGAAGGTCTCTCCATATAGCTCATGGGCCACGTAGGAGATCGCCCGGCCATACGCGGATCCATCCGGATGCAGGGCGTGGGTATCGATGAGCACCGTGGTTACGAAACTGCTGGTGAGCAGAAAGAAGCTCATCACAATGGCCGAGGCCAGCAGAAGCTTGCGCGTATTGCGAATGCGCCCGGCGGGGTTTGCTTCGGTATCGCCGGGCTGTCCGCTCACCAGCGGCATCACGGCCACGCCGGTTTCAAAGCCGGATAGCCCCAGTGCCAGCTTCGGAAAGAGCAGCAGCGAGACGGCCACCCATTGCCACGTAGCCGGATATTGGGTATGCACATTGCGAAAACCAGATTTCCACCAGCGAAGGATGCTCGACGAGATAGAGGCAGGCGCCGCCCAACACCACCAGATTGAGCGAGAGGAAGCTGACGACGATCACCACCGCGGCGGCAATCGCTTCCGTGAATCCTCGCAGAAATACCGCCGCCAGCAGCACCAGAAGAATCAGCGTGATGCCCACCTGCGAGCGCATCCAGACGGGCGTGAGCGGGTTCTCAATCAAATGTTCGGTGGCATCGGCCGCGGAGAGCGTAATGGTGATCACGAAATCGGTGGCGGCGAAACCCAATAGCAGCAGCACGGTCGCCTTGCCCTTCCAGCGCGCGAAGAGGCGTTCGAGGAGCGAGATGCTGCCCTCCCCATGCGGACTCTCCCTGGCGACAATCGCATACGTGGGGAACGCCACAAACAGCGTCATCAATACCAGCACCAGTGTGGCGAATGGCGAGATGGCACCCGCGGCGAGCAAAGCGATGCCCGGCTGATACGCCAGAGTGGAGAAGTAATCCACCCCCGTAAGGCACATCACCTGCCACCACGGATGGGTTCCATGGGCGTGGCTGAGCGGGCCGGTGGGGCGCTGCAACTCCTCGAAAAACCAATGCTGAAAACGGTTGGGAGAAACAGGTTGGGCTGGCGTCACAAATTTGCGCACGCGCATCCGTGCAGTACCTTCCTTATTATCGGCGAAACGGCGGTGGAACGAACAAACCGGTTGCCGAAAGGCCGTCCGCACTACATTCCCCGGCTGCCAGTCCTGTGCGAGAATCAAAAGTTGGGTCGCAATGGCGCTGGGTGACGCGCGGGTGTTTTGCGATGGGAGCTTCGTTCCGCGATGAACAGGCTGGGATCGTGCTCCGTTACGCCCGGATGGGCGTTGGCCGCTGGGTTACGGCATCAATTTACGGGGCTGGCGATAAGCGAAGCGAGGCGCTTCGCTTCGTTGCCCGCCGGAAGAAGAGTGCGCTGCCGGCGCGACACCGAAATCCATGAACTTTGGGGGTTCGCGAGCGTATGCCCGAGCATCTAACCAGTGAATCCTCTACCGGGGCAATTGAATCAACATGTTGAAATCCAAAGTTGAGTCGCGTGAGGACCTAAATCCGCAGGAAACAGCCGAGTGGATTGAGGCTCTTGACCAGATCGTGGACGAGGCCGGGCCAGACCGGGCCGGATATTTGTTGCGCAAGCTGCGCGACCGCGCCGTGTCTTTCGGGGCAACTGGCATCGACCGGTTTACGACGCCCTACGTGAACACGATTCCCGCTGAGATGGAAGTGCCCTATCCGGGCGACCGCGCGCTGGAACGCCGCATCAAGAGTTTCATCCGCTGGAATGCGATGGCGATGGTGGTGCGTGCCAATAAGTACGACAACGGCATCGGCGGCCACATCTCCACCTTCGCCTCTCAAGCCACTCTCACCGAGGTTGGCTTCAACCACTTCTTCCGCGGCAGTCATGGCGACCAGCCGGGTGACTTTATCTACTTCCAGGGCCACGCCTCTCCTGGAGTTTATTCACGTGCCTTTCTTGAAGGCAGGCTCACTGAGCAGCACCTCATGAACTTCCGTCATGAACTGCGCGATACACCCGGGCTTTCCTCTTATCCGCACCCCTGGCTGATGCCCGATTTTTGGAGCTTCCCCACGGTAAGCATGGGCCTAGGCCCCATCAATTCGATTTACCATGCGCGCTTTATGCGCTACCTCGAAGATCGCGCGCTCATTCCCAAGACGCCGCGCAAAATCTGGGTCTTCTGCGGCGACGGTGAAATGGACGAGCCCGAATCGCTGGGTGCGATCTCCCTTGCCACCCGCGAACGCTTGGACAACCTCGTCTTCATCGTCAATTGCAACCTCCAGCGCTTGGACGGCCCCGTCCGTGGCAACGGCAATATCATTCAGGAACTCGAAGGAGTTTTCCGGGGCGCGGGCTGGAACACGATTAAGGTGGTTTGGGGCTCCGATTGGGACTCCATCCTTGCCCGCGACGTGACTGGCAAAATGCACCAGCGGCTGGAAGAGATGGTGGATGGCGAGTTCCAATCGTTGACCGCCATGGACGGCCCAGGCATCCGCAAGGAACTGTTCGGCAAGTACCCCGAAACACTGCAACTGGTGGAGCACCTGAGCGACGATCAGCTCTCCCACCTGCGCCGCGGCGGCCACGATCCGCAAAAGGTCTTCAACGCCTATAAACTGGCCACGGAAACGTCGGGCAAACCCACCGTGATCCTTGCCAAGACGGTGAAGGGCTATGGGCTGGGCGAGGCGGGCGAAGGCCGCAACATCACCCACCAGCAGAAGAAGCTCAACGAAGACGAAATGGCGAGCTTCAAACGGCGCTTCCAGGTTCCCATCCCCGACGAAGCCGTACATACGGTTTCCTTCTACCGCCCGGAGGAGTCGTCCCCGGAGATCACTTACCTTAAGGGGCGTCGGGAAACGCTAGGCGGGCCTCTGCCCGTGCGCAAGGTGGATTTCCCCAAGCTCGACATTCCCGATCTCAGCTATTTCGATGAGCAAATGGAAGGCTCCGGCGGGCGGGAAGTCTCCACCACCATGGCCTATGTTCGCGTGCTCTCCATGCTGCTGAAGCACGAGCCCATCACGAAATACATCGTGCCCATCATTCCCGATGAGGCGCGCACCTTCGGCATGGAAAGCCTCTTCCGCCAGTATGGAATCTATGCTTCCACCGGGCAGCTTTACAAGCCGATCGATAGCTCCATGTTCCTTTATTACAAGGAAGCCAAGGACGGCCAGGTGCTCCAGGAAGGCATCAACGAGGCGGGCGCCATGGGCAGCTTCACCGCCGCCGGTACGGCCTATGCCAACTATGGCGTACCGATGATTCCCTTTTACTCCTACTACTCCATGTTCGGGTTCCAGCGCGTGGGAGACCAGATCTGGGCCTTTGCGGATTCTCGCGGCAAGGGCTTCCTGATGGGTGGCACCGCCGGACGCACCACGCTCTCTGGCGAGGGATTGCAGCACCAGGACGGCCATAGCATTGTGGCCGCCAGCACGGTGCCCACTTGCCTCACTTACGATCCCGCCTACGCCTATGAAATGGCTGTAATCATTCAGGATGGCCTGAAGCGGATGTACGAGTTGAACGAAGACCGCTTCTACTACATCACGATGTACAACGAGAACTACGCCCAGCCGCCGATCCCCGAAGGCGATGGCATCGTAGAAGGCATCCTCCGGGGCCTCTACAAGTTCCGCGGTGCGGCCAAAGGCAAGGCGAAAGTGAACCTGTTCGGGAGCGGCCCGATCCTCAACGAAGCGTTGCGCGCCCAGGAAATGCTGGCCGAGCGCTACAAAATAGAGGCCGACGTCTGGAGCGTCACCAGCTACAACGAACTGCGCCGGGATTGCCTGGAAGTGGAACGCTGGAACCGGCTGCATCCGGAAGCGGAAGCGCGCGTGCCCTATTTGCTGAAGGCATTGGATGGCGTAAAGACGCCCATCGTGGCCGCATCGGATTACATGAAGGTGATGGTGGATCAGCTCTCGCCGTGGCTGCCTGGACGGCTGGAAACGCTGGGCACCGACGGATTCGGGCGCAGTGAGAACCGCCAGTATTTGCGGCGTCACTTTGAGAACAACGCCGAGCACATCGCCTACACGGCGCTGGCGCGGCTGGCGCGCGATGGCAAGATCGATAAGTCTGTGGCCGTCAAGGCGCTCGGCGAACTGGGCATCGATGCCGACAAACCCGATCCGCAGTACGCCTAGAGCGAAAATTGTCACTGCTTAGGCAGTGGGAGCATCCACGATAGAGTGGGTCGTGGAATCACGATAGGTCCCGCCTGGCGACGACCGAGCGCGGCTTTTTTCCGTTTGCATATCTTGAGGAGGTCAGCATTTATGATTGGTGTGGGTCATTCATTCCCCGCATATTCCCTGGAGGCTTGCGTAAGCCTGGAGCAGGGCAAGGAATTCAAGACCATCGACAATACCGACTTTGCCGGTAAGTGGCAGGTGATTTTCTTCTGGCCGATGGATTTTACGTTCGTCTGCCCCACCGAGATTGCCGCCTTCGGCAAACTCACCGGCGATTTCGCCGACCGCGACGCGCAACTGCTCGGAGCGAGCACCGATTCTCACTTCGTGCACCACGCCTGGCGGACTCACCATGAGGATTTGAAGAAGCTTCCCTTCCCCATGCTCGCCGACACCAAGCGGGAACTTACTGCCGCACTGGGCATTCTCGATCCCAACGCCGGAGTCGCTCAACGTGCCACCTACATCGTCGATCCCCAGGGCGTGGTTCGCTTTACGATGGTGACTGACCTTTCCGTGGGCCGCAATCCGGAGGAAGTGCTGCGCGTCCTTGACGCCCTGCAGACCGACGAACTCTGCCCCTGCAACTGGAAGAAGGGGGAAGAGACGATCAAGGTTGGCTAACCAGGCAACCAGCGTCTCTGGAAAAGAAGCATCATGCCCGTAGAAAACCTGGCGGAACTGATCCCCGATTATGCGAAGGATCTTCGCCTGAACCTTACCAGCCTGTTGCGGCAGACGGAGCTCAACGAATCCCAGTTCTGGGGCACCGTGGTGGCCTGCGCAATGGCTTGCCGAAACGGAATCCTGATTGAGGAGTTGTTGCCGGAAGCCGCCACGCACCTTAGTCCCGAAGCCTTTCAAGGGGCCAAGGCCTCAGCGGCGGTGATGGGGATGAACAACATCTTCTTTCGCTTCGGCCACCTCAGTTCGAACGAAAAGTACAAGGACATGCCCTCCCGCTTGCGGATGAATGCCATCCGTACGCACGGGGCCGATCCGGTGGATTTCGAACTCTGGTGCCTTGCCGCTTCCGCCATCAACGGTTGCGGAACTTGCGTCGATAGCCATGAGCGGGTGCTGCGGGAAAAGGGCCTCACCGAGGAGACGGTGCTTGCCGCCGTTCGGGTGGCTTCCATTCTTCACGGAATCGCTACTGTTCTTGAAACAGAGTCCTACGTCGAATCCGCTTAGTACTTCTGGGCAGTTTTAGGCGAAACTAAAGCGAAACGCGGAGCCGTTCTCCCCCGGCTTCGCTTTCCTTTTTCTACAAGTGATTGTCCATTCTAGGAAACAATAGGGTAGTGGCGGCTGTCCGGGATGTTGTTGTCGATCCCATTCGGGCAATATATCCGCCGCCTAGACTTTCAATTCGCTGGGGAGCGAAACGCGAGTGGCATCCTCGCTGCCAAATGTGAACTTCGATCCGGCCGGGCCGAGCGGATCGAATGCGACAGGCACGGCTCGTAAGCGGGATCACGCCCCGCTCGAGGCGTCGTGTCTGCTGAATGAGCAGGCGGTAGTGTGCCACATCAGCCCCGGTGCCGAATGGCTGTTTGGCAGTGAAAAGAAGCCGCTCGTCGGCCGCTCCCTGATCGATTTCGCGGTGCTGCCCCAGCGCCACGACCTTCTTCATTTCGTCAACACCGCAGCGGAGCGTGGAACGGTCCTTTCGGAGCACCGCACGGATTTCGCTTCCGCCAGCGGCTCGCCTCGGGCGATTCTGATCGCCTTTGAAGGCGCCGTGGCCGATTCCAACCCCGCCCTCTATTCCTTCCGGCTTCGCGAGTTTCGAGAGGAACCGCAAGAGCCGGATTTCCTGGAAGACCGCCTGCACCACATGCTGGCGTGCCTCAAGGATGTTGTCTTCGAATTAGACGAAGCCGGGCGCTTCCACTATCTGAACGATGCCTGGGAAGACCTCGCGGGGTTCCCCGTCGCCGGCAGCCTGAATAAATCCCTGGTGGAGTTTATCGATCAGGACGACATCCACGCCTTTGTCGAGGATTTCGAAAAGATCGTCGACGGTGAGAAGCGTTCCATGCGGCAGGATCTTCGTATTCTGCGGCGCAATGGCGGCGTGAATTGGTGCGAGTTCTACGCCCGGCGTGACGACCAGGCCGCGGACGGCAAGCCTCTGGTGATCTACGGCAGCCTCACCGATATCACCGCAAGAAAGATCCTCAAGGACGACCGCGAGCATTACATCAGCAGCCTGCAGGAAGCGCGCGAACAGGCTGAGAAGCAGGCTACCTCCCTCACCCACCTGGCCCAGCAACTGATGGCCGCCCGCGACGAAGCCGTGCGCGCGATTGAAGCGAAGAGCCAGTTTCTGGCCAACATGAGCCACGAGATCCGCACGCCGATGAACGGGATCGTTGGAATGCTCGGTTTGCTGCTCGAAAGCGACCTCAGCAAAGACCAGCGCGAGTATGCCGACATCGCCCGCAATTCAGGCGTCTCGCTGATGGAAGTGCTCACCGAGATCCTCGACTATTCGAAAATCGAAAGCCGCAAGCTGGAACTGGAGATCGAACGCTTCAACCTCCACCAGTTGCTGGACGACATCATCGAATCCTTTGCCGAACGCGGCGAGGTGAAGAACGTCGAGATCCTCTGCCACATCGACGAAGAAGTGCCCATCAACGTGGTGGGAGACCCGCTGCGTTTGCGCCAGGTGCTCAACCATCTCTTGAACAACGCGCTCAAGTTCACGCATGAGGGGCGCATCCAGCTTTTTGTCGCGGCAATTGAAATGGACAAGCGCCGCGGCCGTTTGCATTTCGAGGTTTCCGACACCGGTGTGGGCGTTCCGGCGGACCGCCAGCCGCACATCTTCAAGCCCTTCTACCAGGTGGATGCCTCCAACAGCCGCAAGTTCGGCGGCACCGGTCTCGGCCTGGCGATTTGCCAGGAACTGGTCGCGCTGATGGGCGGCGACATTGCCGTGGATTCCGCCCCCGGCCAGGGTGCCACCTTCTGGTTCACCGCGGATTTTGGTCTTCCCCCGGATCCCCAGCCGCGCGAAGACGTCAGCAAACTCACTGACCGGCCAATCTTCGTCTACTGCATCAATCCCCATCTGCGAGAGGCTCTGTGCCGCCAAATGGGCTCCTGGGGCATGAGCGTCCAGACTCCCCACGATGCCAGCGAAGCCGTTCGCGCGTTGTTGCGCAAGCCCGCCAGCGGCCCATCGGTGCGCGTCCTGGTTGCCGAAGCCGAGGCCCTTGCCACCGGGCCGGAAGGAACTGTGGCCAGCCTCAACCGCCTTACCTCAAACGTCGAAGTGCGCCTGATTTTGGTCACCCCTTACCGCCGCAGCGCCTATCGCGCCGCGCTCAAGGATCTGATGGTTTCCGCTTTGCTCAGCAAGCCCCTCCGCTCGGCGAAGGTGCAGGAGGTGGTGCTCAAAGCAATCCGCGAGTTCACCCCCAACCTTCCCCTGGATGAAAGTCTGGAAGCCTTCCAGGCCGACCGCGTGGCGCCTGAATCCGATAGCGGAGCCAAAGGCCGCATCCTGATTTCGCAAACCGATTGGGTGCATCAGCGTCTCACCATTTACCTGATGTCCAGCCTGGGATACCGGGGCGAGATTGCCAGCACGGAAGATTACTGCGAGAGCCTGATGCTTTCCCGCCGCTATTCCGTGCTGCTGCTGGACGTGGAGAACCCGCGCTTTGATGCCATCAGCTTCGTCCGCCGCTTGCGAAAGCAGGAATCGGGCAAGCTGCACCGCACTTCGGTGGTGGCCCTGGTGAAGATCCTCTCTACGAAAGCCGAAGAAACGATGCGAGAAGCAGGGGTGGACGAGTTCCTGATGCTTCCGCTACAGGCCCGCCATTTGAAGGACGTCCTCGAACGCTACTGCGTCGACGGCCCCGCCGACAGGCAGACGGAGACCATCGATGTGGAGGCCGCAATGGTGGAAGAACCCGCCTTGGACCCCAAAGTAATCGCCACCTTCCAACAGCTCACCGAAGGCTCAGACGTGGATATTTATAGCCACATGATCTGGCCGGCCCTTGACGACATCCGCGCACGTCTTGAAGTGATTGCCGGAGCGATAGAAAAGAAGGAGCTGACCACCGTCTTTCACGAAGCCCACACCATCAAGGGTTCGAGCGGCTACATTGGGGCCACTCGATTGCAGCATCTCGCGGCAGATCTAGAGAAGGGTGCCAAGGAGAACACAATTCAGGAAGCGGAGATGAGGGATTGCCTCGCCAAGCTGCAAGAGGACCTTGCCCGCGTAGTAGCGGCGCTCGAAAAAGAAGGCAAGGCGATCCCTATGGTAACCGCTACACAACCGGATTCGCCCTATTCCGCCGTTGCGCGGTAGTTCCAAAGAAGCTCAATATCGATCCCGCCGTTGCGTTGCGTATCCAGGTAGGCAAAGCGCCCGGAGCCGGGTTTGCCCTTTTCGCCCCAAGCGCCGGATTGCGATGTGGCGAAACCGCGCCGCGCCCAGTCGGCAGTGGCGGCGTCCATGTCCGGGACATTAAACGCCAGGTGGTGGACCCCCTCGCCATGCACCCTCATGTGGTCCGCATAGACGTTCGGTTCCTTGGTCGATAAAATCCACTCGTAGGGCACTTTGGTATGCCGGTACCAGCCCAGCTCCATCGCAAACGATTCCGGCTTGCCGCGATATTCGAGTTCCAGCAAGTCCGGATTGGTGATGGCCATCGCCGGCCAACCCAGCTTCTCCCAATAGGCCGAAACCGCATGGAGGTCTTTCACTGCGAATGCATATTGCGTAACTTTCCTGGCGTTGGCTTTCAACGGGGGCGGGCGCAGAGCCTTGGGATACCCGGCTCCCCCCACCGCCACCAGGCCCAGCACGTATTTGCCGCCAGCTTCGGTATCAAACAGCACGTAGCGCGATTCGCCTCCCGCCGCGGGTATGCGGTAATCCTGAAGCACGCGCACGCCAAGGGCCCTGATGACGTTCGATCTCCCGCTCCAGCGCGGCCATGTCATCCACGCGATGCACCAGCGCCATCACTCCGTCTTTGTGACTTTTGTGGAAAGCGGAGAAGGCATTGTTCCCTTCCCGGGGTTCCACAAAATCGACGATCGTATCGCCCACGCGGGCCACCGTCCAACGCAGCTTCGCTTTCACGGGATCGCCACGATACCTGAGATCGGCAACCAAGTCCTGCGCCGGCATCGTTTCGATGAGATTCACTTTCTCCCAGCCGGCCACCGCAGCCTTGGTGTCGCCTACCACCCAGAGCAAGCGCTCCACGCGCAGTTGCCAAGCAATATGATCGTTTAGCGCCGGCAT
>JAXHKT010000026.1:0-72542 GCA_034522975.1 Bryobacterales bacterium
ACGTATTGCTAAAGCGCGCGGTGTTCCAGAGCAGCATGAAGTCCCGGCGCAGAGCCTGCTCATCGAAGACGTCGTCTTTCTTGGCGTAGATGAGGGCGCGCAGAGTGGCCTGAGGGATGCGCCTGGCGCCACGAAAATCAATCGCTTCAATCCGGTTGCGGTCAGCGGTCTGCTCTTCGGGCTTTTCCGCAGCCTCCGTCGTGGGAGTTTCAAAGGGGTTCGCGGCGGGGGGAGTCGCGGAAGAGGGAGTTTGGGGGACCGTTTCGAACGGATTTTGCGGATTCTGTGGAGTTTGTTGGGGCTGCTGGGCCGCTAGTGACATGGGAGACACCAGGGCGCACAAAACCATCCCGAACAAGCCCAGCGGCTTGAAAAACACCATGAAGGCCGAGCTTCCTTTCCCGAATAGCGAACTCCGAGACGGTTACCGCGTAACCCCGGTTTCGTCCTGCCGCACGGAATCTGCGTAAAGGCGCAATTCTCTATTCTAGCTGACGATTCCAAGTCTGGCGAATACCTGAAGGCGAGAAGCGATCCGTTCGGGTGTCGAAACACCGGCCCTTATGTCTTTCGCCTCAGTCGCGGGGCTCCCTGAAACTTCGCTCCGGTGTAGGTAACCTCGTCCCAAAATCCCGTAGGGCCATTGGCCCTGGGGTCTCCGGGTATTTTTCATCCACCGCTCCACCCGCCTGGCAAGCTGCCGTTTTAGCGATCGCAGTTTCAGGTCCTCGGCCAAGTTCGTTAGCTGCTCAGGATCCTGGCGCAGGTCGTAAAGTTCTTCCGGCGGTCTCTTTGCAAAGCAGAGGTCGAAGTAGGGCTGAGGCTTCTCCCTCAGTAGAAGCTGCTTCAAAGAAGCGAGTCGTCGACATCGCCATACGGCCCCACCGCCCAGTAGAATTCCGGTTTCCTGCCCGGCCAGCGATCCGGTCCCCAAGTTGCGGAGGTAGAGGTGAGTGCGGGTACGGATGCCACGGACGGGATAACTCAGGTCTCCCCGGCGGACGTTGGCGTGACGTTCCTCTCCAGAAAAACAGCGTCGCGCCGTTGGCGGCCGAACAGGCTGTGGCCGTCCATGGAAACGGAGGCAGCGCAATCCTGCGGCCTCCAGAAGGTGGGGGCCAAGTCAAACAGAGTGACGAAATCTCTCCCGGACCTGGCCCTGTCGAATGCGTTCAGGAAACCGCATCGCCATCGGGATGCGACACCAAGGTCGTAGCAATTGGCCAGGCCCCTGGGCAGTTGCCAGCCGTTGTCGCTGGTCATCACCACCAGGGTGTTCTCCAGTTCGCCCCGTGCGCGAAGCGTTTCGATCATCTGCCCGCACTCAAAATCGAACTGCTCCACTTCTGCGTAGTAGCCGAGCATATCCTCGCGAACCGCCGGGCTATCGGGCAGGTGGCCGGGTATGCGTACCGGCCAAGGCATCCATCCGCGCCTTAAACTGCGCTCCCCGATTCCAGGGAACATGCGGATCGCGGCTGCCGAACCAGAAGCAGAAGGGCTGGCCCGCAGGGCGTGCGGCAAGAAACGCATCAAAGCTCTCATGGGCGTCACCCGCCGGGTTCCGGCTAGCCCCGGCCCGGCTCCGGGGCAGCAGTGCCCGGCCCCGATCCTTTCCCGGCAAACCGCATCGTGTAGCCCGCCTTTTCCAGCGCTTGCGGGTACCGGGGGAAATCGGCGTCCAGCGTGCCATAAAGGCTCGCTGCCTCGCGAAGCCGGTGCGTTTCTCTGCCCGTAAGCAAACTGGAGCGCGAAGGCGAGCATGAGGGGTTGGGGGCAAACGCATGCCTGAAGAGCACGCCTTCGCGGCAAAGCCGGTCGAAATGGGGCGTTTTCGCCACGGGTCGCCCAGCGCCGAGGCATGGGGCGCCGCCCAGTTGTCGCCGAAGCAACAGAAGGACATCGGCTCGCGCTCCGCCGCGCGCATCAGCAACGGAACGCCGGCCCCCAGAAACGCCCGGCGCGATAACCGGCTCAACGAACGTGAGTTCGCTCGATCGACGCAATGCAGGATCGAGAGCCATCGCGGCCAGTATATGCGATCCACCCGTTCCCGGTTTTCCGATGGCTCACCTCACTCCCGGAAGTGAATCCCGCACTCCCATTCCCAGGTCGCTTATACGCCGGAAATCCGCTCCACATAGGCATAGTAGGCGCCTGCGTGATTCCCGCCCGGCCCCGCATCGAGAAACCACGCCGGATCAGACGTCGGCGGCAGGCTAAGCGCAAAGAGCGCTTCACGATCCTCCGCGCCGACATCCACCGTGCGATCAAAGCTGCCGATCCGCAGACGCGTCCCCCACTACCGGCAGCGCGACGCCCTCCGCAGATAACGGCCTACTCTCCACTCATGGGCGGGAACGCCTCCCGCAATCGCGGCATCGCAATCCCTCGGCCAGCGCCGCAACGCGATTTTGTACCTGCCGCCGACCGTCACGTCCAAGTGCCATACCCCGTCTGCGCACTCCGCGACGCACCTGCGTACCCTGGTCGAGAAACACATCGGCCCACTCGCAAGCAGAAACCAGCACCGGGTTTTCTCGAGGAGAGCCAACCACCACAGGTAGAAACGTATCAAGGTGCGGAGCCACCTGCGCCCACCACCGTCCTTAACCGGCGCTGCATTCGTCCCGCGATCCCGGGATGCGCGGCGAACACGTTGCGCTCCTGGCCCGGATCTTCCTGCAGGTTGTAGTTCGTTGCCGCCGATCAGCCTCCACTTCCCCATCATCACCGCGGCATCGTCCTTCCTTGGTCGCGAAGGCACTCCTTCGCCGGGCATCTGCTGAATTGCACTTCTGATCCGCTCCGCCAATACTGTGGATGGTTTGGAGTAGACCCGCGAGACTCATGCCGTCCGGTCATCGTTCACCGGCTTCGGAAGCGCGCAAAGATCGAGTAGCGTAGGGAACAGATCTGCATCGGAGCCAGGTCTGGAACTTCCCTCCCACCTTCGAAGCCGGGTGGCCGCCATGGGCCAAAAGATCCCCGTAGCCCGATCGTCGGCGAGGATCACGATGACGTTCGGCCGCGTCCGCTGGGCAAGCCGTCGCTGCGCTGAAGCCATGACGGCGAACCCGCCAAGAACGGACCGCCCGACAGTCTGGCAAACTCGCGCCGGGATAAGGCAATCCGCATCTTTCCTCCGCTGCCGCATTCGATCGCCGTGGCGATGGATAGATTCAGCGTCGATTCGTGGCTCGGCAGAATCGTTCAGTGAACATCACAGTCAAGAAAGGGACGGGTGGTGCAAATCCCAGCTACGTTGTGCGCAAGCATTTATTCATAGACTTAGAGACTGCGGTTAGCGCGAAGTCTGCCATCGGCGTGGCAAGATGCGAACCAAATCTCCAGCAAGTCCCGGCGTCCTCAGGAGCGAAGGCCTTCCTCGATTTGTGGTGAGCCCATCTACTGTTCGAACATGCTTTGCGCTTCGCGACTCGCGGGCAGCTTGAGCGCCGGCCCCTCAGCCTCCCGGGCAGCCGGTGGAATCCGCAAGAACCAGCTCGAATCGCGCGTCCGGACAACCAGACAACGCCACATCCGCCCCCCAGCAGCCTCCCTCCGCTGAACAGGAACTTACGGCGGAACGCACCCAACTCAATCTTCTTGGCCAGACGGATACCGCCTCGGGAGAAAGCCACCGCAATGAGAATGTGAAGTTCAATCCAATAGACAATAATGCTCTTCGCGAAATGAACACCCGGGTCGGCGCTACAGCCACTCTAGTTGTGGTCTTTGAACCGCAGAGGAAATACTTCGGCGCGGAATACGGAGTGCGTCCAAGCCCCAATCCACGACACGCCAACCGTGGCTTCCGCTATCCATGGAAATCTGTTCGCCATCCATAACAACAGCACCTTCAGCGCCCGTTTGTTTTTTCAAGTGGGCGGCGTGCGGCCAGCCCGCGAGAACAACTATGGATTCAATGTGCTCGTTTCCCTCTCGGAAAGGTGCGCACTTCTCCGTAGACGCCACCCAGCAACGGGTCCGTGGCTGGGTGAATGGCAATGTGTTGCGTTCCGAATGCCCAGGAACGAACCCCCCTTACGAACAATCCCCCGGTCTTGCCCATCGTGCTCAGCTTGCTCGCCGCCTATCCAGAGCAACTGCCCAACCGGCCAGACATTGGAGACCGCGCACTCAATACAAATTCGCCCCAGCAAATCGACACCGATCGGATCGGCGGAATATTTGACCAGGGCATCAGCCCCGATAACCACCTTGTGCTTCGCTATGGATTCACCGCACAGACGGTGAAGGCTTCACCGGTCGCCGGACAAATCCCGGATAGCGAAATTCGCAATCACACCGCTCGCCTCACCTGGTACCTGCGCGTGGACCCCACAGACCACCACCGATTTCTCCGTGGGTTTTGATCGCGTCGGCACCGTCCTCAGGCCGGAAGCGAATGCCCTGGGGCAGTGGTTTCCATCTTCATCATTCAGCGCCTGGGAACGAAACCACGCTGTTCCTGTCATCGGGCGATCAACGACTATCGCTACGCCGGTCACTTCCGCCAGATTCGGCGCCACTCCTCACCGCCGGGTTTTCCATGCTAAGGCGGCAGTTCAATGGGCGCCAGGCCAACAACCATCTCGGCACCTTTCGCTTTGGCGACAACTTCGGGCGAGACGCTATCACTAACTTGCGCATGGGGACGGCCGACACGCTACAGCATCGCCATCGGCGATACCGGGCGCGGTTTTCGCAATTGGGAAATGGCCATCATGCGGGCGACCAGCGGGGATGGCGACTCGCAATCTCACCTTGAGCTTCGGCCTCCGCTTCGAACCCAATACCAGGCCTGTGGAAGCGAACGCCATCGATGTCGTCCCATACGATTGCGACTGCAACAATGTCGCTCCCAGCTTCGGCTTTGCCTACCGCGCACCAGGACGCTGGGGCGTCCTTCGCGGCGGCTGACCGCATCCATTACGGCCAGATTTTTCCAGCCACTTACGGGCAGGTCCGTTTCATTCCGGGAAATATCGGAATCAACGTCGACGAGCCCTATCTCGCCGATCCGCTTGCCGGTTTGGCGAATTGGCAACCTCCCGCCCAACTCCCGCAGTAGTGTCATCCGCATCTCCCCTGACCTCGTTGCCCGTATTCACAGCAGTTCAACTTCAGTTGGGAACCAGACCCGTCGTGGCAACTAAGCCTTCAACTGGGGTACGTCGGCAGCCGGACTTGGAAACTCTTCATCCTGCTGGCAAATCGAGCCGCGATCGTGGATGGTATCCCGCAGACCTATGGCAACCGTGAATCAGCGCCGGCGGATCCAAACTTCTACCAGGTGCTCCAGGTCCTGACGGTGTCCCGTGCCTACTACGATGCTGCACGCGTTTCGGCTATCGTTCCGCAATGGCGGCGATGGAGCTTTGAGGCGGCGTATTGGTTCAAGTAAGCGATCGATCTCGCCGGGGACTACGCCGCTACCGGCACGGGCGTTCGGGGCCCTTGCGCCTCAGGGGAGGCGGATGCCTTTAAATAACACACGAGCGCTGAGCAGTTTTCATCAACCCGACGCATTCCTGATGCGCGGAGCCTATGAATTTCAGCCATTGGCCTCGGCAGCCCGCTTGGGTCAGGCACACTTTCGGATCCCTGGGGAAATTCCGTGCTCCTGCTTAAGTCGGGTACGCCATTCCCCGTCTTTGCCGGTTCAGATGCCCCAGGATTTGGCAACGTGGATGGCGAATATGGCGACTGTGTTCATGTCGTGGACCCCTCCGTCCTCGGCCGGACGATCGGCGATCCAGACACTTCCACGCAACTGCTGCCGCGTTCGGCATTCCGTTTATGGAGCCCACTGACTTGCGCGGCAACATCGGCAGGAACACATTCCGCAAAGGCCGTATTGCCAACGTCAACACAGCCGTCTCCCGCACCTGGAGAGCTAGCTCCGAGAGAGCCCTCATGTTCCGTGCCGAAGCCATCAACCTGCTCAATACCCCGCAGTTTGCCGACCCCGAGCCGAAACCTCGCCTTGTCCTGTTCCGGCCGGATCAGCAACACTCGAAACGCGCGGCACCTTCAATTCCAGCTGCGCTTCAGCTTCTAAGGACTTGCGAAATCCTTCCTCGGTCCCTCCGCAGCTACCGATTCCACGCTTCCCGGAAAGTGTGGAACGTGTGGAAACCGCCGCCCAACCCGCCGGGGTGTCCCCATTCCAAAGAGCCCCGCAAAGCGACGCCAACGACGCACCACCCGACCGCAAGTTTCCCCGTCCCGATGGCTCGGGGCGCCATATAATGGGGGCGTGAACGGGGTGACCAGGCTGGTGGCGGCAATCGTTTGCGGTGCGCTTTCGACAGTGAACGCGACGGAGGATCCGCGCGTTCGGCGGCTCGGGGTGTGCGAGGGATCATTGCGCACCGGGGCTCGAGCGCCGACCGCCCGGAGAATACACTTTCCGCGTATCGCCGCGCGATCGAAGCCGGAGCGGATGCCATCGAGATCGATTTGCGGCTCACCAACGATGGCCATCTGGTTAGCTTCCACGACGGGACCTTGGATCGCACTACAGGCGTGAGCGGAAGCATCGAATCGACTTCTTTAGAGGAAGTACGTAAACTCGACGCGGGCAGCTGGTTCGGCGCGGGATATGAGGGCGAGCGAATCCCCACGTTTTCGGAAATCCTCAACCTGGCGAAGGGGCGCATCGTCGTCTTTATCGACCTCAAAGACGGCGATGAGGGCTATGCCAGGCAGGTGGTGGAAGACCTGCGGCACTGGGGCGATCCCAAAGAGACAATCCTGGGGGTTCGTTCCGTGGCGGCGGCGGTCTACTACCGGCGCCATCTGCCGCAGACGCGGCAAGCCGGCTTGATTCCCAAGCCTGAAGATATCAGGGCTTTCGCCGCGGCCGCCGTGAACGTGATTCGCCTGTGGCCGGAATGGCTGAAGCCAAGCGCGAGCGGGAGTGGAGAGCAACTCGTCTTGCGGGTGAGAGATAGCGGTTGTGCGTTGCTGCTCAATGTGGAAGCCGGCACCGCCGGCGAAGTGATTCCGGCGCTGCGGGCAAAGCCGGAGTATCTATTCACGGACGACCCCGCGGCGCTGCGGCGGGCGCTCCGCGCGTTGCAATAGGCCGAGGGAACAAGCGAACATCTCAGCTCTGGTGGGCAGCGAGTTGTAGATTTCTGTGGTGTGTCCTCTCTTCCTTAACTTGCGCAAATGGGAACGCTTGCAATGCCGGGAAAGACTGAGATAGTTTCTTAAGACAAGTAAGTGAATCTCCCCAGGGACGATTGCACTGCCCGCTGCCTACGCCCTGCTCGCCGAGGACGTGCGAAGGCACACGGATGTTTGAACGACACGAGAAGGATAAGACCGCGATGAAACGCATACTTTGTTTGACTTTCGTCAGCCTGCTTTTGGCGGTGGGCGCATTCGCCCAGACAGCGCAGATCGTGGGCCGGGTTGTCGACGCCAGCGATGCGGTGATGCCCAACGTCTCGATTGAAGTGACGAACGAGAAGACGGGTATCGTCCGCAAGAGTGAGACAAACGCGGAGGGCTACTACATCGTGCCGCTGCTGCCGCCCGGCGCATACCGGATGCTGGCTACGGCGGAGGGCTTTCGCGCGTCAGGCCGGGAAGCGATTACGTTGACCGTCGATCAGATCGCCCGCATCGATTTTGCGATGCAACTGGGAAGCGTGGCGGAAACGGTGACGGTAAGCGGAGAAGTGCCTCTTCTTGAATCGCAGAGTGGCGCCCTTCGCGGATTGGTGGATGAGCAGCGGATCGTCGGGCTACCGCTCAACGGCAGGGATATGACGCAGTTGCTTTCCATCCAGGCCGGTGTCATCCCCCGCAGCACTAACACGGGTGAAGGCAACGCGTTTGCGGTGAACGGAACGCGTGGGAACGGGGTGGCTTACAACCTGGACGGCGGCACCAACACGAACTCCTACCGGAACTTCAGCGGCATTTTCCCCAACCCGGACACGGTGCAGGAATTCAGCATGCAGAAGAACAACTTCAGCGCCGAGTATGCCAATGCTTCGGGCGCGGTGGTCAACGTTGTCACAAAGTCGGGTACGAACGAGATTCACGGGTCGCTGTTTCACTTTGTTCGGAACGCCCAGTTTAATGCGAGGCCATTCTTCGCTCCCCGCCGCGACACTCTCAAACGCAACCAGTTCGGCGGCACGATTGGCGGTCCGATTGTGCGCAACAAAGCCTTCTTCTTTTTCGGCTACCAGGGAACGCTGCTGCGCAGCGACCCGGCCGTTACGCGGCAATTTCTGCCCACCGCCGCGATGCGCAACGGCGATTTTTCGGCGCTGAGCGGAACGATTCGAGATCCTCTGACGGGACAGCCTTTCCCAGGAAATCGAATTCCGACGGATCGCATCAGCAATGTCACGAAAAACTTTCTTCAACATATTCCCGTGCCCAGCAGCGCTACCGGCGAACGCTTTGTGGGTGCACCGTTGCGGCCCGACGAACATGAATACACGCTGCGCGGCGACTACAACCTGGGCTTGCACCGCATCAGCGGCCGCGTCTTCTGGCGGAATTTTTCGAGGCCATTCACCGGCGACACTTCCGACCTTGCATCGATGTTTTCGTCGGATATCGGAAAGAGCAGCCAGCCCTACCGCCAGTTGACGGTGAGCGATGCCTGGACGGTAAGCCCCACCGTCATCAACAATCTCACCTTCGCGCTGCGCACGCAGCTTATTTTCAACGATTGGACCGGCGTGGACCTTCCCATTGATTTCGCGCGCGCCGGCGTGACCGGCATCGTCGGAAAGGAGACGCCGAGTGTGGTGATGGCGGTTCAGGGCAACTTTACGGCCCGTCCCGGTTGGAACTATGAGCGGGACGACCACGACTGGCAAATCAACGATGTGCTCACACTGATCAAGGGCCGCCACGAAGTGAAATTTGGCGGCGAGTATCTTCGCGTTCGCAACGAGATTCGCAACGACTTCCGCACGATGGGGAACTTCGATTTCAACGGGTCACTGACTGGAAACGCGATGGCCGATTTCATCACCGGCAACGTGTTCCGCTTCTGGCAGGGGGGCGGCGAGTACAAAGACCTGCGCGGCAACCGCTTCGGCCTGTTCGTGCAGGATAACTGGAAGGCCACGCCCACGCTCACCCTAACCGGGGGCGTTCGCTGGGACCCGGTCTTCCCCTACGCCGACGCCCTGGGCCGAGTGCAGTGCTTCGACCCTGGCGTGCAATCCACCCGCTTCCCGAATGCCCCGCTTGGCTACCTCAACGGTGGAGACCCAGGTTGCCCCGAAGGCGGATTTCCAAGCTACAAGGGGGCCGTAGCTCCGCGCGTTTCCTTCGCGTGGAACCCTGGCAACGGCAAGACCGTGATTCGCGGGGGAGGCGGGATGTTCTGGAATCCGCAGTTCACCGTTCTCTATAACGGGTTCGTGAACGCCGCGCCGTTCAGCCCGCAGATCACCACTTTCGGTGTGCCTTTCAATGATCCCTTCGGTTCGGTGCCGAATCCGTTTCCGGCGTCGTTCGCGCCGTTCGATCCTCCGCGCGATGCCAGTTTTGTGACGCCGCTTGGTCAACTGGGTACGTTCAGCCAGGGCTTCCGGCCTAGCTTCATGCAGGGCTTCAATTTCACGGTGGAGCGCGAAGTGATATCGAACACCGTGGCCCGGGCAAGTTACGTGGGCAACTTGGGGCGGCATCTGAACTATAACCGCGATCTCAACTTTGCACGCTTTGGACCTGGTGCCGCGACGGGCAACACGCAGCAGCGGCGGCCCTACGGCGATTTCGGCGCCATCCTGATGGCCGACGCCGGCAGCAACTCGAACTACCACGCGTTGCAGATGTCCCTGGAGAGGCGTGTGAGCAGCGGCTTTAGCGTGGAGGCGAACTATACGTGGTCCGCTTCAATTGACGATTTGTCGGAAGACACCGTGCCGGGCCAGTCAGGCTCCATTCCCAATCCGCTGGATCGCTCCGCCAATCGGGGGCGTTCCGATTTCGATAATCCCCATCGTTTTGTGGCCAGCTACGTATGGGCGCTGCCTACCCTAAAGGATAAGCAACCCGTGCTGCGCGCACTCTTCGGCGGCTGGGAATCCTCTGGCATTGTCACGCTCCGCAATGGCTTTCCCTACACGGTGAACTCGGGTTCTGACCGGGCACTCAGCGGCATTGGCGCCGATCGCGCGGATATCATTGGGGACCCAAACCTCGCTGATGACCGGCCGAAACAGGAATGGCTGACTCGCTATTTCAACCCGGCCGCGTTCCGCGTGGCCACTTTGGGCACCTTCGGCAACGCGCCTCGCTCCCTGATGCGTGGCCCCGGCGCCGCGAACTTCGACCTCAGCATGGTGCGCAACTTTAACGTGATGGAGAAAGCGCGGCTTCAGTTCCGCGGCGAGTTCTTCAACGCCTTTAATCGCGCCAACTTCAACAATCCGTTTTCGCTGGCCAACAATGCGACGCGGCTGGGCCGCATCGAGGGGACGGCTGAACCCCGGATCATCCAATTTGCTTTGAAGTTGCAATTCTAGACAGCAGAGAAGGAGCGAGAGCAATGCAACGTTCCATTTGGTTCGTCCTTCCGCTACTGGCGATAGCGGCGTTTTCTCAAGGCACGGAAAAGGTAGGGGGAGACTATGCCGAAGCGCTCAATGGGCTGTTGAGCGAGCGCTTTGAAGCAACTCGCGTGCAGCGGGACAAGGCCGTTGCGGGCCTGACTACGAGAGACGCCGTTCTTGCCCGGCAGCGGCTTGTGCGCGAGGCGTTCGTGAAGGGAATAGGCGGATTGCCCACAGAGAAAACCCCTCTCAACGCGAAGGTGACCGGAAAGGTTGATCGCGATGGCTACGTGATCGAAAAGGTGATTTTCGAATCGCTGCCGGGCTTCCGCGTAACTGCCAATTTGTATCTGCCCAAGACCGGTAAAGCGCCTTTCCCGGCTATGCTGGGAACCGCCGGGCACGCGGCCACTGGCAAGGGTGGCGAGACCTACCAATCCGTTTGGCAGACCCTTGCGCGGCGGGGAGTGGCGGTGTTTGCCTTCGACCCTCCGGGACAGGGGGAACGCTACGAATACCTTGACCCCAAGACCGGCAAATCGACGGTGGGCGCGGGTGTGGCCGAACATAACATGACGGGCATGCAGTGTCTGCTGACCGGGCAGAGCATTGCCCCGGTATTTCTCGGTGTGGGACGGCATCCGCGCGTTTGACTACATGCTGACTCGCAAGGAGATCGACCCAGAGCGGATTGTGGTTGCGGGCAACTCGGGCGGGGGCACGCAATCGGCTTACCTTGGCGTTGCCGACCCCAGGCTGGCTGGCGTGATCGCTTCCTGCTACCCCACCACGTGGCGGGAGCTGTGGGCGGGTCCCGGGCCGCAGGATATGGAACAGGTAACCGCCAACTGGCTTCGCGACGGGTTCGACTTCAGCGATTTCATGATCGCCGTGGCGCCGCGCCCCTATCTGATTTCCTCCGCGCTGAGGGATTATTTCCCCATCGCCGGCGCACGCCGCACCTTTGCCGAGTCAAAGAATTTCTACACCGTGCTAGGCGAGGAAGGCCACATCCAGCATGCCACCGCGGACCAGAACCACGGCTGGACCGAGCCACTGCGCGAAGCGGCATACGGCTGGTTCGCGCGGCACTTCGACGTTTCCACGGCGGCGGGGCCGGAGACGGTGCCGATTAAGCTGGAAGACCCCGAAACCATCGCCGCCACTTCTACGGGCCAGTTGCTGAGTAGCGTGGGCACCCGAACAACGAGAGATCTGAATCGGGAGCGTGCCGCCGAACTACGGCGCAGGCGGGAACAGGCGCAGCGGAAGACCCCGTTGGATGCCGCCGCTGTGCGCAGCGCCCTGCAGATGCGGACGCTGGACTCCGTGCCGGCCGCGCAATCGAGAGGCTCTTTTGAGATCGGCGGCGTGCGGGTAGAGAAGCTCGAACTGGAAACCGAAGCGGGGGTTTCCATCCCGGCCTTTCTCTATCTGCCCAGCGGCGGAGGCAAGAAGCCAGCGACGGTGTTTGCGAGTTCCGCCGGCAAGGGAAGCGACCAGCTTGGGCAAAGCGCACTGGCGCTGGCCCGGGCCGGGCAGGTAGTTCTTGCGGTGGATCCGCGTGGCATGGGAGAGGCGGCGCCTGCATCGCAGAAGGGCGGATATTCGTCACTCTATCAGCTTGCGGCGCGCACCTGGCTGATGGGCGAGAGCCTGGCGGGAATGCAGGTGAACGACGTTTTGGCGTCCGTTCGCTTTCTCAAAGCGAGGCGGGAAGTGGATGCGGACAAAATCGCGCTTTACGGGCAGGGATCGGCTGGCCCGCTGATGCTCTTCGCGGCGGCGATCAACCCGGAGATCAAATCGGTCACCACCGAGCGCTCCTTGCGGTCATTCGACGACCTTGTGAACGCGGAGGTGCATCGGGGCATGGAGAATCTGATCGTCCCCGGTTTGCTGGAGACCCTGGACCTGCCGGAACTAACTCCAATGATCGGGGCTTCCAAAGTGAAGGTGATTGCCCCGGTGGACTTCGCCAAGGCGTCATCGGCTCGGTGATCAAACACTTCCTGCAGCTTGCGTCTCCCATGGCAATCAAGCGGGGGGAAGGGCCTTCTGGGCGGCGGGTTGACGGAGGTGTTTGAGGGCCAACACGATCAACGTGATGGTGGCAGCCAGGTAGAGCACCCAAAGGATGAGCAGGATGTTGGCGGAGAGCCAGGGGGGGTGGTTGCTGGAGAGGCGTTGGGCAAACTCCATCCATCCGCCGGAGGGCCACTGGCCGGGGCTGAGGATGGGCATGGCACCGGGGAGGACGACGGTGAAGCCGGCGTAATACGGAAGACTGAGGAAGTTGACAGTGAACAGATCGAGGGCGGCAAGAAGGAGCGCCAGAATGGCGGCGAGCTTCGAGGCATGCCTTGCGCCAAAGGCATAGCCGAGGCCGGCCACCAGCACCACCGCTTCCGCATTGGCGACGCTCGAAAGATACCATCCAAGGGCGGTGGTGGCACCATGCGAGCTGAAGATCTGCCAGCCCTGGTAGATGATCGCGAGAACAAAAAGGCCGACCAACGGCAACGGGACCACCCAGAAGGCAGGGAGGGTTAGAGTGTCGGGTTCCGGAAGGCGCCGCAGACGTCGATAGGCCGCGCGCAAAAGCCCCGCCAGGGCAAGGATGCCCACGGCCCGGAAGATCCAGTAAAGCCATTCGTCCAGCAGGAGGAAGCTCCAGCCGCCGATCCAGATGTGCGAGCTGGAGCCGTAGAGCCACATCTGCCACCAATCGATGCGGAGCAGATTGGGGAGGCGCTCGCCGAGGGGGATGGCGGCTGCGGCGACATCGAGAGCTTCTCCGGAGAGCGTGCCCGTGGAAAGGAAAGTAGGCACGAACCACCAGCCAGCGACGATGCCAAATGCGGCAAGGAACGCGCCGAGGTTTCGCAGCGGTTGCACCCAGCGGGAGGGGGAGAGAACAAGCGCGGCAAGGGCATAGACCGGGACAAGCAGGACGCCATAGGCTTTGCCGATGGCAGCCAGCCCGGCGACGGCACCCGCGCCCGCCGCTCTGGCCCACGAGTGTCCCAATGGCATTTTTGTGGTGAAGACGACCATCGCGAAAGCGACGAGGGTGAGGGCAAGGCCATCGTTCGAAACACGCGCGACATAGACGGCGAAATTCGACATCAACGCCAACCCAAGGCAGGTTGGCAGCACCAGGGAGGGTTGGGCAAACACGCGTTGGGCGAGCATCCAGAGCAAGGGCAGACAAAGCGAGGCAATGGCGACGAGCGAAAGCCGCAGAGCATAGACGCGGGAGGGAAAGTCTTCAAAGCCGAAGGCACGATCAAGGAAATGCAAGAGCCTATAGGTTAGCGGGGGATGCTGCGCCTGATAGTTCTTGGCATTTAATTCGGGCTGCGGAGCAAGGCCGATGCGAAGCTGCCGGACGCCCTGTTCGCGGAGCGCCCGTTCCTCAGGGGGAAGGCGCCAATACTGGGGGTGAGAGGTCCCCGTGCCGATGAGCGATGGCAGGTGCGCGGCCAGGGGCAGCATGTGGAGCGAAGCGGCGATCTCGCCGGAAACGGGTAACTCAGCGGTGGGCGATTCACCGGTTTGGCGGAGGTGATCGACATAGGCCATGTGCCCCCACTCGTCGAGACCTTCCCAGATGGGATAAACGGCGGCATAGAAGACGAGCCGGAGCGCAAAGCAAAGCCAGATGAGGAAGAGCAGTGGGGTGGACCGGCGCGCCATCCAGCCATTGTAACTACGCGGCTGTATGACCACGCGGCGCCGGGGGAAAAGCGAGGGCGGGGCTGACAAATGGCCGCTACGCGCTCGTCTGTGAAATCGGCCCGGCCCAGCCGATCAGAAATTCGCCTTCAATCCCAGAGTCGTATAGTATGGAAAAATTCAGAATTTGCAAATCGGAGTAGGTACACCCATATGGCCGGCGGCGCAAATAAGAAATTCATCGACCAGAAGCTGCGGTTTCTGCGTGACAACATCATCGAAGTGACGGTGGTTGTCACGAGCCTGGCTCCGATTGCCGCGGCCAACGTTGACGCGAACAAGAATACATTGGCGCAACGAGGCCGGATCGCGAACAAAGATGTCGCGGTCAACCTGCAGGGAAATGTCGCTGCGGGCATTTACGATTTTGACCTGTTCAAGACGCCCAAACGGGCGCAAATTCCCGGCGGGGGGCGGGCAAACGTCTATCAACTCAAGGAATGGGGTACCAAGCAGCGGGACCAGGAGATTACCACCACGGCCAACTCCTTCACCGTCGCCTACAAGAAACCCAAATACGCCCACCCGATTCAAGCCTACTGGGTGCCTTGGAGTTCCGGCTCCTGTTGGAGCGTTCAATTGGGCAACGACGCGGATTTCTTCTTCACGCCGACAATGGACGGCTGCTCGCTGGCGATCAGTTCCGGCGCTTCCCCTATTGTGACGCACGGCAACTACAAGAAGCTGACCGACCCGACGAAAGCATCGCAGGGCCAGACGCTCAACGAGCTGACACAGCATCACACCACGACTCTGGGAAGCGATGTAAATAAGACCCTGCTCAAGAATCAGTACGTCGCTTCCGTTGTGGACAAGACTGCCGGATTCAACAATCTCGTCACGGTTGTTGGCTTCCGGGATACGGTAGGCGGCACGTGGAGCTTTTACTGGCAGCGACGGCGCGTGAACGCCGCCAACCCGGATGTAGGAATCGTCCTGCAGGATCGCGCCGTCCTCATTTAAGCATTGCCGATCATGCCATTCACTCTCTTCCCCGAGATCTACTTCACGGCACGACGGGACAAGGGCTCACGAGAAAAGGCCGGAATCGCATTGGAGCGATTCCGGCCTTTTGGGATAAAAGAGTGGATTGAGGTGTTTAGCCGTAGATGAACTTGCGGTTCTTGGCGTCCCAGGTGACTTTCTTGCCACGGCGGTAGCTCTGGGTGGCCATGTGGCCAGGGATGGCCGCTTCCTGCCCGACGGAGACCGGCGCGATTGCTTTCTCTTTGCCCTGGATGGCCTTCACCCAATTCACGAAGTGGGCGTGAGTAGCGTCTGGCTGGCTGAAATCCTTGATGTAATCGAGTTCCATCGGCTTCAGACCCTTCAGGCGCTCCGGATTCATGGCGGCACCGAAATCCTCCGGGAAGTAGCGGAGCTTCTTACGTCCGATCACTTCGATCATGCCGAAATCGCCCAGGAACTGCTCGCCGTAGTCGAAGTACTTGTTGCCGAAGTAGCTCGAATAGTTGAGGTGGAACTTGTTGGGGTATTCGTAGATGGCGGAAAGACAGTCCGGCACTTCGCGGCCGTCGTTCCAGCGGTAGATGCCGCCTGAAGCCATGCACTGTGTGGGCAGGGGATTCGAGAGGATGAAGTTGCTGATGTCGGTCTGGTGGACGAGCAAGTCGGTGGAGATACCGCTCGAGTAATCCCAGTAGTTCCGCCACTGAAAGTAGCGTTCCTTGCTGTAGGGACGAGCAGGGGCCTCGCCGCCGAGGAAGCGGGAGAAATCCGTGTTGGCGGGGGTGGTGTCCTCAGGGATGACGTAGCGCCAGGGACGCGGGGCGCCCAACTGCTTCTCAGTAAAATTGCGATACCAGAAGGCGCGGACGTAGTGGACGTCGCCAATCTTGCCTTCGCCGATCAATTCCTTAGCGGCCTGGTAAAGCTTGTTGCTGCGGTTCTGCGTACCCACCTGGGTGACGACATCGGTCTTGGCGGCGAGGTCGACGATCTGGAAGCCTTCCTCGACAAGATGGGAGAGGGGCTTTTCCACGTAGATATGCTTCTTGGCGCGAAGGCCATCCATCGTCATGGGGAAGTGCAGATGCTCTGGCGTCATGATGACGATGGCATCGATATCCTTGTCGGCGAGCAGGTCTTTGTAATCCTTGTAGGTCTTGGGCGTATTGCCGCCGACCGTTTGGACAATGTCCTTGCCGTTGTTTAGCGCACCTTCGTAAGTGTCGCAAACGGCGGTGGTCACCACGCTATCCTTGTTCGATTCAAGCATGGCCTTGAGGCAGTAAGCGCCACGGCCGCCAACGCCGATCCAGCCTACGCGGACCTTGTTATTGGTGTTTTGTGCCTGGAGAAATGCCGGCGCCGCGGCCGCAGCCACTCCGGCAGAGGTCTGGACGAAGCTTCGACGCGTCACATCGCTCATGGGGAAACACTCCTGGGATTGAATTTACCGTCTCTAGAATATCAAGACGCGCGCATCGAATGGCGCGGTACACCTGCTGGCAGACGTTGGCGGGGGAGCGGCGGGGCCTGTTACAATCCTCACGATGTTTCGTAAGGTGCTGGTGGCCAATCGGGGAGAGATCGCAGTGCGGGTGATCCGCGCGCTGCGCGAGTTTGAGATCGCTTCGGTGGCGGTCTATTCGGAGGTGGACCGGGCGGCGCTGCACGTGAGGATGGCCGATGAAGCGGTGTGCCTGGGGCCGGCGGACTCGCGGGAGAGCTATCTGAATATCGGGCGCGTGGTGGATGCGGCATTGCGGACCGGCGCGGAGGCGGTGCATCCGGGCTATGGGTTCCTGAGTGAGAACGCGGCGTTCGCGCAGGCGTGCGTAGATGCGGGGATCACGTTCATTGGGCCTTCCCCTGAGGCGATTCGAAAGATGGGGTCGAAGACGGCGGCACGGGCGATCGCGCGGGAGGCTGGCGTTCCCACGGTACCGGGCGCGGCTGGTGCGGTGAGCGAAGTGGCCGAAGCGCTGGCGATTGCCGGAGAGGTGGGCTATCCCGTGCTGCTGAAGGCGGCGGCGGGGGGCGGCGGGAAGGGGATGCGGCTAGTGTCGAGCCCCAGCGAGATGGAGGCGGCCATTCGCGACGCTTCGAGCGAAGCGGAACGGGCCTTCCACGATGCGCGGGTTTACATTGAGAAAGCGGTGCTGCGGCCGCGGCATATCGAAATTCAAGTGCTGGGGGACCAGCATGGCAATTTGATTCATCTTGGCGAGCGCGAGTGCTCTTTGCAGCGGCGTCACCAGAAGGTCATCGAGGAGAGCCCTTCGCCCCTGATGGCGCTGCATCCGGAGTTGCGGGAACGGATGGGAAAGGCGGCCTGCCAGGCGGCCCGGGCAGCCGGTTACTACAACGCCGGCACGGTTGAGTTTCTGGTGGATAGCTCACTCAACTTTTACTTTTTGGAGATGAACACGCGCTTGCAGGTGGAGCACCCGGTGACCGAACTGGTGACGGGGCTGGATCTGGTACACCAGCAGTTGCGCATCGCGGCGGGAGAAGCGCTGACGATAACGCAGAAGGATGTGCGATGGAGGGGGTCGGCGATTGAATGCCGGATTTACGCGGAGGATCCGGAGAACGGATTTCTTCCCTCCCCCGGCAGGATCACACGGCTGGACCGGCCTTCGGGTCCCGGGGTACGGCTGGATTCCGGGGTGTATCTGGGCTGGACGATTCCGATGGAATACGATCCGCTGGTGGCGAAGCTTGCCGTGCATGCGGAGACGCGGGATTTGGCGATCGCGCGGCTACGCGGGGCGTTGGAGGAATACTCGGTGAACGGGGTGAAGACCACCATTTCGTTCTTTCACCAAATTCTTGACGACCCCGAGTTTCGGGCGGGCCGTCTTCACACGGGTTTCATCGAGGAGTATTTCGAGCGCCGCGTATTGGAGGCGCCGGATGGACAGGTGTTGGAGATGGCGTCGCTGGCGGGCGCGCTGGCGGCGGCGCGGGGGGACGGAGCAACCAAGGCAACAGGAGTGGGGGCTACTCCCGCAGTGAGCCGGTGGCGAAGCTCGGGGCGGCGGAGGAATATGCGATGAAGGTGCGTCAGCGGGTGAACGGGGAAGTGCTGGACGTTGAGTTTCGCGTTTCAAACAGCGATGTGGAATACCGGCTAGTCCGCGATGGGGACGAGACGCCAGATTTCAAGGTGGCATCCATGGTAGAAGCCGAACCGGGTGTGTACTCCCTAATCGCCGGGAACCGCAGCTTCGACGTCCGGCTGGAACACGCCCACTATGGAACGGTGGCCCAGCATCGCTCCACTCGCATACTGCTGGAAGCGGTGGTGCGGGGGCGGAAAGGGGTTGCCGGCGCCACATCAGGACCCGCGCAGATCAAGGCGGCAATGCCCGGCAGAGTAATACGGGTGCTGGCTGTGGAAGGGGAAGAGGTCTCCGCCGGGCAAGGTTTGGTAGTCCTTGAAGCGATGAAGATGCAGAATGAAATCCGCGCCCCGCGCGACGGGACGATCCGGCGGTTAGCGGCCGTGGAAGGCGCTGTGGTTGCGGCCGGAGCGCTACTTTGCGTCTTGGAGTAGGGGCCGCCCGGTGGGAAATCACCCGGCGGATTCACCACGACGCATAGGGGGATCCTCATTCGCGGGCGGCAGCGGCCGGTGGACTGCGTGAAAAAGACACTCACGCGCGAAGGCGTCCTCCATCAGGCAGCTCTCCCTACCGTTCAGACCGCACTGCACACAGATCTGGGATGCGTTCGAGGCCGCGCCGAGCACGCTTGCGGTGAGCTTGTCGAGCGCCTCGCGAAGAGGGGCGAGCGGCCCGGCATCTGCTGACGCGAAGATCTCGGCAAGCTTGCGGTTCAAGCGCTCCAGATACTCCGCGGTCAGAGTGCGTCCTTCAACGGTTAGGGACAAGCGGATATGACGGCGGTCTGACGGATCCTCGGCCCGGGCGAGCAGGTTGAGACGCACCAGGCGGTCAACGGCCTTGCTGGCCGCCGCCGTGCTCACCCCCTGATACGCCGCTACTTCCGTGACGTTTCCCACGGCGGTTGTTGCAAAAATTTCGAGTAGCTTCCACTGAGAGTGACTGAGGCGATCTCCCGCCAGATCCTGCTGGAGCTTGGATTCGACGGTCTCCTGTACGGCGAGGCACAAGATCCGGGCCGCGCCCAACAATTGCCCGGCCGGGTTCCGGAGAGGGCTCTCACGGAGACCGGGCGAAACAAAAAGCACTCCGGTGCCGTTTTCCATAAGAATATTTTATCGTCCCGATAAGTCTCTGTGTTTATAGTATCGCTGATTGGCGATCTGACCAAGAGAAATTCGGGGAATCCGAGCGGAATGTCCACTGCGGTGTTCTTCTTAGTACTAGAGACGCCAGATGGCTGGCAGTTTAGTGCTCGATTGCAGCGAGGGGAGAGGAGAGAAGGGTGTGGCATTGCGGACACGGCGAACGGGAAGGGCGAGGGCATTTGGAGCCTAAGTGATGGAGCGATCTAGTACTTATCGATAGTACCTCTTGTTCTGGACGGGGCAGAATCCCTCTGGGTTTTCGAGGAGATCCACCTTAGAATGGGGTCAGCCCAAAACCTGAGAGCCTTAGCTTTCGAGAATTTCGGATCAATTCTGGAAGGAGCCGATAGAACGTCGTGGCGATTGCCAACCAGCCGAGTATGCCGCAGTCCGCGCGTGCGACATCACTGAGCGATGCCCAGGGCATTCTCGACGCCAGGGAACTCCCGTCGCCGGAGTTTAGTGCCCTTTGGGACGCCGTGCTGGTGCCTGTGGAACTTAAGGACCGGTTGATCTCCCAGGCCATCCTCAACTTCACGTTGAGGGGAAGACTAGACCGTGCGACAGTTCCTCTGCACGGAGTGATTCTACTGGTGGGTCCACCGGGTACGGGCAAGACATCGCTGGCGAGGGGCTTGGCGTCGAGGACGGCGGAGTGCATGGAAAGCGATATCCCATTCCGCTACATCGAAGTGGAGCCGCACGCCTTGGCGAGCGCGGCCCTCGGGCGGAGCCAGCAAGCGGTGAGGCAATTGCTGGGAAGCGTGATCGCGGAGCAAGCAGACGCCGGGCCGTTGGTGGTGGTGCTGGACGAAGTGGAAACACTAGCGGCGGACCGGATGAAGATGTCGATGGAGGCGAACCCGATCGACGTGCATCGGGCGACCGACGCCGTACTGGCTCAATTGGACCATCTGGCGGCGCGCTACCCGAATTTGCTTTTTATTGCCACCAGCAACTTTCCGGATGCGATTGACAGTGCGTTTCTTTCCCGGGCGGATGCGATCGAGACGATCCCGCTGCCCGATGGGGATGGTTGCCGCCGCATTCTCTCAGATACGGTTTTGGCTCTGGCGAGCCTTTACCCGGACGCGGCGGGGATCATGGACGATCCGCTGTTTGAAGAGGCCTGCCAGGAGTGCCAAGGGCTGGATGGGCGGCGGATCCGGAAGGCTCTGGTGAGCGCATGCACCCAGGAGAAGGAAGTGGCCATTGCACCAGGGAAGCTGAAAGCGGCTCACCTTTTGGCGGCGGTACGCGCGCTGCAGGGCACCCGGGATGGCCGTGGGGCATCAAGTGTCGAGGAAGCGGGTTCCGAAGGGGAGAAGATGCGGACGAGAAAGGATGCGCAGGGATGAGCGAAGTGCAGTTTCATCAGAAAGCAACGCGGACGGACGCGATTGTGAGACGGGTGGTGTCTACGCCGGTGCGTTCGGCGAGCGACACCTGGACGGCGATTTGCGCCTTGCTGGCCCCGGACCCGACGTCCCCGGCGCGGCGGGAGCTGAACCGGATGAGCGGGCTGGCCTGCGCGGCGATCAGTTCGGAAGCCTTGCAGCAGGACCCTCTTGAGCTGCAATCGCAGGGACTGACCGTAAGGATCTACTGCCTTCACGGGGAAGACGCGATCATGACGCCAGGCTACGACCTGCACGAATTCGCCTGGTGCCCCACGGAGGCGGAGTGGCGAATGTCAATCCCTTGCGAGGCGTCGGATTTGCGATGGCTGAACCGGGAATTGGCGTCGCTTTCCGAGTGTGCCATCTTTCGGCCCGTAGGTGAGGCCGCGCGCTTTGGAGGCGTGCATACGTTTGAAGAGCCGGTCCCAAAACCGCGGCGCGGGCTGGCGAATGTCTTGAAGATTGGAGCGTTTTTCCGCCCATGAGCACACGAACTTATATCGATACCAAGGCGTACAGCGTCGCCTTTCTGGCTGACAAGTTGATGTACTCCGTGAAGGAGATCATTCGCGGCAGCGGGCTCGACCCGGTGAAGCTTTCCCAGCAATGGAATACGCTTGAACACGGCATCACACGCTGGCTGCACACCCAGGACCTGATGCGCGTTTCGGTGGAAATCTTTCATCCGAAAAAGAACCGGCTCATTGGCCGCTGGGATATGGAGATCATCTACGGATATGGCGGCGATGGCACCATGCACGCCGACATGAACCCGATCCGGCAGATGATCGAACGCGAAGGGCAGGTACCGGAGCATTGCGACTATCGAATTATGGTTGTGGCAAAGCCCACCGCGGATGAGGTGCATGGTTGGGGCGACCTGAACGAATACGACATCGGGCAAAGCAAGCCGCGGCGGCTGGGCTATCTGCTGTGGGCGGGCGACACGGCGGTGGACTACTCCTATTGGAAGAAGAGCTAGGGGCTGCCGGGGGCCAATCGGATCAGTTTGGATAGAATAAGGGGGCAGTCCGTGACGGGGCTGCTCCCTTTTCGTTATTTTGGGAGTTTTTCTTTTTTGGGGCGTAATCATGCGGATTTCCGGAATTGATCCTTTTTCAGGGCAACCTATCACCGTTAGCTTCGGCGCACAGATTGAAAGCGTGGCGCCCAATGGGGCTGATGCGTTGGAGCATGTGTATCTGGCTCCCGGGTTTATCGACGTGCAGGTGAATGGGTTCGCCGGGGCCGACTATTGCCAGGCGGGAACGCCGATAGAGGAGATTGGGCGGTCGTTGGAGGTGATTTACTCCAGCGGATCGAGCCGTATCTTTCCGACAGTGATCACAAACTCGCCGGAAGAAATGGTGGGCGCTCTGGAGAATCTGGCGAAAGCCAAAGAGCAACTTCCGAATAGCGCCGTTATGGAGGGCTTCCACGTGGAAGGCCCGTTCATTTCGCCGAATGACGGCCCGCGCGGTGCGCACCCGCGCCGTTGGGTGACGAAGCCGGATATCGAACTCTTCCACCGGATGCAGGACGCAGCGGAGGGGCTGGTGAAGCTCTTTACGTTGAGCCCGGAGTGGGATGAAGCGCCCGCTTTTATTGAAAAGGTGGCGGCAACCGGTGTGACGGTGAGCATTGGGCACACTTGCGCGACCGCGGAGCAGATTTCGGCGGCGGTGAGCGCCGGCGCGACAATGTCGACGCACTTAGGAAACGGCGCCGACAAGACGCTGATGCGGCACCCCAATTATCTTTGGCAGCAGATGGCGGACGACCGGCTTTACGCCGGGTTGATCGCCGATGGAATTCATATCGGTCAGGACTTTCTGCGAGTGGCGTTGCGCGCCAAAGGACGGGATTTGGCCGTCCTGGTGACCGATGCGGCACCGCCGGCCGGTTGCGAACCGGGATCCTTCCGGCTGGGCGAAGTGGAAGTGGATCTGCTGCCGCCGGGAGACCGCGTGGTGGTGCGGGGCACGGATCGCCTTGCCGGTTCCGCACTATTTATGCACAAGGGCGTGGAGAAGTTGATGACGCTGGGTGGATTAACCCTGGCCGAGGCAGTGCGGATGGCTACGATTAACCCTGCGCGATGTTGCGGGATTGACGGAAGGAAAGAAGGTTTGGCGGCTGGAGAGCGCGCCGACTTCGTCAAATTCACATGCCACCCGCAAACCCGCGAGATCCGCGTGCTGGAAACGTGGGCCAGTGGGGAACAAATGTACGCGGCGAATTAGCGCCAATTGCTCACACAACATTGCCCGCCTGCCCTGGCATCCCCGAGTGGAGCGCCTTTGCGCGATTCGGGGATGTCTACGGGCGTTCTAACTGAGGAGAACAAACCACCGCCATGCTAACTGTAAACGCGCTTCACCGGCCTCCGCTCGATGTCGGCTTTTTGCCCGCTTCTCTTTGGAACCGAGCTTATCGAAAGCTGGTGCGGGAGTGCCCTCGGCCAGAGGAACTGATCTTGACACTGGAGCGGCAGGATGGTTCGCGCTCGGAGTTGGCGACCCGGATCTTGCCGCATGAGGGAGACGCGATCGGCCTGAACCATTCCTATGTGGAGCGCACTGTGAAGTTTCTTCTCTGGCAGCGGGGCGGCTACAAGTTGTCTGTTGCGGGGAATCCGGCGATGGCGGCGGCGTTGCGCACGGTTTACTCTCATGCGGGTGCGCGCGCCTTCGACTTCGAGTTCATGGGGTCCACAGTTTACGGTCACGAATTCCAGGTGGAAGCCGTGCCATTGGGCGGCGAGCCGGGGGCGGCGGAAACCACGCTATCGCTGGGCCGGCATCTGGATGGCTGCCGGATTGGGTTCGATCTTGGAGGCAGCGACCGAAAATGCGCGGCGGTGATTGACGGGGAGGTGGTGCACTCCGAGGAAGTGACCTGGGACCCCTATTTTGAGAAGAATCCGCAGTACCACTACGACGGCATCATGGATTCGCTGCGCCGCGCCGCGGAGAAACTGCCGCGGGTGGATGCCATCGGAGGAAGTTCGGCGGGGGTCTACGTGGGGAATGAGGTGCGGGTGGCGTCGCTCTTTAGGGGAGTCAGCCGAGAGGACTTCGACGCCCGGGTACGCCGCATGTTCTTCGATGTGAAGAAAGAATGGGGAGGCGTGCCGTTTGAAGTGGCCAATGACGGGGAAGTAACGGCGCTGGCAGGGTCGATGGCATTGGGCGACGGAGCAGTGCTGGGAGTTTCGATGGGCACCAGCCAGGCCGGCGGCTACGTGACGCCAGAGGGCACGATCACGAATTGGCTCAATGAACTGGCGTTTGCGCCCATCGACTACGCGGCGCGAGCGCATGTGGACGAATGGTCGCGGGACGGAGGAGTGGGCGCACAGTATTTCTCGCAGCAGGCCGTTGGCCGGCTGGCGGCTCCGGCGGGGATTGATCTGCCCGCGGAGATGCCACTGCCAGAGAAGCTGGTGGCGGTGCAGGTTTTGATGGCAAAAGGGGACTCGCGAGCGCTGGCCATCTACAACACAATCGGCGTTTATTTTGGTTACGCCATCGCCCATTATGCGGATTTTTATGAGATCCGCCACCTGCTTCTGCTGGGCCGGGTGCTTTCGGGACGAGGGGGAGACCGCATCATCGAAGTGGCGCAACAGGTGCTGACCGATGAATTTCCCGAGCTCGCCGAGAAGGTGAAGGTACACACGCCGAGCGAGGCGGAGAAGCGGCATGGCCAGGCCGTGGCCGCGGCGAGCCTGCCGGCGCTGACGGCGTAGGCCCAGGGAAAAAATCGAATCAGGGGGCGACGTAGATCGTGTGGTTTAGCGGGCTGAGCGTGTTCCCGTAGCCCACGCGGATCACCGGATTTGCGGGAGTATCCTCCGGGAGTAGCAGATTGATTTGGTAGAGACCAGCGAAGCCCGGCGCGACGCCCGCGTAAAGAACGTGCCCGGCGGGAACGGGGCTGCCGTTCAAGTTGACCTGGAAGGGCGATTTTTGGTCAAGCGGCGCGGCTCCCCGCGGCAGTTCGCCCGGCCTCATCGATGGCAGCGTGGGGCCTAGGCCGGTGGCCCAGAGAATGACGATTTGCCCCGGGCGGGCTGGGTGCTGCGCGGTGACGAGGCTTCCATCGGGCCGGGTAACGACAGGGACGCCGTCGGTAACGGAAAACAAGCCAGGGGCGGTTTCGGCGATCCGGACGGTGGCAACGGGACCGGCCAGGGAATCGCGCAAGATCCGCAACTGGTAGGTGCCGGGAGTCAAGCGGCTATCGATCAGTGCGTTGATCTGGCCGGGGGAAACGAATACCAGAAAGCCGTTGGTGGGTCCGATAAGTACCTGTACGCCGTTCAGGGAGGTGGGAAGGGTGTTCGCTTGGAGGTTGGCCGCCGTTACGGATCGCGTGCTCCAGGCAAGATTCTCACCGAAGATGGAGATGAAGGTGTTCGGGGCGAAATCTCCCTTGGCGAAGGATGCTCCGTGAACCACGGAATCGGTGGTGTATTTCGGCGGCCCGGGCAGTTGCCCGTAGGTCGCTAGGGGGGAAACCATCGCAGCGAGTATCGAGACCGTAATTGCGCGCATCGCCGCCCTGGCAACGCTGGCGGTTCTTCTGCCATTTATCGGGTAAATCCTCACAACACTCCGCTCCTGGTAGTTTAGTGTCCGAATCAGGGGAAAATTCTCACCTAAAATGCGCATGGGCCGTGGAAACAGGTGTTAACAAGGGGTTCATTGCCCCGGAATTGTGGTGATTTCACTCCGATTTTGTAGCTCGGTGAGATCAAAACTGTTCCAAAATGTGGAAGATGCTACGCCGAACCGTTCTTGCGACTTCGCTTTCCCTCTGCTCGATGGTCTTTTGCCTGGCCGCTCAAAGCCCCTCCGGGCCGAGCCTTGCATCGCCCTACTACGTGTTTCCCCGCGAGAGCGCTCAACACATCGCGCTCAATAGCTGGGAATTGACGCATCGCGACGCGCCGGTGAAAAGCACGCTCGAACTGCTTAACAATTCCCGCTGGATACGGGTGATTGAGCCGGGCAGCATCCATCGCTCGTTGTTTAGGGCGGGCGAGTTGCCCGATCCTTACGTGGGGCTGAACTCGGAGAAGTATCGCTGGGTTGAAGAGAAAGCCTGGTACTACCGGAGCCTCTTCACTTTGCCTGCGAGTGTTTCCGGCAACCGGCTGATGCTGTGTTTCGATGGCATCGACTATTTCGCGAAGGTGTGGGTGAATGGCAAACTGGCCGGGGAGCACGAAGGGATGCTGGGAGGCCCCTATATTGAGGCGACCAGCCTCTTTGAAGCAGGCCGCCAGAACGAGGTGATCGTGGAGGTGCGCGCGGCCAACTGGGGGCGGCGGGCTACCTATGAACCGCGCAACCCCGGCTCGGTAGTCAAGCCATGGGTGCTGGGTGGCGGATCCGGGGCGGAGATGTTCTTTACGCTCGGAATGTGGCGCGGCGCACGCATCGAAGTCGTGCCCTCCGTTCATATGGAACGCCCGTTTTTGCTGACGCTAACGGCCTCGCCCGCCGAGGCCCGGATGCGGCTGGATGTGGAGATTGCGGCGAACCCTGGCAAGGCGGCTTACAAGCTGTATGAAAGTAGTTCCGTACGGATGCGGGAATTTCTGGACACGGCGGAGACGAGCAAGGGCGAGGAACAGGCAGAGGTACGGATAAAGATGTATCCCGAGGGCCGCCCCAGCGAAGTGCTGGTGGATAGCATTCCGGTGGAGTTATGGAACGGGCGGACCAGGGTGCAGCGCGACCTTGCATTGCGGCGGCCGCGGCTATGGTGGCCCAACGGGATGGGCGATGCCGCGCTCTACACGGTGGAGTTGGAATTGATGCAAGGGGGGAAGCGGCTGGACCTGATTCAGTTCACGCATGGAATTCGCCATTTGGAGACCGTTCCTTCGGCCGGCCCCTCCACGCAGGATGTCTGGGAGAACTGGCAATTCCGCGTGAACGGTGCTCCGTTTTTCGTGAAGGGCATCAACTGGATGCCCGCGGATCTGCTGCTCGACCTGCCCGCCAGCCGCTATGAGTGGCTGATTGAAATGGCGAAGGCGGCGGGCATTCAGATGTTCCGCGTGTGGGGCGGAGGCATCGTGGAGACGGACACGTTCTACGAACTCTGCGACAAGCACGGCATCCTGGTTTGGCAGGATTTTCCGCTGAGCAACATGCAGGTGCCGGATTGGCCACATTCGGTGTGGGAAGCACAGGTGGCGGCCAGCGTATACCGGCTTCGGAACCACCCCTCGCTTGCGGTGTGGTGCGGCGGGAACGAAGCGAACCCCTATGTCGAAGGGAACACGGCGGCCATCGGCATCTTCGAGCGCTGGGTGAGGCAGTTGGACGGCACGCGCGCAGTGCGGCGTTCCTCGCCCGATGGCGGCTCTGTGCATGAGTATCCCGACATGGATCCCATGTGGTACGGAAAACGCTACCAGCTGGCGCCGTTCATGACGGAAACGGGAATGCACAACGTACCCAACGCCACCACACTGCGGGAGGTGGTAAACGAAGCTGAGTTCGTGCAGCCGCTGCGCGATCTCTACAACCCCGATCTAGGAAAGCAGCGCCCGGAATTGCGACATCACTTCGTGGAGTTCGCGCCAGCGCGGGTGCCGAGGATGCTGAGCCGGGCATCGCATATCGACGACATGCGGGCCCCAAGCCTGGAATCGCTGGCGGAGGCCTCTCAAGTGGGAGCGGGAGAGTTCTACCAGGTGCTCTCAGAGCGGATGCAGGCGCAGTATCCGATCACCACCGGGCTGCTTCCGTGGGTGTACAAGCGGCCGTGGCCGGTGGTCGCCATCCAGACCGTGGATGGTTTGGGGCACCCCACCGAACCCTACTACTTCCTCAAGCGCACATACGAGCGGACGCACGTGGCGATGCAGTTGCCGTGGCTGCTGTGGGCTCCGGGCGAGACGCTACCGTTGGACATCGATGTGATGCATGCGGGGGACGCGGCACTGCCGCAAGGGGTGATTCACGCACGGGTGCTGGGCGCGGCGTTTGAGGTGCTGCATGAGGCAAAGGGAAGCGTAAGCTTGCCGGCTGGAGCAAGCGTGCAGCGATTCGCATTGGGGAACTGGACGATTCCCGAAGGCCTTGCGGGCAAGTATTTCTTTCTGGTGGCGGAGTTGCGCGATGCGGCGGGCAAGCTCATTTCCCGCTCCACGTATTGGCCGCGATGCCCGCAGGCGATGGCGGACCAGAAAGCGCGCGAGGAGTGGCGCAATCAGCCCTCGCCTTGGCCCACGCTGGAAGCGGGCCCCTGGCTGAAGCCGCAGACCGCGCAAGCACGAACAAAGCTTTCGGCGAGCATCGTGCGGCGGGCGAACCCGGCCAAGGATAGAGGGGTGTACGTGGTAAAGGTGCAGAACACGGGCACGCTGCCGGCGTTCCATACATCGCTTGAAATCGCCGGGCGCAAGCATTCTTTCTACGCGACGGATAATTTCTTCTGGCTGGCGCCGGGGGAATCGCGGGAAATTGAATTGCAGGTGTTGTGGAGGGAGACCGGCGGACAGGCTACGCTCCGTGTGCAGGCATGGAATGCGGAGGCTGCGACGCTGCGTTGAGAATGGCTATCGCATGGCCATTTTAAGCCGTAGCGACTTGCGCGCCATGGTGCTGAGGGGGAGCGAGCCGAGCCGCGGGAATTCGATCCACTCCAGGCCCAGCGGCAATGGGTCTCCACCAGACGGCAAAGTGGCGCGGCGGACAGTGCAACGGTAGGCGCGGTTCATGATGGAATGGCGAAAGCGATGTAGTTCCTCCTGCCATTCCGCCCGGGGCAGATCGTCCGGTTCTGGAAGTTCCCAAAAGCCGGCCATGCGATCATCAATGGGGCGCTGCCGCAGCAGGATGCAGTCCTCCCGCTCAATGCGCAAGAGAGTGGTTTCAACAGCAATCGTCGCCGGACGGCGCAGTTTGGTGGGAAGTTGATCCTGCACGCCTTCGGCCCTCGCTTTGCAGAACGAAGCCACGGGGCATAGGAGGCAGCGGGGATCTCGTGGCAGGCAGATGGTGGCACCGAGTTCCATAAGCGCCTGGTTGGTGTCGCCCGCTGCGTTGCCGGGGAGGCATCGCTGGGCCGCTTCTCGAAGGCGGTTCTTCGTGGCCAGCGCGCCGATGTCGCCGAAATCGCTGGTGATGCGGGACATGACGCGCATGACGTTGCCGATCAAGCACGGCGTGGGGCAGCCCGAACGCAATGCTCGCAATAGCGGCGGCGGTGTAGTCACCAATACCGGGCAAAGCTAGAATCTCCGCGTAGCTGTTGGGAAATGCGCCCTCTTTCACCACCATTCGCGCGGCCTTCTGGAGATTGCGAACCCGGCTGTAATAGCCAAGTCCACTCCAGGCGGTGAGCAGATCCTCCTCCGGAGCGGCGGCAAGCGAATCCACGGTGGGGAAGCGGGCTAGAAAGCGATCGTAGAAGGGGATGACGGCCTCAACGCGGGTTTGCTGGAGCATGATCTCAGAAACCCAGATGGCGTAGGGATCTTTAGTGTCTCGCCAGGGTAAAGGGCGCGCGGCATGGCGGAACCACCCGAGCAGGGCTTCTCCGAGTGCTTGCGATGGAACGCTCATGTCAGTTCAATAAGGGGGAACCCAGGGGAAACCATCCAGTGTAGCTTGGCCGGGCGGAGGGTAGTTCGGTGAGGCGGTTTCTTCAGGGTATGACAAACTTTAAGAGTGGCGATTTTCTGTACAGATTTTCCGCTAGTCCGCGGCACCAGCCAAGCATTGCAGCGTGGCTTGTTCGCGCGTAATTTGCGCGCTGGCTTGCTCCTGGTCTTCTGCGCTCTGGGTTACGGCCAGTCGATCCCGATTCCCATCGACGAGGGCATCGTCGTCGAAGGTGAAAGTGGAGCGTGTATCTTGCGCGCACGCGTCGATGGTTCCGCCAATCTGATGATTAGCGGCGATCGGCTTACCTTGCGCGCGCTGCATGGGGAGAACCCGTCAAGGGACGGTGTGCAGCGCCGCGTTACCAGAAGCGCCGTTGCGTGCGTTTCGGATGACATCGGTCCGGGGGCGGGGGCGCGTGCTGCTTGTGGAGAATCCGTCTGGCCGTAATGGCTTTCAGGCGTGGATCCGGGTGGACGACGAACCTTCAGGGGACGACCTGTATGAGGCGCGAATCTCCTGGAAGCTGGAGGAGCGAGGAAAGGGGGAGGGGGAGAAAAGCACCCAGCTTATCCTGCGTCCGCGAGGCAGCCCTGCCGTATGGGCGACCGAAGGCGGCGCGGAGGATGCCAGGCGCCTCCCCGGCGGAAGGCTCAGTTCGTTTGAGAACGACCCGCTGCGCTACGATTCGGGGCGCGCCGGCGAGTTGGAATTCCGGGGGCGGGTGGATGGCGTGGCTGAGTTCTACATTCGCGGTGACCGGCTCAACGCCGACGTGAAGAGCGGGCAACTCGTCAAAGTGGAAAGGTTCCGGTTTACGCAGCCGCTTCCCGGCGTCACACTGAGTTCTGTCAGCGTCGAGAAGAAGGATGGGCGCGGCGAGGTGGAACTGACTCAGCAGCCCAATAGCACGAACGATTTCACGGCGATCGTCCGGGTGAGCGACCCCCAAGGGGGAAGCGACCGATACCACTTTGTGTTGAGTTGGGCCCGCTAATGGCCTGATGGGGCGGGCTTGGCTGGGGGTGGGCTGGCGGCGGCATGCGCTTCCTCGCCCAGTTTGCCAGCCGCTTCGCCCGGCCCGTGCCCTGCCGCCTGCGGTTTGGCCGGCGATTTCATGGGCACCTGTTTTGCCCGCATCGGCGGGCGCTTTCGCGGGCTCGGGCGCATCGACGAACCCAACGATGATGGAGACGCGGCGGTTGGCGTAGTCGAGAGGGTCTTTCGGGTTGCGGAGATGCTGATCGGCAAAGCCGCGAAGCTGGCTACGGCGTTGGTCCAGCGCGGTGCCGCGATTTCGGCGGTGAACGGCGGCGGCGTTGGCCCGGTCTGTGGAAAGATCCCAGTTGCTGTAGTAGCCGGATGTCGAATACGGGCGCGCATCGGTGTGACCTTCGAGCACGACGGGGTTTTCGAGTTTGCCAATCTCTTCGGCCAAAGCGGAGACGATCGCTTTCGCGGAACCCGTCATTTCTTTTGCGCCGGATTCGAAGAAGCTGTTCCCCTCTTTGTCGACGAGTTCGATGCGCAGTCCGTCCCCGGTGACGGTCATGTCGACCTGCTTCAGCGCGCCCAGTTCCGGCATCGATTTGAGCGTTTCAGTGAGTTTGTTTTTGAGGTCCGGCATATCCTCTTTATTCAGGAGCAGGGCTTTGTTGCCGTCGCCGGAGCCGACGTTGCCGGTGCCATCCTGATCCTGAAAGCCTCTAGGGTCAGTGAAATAAAGCGAGACGGCCTTCTGGATTTCGGGGCTGGCGTTCATCAGCCAGAGGACGATAAACAGCGCCATCATGGCGGTGACGAAGTCGGCGTAGGCGACCTTCCAAGCGCCGCCGTGGTGACCGCCGGCGACGACTTTCTTGATGATCACGATGGGCTGGTTGTTTGTTGCGTTGCGATTACTCACGGTGTAGCTTCCTTCCCGCCTCGGTACACGGGCGCGGCGGCTTTGCTATGCGGCCTCAGCCTTGGGCGCCGCGCCCGTGCCCTTGCAGGCAGCTTCCAGTTCGACGAAACTCGGCGCGGAACGTTGGGGGATCACCCAGACAGCACGCCGCTGTTCACCGGCTGGGTTGGTGCCGCTCCCTTTACGCTGGCCACCAGCGCCCCTTTCAGACACATCAGGAATTCAAGGCGCTGCTTGTTGGACTTCTGGATGGAGGAAGCGAGCGGCGCGACCAGGCCGTAACAAAAGAGGATGCCGAGAAAGGTGCCGACAAGCGCAGCGGCAACCTTGTGGCCAATCTCCTCCGGCGGACCGCCCAACGACCCCATCGTGATGACCACGCCCAGAACCGCGGCGACAATGCCGAGGCCGGGAAGGGCATGAGGCTACGGTTTTTCAAGTCGCCGCCGGTTTTGACGTTTCGTCGTTGTATCTTCAAGGTCGTGTTCCAGCCGTCTGTAATCAGTTTAAAGGGCTGCACGTCGCCGGTAACGCGTCGTCGAAAGGTGTCGCAGACGAAATCGAGCGTGTAGTGATCCTTGATCAGCCATGAGTGCGATTTGAAAAGCTCCGACTCCTTGGGCTTTTCGATATCCTGTTCGAGCTTGGCCAGGCCGTTCTTGCGGACGTACTGAAACACGTCGTAAAGCGCTTTGAGCGCGGCCAGGTATTGCTTCTTGTTATAGGGGGAACCCTTTGGAGCACCCCGAGGAGGACAGTCATGCCCTTGAGGACCGATGGCGGATTCGCAATCAAGACGGTGCCGAGCGACGCCCCCAGAATAATCACGTACTCAGCGGGTTGGACGAGTACCATCAACTCGCCATGTTCCATTAGGAAGCCGCCGATCACGGAGCCGAATACGACTACGATGCCAATGATGACAAACATTTCCGAAACCCTTCCTAGCTGGTGCGACGGCTTGCCCCAAAGGCCAGAGGCATCCGGGCAGACGTCACTTTTCCATATCGGCGTGGGAGCGCCTGCCATGAGGAGGAACCGGTTTAGCGATGGACGGGAAAGGCTCGCTAGAGAAGGCTGGCATCGAGGGTGGAGCCTGCAGAAGAGGAGTTTGGGGATGAGGAGCCGGAGGCTCGCTCTCCCAAGCCTTCCGGGGAGGGAGGGGACTGGGGATCTTCGAGGCTAAAGGCATCGCGCTCCGGGGCGGGCGAGGTCCGCGAAAGCATTTCGCCAAAAAAACGCTCAAACTCCTCAAAGGAGCCGTCAAAGAACTGCTCGGCCAGTTGCCCGATGGCAATCGTCCGGAGTTCGTCCCGCTTGCGCGCGGGCGAATAGCGAAAGCAGCGGCCGGACTTTTCGCGGGTGACCATTCCCTTCGAGGCCAAGCGCTCAAGCACCGTCATGACGGTGGTATACGCCAGCGTCCGTGAGGGCATCAGGGCTTCGCGCACTTCGGCCACATCGGCGTCTCCCCGCTTCCAAAGGACAGTGAGACAGGCGAGTTCGAGTGGCGGAGGAAGCGCCTTCATTTCGGAACCACATCTTCGTCGCGATTCCCGAGTACTTGTCCCCAAGTTGATCGCACTTCCGCAGCTTACGATTCGTCGCCGAGCGCTCCCAGGAGTTTATCGCCAAATAGGGAACTTCCGGAAACGGCGCCGCCGCGGCGGGAATTGGGGTCTGGGGGCCTCTTCGTGGGAGTGGACGCGGCCGCTGCGGGGCCGCCGCTCGGCGTTGCGGGGGAATTCCGCGGTTTCGGCGGAGGAGCACCAAGGAACAGGTCCTTCTCCGAGAAGTTATCATGGCGTAGTTGCTGCGGTTGAAGAATTGTCCATCTTTATCGTCGCGTTCGAGTTGAGCGCGCATGCATTCCATCTTCGAATCGAGATCGTCGAGGTAAGAGAACAAGAGCGCCTCAGGAAAGGCGGGCACCTTGGGAGAGCCAAACTCGAGCTTCCCGTGATGGCTAAGAATCATGTGCTCTACCAGCACGGCGAGTGCGGGGGGGAAACCAGGCACCTCGCGGAGCTTATCGTGCAGATAGCGGATGCCAATGGAAATATGGCCAAGCAACTGGCCCACATGGGGTCAGCCAAACACTCGTACGGTCGTACTCAATCTTGCCGATGTCGTGGAGGATGGCGCCGGTAAGCAAGAGGTCAAGATCCACGTTGGGGTAGTGAGGCCCAACCAGTTTACATAACGTACACAAGGAAAGCACGTGCTCGAGCAAGCCGCCCAGGAATGCGTGATGAATCTGCTTGGCGGAGGGAGCCTTCTTGTAGCGTGAGCGAATCTCTTCGTCGTTGAAGAAGGCCAGAAGCAACGCCTGCAAATGGGGATTGCCGATGCCGTGAACGATACCCATTAACTCGGTGAACATTTCCTCCGGATCGCGAGCGGAGGCAGCGAAGAAATCGGGGAGATGGATTTCGCGCTCCGTCCACCCGGTACAGGGAATCGATGGTGAACTCGGGGGCGGCCGTTATAAAGGCTCATCGCCCTTTTCACCTTTACAAAATGGCCCCAACACCGAAAACATCGACGACGTCGCCGACGTTATCCCACATTTTGGCGTCGATATCGCCACTCTTGTCGCCGACGGTGAGGGAGAGAAAAGGCTCCCCGGTCTTTTTCTGGCGGACATCTTTGTTCTGAACCAGGAAACTGCTGCGCACAATCTGGTTCGGTTGGAGGTCTTTAACAAGAATTTTCATGAACGAACTTTCGCGGCTGCCCGCCAGGATCACGGAGTCTAGTTGGTGCTCTTCGGGGCGGTCTGCGTACCTGGAATCGGAATCACCCAAAGAAGGCGCTTACGGCGGGTTTGCTGTGCGACCTCTTCTTTGGAGATGGTCTCGGGCTTGAGTTCGGCGGGATCCTTCCAGGAAGTATCCTTGCCGGGAACCGCCCCGCTATCGTTGAAGCCTTCGCGGATTTCGAGAAAGGCTTCCGTGCGCAGCTTGGTGAGGTAAGTGCGGATGGCAGGCTGGAAGCGCGGGCCGTAGAGGCGGTTCATGATCTCGTTCTCCACCACGGGGAGGGGCTGCAAGCCGGGCGAGACCTTGTCGGCGACGCGGAGGATGACGAAACCGTTGGCTACCTTGATGGGCGGTGTGACGAAACCCTTGGCCTCGGTGAACACCATCTTCTCAATCTCCGGATTCAGTTCACCCTTGGCCAAATAGCCGAGATTTCCGCCTTCCGGCGCGGAGACGGCATCGGAGTGCTCCACGGCGAGTTCATTGAACTTCTCACCGTTCTTGGCGCGCTGATAGATTTCGTCCGCCTTGGTCTTCAACTCTTCGTCAGTGCGTTCCAAGCCGTCCTTCGATCGCTTGCCGATGAGGATTTCCTGGAGGCCGACGGATTCCTTGTCGCGGTAGAAATCCTTCTGGTTGTCTTCATAGAACTTCTCTACTTCGCTGCGGGGAATGATGATCTTGGAACTCACCTCCTGGCCGATCACTTCCTGCTGCAGCATGCCTTGCTTCATCTTCTCCCGGTAGTCCTCGATGGGCATGCCCACCTGGGTCTGGATGAACTGGCGGAACTCCTCGGGATCTTTGATGCCTACCTTCACTTGCATCTCGGCCATCTGCTTGCTCACTTGGGCATCTACGCTGATGCTGAGGTCCTTGGCCTTTTGCACAAGCAACGTCTGGTCGATCTGATCGCGGAGTACATCGTTCTTGCGCTTCTCCAACTGCTCTTCGACGCACTTCTGGTCGTTGCGGCACTGGGCGGCGAGTTCCTGCCCGAGCACCTGACGGGATTCGTCGAGATCGCCAAGCGTAATGATGTCCGCATTGACCTTAGCAACGATCTGTTCGATCACAACGGTTTCGCCGGCGCAAAGCGCCGAGGCGAGGAGCAAAAGGACGCATCCAAGAGAAAAGCGCATATCCCTCTTATTATCTCTAAGAATTTATTGGAGATCCAATAGGTAGGTTTTCACCTGTGAAAGTAGATGGCCCGGAGTTTCCCACGGTTTCAGAGGCAGCTTCAAAACACCAGCGGGCGTAAACTGCACGCCCTCCACGCGTTGGACCATGCGCATCAGGTTCTCGGGGTTCATCCGGGTTTGCGGATGGAACTTCACTTGAAGGAACTGGCCACGTTTTTCAAGGGTTTCGACTCCCAGTTCCTTGGCGACACTTTTGCAAAGGGAAAACTCCACCAGATGAGCGAGCGCCTCGGGAAGGGCGCCGTAACGATCGCGCAACTCATCCAACACGCGTTGGGCATCGGCGGGATGGACGATGTCGGCGATCTTCTTGTAGGCGCGAAGCCGCTGGTTTTCGTCTTCCACGTAATCGGAGGGAATGCGCACTTCAAGACCGAGGTTGATGGCCGAATAAATTTCGGGGGGCACGTCCTCGCCACGCATTTCGCGTACGGTTTCTTCGAGCATCGACATGAAGGCGTCGTAGCCGATGGCGTCGATATGCCCGTGCTGCTCCCCGCCCAGCAGGTTGCCGGCGCCTCGCAATTCGAGATCGAGCGCGGCGATCTTGAAGCCGGCGCCAAGGTCGGAAAACTCTTTGAGGGCAGCCAATCGCTTGCGGGCGATATCGGAGAGTGAGCCGTCCGTGGGCACCAGCAGATAGGCATAGGCACGCCGGCTCGAACGGCCTACACGGCCTCGTAACTGGTAAAGCTCCGACAAGCCAAAGCGGTCCGCATTCTCAATGATCATGGTGTTGGCGAGCGGGATATCGAGGCCGTTTTCGACAATGCTGGTAGAGACCAGAACGTCGAACTCGTGGCGCATGAAGCCGAGTACGACCTTTTCGAGATCGGCGTCGGCCATCTGACCGTGGCCCACGCCGATGCGCATGCCCGGCATCAATTCGCGGATGTGGCCGGCGCGAGCAAAGATGGTTTCGACGCGGTTGTGGATGAAGTAAACCTGCCCGCCACGAGCGAGTTCCTGTTCGAGCGCCATGCGAATGATGTCGTCGTCGTTGTGGGCAACCACGGTATGGATCGATAGGCGGTCCTTGGGCGGAGTCTCAATCACGGAGAGATCGCGAAGCCCAAGCAACGACATGTGGAGGGTACGCGGGATGGGCGTCGCGGACATCGCGAGCGAATCCACGTTATGCCGCAACTGCTTCAAGCGCTCTTTGTGGCGGACTCCGAAGCGCTGCTCCTCATCGACGATGAGCAGGCCGAGGTCGTGAAACTTCACGTCGTTCGAAAGGATGCGGTGAGTGCCAATGATGACGTCGGTTTTTCCGGCAGCGAGGTCTTCGAGGGATTGCCTAATTTCCTTGGCGCTGCGAAAACGGCTTACCGTATCGATGCGGACAGGGAACGCTGCAAAGCGCCGTTTGAAGGTTTCGAAATGCTGGAATGCCAGCACCGTCGTGGGCGCGAGCACCGCCACCTGTTTGCCATCGCCGAGCGCTTTGAACGCGGCGCGCATGGCGACTTCGGTCTTGCCGTAGCCGACATCGCCGCAGAGCAGGCGGTCCATGGGAAGCTCGCTTTCCATGTCGCGTTTGATCTCCGCGATGGCGCGATCCTGATCCTGTGTTTCGGTGTATTCGAAGGAATCTTCGAACTCCCGCTGCCAGTTCGAATCGGCTGAAAACGCAAAGCCGCGGGCGAGTTTGCGCTGAGCGTAGAGCTTGAGCAACTCATCCGCCATGTCGCGCATTCGGGCTTTGACGCGCGCCTTCGTACGCTGCCAGGTGATGCCGCCAAGACGGTCGATCTGCGGCTTAGCCTCGCCCCCTCCGCGAAACTTCTGCACCAGATCCATGCGCGTAAGAGGAACGTAGAGCTTGCTCTCGTTCGCATATTCGAGCAGCATGAAGTCGGTTTTGGCGCCCTCCTGCTGCACTTCCTTGAGGCCCAGAAAGCGCCCGACACCGTGTTCGCGGTGGACGACAAAATCGCCGGGCTTGAGGTCGGAGACATCGAGCGTGAACGAGGCTAGATGCTGGCCCGGACGCGAGGTGCGTTCGGCGAGCAGAGCGGAGCTATCGAAGAGATCCTCATTGCCGAAGAAAGCCACTTTCGATTCGGGCAACAGAAAGCCGTTGGCGAGATCGCCTCGCGTGAGGACGATGCGCGCCTGGGAAACCGTGCGGTAGTTGCGCTTGCGGATGGCCGGCCAGGCAGCGTCGGCGGCGGGCAGATCGATCGTGAAGGGGCAATCATACTCTTCGAACACGTCGGCCAGCCGTTCCAGTTCGCCGGCGTTGGCGGCGAAGACGACGGTGGTATATTCCTGCTCGCGCAGGTGCTTCGCTTCCTCAATTGCCTGGGGGACATGGCCGTGAAAGCGGAAGCCTGGCCGGGTGGCCAGATGCACACCAAGACCATCGCCACCGGGGCGTTCGAGCAGTTCCAATTCTTCCACCAGCAGACTGGGGTGTTGCTTCGCGGAATGGGTCCACTCATCGTAGGAAAGATAGGCGCGCTCAGGCGGGAAGAAGCAGGAATCGGCATCGGCTAAGCGCTGCCACAATTTTTCCGCGGAGGCCTGCACCTGGGCGGGCTCGTCGATGGCCAGTAGAACTCCGGGCAGCAGATCAATGGTGGAATGCGATCGATCGCGGACAGCGGCCACCGCCTGGGGCCAGCCTTCAAACGGCGCCGTCACGGGAGCGACGCTTTCGCCGAGCGACGCATGCAGAGCGACGAAGAGATCGTGGGATTTCGGGTGTTCGAGCAGAGGCAGGACCGAGCAATCCGAGAGCGGTTCCAGCGAGCGCTGCGTGTCGGCATCGAAGCTGCGCATGGATTCGATCTCATCGCCGAAGAACTCGATTCGCACGGGATGCCGCGCTTCGGCGGGGAAAACGTCGAGAATGCCGCCCCGCATGGAATAATCGCCTACCATCTGCACCGGTTCGCTACGACGGTAGCCCACGGCATCGAGGTAAGCCACCACATCTTCGAGCAGCACTTCTTCCCCTTTGGCTAGCGAGAGGGAAAGCCGCTGGTAGAAGGCGCGATCTTCCGTGCGCAGCAGGGCGCTGGCGACGGGAGTGATCACCAGCGAAGCCTGCCCGTTGGCGATGCGGTGGAGAGCCACGGCGCGTTGCTCCAGAATGGCGCCGTGCGGGGAGAGGCGTTGGAAGGGCAGCACGTCCAGCGCGGGAAGCAGAAGCGGGGGGGCAGCCAGATCATCGGCCGGGAGGAACTCAGAAAAAGCGAGTGCGCAGCGGTGCAGCGCTTCTGCTTCCTTGTTGCTTGCCGTCACGGCCAGGATGGGCCTGCGCAATCGCCATGCGGCAAGGGTGAGGTAGAGGGCCTTCGCTTGCGGGTTGAGCCCGGTAAGCCGCTGCTGCGCGGGCGGGCCGGAGGCAGCCTCTTCAAACGCGCGAATCCCCTCCGCGAAGGAAGTTTCCGCGGCGAGTGCCACTAGCAATTGCGCGATCCGATTCTCTAACAAAACTTCGAAACCGATCCCTGCAAGTACCTATCGGTTGAGAGCGACTTCCACGAGATTCGTAGTGGAGTAGCCGGGTTCCAGGGGCAGCGCCTCCACGCGGCCGCCCGCCGCTTCCACCTCTTCCCGACCGGCGATGAAGTGCGCCCAATCGGCCCCCTTCACCAGTACATCCGGAAGGACTGCGGCGATTAATTCGCGCGGCGTATCTTCGTCAAAAAAGACGACGGCGTCCACCGCCTCCAATTGCATGGCAAGCTTTGCCCGAGTGTGCTGGTCGAGCATCGGGCGGGAAGGCCCCTTCAGCCGTTGCACGCTATCGTCGGTGTTGAGCGCCAAAATCAATAGATCGCCCAGTGCTCGCGCCCGTTCCAACAAGCGTACATGGCCGGGGTGGAGGATGTCATAGCAGCCATTGGTGAAAACCACAGTGCTACCATCCGCTTTCCAGGCCGCGCGTTGCGCCACCAGGTCTTCGCGGGAATAGAGAATGCTCATGCCGTGAATGCCTACTAGATTAGGGTAGCAGCAGCAAGGCCAGTGGAATGGGCCGGAGGAGTGTGAAATTCGCAGTGCGCGCCTACTCGCCTTTGGCGGATTCGAAACGATAGCCTACGCCGCGGACGGTGAGCAGGTGCCGGGGGTTCTGGGGATCGTCTTCAAGATAGCGCCGCAAGCGAACGATGAAGTTGTCGATGGCCCGCGTGTCGGTGTCTTCGTGGAGCCCCCAAACGTCCTCAAGAAGGCTCTTGCGGCTTACCGCCCGGCCTTCGCGCTCGATGAGGTATTTCAGGAGGTTCGATTCCATCAGGGTGAGGGGAACTTGCTGGTCTCCGTCGAGGATCTTGAGGTCGTCGAAAAGGATCACTTTGTCGCCCAGTTCAAAACAGACTGGTAGGCCGTTGAGCGGCACCGGCTCGGGCGGTTTGGCGGCATTTCGCGCCCAGTAGGTGCGTCGAAGGAGGGCCTGGATCCGCGCGAGGAGCACGGCGAGTTCGAAGGGCTTCGGCAGATAGTCGTCGGCCCCGGCGGCGAATCCGTTAACGACATCTTCCGGGCGGCCGCGGGCAGTGAGCATGAGTACCGGAACATAGTTGCCCGTGGCGCGCAGGCCCTCCACCACGGCGAAGCCAGAGATCCCGGGCAACATCACGTCCAGCACGATCAGGTCGAAGGATTCGGTTGCATCCTCACAGATGCGCAGAGCGCTCTCTCCATCCTCGGCAAGAGTGACGGCATAACCTTCGGCCTGGAGGTTGAATCGCAGGCCGACGGCGATGTGGTGTTCGTCTTCCACCACCAGCAGACGAAGGGTGCTTTTTCTGTCGCCGGTCCAATCCCCCGCGCGGGGTCCGGCGATCGCCTTACTTCGCCCCGCGTCCGGAAGGGCTCCGGATGCCGGCTTCATGAGTTGATCTCCCGTTCCAATTCGGGGGTGGAGGATTCGCCGGCGGTGCCCGGTGCGGCAACCCTTAGCGGGGCGCGGGGGAGATCGAGGGTGAAGATACTGCCGCGCCCGATTCCTTCGCTTTCCGCAGTCACCTTGCCCCCATGGCGTTTGGCAACGCCGCGGACGATGAAGAGGCCCAGGCCCGTTCCCTTCACGCGCAAACCGCCAACCGCATGGCCCCGGTAGAAGCGCTTGAAGATGCGGCCCAGTTCGGAGCGCGAAATTCCCACCCCTTCGTCGGTCACACGGAAGAGGACGCGACCGCTTTCCCCGGCCTGGACGGTGACGGCCACCTGAATCTTCTTGCCCGAATACTTCACCGCGTTGTCGATGAGGTTCACCATTGCCGCCTGGAGTTCGTCGGGATCGCCAAGCACCTCACTCTGCGATTGGCTCGCACAGCGATTGACCAGACTCAGTTGCGCTTCGCCGAGATGGTAGCGGCGGCGGCAAAGATCCAGGGCTTCGGATGCAAGGTCGGCAACGTCCACTCTAAAGGGGCTGCGCTGGTTGCGCGCGGAACCTACCGAGCCGGCCCGTAGCACCATCTCGATAGTCCCTTGCAGGCGCTCCGTATCTTGCAGCATGGTTTCGTAGAACTCCCTCCGGGTGGCGGCATCTACCTCTCTCGACTGGAGAGTTTCAAGGTAGAGGCGAATGGAGGCAACGGGAGTCTTCAGTTCATGGGTGACGGAGTTGAGGAAGCTATCCTGCTGCTCATTGCGGCGAATCTCTCGTACGAGAAAGATCGTATTCAGCACCACGCCGGCGATGACCATCAGGCTGACGATCACACCGAGCGCGAGAAGCAGTCCCTCCCGCCAACTGATCACAATCCAGCCGATGTTCAACGCGACGGTGAGGGCAACCACAAGGATGCCCAAGCTGATGAAGATGGGGATGGACCGACGATGCCCGCTTCGCGTCATTTGCTGGATAGCGCCCGTGCCTGACTGTGGAGAACCTAGCGCGCCGGGCGGCTAGTTTGCGCTGCGCGCCTGCTCTAATCTTCTCTCTAAACGCGACGCCTGCGCATTGAGGTTATTGATTTGGTTGATCTGGTCGTCCAGCGCAAGCGCCGCGGATTGCATCCGGGTGATTTCAGATCCCATGCCGCTCTGCCCGCGAGTGTCGTTGTCGATACGGACGGCCATTGTACGCAAATTCTCACTGAGATCCTTGACGCGGCGGCTGGCCTGTTCGAGGATACGGAGGCGGCGGCGGTTCACTTCTTCCAGGTCGGCTATGGTCTTACCGACCACTTCCATCTGCCGGCTGGACTCCTGGTTGGAATCCTTGTAGCGCTGGTAAGCCGATTCGAGCGACGCAAGCGTCCTTTCTTTGCCCCTGAGCTGCTCCTGCAGAGCCGCCACCAAACGCTGGGTACTTTCCTGGTGGTTGCTGAGATTGGTCTCGCTCTTTCGTAATTGCTCAGCCTCCTGCCTGACGGTGGCCAAGTCGCTTTCGAGCGAGACGACGCGCTGCGAGAGTTCCTCCGCATGGGCTCTGGCTTCTGACAACGCAGTCTGATACTGGCCAACGCTGACGCTCTCGCGGGACCGCGCCTTTGCCGATTCGCGCTGACGGCGAAGGGCCTCCTCCGCCGCATCGCTGCCTCCCGCCGCAAGCTCTTCCATAGCCCGCTCAATGGTGGAGAGTCTCTCACGAAGGCCGGCGGTTTGTTCGAGGAGATCATTCTTCTCCGCTTCCGCTTTCACGGCTCGCGCGCGCTCGTATTCCAGATTGCGCGCGGTGACGATCACCCCCATGCCAAGCCCCGCCGCAAGGGCCCCGAGCAAGACGAGAATGGCCCAAATCCATTTGCTGGTTTTGTTTGCGGTTGTTTTGGATGAGTTCATCACATTTCTCCAGACAGCCGGGAATCACTTGGGGATATCAAACAAGCTGCGGTACTCCAATGGGCCGGAAGGATGTTCCAACGTCAGCGAAATCGTACCGGAAACACTTTCCGGCACCGCCACTTGTGCCATCCCCATGGCCTGAATTGCATTCACCATATCACCAATTGCCACGGGGATTTCCGCAATGGAGCGACAGAAGACGCTACGTCCGCCGGTGGCTTGGGCGAGACGCTTGATGCCGGTTTGGTAGGCTTCGTTCAAAGGGTCATTGCGATAGTTGAGGTGCACCACGAAGACGGGCACGCTGGTGCGTAGCAGTTCATTGGTGAGGGTGCTCACCTTCTCGCGGATGAGTGCATCGGGGAAGCGGCGGCTCAGGTCGCGACTGTCGGCGGAATTAATCACGGGGTTGGTATAGTCCTGGCGATAATTGCGAATCTCGCTGTCGGTGAGATAGAGAACGGCGGCACGGACGGGGTTGCCCATGAGCACGGGGTTGGTGACCCCAGCCACGACATCCACCATTTCGAAGAAGCCAGCGCGACCGCTCATCGGAAGCGTCTCCAGGGCTTCAACGAAAGCTTCGCGATCAGTGGATGGATCGAGGATCACCATGGGTTGCTCGGGAATGCGGAGGAGCGAGGTGTAAACTACCGGCGCCGCGCTTCGGATGGCTTGGGCGAGAGCGGCTTTCGCCGCTTCAGTGAGGAACAGGGCCTCTGAGAAATCGATTGCTACGAAGAGCAGCAGAGGGTCAGCGGCGTTTCGCATGGCCACGACGCGCGTCTTGGCGGAGGAGAGCGTGGCCGAAAACGATGCGGGGTCCACATCCTCGGCCGGCCCATTGCCGATCCACACGGGCACATGAATCGTCCCGGTGCGCCGCGTCTGCTCCCGACGTGGACGCTGCTCCGAACGAGCTTTCCGATTGCCGGAGCGTTCCGCGTTTTGGCCGGCGATCGCAGCGGGCAGAATGCCGCACAACAGCAACGCAAGCAGTAAGGCGATGAGTCTCATCAAAAATTGAGCCGCAATCCAAGCTGGATGATGCGCCCCCCGATTGACTGCAGGATGCGGCCTGCATTCACGTTAGGTGCGGCCGCAGTTCCGATTTCGACGTCGGGGTCGTCGAGGTTTGCCTGATTCAGGAAATTGAGTCCTACGGCGGTGAACTCCAGGCTTTGGCTGGTATTTAGATTAAATCGCTTGCTGACGGAAAGGTCATGGTTCTGACGGGCGGGCCCGTAGAGATTGGAAAGGGTGCGGGACGCATTGCCAATCGTGAAATCGTCCGGGTGAGAAAAGGCCTCGGGATTAAACCAGAGGGTAGCCGATGGATTTTCCAGATGGGGGGAGACGCCGGGCACGACGTTCACGTAAAGAGACCGCACCACGCCCCCGGTGTTGTTGAAGCTGGCGCGAAGGCTAAGCGGGCGCCCGCTTACCACTGTCGAGGTTCCCGTTAGCGACCAGCCGGCGGCAAGATAGCGGCGCCAGTCAGAAAAATTGAACAAGGACTTGTTCGGGCCGAAGGGCAGCTCATACACGTAGTTGAGCGACGCCGAATGCGGGCTGTTGTAGGCCGAAACGGCCCACTCCTTTTGCAGGTTGTACATGTCCTGGAGGCTGGTGGGGCCGGAGTAGTTATCCATCTGTTTTGAGAAGCTGTAGACGCCACGGACGGTGAGTCCGCCGGATGCCCGCTTTTCCACCCGCAAGGTTGCCTCGTCGCGGTTGTAGCGAGCCACGGGCCACATGCCGCTCAACGAAAACAACTGGTACTGGCTGAAAGGCCGGAGTTCCCGAACAAAGGCCTCGCTGTTCAGTTGATCACGGAAGGAGAGATAGTCCAGCGGAACGGCGTTGGGATTGGTGACGTTCTCTCCGGTGAACATGTTACGGCCGGAATCTCGGGACGCGGCGAGGGTAAGCAACACATTTCCCGGCAACTCCCGCTCCATGCTGAGCTCGTAGCTGACATACATGGGGACATTGTCGTTCTGGATCTGCAGATCGGCATTGGTATTGTCGGCGGCGGAAGGCCGCAAATCCGGTGCAAGCGTGGCATCGCGCGGAACGCCGTTGCGCAGGATCAACGCCGGATCGGTGAGGCGATTGGGCGAAATAAAAGTGGGATATAGGTTGAAGCCCTGCGTGCCCCAATGGCCCCATTGGAGAGACCAGCCCTGGTAAGAACGCGAGTAATTCAGCCGCACCACAGTACCCGCCTCGGTGCTGGGGTTCCAGGCCAGCGAGATTCGTGGCTCCAGAACGGTGAAGGCTTTCTGGAACGCGCGCCCGTAGCCGCCCTGGCCGGCGAAGACGAGAGCACCCGGAGCGCCTGTTTGCGGGTTGATTGCGGAAAGATCGACAGTACTTTGGCGATCGTACTTCTCCACACGGGGGAGGCTATGCTCGACGTTCAGATCCAACGTCAGGTTGAGGCCTTTGCGGAGTTCCACCTGATCGATCATCCGGGCCGCCACCAGCGAGCGCCGCCAGTAAGAAGGGCTCTCCACGATGCTCAGTTCGGAGAAATCCGCCTGCCCGAGCAGAAAGGTGGCAAGGGCGTGGCCGGTGTTCACAATGCCCGGCAACGCGGTGAGATTGTTCTGGAAGCGGTATCTCCCGCTGGGGTAGTCGGGCTGGAAGGTATTGAGCTGATAGTTGGTGAGCCTACCGATGAAGCGCAGGTTGTGGTTGCGAACGCGGGTGGAAAAGGTGTTGAGAGCCTGGAAGGTATGCCTGTAGTTGCGCCGGATGAGGTTTGAGCGGCCAAGGTCGAGGTATCCATCGACGATGTTGAAGGCCGGGAAGACCGTGCCGAGATTCCCGTCAAGGCCAAGCAGCCCTGGAAAATCGGTTACCTCGTCAACGACGTTCTGCATCCCGGAAGTGGTGGCGCTGAAGCTAAAGGTGTTGATCGTTTCCGCGGAAATCGTGAAGATGTGCTGCAAGCCATAGGTGCGGCTGGTCTCTTCGCGATCCATCAGGCCGGGATTGGCGGCGTTGTCAAACCACTTTGCCGCCCCCACGAAGGCATCCGACGAGGTGAGGTTGAAGCTCACGCGATGCTTGTCGTTGAAGATATGGTCAAAGCGCCCGGTGAAGCCATCCACCACGTTTCGCTCCGGGGAAACGACGAAGTAGTTATTGCGAAAGAATGGGCCGACGCTAGCGTTTGGCTGAGGATAAAACTGCATGGCAGCGATGGCCACAGGGTCCAGGCGCGCGACCGGGATCCGGTTGTTGGCAAAGCGGGTGCGGTTGTATTGGAGATTACTGAGGGAAACCGGGTTCCCCGCGTCAAAGGCTGGGTTGAGGCTGGTGCTTGCCGGATCGTAGATTGGCAACGGAAGCCCCGCCTGATCGACAGTCTGCGAGTAGTCGCCACCGCGCTCCGGCAGGATGGGGATGCTATCCAGGCGGGAGCGGGCAATACTCTCCCGAACGCCTTCATACGATAAGGTGATAAAGGTTCGGGTGCCACCGTTGTAGAGCCTGGGGAGAAAAACCGGGCCGCTTACATTGAAGCCGAATTGATGGCGCCTGAGAATGGAGGCCTGCCCCCCGCGCTGGCGAATCTGGTGAGGGATGGCGTCAAACAGATCGTTGCGGATGTTGTAGGTGAGGCGCCCGTGATATTGGGGCAGATTTCCGCCCCCCGCCTGGAAGGGTTTCGGGCTGTCCTTGCGCAACCCGCGATCCCGGGTGATCGTCCTGAACTCTTCGATGGCCGTATCCGCCGCGCTGGTGTTCCGGGCGCTGGAGGAGCTAGTGGAGGCGACAGTGGTGCCCTGCTGCTGTCCTTGGACGGCGATGCAAGGCAGCGTGAGCACAAGAATGACAAGAAAGCCGCAAAATCGCATCGATAATTAAATTGTACCCTTGGAATTGCTCATGAATTTGACCGACATTTCGAAGTTGTTAGACTGCCGATTGGTGGGCGATGGTTTCGCTGAAATCACCGGCGTGGCCGGCATGGAGACAGCGACAGAGTCGGAACTCACGTTTCTGGCCAATCCGCGATACGCACCGAAAGTGAAGCAATCCAAGGCGGCGGCGATTCTGGTGCGGGAGCCGATTGCCGATGTCTCTCTCTCCTTTCTGATTTCGGCGGACCCCTACCTCGATTTCGCGCGGGCGCTCGAGTTGTTCTACCAGCCGCCCTGCCCTGCGCCGGGTATTCATCCGACGGCGGTGATCGACGCAACCGCTTCGGTGGGGGAAGGCGCTTCGATTGGCGCTTACGTGGTGGTGGAGGCGGGGGCGAGAATCGGCGCGCGGTGCAGGATTCACCCCCACGTGGTGGTGTATGAAGGCGCTTGCATCGGGGACGATTTTCTTGCCCATTCCCACGCGTCGGTGCGGGAGTTTTGCGTGGTGGGAGACCGCGTGATTCTGCAGAATGGAACGGTGGTGGGTGGCGACGGATTCGGCTTCGCTAAACGGAAGGACGGGAGCCACTATAAGATTGTCCAGAGCGGTATCACGGTGATCGAAGACGACGTGGAGATCCAGAGCCTCAGTGCGATTGACCGGGCTACGGTGGGGGAGACGCGTGTACGCCGCGGCACCAAGATCGACAATCTGGTGCAGGTGGGCCATGCCAGTGAAGTGGGCGAGGATAACATCATCTGTTCGCAGGCCGGCTTGGCGGGGAGTTCGAAACTCGGCAGAGGCGTCCTGCTGGCAGGACAAGCGGGTATTTCCGGACACCTCACCATCCACGACAATGCCGTGATCTATGCGCAGGCCGGTATCGGCGGCGATGTGGAAGCCGGCGCGCTAATGGCCGGGAGCCCCGCATTCGACGCCAGAACGTGGCGGCGCGCGGTGGCCGCTTTCCCGCAGTTCCCTGAAATGGTGAGGACCATCCGAGACCTGAAGAAGCGGCTGGAGTCGCTCGAGTCCGCTGCCGCCCGCGAAAGCTCAGTCACCGAAGCCGGCGGGGACCACTAACGAAAACGCCCTCATCCGCCGAAGGAAGTACAGCACTTACCATGCACAAGAACGATCCGAATGATTTGCACGCGCCAGCCCCCGGCAAGCGCAAGCCGAAGGCCTACACCGACCAAGCCTTTCTGAACAGCTCCGACGCGCGCATGATCCGGATTCTTTCGGAGTATCTCGAACCGCAAGCGCGCTTCCGCAAAGAGCAGATCCGCGACACGGTGGTGTTCTTCGGCTCCGCCCGAATTCAGGAGGAGGGGCCGCTGGCCCGTTACTACGAGGGCGCGCGTACGCTGGCGCGCCTGCTCACCGAATGGAGTGCCACTCTCCCGGTGGAAGAGCGGCACTACGTGATTTGTAGCGGAGGCGGACCGGGCATTATGGAGGCCGCCAATCGCGGCGCTTGCGACGCGAGCGGCAAGAGTATCGGGCTGAATATCAGCCTGCCTTTCGAGCAGTCGCCAAACCCCTATATCAGCGACGCCTTGAACTTCGAATTTCACTACTTCTTCATGCGCAAGCTGTGGTTTGCCTATCTTGCCAAGGCGCTGGTGGTCTTTCCCGGCGGTTTTGGCACGATGGACGAGATGTTCGAAGTGCTCACACTGGTGCAGACCCAGAAGCTTCGCAAACCGATGACGGTGGTGATCTATGGCACCGAATTCTGGCGCGAAGTGATCAACTTCGACGCCCTCGCCCGCCATGGAGTGATCTCTCCAGAAGATCTCAATCTCTTCCATTGGGCGGACGATCCGCAGACGGCTTTCGATCTTCTGGTGGCGGAACTGAAGAAAAACTGGGGCAACGGCAACGGGGTGCATCCGCCTGGCGAATTGCCGTAGGGCGCGGGCGCTCTTGCGGGCTGGATGGCCGTGTGCTCCGATAGTAGGCGGACGCTCCGGGCCCAAAGCGCGCCGTTCGATTGACGTTTAGCGGATCGCCAGCAGCCCGGTTTCAGATGCATGGCGAACTCAGTCACCCCGATTCCTAGGCTCCGGCTGGTAGACCAAGCCTACCTGCTCTTGCTGGCTGTGTTCGTCGCCGCCTCCTTCCTTTACGACCTCGGCCTGGCAGGTTCTTTCGCGGGGCTTTTCCTCGTCTTCACCGGGTTCATCCTGGCAATCCGCTACTTCCGGGTTTTCGGCAGGCACCTGCTTTGGCCGTTACGGAACCGCCTTCGGGTGACGTATGTATTCATTGGCGTGGTGCCGATTCTGTTGATCCTCATCCTGGTTTCGGTGGGCGTTTACATCCTCACCGGGCAGGTTTCCAGCTTTCTGTTGAATAGCGAGTTGCAGCGCAAAGAGGCGCTGCTGGCGGGCCCTTGCGAACTGGTCGCGACGACGCCAGCGGCGGAGCGGGCAGCATTGATTGAGCGTGTCTTCCCTTATTTCGAACAGCAGTATCCGGGGCTGCAACTTTGCGCCCGAAGCGCGGAGGGGGCTTGGTACTGGCCTCCGGAAAATACCTGCGTCTTTCCTCCTTCGGGTTGGGAGCGCACGAGCGGGCTGGTGTCTCGCGAGAACAACCTCTACGTGTGGGTGTATACCCATCCCAACGAAACAGAGCTTAGCGTGATGATGCCGGTCTCGCGCACCTATCTCAATTCGTTGGTGCCCGGCCTGCTCGACGCGGAGATTGTTGGGCGCATTCAGGATGCTCCAGTGGAACTTGGGGAGCAAGGGCCAGTTGCGCCAGGCACCGCTGCCGATCCACTCGCGCCCGCCCCCGGCAATCCGCCGCCTTTCTATCGATTCTCGCCAGACCGCCTGGAGCGCCGGCAGTTGGGCAGCCTGGCCGATCCGTTGCCGAAGATGAATTTTTTCGATTTCGGAGTGAACTGGCAAACGACTCTCAGCGTGGCCGAGTGGACCGAGCCGGGCGTCAGCTATCCGGCGCTGCTAACGTTCAATACCAGGCCTTCCGCCGTTTGGAAGGTGCTTAGCCGCCGGGATCTGCGCCTGGGGAGTGGCATTGATTTTACGCAGTATTTCGCGGTGATGCTTTTTGTTACCGCCAGCATCCTTTTTCTAATTGTGGAAGCATTCTCGCTTGTGGCTGGGATGGGCTTGTCACGCAGCATTACCCAAGCCGTGGAGAATCTCTACGAGGGCACCCAGCATGTGATGCGCGGCGAATTTCAGCATCGCGTGCTGGTTAAGGGGGAGGACCAACTGGCGGACCTCAACCGGTCTTTCAACCGGATGACTGAGAACCTGGAGACCCTGGTCGCGATTTCGAAAGAGAAAGAGCGCATGCAATCCGAACTTGAGATTGCGCGCGAAGTGCAGGCCGGACTCTATCCCAAAGAGCCTCCCAAGTTCGAAAACATCGAACTGGTGGCAATGAGCCAGCCCGCGCGGATGGCCTCGGGCGACTACTTCGACTATCTCCGATTGCAGGATGGTCGCGTGGCCTTTGCGATCGGCGACGTGGCCGGGAAAGGCATCTCCGCCGCATTGCTGATGGCTTCGCTGCAATCAACGATGCGCGGCGCAGTCCGGCGCCTATCTGCCCTGGCCTGCCGCGCGGCTCGGCGGAAGCTTGGCCCGCTCCGCAGGAAGATCTCTCGACTGCGCTGCTGGTCTCCCGGCTCAACCAGCAGATCCACCAGTTCACCAGCGCTTCCAAGTACGCAACGTTCTTCTTCGGCGTTTACGACGACCGCACGGGGGCGTTGCGCTACACGAACGCCGGCCATCTACCGCCGCTCTTGCTGCGACGCGGCGCCATCTCAAGCTTGAACGTCGATGGCCTGGTGGTAGGCGCTTTCGCCTTCGCTTCCTACGAAGAAAGCACATTGCTGTTGGAGGACGGCGACGTACTGCTGCTCTACACCGATGGCATTAGCGAACCGGAGAATGAGTATGGGGAAGAGTTCGGCGAAGATCGTCTGCACGCCCTGCTGCTGGAAAATGGAAACAAGGACGCGCGTGAACTCGCCGACGTGGTTGTACAGGCGGTGCGAGACTGGGTGGGCGAAGCCGAACAGTCCGATGACATCACCCTGCTAATCGTGAAGAAGCTCTGAAAGAGAGACCGCTCCGTATGAAGGTGTTAAGCGCTGCACAGATCCGACGGATTGACCAACAGACCATCGATTCCGGGTTTCCGAGCCTCCTGCTGATGGAGAATGCCGGGCATCGGGTGCTCGAAGCGCTCGAGACGCTGGGAACGCAATCGCGGGGGGCAGCAGGTTCTCCATTCGTCGCGCGGCCGCTCGTTGAAGAACGGATTCTGATTTTTGTTGGCAAGGGCAACAACGGCGGCGATGGGCTGGTGGTGGCGCGGCATCTGCTGACCCGCATCAAACCGAAAGCGCTGCACGTGGTGCTGGCCGCGGCGCCATCGGAGTTGAGCGCCGCGGCCGCGGCGAATCTTCGCATGCTCGAAGCCTGTGGCGGGCGAGTGGCGCGCGAGATCAGCCCGGACATGCAGGCGGCCACCCTGCTGATCGATGCCATGCTGGGTACGGGCCTCGAAGGGCCGGCCCGGGAGCCCGTACTTCATTTGATTCGCGAATGGAACAAAGGGTTCCCGCTGGCGCGGCGCATCGCCATCGACATGCCTAGCGGTCTGAGCAGCGACGCCCTCCCGATCGATGGCGAGCACTGCCGCGTGGATGGATGCGTCACGTTCACCGCCCTCCGTCCAAGCCACGTGCTGCCGCCATATTGCGATGCATGCGGCGAGGTGGTGGTGGGCCACATCGGCACGCCCGATTCGTTGCTGAATACAGATCCCGACTGCAAGCTTTCGCTAATCGTTCCCGATTGGCTAGGATTCCTTGCGCAACCCCGCGATAGAGATTCGCACAAGGGCGACTACGGCCATGTGCTGGTGCTGGGCGGTTCACGGGGCAAGTCCGGCTCCGTGGGCATGGCTGGGCTGGCGGCGCTGCGGGCTGGGGCCGGGCTGGCGACGGTGGCCACGGTGAGTTCGGCGATCGACGGTTTGGTGAACATCGCCCCGGAACTGATGTCGGCCTCGCTCGCGGAGACTCCGGATGGTTTTGTCGAAGCGACCGCGCTGGATGGCCCCTCCGGCGACGAAGTGCTGGGCGGCAAGACGGTGATCGCGGCAGGGCCGGGACTGGGCGTGGTGGACGATACCCGGCGAATGCTGCTCTCGCTGATGGGCACGGTGCCCGCACCGTTGGTGCTGGATGCCGATGCGCTGAACATTCTTGCGCTCGAAGGCCAGTGGCCGGGAGATGGCTTGCTGGTGCTGACCCCGCACCCCGGCGAGATGGCGCGACTGATGCGCACCACCACGGCGGACATCCAGGCCAACCGCGTGGAGCGGGCTCGCGATCTGGCCGTGGCGCGCAACGCCACTGTGGTGCTTAAAGGCCAGCGCACGTTAATCGCGTTCCCCGATGGTGAAGTCTGGGTGAACCCCACGGGGAGCCCCGCCATGGCAACCGCCGGTAGCGGAGACGTGCTGAGCGGCACTATCGCCGCGATGCTGGCGCAGTATCCCGGCCAGCCCAAACTCGCCGTCGCCGCGGCTGTTTATATTCACGGGCTTGCCGGAGAGCTTGGCGCGATGGATTTTGGCGAAGCTTCTCTGCTCGCAACGGATTTACTTCGCTACTATCCGAAGGCTTTTGCCTGCTGCGCCGTCAAATAGAGTGCTATGGAACCGGAAAGCACTTCACCCAGGGTTGAGATGTGGCAGGCGAGTTCCGTTGAAGAGATGCTTGCCTGCGGGCGCCGTGTGGCACTGTTGCTGAGCCCAGGCCGTGTCGTGCTGCTTCGAGGGGAGATGGGCGCGGGCAAGACCACGCTCGCGAAGGGGATTGTGGAGGGCTTCGGAGCGGGCGGGGCCGAGGACGTCTCGAGCCCTACCTTCACCATCATGCACGAGTATCGCGGCCAAACCCGGGTGCTACATCTGGATCTCTACCGATTGGCAACAGCCGCCGAGGTGCGGGCGATCGGCGTGGATGAATGGCTGGACGATGTGCAAGATGCGGAGGCTGAAGAAGCGGCCTTGCTGCTGGTGGAGTGGGGAGAGCGTTTCCCGGCGATCTGGCCGGAAGACCGCGTGGAGATTTTGATCACCACCGAGGGGGAGACCCGCAGAATCGAGTGGATTGAAACGAGCGCGGCAAGCCGATAGTTGCGAGCGATGCGCGCGCTCAACGCGGAGCCACCAGCCCGCAGCGCACCGCGAAGAGCGTCAATTCAGCCGTCCCGCGGATGCCCAATGTATCCATCAACCGCGCCCGGTGTACCGCAACTGTGTTCACGCTCACTCCCAGCATGGCGGCGGTCTCCTTGTTCGCTTTGCCCGTTGCGAGCAATTGCAATACCTCCCGTTCCCTGGGGGTGAGCCTTTCGAGTAGCCGCTCGTCCTCGCTCATCTGGCTGGCTGCCTCTTGTTCAAACAGCGTGCCCCCGCGAGCGACGGTGCGGATGGCTTCGTGGAGGTCCCATTCGGCGGAACTCTTCAGGAGGTAGCCTGCGGCACCCGCCTCTCGGGCTGTCCGCTGAAAGGCGCGATCGGCATGCATGCTGAGCATCAGCACCGCCACCGATGGATAGCGGTTGCGGATCTCGAGGGCTGCTTGCAGGCCATCCATCTGCGGCATCGTCACATCCATCACCACGACATCGGGCTGATGCTGGGCGGCCATTTCCAGTGCTTCCTTGCCGTGCTTGCTTCGGCCATGACCACAGCGCCGTGATCGTCTTCGACAGCGGCGAAAGCCCTTTCCGCACCAGCTGGATGAATTTGGCTAGAAGCACCCGGATTGGCTGGTTCATTCGGGCTCCGTTTCATGCAAGACCGTGGCGATGGGAATGCGAATTCGCACGCGCGTGCCGCCTTCGGCGGGGGTTTCGAGCGAGAACTCGCCGCCGAGAATCTGCGCGCGCTCCTTCATCGCCAGGATACCCAAGCCAGCCTTGGCGGGGGCACCCGAGACAGCCCCGGACGCTTTCCGCTTCTGCGTAAGGACAACACCGGAGCCATGGTCCTCCACCTCCACCGCCAGGGCATTCCGCTCAGGCAGCGCCCGAATCCAGGCTTCCCCGGTTTGCGCATGACGGGTGACATTGCTCAATGCCTCTTGAACGACGCGATACACGTGATGGGCTGTTTTGCAGGATTGGCAATGCCTTCGCCTGGAACGTGTACGCGGATGCCGCTCTGACGTTCAAAGCCGGGCAGGAATCGTTCGAGCGCGCCTACCAGGCCGTGGGAATCGAGCACCGCAGGATGCAGTGTTTGGCTGAGGTCGCGTGCCCGCTCCAGCGCCAGGCGAGTGGCCTGCTGCACTTCCTCCACCTGGGCGGTGAGCGAAGCATCGAGTGTGCCGGCAAGCCTGCGGCGGACGCGGGCGAGGGTGGCGTTGACGGCCTGAAGATCCGCCGAAGTCGTCGTGCAACTCGCGGGAAACCGTGCGGAGGATATTCTCCTGCATCCCGATCATTTCGCGCGCAAGCTGCCCGCGCTCCGTGGAGATTCGTTCGAGCTCGCCGAGCACGCGACGGTTGTGCTGCACGGTGAAAGCCCCCACACCGAAGACAATCAGGGCCATCCCCCCCACGAACAATAGCAAGGTCCGCTCGGCCTCGGCTAATGGCGGCTGCTCCTGCTTCGCCCTCGGTCTCGTAGTTGCGCACCAGCATGCTGGCGACAAGCGAATCCATTCGGGAGCGCTGCAAAAAAACAGGCCCGGCAAGATGTTCAAGAGCAGCGGCGCTTCGGCCCTCTTCCGCCAGACGAAAAGCCACCAGAAAGCTGGCGCGCAGTTGCTCTTCGGCAGCGCGCAGCATCTTTCCCTGCTCCGGGTTACGGCTGGCAAGGGCCAGTTCGCTTTCCCTGCGGAGCGCATCGGCAAGGCTGAGCAGCAACCGGTCCACGCGCGCGCGATAGCCGGGGATCGGCATGGTCGTCTGCTGCATGTCGCGCGCCGCGGCAAGGGAATTGCGTTCAAGGCGCTTGGGATGCGAAGCAGTTGCAGCGAGTCCAGCACCATCGTACCAATGACCCCAGTTTGCAGAGCACCGAGAACACCGGGTTCGCCGGCAGCGAGCACGCCAAAGAGCGCCAGCATCAGCAAGGCCACAAGAAAGCCGAGCGACAGGCGAGCGGTCAGACCGGTGGCGGACGATAAGCGAAAGACGCCTTTCCCGACAGCGCGCACCGCATCGCGGCGCTTGACCAGAGAGGACTGCTACGCGCGCATGCCGTCTTTGCCGGGGCCGGTTCGATTACGATGAGAAGCGGCGGCGGCCCCGCCAAGCGCCGCTATGCTTTCGGGTTCCGGGCACGGCGCCAGGGAAAGGATTCGCCCCATGTATTCGCTCCACCTGATATCGCTAGCGCTGTTGCTTGTTGCAATTTCGAACTCCTGGGGCGCGACAGCCGCCGCATCGATCAACCCTGCGCTTCTGAAAGCGCGCTGGCCGGCCCGCTGGATCGCTCCCGCCGATGGAGCGGACCCGTCGTCGCCGAGCTACCGCTCGCCATTCGGTTTTGGTGTTTTCCATTTTCGCCGCAGCTTTGAACTTCCGGGCAAGCCCGCCCGCTTCGTGGTGCATGTAAGCGCGGACCAGCGCTATCAGCTTTTCGTGAATGGCACTCGCCTTCTATGGGGTCCGGCGCGCGCGGATCTCAAGCACTGGCGCTATGAAAGCATCGACATTGCCACCCATCTGAGGGCGGGCAAGAACACGCTGGCCGCCGTGGTTTGGAACTTCGCCGAGTTCGCCCCGGTGGCGCAAAATACCCACCGCACCGCCTTCCTTTTGCAAGGCGACACGGAAGCGGAGCGCATTGCGGATACTGGCGCGCAGTGGCTGGTGATCCGCAACGAGGCTTACCTGCCCAGGGAAGTGCGCATGGGGCGGGACGTGCTTGGCTACTTCGGCCCCGCGGGGCGCCAGTGAGGTCTTGGACGCGGCGACTTCACCCGTGCGGGATGGCAAAACAGCCCGCCTACGACGACAGCATGTGGCAAGCGCCGCAGTTGCTCACCAACGCCAGCCCGCGCGATTCCCGCGACGCACCAAACCGCTGGATGCTGGTGCCACGGGAGATTCCCTTGATGGAAGAAAAACCCATCCGGATCCCTCACTTGCGAATGGTGGAAGGTCCGCAGCCCCCAGGGAGTTTCCCACTGCGTCCCGTCCCGCACCCGGTTCAGGCAAATCGCAAGTCACGCCTGATTCTCGACCAGGGCGAACTCACCACCGGCTACCCGGAAATTCTGGTAAGCGGCGGACGCGCGGCGACAATCGTCCTGCGCTATGCCGAAGCGCTCTATGAGAAGAGCAGCAGCCCAGGCAGACCAAGCAAGGGCGATCGAGACGAGGTAGAGGGAAAGAATTTCGTAGGCTACGGCGACGTCTTTCATCTCGACGGCGGAGCAAGCCGCGTACTTCGCCCCTTGTGGTGGCGCACCTGGCGCTACATCGAACTGAGCATCGAGACGAAAGACGATTCCCTCATCGTGGAAGACATCTCCGCCACGTATACGGGCTACCCTTTCGAACGGAAGTCGAGCCTGCACACGTCCAGCCCTCAAGCGAACGAAGAACTGCAAACGATCCTCGACGTGGGGTGGCGGACCGCGCGGCTCTGCGCGCACGAAACCTATATGGATTGCCCCTACTATGAGCAACTCCAGTATGGCGGCGACACCCGCATTCAAGCGTTGGTTTCGCTCTATACGTCCGGCGACGCGCGCCTGATGAAGCAGGCCATCGACGCCATGGACGCCACCCGGAGCGCCGAGGGGCTCACCTATAGCCGTGCCCCTTCCGAGTTGCAGCAGTATATCCCCCCATTCTCTCTTTGGTGGATCGGCATGCTGCACGATTACTGGATGCATGTGGAAGACGCCGCTTATGTGAAGAGCCACATCAAGGGCGTCCGCGCCATCTTGCGCTTCTACGAAGAGCGGCAGGAACCAACCGGCTCGTTGGGAAAACTCCCGTGGTGGAATTTCGTCGATTGGGCATGGGAGGGCGGCGTACCGCCAAACGGCGGCACAGGTAACTCCGCCTCGCTCGACCTGCAGTTGCTCTTGGCTCTCGACTGGGCCGCGGAGATCGAGGATACGCTGGGTTCGAAAGCAATGGCGGCGGAGTACCGAGACCGGGCAGCTACGTTGCGGAGCGCCATTAGGGCTCTCTACTGGGACGGCGCGCGGGGCCTCTTCGCGGACACCCCGGCGAAGAATAGTTTCTCGCAGCAAGCAAACTCCATGGCCATACTTGCAGGGCTTGCGGAAGGGGAACAGGCGGGCAGGCTCTTCGATGCCCTTTGGGCGGAAGAGGGCCTCACGAAGTCCACGGTCTACTTTCGTTTCTACACTCACGCGGCGGCACGGGCGGCGGGGAGGGGCGACCGCTTTCTAAGCTTTCTGGACCTTTGGCGCGACATGCTTCGCGTGGGGCTGAGCACCTGGGCGGAAATGCCGGAGCCTTCGCGATCGGATTGCCACGCTTGGGGCTCGAGCCCGAACTTCGAATTGTTTCGCACGATGCTTGGCGTTAGCAGCGCCGCGCCGGGATTTCGCAAAGTTCGTGTCGCTCCGCATCTGGGGCCCCTAGGCGATCTGGAGGGCAGCCTCCCGCACCCGCGCGGGGAAGTTCGCGTGTCTCTCAAGAAGCAGGGTGCGGGGCTTGCCGCCAGTGTGGATCTGCCTCAGGGAGTAGATGGCGTCTTCGTTTGGAAAGGCAAGGAACGAGCGTTGCGCGGGGGCGGCAACACGGTTCACTTGCCATAAGCGCGTGCGGGCCTATGTCAGAATTCCAGACGTAGCGCCACCTGGCCCTGGCGCGAATCGAAGGCGCTGGTGGCCAAGCCGAAAGTGGGAGAGCTGAGCACCGTGTCCGGGACGTCGTAGTTCACCCGATTGAGCACGTTGAAGCTCTCCACTCGAAGCTGCAAATGGTACCCGCTCCGCAATCGGGAAGGCCTTTTGCAACGCCGCGTTCCACTGCACGAAGCCGCCGGAACGTTCCGTGTTTCGCCCGATGGTGCCGTAGCTGCCCGGGGGCGGGGTGAGGGTGGCGCGCGCGACGCCGGGGGCGAGCTGAATCGGGTTTGTCCAAGTAGCCATACGAATACATCGGAGCTCCGGGATGTCGAGGATCCGGTTTGTGTTCACGCCCAGTGGTGTATCGGTGCCGGAATAAAGCGTTGCCGGCACGCCTCCTCGTGCATAAACGGCACCCGCTAGCTGCCAGCCGCCCAGCCAGCGCCGCTGCGTTCCCAAGGGAAGATCCCAAATGTAGCTGAAATTGGCGATGTGGCGGATATCGGTATCCGCGGGGCCGCGATTCAGGCTCCAATCGTTAGGATTCAGCGGAAGCACGTTGGCCGGCAACTGCAGATTGCTATTGGGGATGTCGCTCACTTGGTCAATGGATTTGGCCCAGGTGTAGGCACCCGTCAACAGCAGCCCGTTGCCACGCCAGGTAAGCGAGGCGAGCAGCCCGTGATAGTTGGAGTTGGCGGCTGTTTCGAGCCGTGTCACCACGCCCAGGCTGGGGTCCGGCCGCAGAGCCTGGCTAAGCCCGTCGCCGCCGTTGGGCTGCGAGGCGCGAGGCAGGCGCGACGCCACGGTTCCCAGATAGCCAACGCTCGCCAGCATCGACGTACCGAGCGATTGCTCCACCGTCAATTGGAGGTGCTGTGCGTACGGCTGCCTCAAGTGTTGGTCGGGGATTACCAGGCCGCTGGGGATTTGCGTTGTTGCACCGCTCAGCAGATCAGGGAACTGGGGCGCATTGTTGGCGACACTTTCCACAAGCGGGGGATTGAAGCGGGTGAGGCCGACAAAATCCCATTCGAGCACGTTGTAGTAAAGGCCCCAGGCTGCCCGTAGCACGGTGGTGCCATCCTCTCGCAAGCGCCAGGCCAGGCCTGCGCGGGGCGCCCAGTTATTGCGGTCCGGCTGAAAGCGGAATCGTTCCGGGATGAGGCCGTTCACCTCCGAGGGCACGCTGTTGAACTCGTAGCGCAAGCCCAGATTCAGGCTGAAACGCCGGTTGATCTGCCAATCGTCCTGCAGGTAGGCATTGATCTCGTTGCCGCGCAGACCGATGTAGGGGTTGCCGATGTTGCGGCTGTAAGCGGCCGGCCGTCCGGCCAGAAACTGATCGATGTTATTGAAACGGAGTTGGCCCAAGAAAAGCGTGTTGAAGGTCCCGTTGTTGAACTGGATGCGGCGCGCCGCGATACCCGCCTTCCAGGTATGCGAGCCGCGCTGCAGGGTGAGATCGTCGGTGAACTGGAAGTTGTTCTGGGCGGTGATTCTGCCGAGAAATCGCGGATAACCAGCGGAGCTCAAGCCGTTGACGATGAGGAAGCCCACCTCGCCATTCGTGGCCGGGTCCCCCAGCAATGGGCTTGAGCCATATTGGTCGTCCACCGCGAAGCGCGTGAAGTTGAAGCGGGCCTCATTCACCAGGCTGGCGCCCGGCGTGAGGACGTGGTGCAGCGAATGCGCCTGCGGACCGCTGATGGTGTTGGCGCGGGCGCGGGAGGCGAGAAAGCCCCGATCGTCGGTGGAGCGCAAATAGCTGGACCGCATGAAGAAACGGTTGCGTTCCGAGGGCGTCGCATCGGCCCGCGCAAGAAAAGTATGAGTATCGCTCACCTGATTCAGATTCGCCCGGAAAAGAGTGGTGCCCGACAGATTGGGCTCAGGGTAGAGTGCCACCAGAGGGCGGACCTCCGCCACCGCGCGCTGCCGTTGCGCATCGCTAAGCGTGCGGACCGTTAACGGAGATGCCGTGCGCCTGATGACCGCTTCGTAGTTCCCAAACACAAACAGTTTGTTTGCGATTAGCGGACCGCCGATGCGGAAGCCGGGCTGGTTATAGCGGACTGGTGGCTTAGCCGCATCGAAAGTGTTGCGCGCGCTGAGGGCGTCATGTTGCAAGTAGTGATAGGCGGCCCCGTGCCATTCGTTGCCGCCGCTGCGGGATACCACGTTCACCACAGAACCATTCTGACGCCCGTATTCCGCCTTGAAGTTGTGCGTGATCACCTGTAACGATTCAATCGATTCCGAGGGAATCATCTGTTCGCTGGGGCCTCGCCCGGGCAGCAACCCTCCTTGTATTTCGTTGAAGTCGTTCGAATCGATCAGGTAATTGTTGTTGCGCGTCCGCGCCCCCGCCACGGAGAAGGGACGGTGAGGCTGGGTGGTGGGGTTGACGCCTGGGGCAAGGAACATCTGGTTGCGGAAATTGCGCCCCTGCACGCCCAGGCCCATCGGGAGATCCTGCATCTGGCGTTGCGTGAAACTGGAGCTCACCTGCGAGCCCTCCACCCCCGCCAGCGTGGCAACCACTTCGATGGATTGTACCGCTTCGTTGACGCTCTTGAGCACGACATCCACGCGACGCGCTTCGCCGGGGCCGAGGACGATGCCAGTTTGACGGACATCGCTAAGCCCTGGCGCGCTTAGCGTCAATTCGTACTCACCGGGGGGCACTCGCAGCAGGCGGTAGACGCCCTCGGCACCGGCGCGGACGGTGAAGCGCTCGCCGGTGAACGGGTTCCGCAACCGCGCTTCCGCGCCGGCCAGGACCGCCCCCGTCGCATCGGTCACGGTGCCTTGCAGGCTGGCCGAGACATTCTGCGCCTGCGCCCCTGGGGCCACGACGAAAAGCAGGGCCAAAAGCAGTACGAAGAACGCGGAGAGTTTAAAGGCGAGGTGTGTCATGAGTGAGGATCGGCCGGAAAAGCGGATTAATCCCAGCTTCGCACGAAGCGCCTGGCGACTCAGCCGCGCGCGCCCCTGTGCCGCCCTCAAGCGGCAATGCTACACTCGCATCGGAAGCCAATTCCGGCCGGTGCCGGGCGCGGGCTTCAAACCCGTTGTGCGCTGCGTCTCGTAGTGCAGGTGAGTTCGACCCTCACTGGCTTCCGCCACCCGCCCTTGCACCGGAATGCGGCGATCAACGTTTTTGCGCCCCAAACCGCAACTTCGACGGCTTGCGGGGGTTCATCCCTCCAACAGCCCAACAAGGGCCAAACGAGGAGAAACCGACATGACACGATTTCAAATGATGGTTGGCGTATTGGCGGCAGGATGCGTCTTTGCCATATCCGCCGGGGCGCAAAGCAAGACGGTCGTCAAAGAGGGAAAGAACGGCGGCACCGTCGAAAAAACGAAGACGCGAAACGAAGACGGCACCGTCACCACCGACAAGACGGCCACCGGAAGCGGCGGCAAAACAGCCACCAGCACGCGGGTGCGCGATAGGGACGGTTCCGACGGCCAGCGTGGACAGACCGTAACGCAAACAGGCCCCAACGGCAACTCCCGCTCAGCCTCCCAAACCTGGTCGAAGAATGGCGACGGCACCGCCACCCGGGACCGCTCCGCCACTGGCCCTGCCGGCAAGACCCGCAGTTCCACACTCAACGTCGGCAACGGACAAGCCAGCAAGACCGTCGTGAATCGAAACGGCGGCACCAAGACGCGAACCCGTACCCGTCCCAACAACTAGTCGTGACCGTTAACCGCTAGACGTGCCGGAGCGTGCCTTTGGCAAATCGTGCTCCATCGCCTGGCCAGCAAAATTTTTGCGTGGGAGGGATTGCATCTCAAAGAAGCTTTAGTGATAATGATAAGACCTTTTCGTTAATCACAGAGCAAATCATGCCCAAAGCTTCTTTTCCGAATTGCAACGTCCTTCCGGCAATTTGTATCTTCCTCTTCGCGACGCTTCCCGGGTTTGGACAGCCTGCCCCGGGAAGCATTCGCGGCCAGGTGACGCTTGCGGGTTCCAGCAACCCCATCCACGAAGCGTTGGTGACTGCGCCGCAATTGCGCCGGGTCTATGCCACCGGCGAAGACGGCACATTCGAAATTCCCAATCTCCCGCCAGGCCGCTACGACCTCATCGTTCATCTGGGGCAGCTATCCGATGCGCGCCAAACGGTGACGGTAGAAGCGGGGAAGACCAGTTCCGTTGCCTTCCAACTAAGCATCCGTCCTGTACGCGAGCACATCACCGTCACTGCTACGGGCGCTCAGGTGACTGCCCAGGAGGTGCTGCAGCCGGTGGCGTCATTGGAATCCACGGAGCTGGCGACGAAGTTATCTCCATCCTTAGGCGGGGTGCTCGATGAGGTGCCGGGGGTGAACCGGCGCAGCTTCGGGCCGGGCAACGAACGGCCGGTTATCCGTGGCTTCGACGGAGACCGCGTGCTGGTGCTGCAGGATGGCATTCGCACGGGAACCGTATCCTCCAGTTCGGGCGACCATGGCGAACCGGTGAATGTCGCCAGCGCCGAACGGGTGGAAATCATCCGCGGGCCGGCCACACTGCTCTACGGCAGTAACGCCATCGGCGGCGTAGTGAACGTGGTGGGTTACGGAAACCTGTTGCACAGGCACCGGCACGAAACCCTCAGCGGCAACCTCACCGCGGTGGCGGGAACCACGAATGGTCTCGTGGGCGGGAGCGGGGGCTTCGAGTATGGACAAAACGGCTGGCTGCTCTGGGGAGGCGGGGGAGGACAGCGAACAGGCGACTATAATACGCCGCTGGGTACAATCCTCAACTCCGCCACGGACTCGCGCAATACATACGCCGGCTTCGGCAAGTATGGCGAGAAGGCCTACTTCAATCTCGAATACAACTACGGCGAGGGCAACTACGGCGTGCCCTTCGCCGGCGAGTTTCACGCACATGGTTCTCACGAGGAGGAGCACGAAGAAGACCACGAAGAACACGGCGAGGAAGAAGAGGAAGCAGAGCGAATTGGAATCGGCTGGCGGCGTCACAACGTCCGCGGCGAAATCGGCTTCACGCGTCTGCCGGGCTTTGCCGAGCAGTTCGCGCTGATCCTCAACCACTCGGATTGGAATCACCGCGAATTGGAAGGGGAGGAAATCGGAACGCAGTTCTTCAACAAGCAAACTGTCTTTCGGGGAACTTTTGAACAGAAGCAGCGCGGCCCGCTCACCGGCAGTTTCGGTTTCTGGGGCATGCGCCGCGACTTCCAGGCGGTGGGCGAGGAAGCGCTCGCGCCACCCACTGACCAGAACGCGTTCGCTGTGTTTGCATTGGAAGAGTTGGACCTGGATCGCGCGAAGCTGCAGTTCGGGGGACGGCTGGAAACGAATCGCTATAGCCCGTTGGGACTAGCCTCGCGCAATTTCACGGCGTTTTCGGGATCGGCGGGATTCTCGGTGCCGCTTGCCGGCCAATTCACCTTCGCCACCAGCTTCAGCCACTCATCAAGGGCGCCGGCATTGGAGGAACTCTACAACAACGGACCCCATGTGGGGAACCTCACCTTTGAGATCGGGAACCCGAATCTGAAGGTGGAGCGCGGCAACGGCCTCGAACTCTCAGTGCGAAAGCTTTCCGAACGGTTCCATACCGAAGCGAACGTCTTTCTCTATGATTTCTCCAATTTCGTATTTCTGGCGCCCACCGGCGAGGAGGACGATGGCCTGCCCATTGCCAACTACCTGCAGGGAAACACCAGATTCTGGGGTTTTGACGGGCGCCTGGATGTGGAAGCCGCTCCCGCTCTCTGGCTGAAGCTTGGCTTTGACGCGGTGAATGCGCGACTCACCGATCTCAATACGGGCCTGCCTCGAATCCCTCCCATGAGGGCTCGCATAGGCCTGGACTACCGCCCCGGCAGGTTCAGTTTCGCGCCGGAACTGGTGCTGGGCAGCCGTCAGGAGCGCACCTATTTCGACGAAACGGAGACAGCCGGTTATGCGGTTGCCAACTTGCGGGCGTCGCATGCGATAGCTGGCTCGCATGCAACCCATATCCTTTCGCTGGATGCCTTCAACCTGGGGAATCGCGTCTGGCGGAACCATCTGTCTTTCATCAAGGATCTGGCGCCCGAAATCGGCAGGGGGATTCGGTTTGGATACACGCTTCGCTTCTTTTGAGGGGCGGTAGCAACAGCTGCGGTGAGATGGCAAAAAGGGGGGAATCCGGCGATTCCCCCCTTTCGCTTGCGTAGGCTTTCCCGAAGCGTTTAGATGCCGTTGGGCGCCTGCGGCGCCGCCGGAGGCCCGGCAGGCGGAGCATTCGGTTGACGCCGGTTCAAGCGGTTGGGGCGATCCGCCCTGCGGTTGCGCATTTCGGCCCGGATCTCTTCCAGTTTGGCGCGTTGCTCAGCGGTCAGAATGGTGTTGTGGATCTTCGAGCGGGACTTCAGCGAAATCGCCTGCAGATTGCCGGTAAGAGTGCCAGCCTGGCTGGCGAGGCTCTCCAGCGTCGAATCCGATGCGCCGCTATGAACGGCTTCGGCGATTTGCTGTTGCACGGCGCGCATTTGTTCGCGTAGCGGCTGGGCGGCTTCACGGGCCGCCTGGGTCTCGGCTCGGATCGCCTCTTTCTGCGCATCGGTAAGATCGAGCAGCCTCGCGGCAACTGGGCCAAGCAGATTGCCGGCCATGTCGCCGCGGCCCGCAAAGTGGCCTCCACCAGGTCCGCCCTTTCCACCGGGCCCGCCGGCGCCTATCCGGCCAGGCCCCTGCGCGAAGGCGAACGTGGCTGTAAGCAGTATCGCCAAACCGGCTGTCCGTAGAGTTCGTTTGTTCATTGTCTTCACCTCTTTGAGTGCAATTGCCAGATTGCCCTGGCGTCCATCCCCGGGGGTTCCCGTATTGATTTCGATGGCTGCTAATGGAAACCCGGCAGGCGCGGAAAGGTTGCGGTGAAGAAAGGCGATTTCAGATGATCGGCAACAAGAAGCCGGCTAGGATGGGGGATCTCCCAGGCGGGTCTCCAGCTTCTCCACTTTGTCCCGGAGGGTAGCGATCTGCTCGCGGATCTTGCCGATCTTGGCAAGGTTGGCAAGTTGGACCAGGTAATCCTTGAGGGGGCGGGCGGGCGTTCCCCAAACAACCTCGCCTGAACGGACGATCTTCGAGGTTAGGATGCCGCAACCCGAGCCTAGCGTCGCGCGCGTTTCGACACGGGCTTTGTCCCCGATTCCCACCTGTCCGCCGATCACGGCGTAGTCCTCCACCACCACCCCGCCGGAGAGACCGGTTTGTGCGGCAATCACCACATGTTTGCCGATGCGGCAGTTGTGGCCGATGTGGACCATATTGTCGATTTTGGTGCCTTCGCCGATAAGAGTGACTCCCAACGCGGCACGGTCCACACAGGTATTGGCCCCAAGTTCCACGTAGCTTTCAATCACCACCCGGCCCACTTGGGGAAACTGTTGATACCGGCCCTCGTTCATCACGAAGCCGAAGCCGTCGGCACCCAGAACGCACCCGGCGTGAAGCACCACATGATCGCCGACCTCCACCTCGTCGTAGATGGTGACGCGCGGGTGGATCGTGCAATGCTTGCCAATACGCACGAAATCGCCGATCACCACGCCAGGAGCAATATAGGCACCTTCGCCGACACTGCTACCCGAGCCGATGACCACATCGGCGCTCACCGAAGCGCTACTCGCAATGCTGGCATCGTAGGAAACTTTTGCGGCTGGGTGGATGCCGGCCATGCGAACGGGAAGGGGATGAAAGAGCCGCACGGCGCGGGCAAAATCGGCGCGGGGCTCCTGGGAACGGATCACGGTGCGTCTTTCGTTATTGGGATAGGCGATCGGGACGAGCAGGCAACCGGCAGAGGAATCAGGTGCCGCTTCGGCGGCTTTGCGATTTCCCACGAATGAGAGGTTCCCTACCCCGGCGGTGGCGAGTTCGCCCACAGCTTCGATTTCGCGTTCTCCATCCCCCTCGAAGGTGAGACCGAGGTGATCCGCGATTCGCCGAACTTCCATGGCTGCTTCGCCTCCCTGCTGCATGGGTTTCCGGAGCGTCAGCCAATGCGACGCGCCCTGCTAGTAGGATACTTGCGCCGAGGCTAGTAGGATACTTAATTGTGGCTGTCGATCCCTCCTCCTATGTTGCTCCCACCGCCGTCGTTCACCCTGAGGCCAGCATCGGTCCAGGTTGCCATGTTGGTGAGTATTGCGTGGTTGAAAGCGATGTGACGATCGGCCGCGAATGCCGCCTGGAGCCCTACGTCTATGTGAAACGCTGGACGACGATGGGAGACCGGAATGAGATCTCCGCGGGCACCGCGCTGGGAACCGATCCCCTCGACAAAGGCTTCACCGGCGAACGATCCTACCTGCACATAGGCAAGGGCAACCGCATCCGGGAGCACTACACGATATCCCGAGGGACGCAGCCTGAAACAGCCACCGTCATTGGCGATGAAAACTACGTGATGACCTCCGGCCACATCGCTCACAACTGCGTGATCGGTAGCCGATGCGTGATTGCCAGTTGTTCGCTGGTGGCAGGATATGCGGAAGTGGAAGACCAGGCCTTTGTCTCGGGCGGAGTGGGGATCCATCAGTATTCGAAGATCGGCCATCTCGCGATGGTGGGCGGCAACTCCGGCGTAAACCTGGACGTACCGCCTTACTTTCTGACAATGGGCTTCCGCGTGGAAGCGATCGGGCCGAATATCGTGGGAATGCGCCGCGCGGGCTACAAGAGCGCGGATATTCAGGCCGTGAAGGAGGCGTTCCGGTTACTTTATCTGAGCGGCTTGCCGAGGGCCGATGCACTCGCTCAAATGGACGCAGGGCCCGCCGTGAGCCGGGAAATCGCTGCATTTGTGCGTTCCAGCAAACGGGGAATCTGCCCCTCCCGCCGCAAGACCCGTTTCCGCAACGGAACTGCGGAGAGCGGCGGGAAAGAAGCTCACAGCCTGGACGATTCCACAATGGACTGATGCGCGAAGATCTTCAGCGTGCCGCTTCCGGCTCCCCCGGTAGCGCCCCAAACCGAATGTTTCGACGGAAGCTTGCTGCGAGATTCTTCATCGGCTATGCGGCATTGGTTTTCTACCTGTGCCTGTTTCCATGGACCACGAAGGAGGGGGAGCCGGGTCCGTGGTTCGTTTGGAACTGGCCGGGTGGGCGGACGGGCTTCGCGGACGTTGTTCTCAACTTCGGATTCTTTGTGCCGTTAGGAGTGAGTGGAGCGTTTGCCTTCACCGGACGGTGGCGCGCGGCTTCGGCCTTGTCGTTTAGCGTGGCGATTTCTCTGCTTGCAGAGTATTTGCAGGGTTGGATTCCCAGCCGCGTGAGCAGCGCTGCTGACCTGGTTAGCAACGTCTCCGGCACAGTGTTCGGGTTGATGGCCGCACCGCTTATGGCCCGGCTCCTTCACAAAGAGGGCCACTGGCTTCAAGCGGCGCGTGTACAAACGTCGGCGGCCGCCCTTCTTGCGTGTTTCGTCGCCGGGGAGACGTTTCCCTTCCTTCCAAATTACCGTCTGCCTCACCTCCGGCAAGCGTTTCACGCCCTTGGAGACGCATCCGACTTCTGGCAGTTGCCCGGCGTTTTTCTCGTCTTCCTCACCGCCACTTACCTGGCTCGTATGGTTCTGCTCGCTTCAGACGGAAAGTGGCCGGTCCTGGCACTCACGGGATTCTTGTTGCTGCGTCCGCTGTTCGTTGCCGTCCCGTTCACGGGCGCAGAGTGGATCTCAGCGAGCGCGGGAGTGGTCGCTGGAGCTTTCCCGCCACCATTGCCGTTACAGCGGACGCTCTTCTTCCTGTTGCCATTGGGAGTGATTGTGGAGCAATTGCGGCCCTTCGCGTTCGTCCCAACCCCTCAACCTTTTGAATGGGTGCCTCTGGCCGCTTTCTTCAGCATCGCTCCGACAGTAGCGATTCGTTATTTTGCTGCAAAGCTCTTCCTCTATGGCGCAACCCTCTACTTTCTGGTGCGTGGGGGGTTGTCCAGACTGGGCGCTTTGGCTGTCGTGCTTGCGATCCTGGCTGCCGGCGAAGCGTTGCAACAGTACTTGCCGGGACGAACCCCAGAGACCACCGACCTCTTTCTGGCGATGGCGGCATGCGCGATGCTTGCAGCTACCAGCCGCAATGCTGCGGCAACAGAAAGAGCGAATCACGAGCAAAGGCCGAAAGGCACCTTTACGGGGGCTGGCGGAAACTGAAGTCCGGTTGCCGTATTCAGAAACGGGGAGCGGCCCGCATGGTAACTTCGATAATATCGGCTACGAAGCTTTTTCGTCGCTCTTCGCCATTCTCATTGCCGCATGTTCAAGCGTCGAATCCTCTATCTGCTGTTGGGCGATGCCGGTCTTCTGGCAGGAAGCTACACCATCGCTTTCCTCTTTGCGCGCAGCCAGGGCTACATCCCCTCCATGGATTTTGACCTGTTTCTTCTGCTCGATAACGGCCTCATCGAGATAGCGGGCGTCGTGGCTACAGTCCTGCTGGGCATGTATTTCCTCGGGCTCTATGAGCGGATTCGGGTGCAGTCTCTTGCCGGGTTGATGCAGGACCTGCTGCTGGTATTTGGCGTGGCGTTTCTGGTGACAGGCGCATATCGCGAGTTATTCGAAAACGCAAATCGTCCTCTCGCGCTGGATCATGCTCTATGGATCGGCTCTCGCGGGCGTGGGGCTGATTGCCTGGCGATCGTTTTATGGCTATGAACTTGTCCGGCGATCCGGAAGACAAGGTGTGCTCTTCCTCGGAGATTCACCCTTGGTGGAAAGGGTTCGACTCTACATCGAGCAGAGTCCAGAAGCTGGTTTTGCGGCTATTGGGTGCATCAAGACGCTGCATGAGAACGAAGGAAACTCCGGCTTTCCACACAATGAACAGCCCTCGGAATCTGGGGTGCTCTCCCTCGCCGGCACCATCCAACGCCTGCGTCCCGAACGCGTGGCAGTATCCGATTCGGTTGAGTTAGACGACGAAGTGAGAAGCCAGTTGCTAACCTGCAGCATGCTGGGCTTGAACGTGGAAAGCGTGGGCACGGTTTACGAGGAAGTGTTCGGAAGGGTAGCCATTGAAACGGTAACGCTGAACCAGCTTGTCTTCTCTCCGGCGTTCCGACCGAGACCTTGGATGCTGGCATTGCAGGATATCTATGGAAGGGTGATCGCCCTGACAGGTATTCTGCTAACGTGGCCGCTGATGCTGCTGGCGGCGATCGCAGTGCGCCTCGATTCGGGCAGTCCCGTGCTATTCCGCCAAGTGAGGATTGGCAGGAACGGTGTGCCCTTTGAGTTTCTGAAGTTTCGCTCAATGTATGCGGACGCCGATAAGCGGCTGGGCGGCCCGGTGCGAGCGAAAGAAAACGATCCGAGAATCACCAGAGTGGGCCGCTGGATTCGCTTGACGAGAATCGACGAACTACCCCAGTTCTTCAATGTGCTTCGCGGGGATATGACGCTTGTGGGACCGAGGCCGGAGATGCCGGAGTTTGAAGCGGACCTCGTAAAGCAGATTCCGCTCTACACCCAACGCCATCGCGTGAAGCCAGGAATCACGGGCTGGGCGCAGATCCACCACGTTCCCGAAGACTCTCTGGAAAGCACGATTCGCAAACTCGAATACGACCTCTTCTACATTAAGCACCTATCGCCGGCGCTGGACTTCTTGACGATGTTCCACACTGCCAAAACGATCCTCCTCCGTATCGGCGCCCGCTGAGCGATTCCCGGGCCCAGCGAGGAAGCAGATCCGTTTCAAGGCCCCGGTTCCGGGTCCATGCGAACCCGGAGAATCCGCCACACCGGAGTAAAATAAGACCATGACAGACGATTTGGTGATCGCCGGGCGAACCTTTCGCAGCCGGCTGTTTATTGGTTCCGGCAAATACCAGAGTTTTGCCGAAAACGCCCGCTGCGCGGAGGCCAGTGAGGCTGAAGTGGTGACCGTGGCCGTACGCCGCGTGAACCTTATGGATCGAAGCAAGGAATCGCTCCTCGATTTTGTCGATCCCAAGAAGTACTTCATTCTGCCGAATACGGCAGCTTGCTACACCGCCGACGAAGCCATCCGGACAGCGCGATTGGCCAGGGAATTGGGAATCTCGGATTGGGTGAAGCTGGAAGTGATCGGGGATCCCGAAACGCTCTTTCCCGACAATGATGGCCTTCTGGAAGCCACCCGCATTCTAGCGAAGGAAGGGTTTACGGTGCTTCCCTACACCACCGACGATCTGATCAATGCCCGGCGGTTACGCGACGCCGGCGCGGCGGCAGTGATGCCTCTGGCCGCGCCAATAGGCTCTGGGCTGGGCATCCAGAACCACACCAATCTTCGAATCCTTCGCGAAAAGATCACCGATGTTCCGCTAATTGTGGACGCCGGGGTGGGCACCCCGTCCGATGCGACCATCGCCATGGAGATGGGCTTCGACGGAATCCTGATGAACACGGCCATTGCGGAGAGCGCGCAGCCGGTGATGATGGCGGAAGCAATGAAGCTGGCAGTAGCCTCGGGACGCTTGGCCCACTTAGCCGGCCGGATGCCGAAGCGCCTCTACGCCAGCGCCAGCAGCCCGCTGCAGGGAGTGGTGCGCTAGCGGAAAGGATGCGGGCGGCGCTTTAATGGCTGTAGAAAAACAATGGCGGTTCCCCCTGATTGAGGGAACCGCCAAAGGACTGGTTTGACTGGTCTAAGGAAAAACCTGCTGAACGAAAGCGTGTTAGGCCTTCTTGCGGTTACGCATTTTGGCCAGGGCCAGCAGAGCAAGGCCGAGACCGCCCAGAGCGATTGTCGAAGGCTCTGGAATTTCGCCGTCAACGTCGGGCGAGGTCGCGCTGTATTGCACGCGGCCAAGACCCCAACTCTCATCCCATCCCTGCTGAAGATCGCCGCTGAACAGTCCGCGGAAGTAAACGGTCACGGAAGTTACCGACGAACCAAGATTGATCGTGCCGAGGTTGATGCGGTAGATGTCATAGCCACTGCCCGTGTATCCCACGCCGAAGCCGGCGGTGCTGAAGTAGTCCACTGTCGAGGCTCCGCGGGATGCGATATCGCCGGTGCGGCCAGGCTGATTCGGGCCGATATTCGGATTTGTGGGGTCTGGTTGCGGCCAGCTCTGGGTGAGGCCGTCCTGGGCCTGGGCAAATGTGGTGCAAAGATTGCTCCCCACACAGCTCGATCCGGTTGGGGTTGAGCCGCCCACGGCTACCTGAAACTGATCGGCGGAGAAGAACTCGTTGTTCACCGGGTAGGTCCAACCGTCGCCATCCCATGTGTTGAAAATCCAGAGGTCAAAATTAAGGGTGATCGCGTTAAATGCGGGACCCGGGCTGGTGATCGTCATCGCGACGATGTTATTGCTCTGAACCAGTCCCACCGCGGTGTTGCCGAACGGTCCGAGGATGCCATCAACTCCACCGGCTCCCAAATGGCTGGCGGCAGCTGCCCGTGAGGGTCACGTTGCTGAGGTTTGCATTCACCCCATTCTCTTAAGGTGGCGGTGGTATTCACAACGTCGGTGGCATCGAAGTTGTAAGTAGTGGTTGCAATGACGGTTGCCGAGAAGGCCGGGATTACCAGGAGACCCAGAACCACACCAGCCATAACCAGGTTGCGCAGATTCCTAAACATATTCAATTTCTTCCTCGTGAATGAGTTGTTTCCAAGGTGACCCGGTGCACGAAGCCAGTGCCCGTCCGGTCCCTACGAGATACCTCATAAAACTAACACGAAAGCTATTGTATTCAAAGGAATAAGGTCGCGAAATGGGTACCGGTTGCCGTTCTCAAGCGAGGGTCCAGGGGACGGTACCGGCAGCGGTTCAGTAGTGTTTCCGGGAAGTAAACTGATGCCGGTTTGGGCGTCTTGGCCGAGATCCTTAACGATGTCGATCTATCACTAAATTTGTTAAATCCATCATTCAAAGCGATTTGTTTGCGATTGTTTCCTCGTTTGATCGAGGTGGCGCTTTGCCGACGATGGCCGGGATCTGCGGCCGAGGGCTGGGGATCTAGACGCTGCCCGACTGGTCGCTTCAACTCAAGAACTATAAAAAAATATCACTTGTTTGGAGCCAGTCTGCGGGGTTTGGTTGAGGGTACTAGGCAAACCGGGCGCACTCTTTGGCGGATTTCCGGCAAACCGGCCCCTGGGCGGGACTATCTCGGGGTCTTTTCTAGTTGCCTTTGGATCCAGATTCGCGATGGCGCGAGCGACCTCGCTTTGCTCAAGGCAGCTCTGGCGCCGGAATGGTCACCGTTCTTGCGTAGAGCGATACCAAGCCATAGCCAGGAGTCGGCAAGATTCGGGTCGAGAGAATTGGCCTGCCGGAAATCCCGGATCGCTTTGTCGATACCGCCGCCAAACGCCTCGGGAAGGTAATAGTTGCCCACGCCGCGTCCAAGGTAACCCCAGGCGGACTTTGGATCGAGCCTGAGGGCGGCGTCGATTTCCTCGCGCGCGCAGCGTCCATACTGAAGTGCGCTCATCAGGTTTGCGGGGATAACCTGCCCGCACAGAGTGCCTAGCAGCCTACGATGCTCCGCCACGGCTGGGCTGGCAGCTACCAGACGGCGGGCGAGTGCAATGCCCGCTTCAGCGGCGGCGGCAGCTTCCCCCTTCTTCCCGAGTTCCAAGGCAATCTCCGCTTCGAAGGATCTGGCCAGAGCCGCGGCATAGAGGCTCTTTGGAGACGCGTCGCTAGCGCCGGCCTCGGCTTTGGCGGCAACGCCATGCAGCGAAGGCAAGTCCTGCCGGTCGCGCGCTTGGCGCCAAAGCTGATAGGCAGGGTCTCCTACAGATTGAGCGCCCAGGGCTAGAGCGAGCGCGAAAGAAGCGAAAACCAGGCGGGTTGCCGAGTGCGGAATAGATCGATGGCGCGGCGGGATCATCAGGCAGCTTCCTGCATCAGAAAGATGCGATGGAAGAGGGTATAGGTTACGCCCAAAATCACCAGAGCCAGACCTGCGAAGGCCAGAACGGGAGAGACGCCCGCCAAGCCGATCGCTTCGCCCATCAGCAAACTTCCAATCGGCATCCCCCCGCGAAAGGCGATGTTGTAGACGCTCATCACGCGTCCGCGCATTTCGTTAGGGGTCTTTAGCTGGACGAGCGACGTGACCAAAGCGAACACCGACATCAGCGCGGCGCTAGCCACAAAGATGGTAGCGGCGGCCCACCAGAATTGCGGGCTGTAGGAGAAAGCGGTGAGCGCCACCCCCAACACGATGATGCCGCCAAGGGTGAACTTCAGTTCCCGGCCGCCCTTGGAAAGCGAGGCTACGAGCAGGGCTCCGAGAATGCTGCCGGCTCCGGAGATCGCCATCAGCGCGGTGAACTCCTTCTCCCCTCCCATCAGGACGTCTTTCGCAAAGGCCGGCAAAAAGACGATGAACGACATGCCAAAGATGGTCATGGAGAAGGCCAGAAACATAAGCGGCACCAATCCGCTCCGGTTCCGGATGAACTTCAATCCCTCTCGAATGCTGGCGACGACGGAGAGCTGTTGTCCGAGCGCGCCCTTGGGTATGGAGACAGCCATTAGAGCGGCAATCACCACAAGGAACGAGGTGGCATTCAACCCGAAGCACCACGCGGCGCCCAGGTTGACCAGCGCAAAGCCTCCCAGAACGGGGCCAATCACCCGCGCCAAATTGA
>JAXHKT010000027.1:0-75417 GCA_034522975.1 Bryobacterales bacterium
CGTAGAGCGCATCGCCGCCGGGGGCTGCTCCGCCCTCGAAGAACTGGAAGGCCTGATGCGCCAAGGGCCTCGCCTGGCGCTGGTGGCCGGGGTGGAAGCGCAGGAGGCTCCGATGGAGGAATACCGGCAGTTCCGGGTGCGCGTATAGGGACCTCCTGGTCTGCCGATTGAGAGGCAACGCCGCTATTTCGTGGCGAACTTCATGCTCAGCGGCCCTTCGGGCTGGCGCGGTGCCGTGTGCTGCCGGCGCAGGAGTTCTTCCATTTTTTCGGCAAGGCCGGGATTTGCCGCCGCCGCATCGTGCGATTCGCCCGGATCGGCGTCCAGATCGTAGAGCTCCAGAGGCGCGCCTGGTCTTGGGCGCAGGGCTTTCCATTTGCCCATGCGCACGGTGGCTTCATCTGGTCCAAGCGGTAGCGCTGGTTCTGAAAGTCAAAATGAATCCCAGCTACAGCGGCATGGTTCGTCAGCGTCATGCCATATGCCGCCATCCAGCCACCATCACCAGTTCCGAACACGCTCCACCATTTTACGTCTGCCAGCTTCACGTTCCACACGCCGGCCAGGCCGCGCTTCGCCACCGCCTCCACCATCTGGCCCACCGTGTACATGAGAAACGTGGTCCACCTGACCACTACATCCCGCCGCCACCCACCCACCGCCTCCAGCGCCAACCGGCCACTTCATCACGCCGCCATTGTCGCTGGTTAGGAACACGACAGTGTTTTCAGCCACTCCCGCTTCGTGCAGCACGTTGAGCAGTCAGCTGAAATGGCGTGTCGGCTTCGCGGGATGCGCAGGAGGCTCTTCGCAGCTCCTCCAGAGACACTCCACCGCAGGGCTTGTTGTAACGACACTGGCGGGAGGTAAGACAGCTCCATAATAATAGAGTACGTGAGGAGGAGGAGACTTCAGCTCTTCGTCACCGTCGCGCTATGCGCGCCCGCTGCTCCGGCCATTACCGTGAGTGAATCTGACGGTCGTTGTTCCACAGGAATTCGGGGTAGTAAGTGTGGGCATGCACCTGGTGGAGGTAGCCGTAGAATTCGTCAAAGCCGTGCTTCCAGGGGACGCCATCGGTGCGGATATCGCCCAGGCCCCATTTCCCGAATGCGCCGGTGGCATAGCCCGCCTTCTTGAGGGCGGAGGCGACGGTGAAATCGCCGGTGCGCAGGGGCATGGTGCCGGCGTTGGTGCGAATGCTGCCGTGGCCTGCGTGCATGCCCGTCATGAGCGTACATCGGGAAGGCGCGCACACGGTGGAGCCCGCGTAACAATCGGTGAAGCGCAGGCCCTCGCGGGCAAAACGGTCCGCATGGGGAGTGCGGATGAGCTTCTGGCCATAGGAGCCGAAATCGCCGTATCCCAGATCGTCCAGCATCACATAAACGATGTTGGGCGGGCGTTGCGGGGGAGCGCCCGGTGCCATCGCGGTAGCCGCCGCCGCGCCTGTGGATAGAAAGAATTGCCGCCGGTTCATGGTAAGAAGTGTATCGCTCTGGAAACAGGGTCGATCTCCATTGGTTGCGCGTGCTGCGCGACCCTCGCTACCGGCCGTCCTTCGCATGCGCGGCCAGGCTCTTGATGTAGCTGTTCTCAAAGAAATAGAAGTGGCCGTCTTCGCCACCGACGAGGAGGTCTGGTTTGCCATCGCCCGTCCAGTCGGCAAGATTGGGCGTCGGGCTGTGGCCTCGCAATGGAACCTGAACCAAGGGGCCGCGGAGTTGCATCGACCGCGTTTCTGCCGGGACCGACGTCCAGATCAAGAGGCCGCCGTTGGAATCCACTACCAGGTCCATGTCGCGGTCTTCATCCCAATCGACGAATTCGATTTTGCGGCGGCCGCTGGCTCCGGCGGGTCCGGCGGCGAGGTGGAGGAATCGCCCGCCTTGATTGGTGAAGAGACGCTCTGGATGCAGGAGTACGAGTTTGCCGTCCTGGCGGGCGCGACGGAACAGGCTGAGATAGCCGCGATGATCAAGCATCACCAGATCTGGCAGGCCGTCGCCATCCCAATCGATAGCCTTGGGCGTGGTGCGCCACTGGGTGAGGAGTTGTTTTCCCCGAGGCTCCCACCAAACCCAATCCGGTTTCGGATTCTTCCCGGTCCATTCCACTTCGATGCTCTGGGCGGCGGCGAGTTTGGGCTGGGTGCGGGTGCCCTCGTTGCGGTACCAGACCACTTCGCCCCAGATGTCGTTGACCAGGATGTCGAGATCGCCGTCAAGGTCCCAATCGATGACGGAGGGGTTCGAGTATCCCCATTTTTCTTCGGCGGGACCTTGCACGGAGCGGTTGCTGCCGGCGATGCGGCGGATCGTTTTGCCGCCCGCTTCGAGGAGCCCGCGCCTCTCAAACGCGTGTTCGGCGCCGTTGCCGACATTCTCGAAGTAGCGGATATACCCGGCGGAATCACCGGCAATGATGTCGAGCTTTCCATCGCCATTCCAATCGACGGCAACCGGGCGGGAGAGCGCGCCGGCTTTCACGAAGGGGTCCACCTGTTCGAAGTGCCGCGGAGGCGCAAGGCGCGGCAGTTGGCCCTTCGGGGCCAGATTCTCCACCAACGCAACAGTGCCATCTTCCTCGCCGATGACGAGCGATGGACGGCCGTCCGGGTGCATGGAGATCAGCCGCGGCTGAATCATGCAGAGATCCATTCTAAGGACCTCGGAACCGTTGGGACCCTCCACTTCGAGAAGCTTGCCGGCGCTGAGATTTGGTGCCTTGCGGCTACCCTCGTTCTTGAAGAGCGTCACCGTATCGATGAAGTTTGAGCCCAGCAGATCGAGATCGCCATCGCTATCCCAATCCACGGGGTTGGGGATGGGGCTTCCGTACTGATCGATTTCCTTGCCGCCAGCGTTGAGCTTCACGGGTTCGGCGTAAATGGGGTTCGCATTGGTGCCCAGGTTGCGATGCAGATAGACGTATCCATGGAGCGGGCCTCGCAGCCAATTGCCATTGGAATCGAACGCGTCGTCCCAACCGTAATCGCGCCAGTCGCTCACTCCAGTGAGGATATCGATGGCTCCGTCGCCATCCCAATCCACGGGGTGCCAGAGATCGTCTCGGCCGATATGGATGCTGCGGGGCAGATTGATGGGGACGGGCTTGGAAAGGCGATTCCTGGCGACATCGCTGAAGTAGCCGCCGGAGTAAACGAGATCGGTGGCGCCATCGCCGTTCACGTCGCCGGCCACGATGTCTTTCTTGCCCGGCCCCCACCAGATAGGACGGTCAAAGAGAGGATTGCCGTTGGTTCCGAGATTGCGGAAATACCAGATGCCGTTGAACGGGTTGTCGGGACAGCCGACGAGGAGGTCGAGGTTGCCATCCCGATCGATATCCACCGGCGCCGGGTGCGCCCACAGCCCCACGGCGAGACGATCACGGACCCCCTCGCGGCCATAGGTGACGCGATCCCCTACGCCCACCATGGCTGGGGCGAGGAGGCGTCTGGTTTCTCCGTTGGCCTGTGTATCGAAGTAGACGTGGTAGGCGATTGCTCCGGTGGATAGCCAACTAATTCGAACGGCGGGCTGCTTCCAATCGGTCTTGGCGGGGAGAAAGGGGCCGGTGGTCCCCGCCGCCAGCACCCGGACGGAATCCGGGTTGAATGCGCTGGGTAGCTTTCGTTGCACCCAGGTGACCAGCCTCGCCTTGCGCAGCGGCGGCGCTTTCGACCGCTACGCGGAAGTGGTTGCGGGTAGGCCAGGATTGGGACCCGCGTTCTTCAATGCCCGCAAACGCGGCAAGGCTGAGCACCAGGAGCAGAAAAGCTGGCAATCGCATCGTGCCTATCGTATCCGATCCGCCAGTAGCTTTAGCCCCTCTACGCTAAACTGGAAGATGGTTCTTCTATGATCGATCCTATCCTCGCCAAGATCTTCGGCACCGCCAATGAGCGGGCTATCAAGCGCATGCAGCCGGTTGTCCAAGCCATCAATGCGCTTGAGGCCGGCATGGAAAAGCTCAGCGATGCGGAACTGCAGCGGCAAACCATCGAATACCGGAACCGCTTCGACAAGGGCGAGACTCTCGACGACCTGATGCCGGAAGCCTTCGCCACGGTGCGCGAAGCAGGCCGGCGGGTGTTGGGGATGCGCCACTATGACGTGCAGTTGATCGGCGGCGTGGTGCTGCACCAAGGCAAGATCGCCGAAATGAAGACCGGTGAAGGCAAGACGCTGGTCGCCACGCTGCCCGTCTACCTCAACGCCCTCGCCGGCAAGGGCGTCCACGTCGTCACCGTCAACGACTACCTGGCCTCCCGCGACTCCGAATGGATGGGCCAGATTTACCGCTTTCTGGGAATGAAAGTGGGCGTAATCGTCCACAATCTGAGCGACCGACAGCGCCAGGAAGCCTACGCCTGCGACATCACCTACGGAACCAACAACGAGTTCGGCTTCGACTACCTGCGCGACAACATGAAGTTCCGCCTGGAGGACTGCGTCCAGCGGGAGCACTTTTTCTCCATCGTCGACGAAGTGGATTCCATCCTCATCGACGAAGCGCGCACCCCGCTGATTATTTCCGGCCCCACCGAGGGCATCCACCGACAAGATTCATCCGTCATCAATTCGGCATCATCCCCAAGTCATCCCGCGAAAAGGGCGAAGTCCACGACACCGACGAGCCGGGGGTGAAGCGCTATACGGGCGACTTCACGGTGGATGAGAAACAGCGCAACGTGGCGCTGACGGAGGCGGGCGTTCACAAAGTGGAGAAGCTGCTGGGAGTGGAGAATCTCTACGACCCGGCGATGATTGAGATGAACCACCACGTGCAGCAATCGTTGCGCGCGCACACGCTTTATCAGGCGGACCGCGATTACGTGGTGCAGGACGGCCAGGTGGTAATCGTCGACGAATTCACCGGGCGTCTGATGCCCGGGCGCCGCTGGAGCGACGGTCTGCACCAGGCGGTGGAAGCCAAGGAAGGCGTGCAGGTAGAGAACGAAACCCAGACCCTCGCCACCATCACCTTCCAGAACTACTTCCGCATGTACAAAAAGCTTGCGGGCATGACCGGCACGGCCGAAACGGAAGCCGCCGAATTCTCAAAAATCTACAACCTGGACGTGGTGGCGATCCCCACCAACCGGGCGACATGGTGCCGCAAGGAATACCGAGGACATCGTTTACCGCACGCAGGATGAGAAGTGGCGCAACGCGGCCAAGGAGATCAAGGAACTTCACGCGAAAGGGCAGCCCGTTCTGGTGGGCACCATTTCGGTGGAGAAATCCGAAAAGCTCTCCGCGATGCTGAAGCGATTGGGTGTCCGGCATGAGGTGCTGAACGCCAAGAACCATGAGCGGGAAGCGTATATCGTGGCGCAGGCGGGGCGCAAGGGCGCCGTTACCGTTTCCACCAACATGGCAGGCCGCGGCACCGACATTCTGCTGGGCGGCAACGCGGAGTTCATGGCCGAAGAGCACCTCAAGAAAGAGGGCAAGACGCATGCCACGGCTACTCCCGCGGAGATGGAAGAAGCGCTTCGCGAGGCAAAACGGATCACGCAGCGCGAGCACGAAGAGGTGGTCGAGGCGGGCGGTCTGCACGTGCTGGGCACCGAGCGCCACGAATCCCGCCGCATCGACAACCAGTTGCGAGGACGCGCCGGACGCCAGGGCGACCCCGGAAGCAGCCGCTTCTATCTGGCATTGGACGACGACCTGTTGCGCATCTTCGGCGGCGAACGGATCCAGAACCTGATGCTGCGGCTGGGCATGGAAGAAGATGTGCCCATCGAATCCGGCCTCATTTCCAAGCGCATCGAAGCCGCCCAGAAGGCCGTGGAAGCGCAGCACTTCGCCTCTCGTAAGCACCTGCTGGAATACGACGACGTGATGAACAAGCAGCGCAAGGCCGTCTACGGCATGCGCGGCGCCAGCCTGCTCGAAGGCGAGCGATCATACGCGAACGCATCGTCGAGATACGTGCGCGGCATCCTGCGGGCTATTACATCGACTAACGCTGCCCGGAGCATGCGCACACTGGCGGATTGGGATTTGCACCGGATTGCAGACAGGACATCCTCAACTCAGTTCGGCGCTGCGTCTCAGCCGGGAAGATTACATCCAGGGCCTCACCCGCGAGGAGATCGAGGAGAAGATCTTCGAAACCGCTCGAGAAGCCGCTACAAGGATAAGGAAGCCACTCGTCGGACCCGGAAGTGATGCGCGACGACCGAGCGCATCGATCATGCTCAGCGTGATCGACGCGCAATGGAAAGACCACCTGCTCTCCATGGACCACCTGAAGGAAGGCATCGGCCTGCGTGGGTACGGCCAGAAAGATCCGCTCATTGAGTACAAGAAGGAATCCTACGGGCTCTTTCAGGATCTGATGGAGCGCATTGAGGATGAGATCATCCGGCACCTCTTCTTTCTTCAGTTCCAGATCAATGAGCGGCCCGGCCGGGCCGCGGATCCCTTTGCCGGGGGAGAGGGTTTCGGAAGACTGGAAGCCTCTCCTTTCGAGGGAGCCACCGAGCTCAACGGCCACGAAACGAATGGCGCCAGCCAGGATGCGCTGCAACGCCGGGCGGATCGCGAGCTTAACAACGTCACGCAGAGCATTCACCGCGCCAAAGATCGCGAATTGTCGCGGCTCCAGATGAGCGGCGGCGAAGGCGATGCGCCGAAATCCGTGAAGAGGGCCGAACCCAAGGTGGGCCGCAACGACCCCTGCCCTTGCGGCAGCGGGAAGAAGTACAAGAAGTGCTGCGGAGCGTAGGCCGATTGCGCCGCTCACTCTCGATTTCCGGGTTGAAACGGGCCAACTCCGGGAACAATCGGGGAGTACCGCCACTCCAATTCGGAAGAGGTTGCCCTCGCCGCAGGAAGAGGTTCCACCCAGACATGCCGCGCCCCATTTTGACTGCTTCATTCTCCCGCATTCGCCCTCTTTGGGCGCTGTGCGCGCTCTTGCTCCTTTGCTCCGCCTTGGGCTGGGGAGCCATTTGGACGGATCGGCTGGGCGATTTCGAACGGCAAAGCGCCGGGCCCCATGCGCTGCCCAACGCGCGCCTTGCCGAAGAGTACGGCATTGAGGCCGCCGAACGGGCGGAATACAAAGCGGGCGATCAGAGCTTTGTCGCGACCGCCTACCAGATGGCGGATTCCACCGGCGCCACCGCTCTCTACCAGGCGCTGCAGCCAGCGGGCGCGAAGGCGTCGGAATTTGAAGTGAAGGCGGTGGAGGAGGCGTTTGCCCTGGCCTCCGTGGAAGGTGGCTCTACAACCGTAGTTCAATATCAGAACTACGTGATGGTCTTCGAGGGGGGCAGGCCCTCCTGGCAGGTGGTGAAGGATTACCTCGGCTATGCGCCGAACCTGGGCATCTCCACATCGCCCCCGCTTCCGGGGTATTTGCCGAAGGAGAACCGGGTGCCGGGGTCGGAGCGCTACGTGTTGGGGCCGGTGTCGCTTGGCCTCTACCTCAATGAAGTCCCCGCCGGGGTGGCCGCGTTCAGCATGGGTGCGGAAGCGCAGGTAGCCGAGTATATGAGCGGGACGGAGCGGCTGAAGCTGGGCATTATCTCTTACCCCACACCGCAGATGGCGCGCAAGAAACTCGAAGAATATCAGGCACTTGGGAATCCGGTTTTAAAGCGCGACGGCACCTTGATTGTGTTCGTTCCGGCTCCTGCTGACCGGGATTTCGCGGAACGCGTCGTCTCTCGCGTGCGCTATCGAGCCACCGTAACCGTGAACGAGAAACTCACCTCGCCGGCCGAGGAATTGCGGCGGATGATTATCAACGTCATTATCCTGGTGGTGCTGCTGGCGCTTCTTGCCGCGGTGGCTGGCATCGCGTTTGGCGGACTCCGCTTCCTTCGGCGGAAGAACGCACCGGCCGAGGACGAGGAGTTCCTGCGGCTTCACATCGACTAGCAAACTTTTTTTGAAGAATTCGTCCGCGCTCCCCGCCGTATGGTGAGAAAACGAAGTCGTTTGATTTCTGAAGCATACCTTTTGCGGCTAGCTCAGCCCGTTTTGGGGAAGGCCTTGACTCTGCGGAATTCTGCTCTTACTACGAATGTAAATCACTTGACTTCATTTCTTGAGGATCATAAGATCCAACCAAAGGGTTTTGACGGTCTAAAGTTCTCGTCGAAACCGATTCTCCCAAACGAATGCCAGCAATGGTAGTGTGTGACGGGGGATCCCGCCGGAATGGCTGGGGTCCCCCGTTTCTCTTTGGTGGAGATGAAAAACACGGCGGCCTCGTACAACCATTAAGTTATTGATTTTATTTGATTTATAGGCAACAGTTGAAGTTCTTTTGGTTTTTTCCTGGTTCTGGGCACGCCACACCCGGCCAAGTTCCCTATAATCAAGGTGAAACTCCATGCCAGACTCGAAGCTACAGGTAATCCCCCTCGGAGGGCTCGGTGAGTTCGGAATGAACTGCACCGCATTGCGCTACGGGGACGACATCCTCGTGATTGACGCAGGAATGATGTTCCCGGAGGACGAGATGTTCGGGGTGGACATCGTCGCCCCCGATTTCAAGTTCCTGCTCGCCAATCGGGAGCATGTCCGTGGCGTGGTTTTGACGCACGGGCATGAGGATCACATCGGGGGGCTGCCATTCCTCCTGGCAAAGCTCCCGCTTCCGGTTTATGGAACGCCCTTTACGCTCTCGCTGGTGGAACGTCGCCTGGACGAACACGACTTGACCGAGGAAGCCGACTTTCATGAGGTTTCCGCAGGTGATACCGTCGAGATTGGCCCGTTCAAGGTGGAGTTCATCCACGTCACTCACTCGATCCCCAGCGCCGTCGCGCTGGCCATTACGACCCCCTTGGGCGTGGTGATCCACACCGGCGACTTCAAGGTGGATCCCACCCCGCCCGATCGCATTCCCTTTGACCTCCATAAGTTTGCCGAATACGGAAAGAAGGGCGTTCTTCTACTGTTGTCGGATTCCACGAACTCCGACCGGCCCGGCTATTCGGAGAGCGAACTTACGGTAATCCCCCGCTTCGAGGAGCTATTTCATCGCTCCGAGGGCAGGGTGGTTGTTTCGTGCTTCAGTTCGTCCGTACATCGGGTCCAGATTCTGCTGAACGTGGCTGCCCGATTCCGGCGCAAAGTAGCGTTTTTGGGGCGCAGCGTGAACCAGGTTCTGGAGATTGCACATGGTCATAGACTGCTCGAGATACCAGACGGTATCTTATTGCGTCCGCAGGACATCATGACCACTGACCCGGCAAAGGTGGTGGTGGTTGCGTCTGGCACGCAGGGTGAGCCAATGTCCGCTTTGGCGCGGGTTTCTGTCGATACCCACAAGCATCTGAAAGTGGGTCCGCGCGACATGGTGGTGATGAGCGCGCGGATGATTCCCGGAAATGAGAAGGGGATTTTCCGGATGATCAACCACATCTCCCGGCGAGGCGCGCAGACGGTCTATGGCACGATGACGCCCCCGATTCACGTTTCCGGCCATGGCAGCGCGGAGGAATTGCGTCTCATTCTGAACCTGGTGCGGCCCCGCTTTTTTGTTCCCATCCACGGCGAACATCGACAACTGTCGAAACATGCGTCCCTCGCCTCGCATCTCTCCGACAATCACATGGAGAAGACCTTCATTTTGGACACGGGCGATTGTCTCGAGTTGGATGAGCGGGGCGCACGGAAGGTAGATCCGGTGCCGGTGGGGCGCATCTGCATCGATTCCGGCACGGTGGACGAAGTAGTGGAAGAACTGGTCATCCGCGATCGCCGCAATCTCTCAGAGGACGGATTTGTGATCCCGATCATCGCGATCGACCATTTGAGCGGCGGAATCGACGGTTTGCCCGAGGTGGTCTCGCGGGGGTTCATCTCCGGCGAGGAGGGCGCGGCGATCATGAAGGAAGCGCGCCAGGTGGTGGCCAAGACGTTGAGCAGCTCCACGGCGGAAGAAAAGGGCGATATGGGCGTGATCCAGGAGAAGATTCGCGTCGATTTGCGGCGCTTTCTCACCAAGAAGACCTCCCGCCGCCCGATGGTGGTGCCGGTCATTCTGGAATTCTAGGATTTGCCGGATAGCCGCCTGCGCTGAGGGTTGGCGGACAGATCCGGTACACTAATACAAACATTCACCGCCGCATTCTGCCCGGCAACCTGCCCGGACCCGCAACGGCAAGAGGAGAAACAGATTGGCACAATCGTATAGCGCAGCGCCGGAGATGGCGATTGATCCCGAGAAGCAGTACACGGCGACGTTCACCACGTCGCGCGGCCAGATCGTCTGCCAGCTTTTCGCGAAAGAGGCGCCCCGCACCGTGAACAATTTCGTCTTTCTGGCAAAAGACGGGTTCTACAACGGAACGACGTTCCATCGCGTGATCGCCGACTTCATGGTGCAGGGCGGGGACCCCACGGGGACTGGCCGCGGCGGGCCAGGATACCAGTTCGAAGACGAGTTTGCAGGGAACCCCCACGTCCACAAAGTGGGTTCGCTCTCCATGGCCAACGCCGGGCCGAACACCAACGGCAGCCAGTTCTTCATCACCCATATCGCCACCGATTGGCTCAACGGCAAGCACACCGTGTTTGGCCAGGTGCTGAGCGGCCAGGATGTGGTGAACGCCACCCAGCAGGGCGATACGCTGCTCTCAGTTGAAATCGCGGAGGCATAAAGGAGAGACTGCATTGCTGAGTGCCCGCGGGAACTTCGCCGGACGCCGCATCGGGGTGTCCGTGCGTCTGCTTGTGCAGGCGGTTTTGCTGGTGTTGATCGCCGGCACCGGTGGGCCGCTTCGCGCCGCCGACCCTCCCTCGCCGCCCGCTGCCCCAAAACCCGTGCTGAGCGAAGAGGAACAGGCACAGGGCTGGGTTCTCCTGTTCGACGGCGAGACCGTCAATGGGTGGAAAGGCGTAAATACACCGGCTTTCCCTTATAACGGCTGGACGGTGGAAGACGGCTATCTGCGGACGATCAAGCCGGGCCCTTCCGGCGACATCATCACCACCGGGGCGTACCGCGATTTCGAGTTGCGCTTTTCCTGGCGCCTGGAGCGCGGCGGCAACTCCGGGGTGAAGTATCTGGTGAAGGAAGGCCGCCCGGAACCGAACATCCCCGTGATTAGCTGGCAGAGGATTCCGCGCCTGCTGCTCTATGCCGTAGGCCTGGGGCTGGCCATCTACCTGTTGATCTGGCGCCAAGGACTGACACGCTATCTTCTGGTCCGTGTGCTTGCCGTGGCAGTGGTGGTGGTGTGCGGATATTCCTTGATCAAGGGCGCTCGCAGCTATGTAGACCTGATTGGCGCTTTGCGTCACTCCGCGGTGGGCCTGGAATATCAGGTGCTTGACGATTTCGACAACGCGGAACCCAAATCGGAGCCGAAGGCAAGCGCCGGCTCTCTTTACATCCTCCTCGAAGCGTCTCGCGATAAGAAGCTATACAACGATGAACGCTTCAATGAGGGGCGCGTGGTGGTGCTTGCCGACCATGTAGAGCATTGGCTGAACGGCGAGAAGGTGCTGGACTATAACCTCAGCGATCCCCGCGTGGCCGAAGCGGTGGCAAAGACCAAGTATGCCGTAGTGCCGAACTTCCTCAGCCGCGAGGGCGGGCACATTGCCTTGCAGCACCACAACGATATGGTGTGGTTCAAGGACATTAAACTGCGCCCACTGAAGACCGGCACTCCTTAGGGATGCGGCCAGGAAAAGCGGCAAGGGGGCTTCCCCGCCCCTGTTGGATCTGCCCGTGCGAGCCTGCCCGCGAAGCGTCTACTCAACGTCCGCCCGGATAGACTTGGATTAGGATCAGGCGTATCGCGCCAAATAGCCTAATCAAGTTAACAAATCGATTCACGAAGAGTATGCGTCCAGGATATTCGCCCAGTTAGAAAACGACTCTGTCGTTCGCGCAAGCGCTTGACGAATGGGGGCCTTACGAAACCCGTTGTAAACAAAGCCTGGAAATTCTGTTTATGGACCGGATCAATCTTTTCGTATTCACCGGATGAATCCGGTCTGTTACGCTAACGGTAGCGTGACCATTCACGCTCTTTCTACTGGAACGAAATCATGAGCAAGAAAAAGAATATCGACGTGCCGAGCGTCTCTCCGGTTAGCAGCGGAAAGGCGGAGAAAGGCAAGAAGACGTCCGCCAAGACCGAGGCAGCCGCGAAGGCGACCGCAAAGCCGGCCGCGGGCGGACTCGCTGTGAAGAAAACGCCTCTCGCGCCGCCCGCCTCCGCCGAACCTGCCGTGAAGAAAGCGGCCAAGAAGACCACCGGGATGAGCGCCATCCCTTCCCCCGCGTTGACGATCCCACCCGTTGCACCCGCAGCCGAACCGGTAAAGAAAGCAGCGCCGGCGAAGGCGAAGGCGGCAAGCCCTGCAATCGCCACCATCACCGACGGCGAAATCGCACGCCTGGCCTATTCCTATGCAGAGGCACGCGGCTTCCAGGGCGGATCGCCGGACGCGGATTGGTATCGCGCAAAGCAGGAATTGCTGCGTCTGCGAGGCCAATAGGAAGCGAGGCAACGACGATCCCGCGGCGCCCGGGCACGCCCTTTTCCGAGAGCGCCGGGCGCTCAATGAGTTTGCAGAAGCTGCCGGATGGGGCGAAGCTTTTCGCGCAAGGCCTCCGCTTCACTCATGGGTAACTCTGCGAATAGTCCCCCGGCGGCAAGCAGCAGCAAATGTAAGCCGGCACTGAGGAGGTGGCGAACTGTGCTTGTTAGCGCCATCACGTCCTGGGCTGCCGCATCCTCCAATAGGCGGTTCCGCTCCCCGGCGAGCCGAGTCAGCAGCGATACCGCCTTTTCCGCCAGCATGGCAGTCTCCCCCGCCAGACGTTGAGCGGGGCCGGTGGCGGTGCCCGCCCAACCTGGGCCTTCTCCGCATTCTTGCATCTGCTCCAGGAAGCGCTGGCATTCGAGCGCCTCGCCCCGCCAGTCGAAATCGTCCGTACCGCCGCTCGGCCCTTCGCGGCTCTCCGCCAGGGCTACGGCCTCGGCCAGCAGTTCGCCTGCCCGTTGCACCTGCGCCGCCAGCTTGGCGACCACCCGCGTTTCGCGAACAAGCCCGGTCGGGTCCTCTCGTCTCAGCGCTTGGGCTTGCGCCGGCTGCAGGTGGGAATGCCCCTGTCGAAGGGCATCCAACCGGTTTTCGAGAATCGACGCCTGGCGAAAATCCATCAGTTGGAGGCTCTCCCGAAAATTCACTTCCAACGCGCGATGCGGAACGAGCCCGATCAGTTCGCTACCGATTACTTCTACTTTGTGTTTTGCCGCTTCCCGGACGATGGTGTCGAACACGGGTTGCGGAGGCGTTTCCTCGAAATCGGTGAGGTTCAATGACACCTGCGTCAGGCCGCGACGCGGCAACGGCAATCCGAGCGCCTTGACGAAGGGGAAGCCTCCGGAGGATTGGCGAATGAGCTTGGCGATCCGCTGCGCGACGCTGAGATCGTCGGTCCTCAGCCACACATTCCAGGCGATCAGGAACTTTCGGGCACCCACCGCCGTTGCACCCGCTGTGGGATGGAGGCCGGGTCCACCGACATCCGGCCGCAGGCTGGGGTCATCCTCCACGGCAAGGCGCAGATGCTCGAACTGTCCTTTGCGGATGGTTTCCAGATTACGCCGCTCCGCTGTGGCGGCGGCTGCTTCATAGAGATAGCAGGGCACCTGGTGACGCTCCCACAGGCGCTGCGCGGCCTCTCGCGCCAGTTGTACGCATTCGGCCATCGAGATGCCGCTGAGCGGGATGAACGGCAACACGTCGAGCGCGCCGATGCGGGGATGAACGCCTTGATGCCGGGTGAGATCGATGCGCTCTACGGCTAACGCAGCGGCGTTCAGCATGGCTTCCAGCATTGCCGTTGGCTCTCCCACGACGGTCATCACCGCGCGGTTGTGATCTTCGTCGCGCTCTTCATCGAGGACATAGACGCCGGGAACGGATTGAATGGCCGATGCGATCGACCGAAGGAGTTCCGCATCGCGGCCCTCGGAGAAATTCGGAACACATTCCACAAGACGTTCGAGCACCATTGCTTCTCCTACGTATCGGGTGCTTCTCCCACCTATCGGGTGCTTCTCCCACCTATCGGGCGCCTCTCCCACCTATCGGGCTGAAGGATCATCGCCCGGTGCGGAGGATCACCGCACTAATTCCATGGTCACCTGGCATCATCATTATCAGGCATGTTTGCGAGAGCGGGAATGTGGCGGCACTTCTGGCAAACGGCGAATGGGATAGTCTGAAAAAAGGTAGGTTGCGCGTGCAACCGCTCGCCCGCTACCCCGTCTGCTGAATTTGGAGGATGGAATGAGAGTTTCCGGTTCCCGGTTTCGGGGTGCGCTTGCCTTCGCCCTGCTCGGCTGTCTGGTGGGAATGGCGGCGTCCGCTCAAAACAGTGCGCGTGCCGGCAGTGCCGCTTCGGAGGTCAATAGCGTGCTTTTGCAGAAATGGAGCGGGGCCTATGGAGGCGTGCCGCCATTCGACAAGGTGACGGTGGCCGAGTTTCAGCCCGCGCTTGAAGAAGCGATGGCCAAGACTCTGGCGGCGATGGATGCGATCGCGCAAGACCCCGCCCCGCCTACCTTTGAAAACACGATCGCGGCGATGGAACGGGCGGATTCGATACTGAACCGCGTGATGCCGCTGTATAGCGTCTGGTCCTCCAGCATGTCCACCGACGAGTTTCGCCCGGTGCAGCGGACGATGGCGCCCAAGATTTCCGCGTTTCGCGACAAGATCCAGCAGAACGCCGCGTTGTTCGCCCGCGTGGAAGCAGTTTGGCAATCGCCCGACAAGGCAAAGCTGACACCCGAACAGCAGCGCCTGGTGTGGGACGTCTACACGGATTTCGTGCGCTCTGGGGCGAAGCTCAGCGACGCCCAGAAAAAGCGGATTTCCGAGATCAACCAGCGTCTCGCCACCCTCTACACCAACTTCAGCAACAACCTTTTGCACGATGAGGAAGAGTACGCGCTCTATCTGACGAAAGACGAGTTGGGCGGGCTTCCGGAATCGTTCGTGCAGGCCGCCGCGGAAACCGCGAAGGAGCGTAATCAGCCCGGCAAGTACGCCATCACCAACACCCGCTCTTCGATGGAGCCCTTCCTCACTTACTCCACCGAACGTGCCCTTCGCGAGAAGGTTTGGCGGACCTACTACAGCCGCGGCGACAACGGCGACCAGTACGACAACAATGCGCTGATTGCGGAGATTCTGAAGCTTCGCGCGGAGCGGACCAAACTGCAGGGTTACGATTCCTTCGCGGCGCGAGCATTGGAAAAGCAGGTGGCGAAGAAGCCGGAAGCGGCCATGGATCTGATGATGAAGTTGTGGCCGGCCGCCATCGCCCGCGTGAAGGAAGAGGTGGCCGATATGCAGGCCATCGCGGACAAAGAGAACGCGGGGATCCGCATCGAGCCCTGGGATTACCGCTTTTACGCCGAGAAGGTGCGCAAGGACAAGTACGACCTCGATTCCAACGAGGTGAAGGAATACCTGCAACTGGAGCGGTTGCGGGAATCCATGTTTTGGGCGGCGAAGCGGCTCTACGGGTTTGAGTTTGAGCCTGCCGCGAACGTGCCCGTTTACCATCCCGACGTGCGCGTGTGGCAAGTGAAGCGCAACGGCAAGCATGTGGGCTTGTGGTACTTCGACCCCTACGCGCGCCCCGGCAAACGCTCGGGCGCGTGGATGAGCGCTTACCGGCGGCAGCAGAAGATGGATGGCGAGATTACGCCCATCGTGTCGAACAACGAGAACTTCGTGAAGGGCGCGCCTGGAGAGCCTACGTTGATCTCCTGGGACGATGCGGAAACGCTGTTTCATGAGTTCGGACATGGGATGCACGGGCTAGCTTCCAATGTCACCTACCCCTCGCTTTCAGGCACGTCGGTGTCTCGCGATTTCGTGGAATTGCCGTCGCAAATCAACGAGCATTGGCTGGCGACGCCCGAGATTTTGAACGAGTTCGCGCGGCACTACAAGACCAGCAAGGGAATGCCGCCGGAACTGTTCCAGAAGATCGAACAGGCATCGAAGTTCAACCAGGGTTTCGCCACCACGGAGTTTCTGGCAAGCGCGCTGATCGACATGAAGCTGCATACGCTGGCCGATGCTTCCAACGTGGATCCCGACAAGTTCGAGCGGGAAACGCTGGCCGCTTTGGGGATGCCCAGCGAGTTGCCGATGCGGCATCGCACACCGCAGTTCGCACACATTTTTTCGAGCGAGGGTTATGCGGCGGGCTATTACTCTTACCTCTGGGCCGACGCTCTCACCGCCGATGCCTGGGAAGCCTTCCAGGAAGGCAAAGGGCCGTGGGACCCGGCGGTGGCGAAGAGCTTCTACGACAACGTGCTAAGCAAAGGGAACACCGTGGATCCGCAGGAGGCTTACCGGAAGTTCCGGGGGCGGGACGTGGATACCAACGCGCTGATGCGGGACCGTGGATTCCCCACGAAGTAGCAATCGCGGGCAGCGCCGGCAGCAGGCATCAGGCTTCTGCCGGCGTTGCGCCAGCTCTGCGAAAGACCATGATGTTTTGCCAGAACCACCACTGCACCCCGTTGCGCTCCCATTCTTCGCGCCAGGTGCGGGAGAGTGTCTGGTCATGGAAGAGGCCGTGCGCCGCCAGCTTGGCGATCCAGTAGGAGGGCGGCTGTTCGTTCACATGGTCCGTCCCGCCTTGGCCGGGTGGCGCGGCGGTGAACACCAGGGTCTCGCCCACACTCGCTAGCAAGGCCACGTAGCGCTCCGCCGCCGCGGCGGGCAGATGCTCCGCCACTTCGATGGAGCACACGACGTCGTAACGTTTTGGGGGCGTGAAGGAATCGCGCTCCAGATTGAAGCGGCGGACGGGGATCTTGCGCCGTTTGCAGGCGGCAACGCCCACCGCGGCGTACTCCAGCCCGAAGACCTCGCAGCCGCGCTGGCGAAGGGCTTCAAGGAGATTGCCGCCGCCGCAGCCGACATCGATGACGGAGCTTGGGGCGAGGTCGCGCACGATGCTATCGGCCATGGGTCCGGCGGCGATGCCGGAATGATTTTCGATCACGTCGCGGAAGTATTCGGGGTTGTAGACGAAATCGTGGGGGGCGTGCGTCTCCACGAAATCGCCGAGAGGGCCCATTCGCAAGCGCTCAGGCACGAGGCGGCGATAGACACGAAAAAGAAAATAGTGAATGGTGGACAAACCGTGGTCAGCCTTCGGCGGCGCGCATTTGTTGAGGCGGCGATTCCCGATTATACGCGGGGTGGCGCGGACGCGACAATGCAGCCCGTACGAAAGCGATGCCGCTCATGATAGTTTCTTTTCGAGGAGCAGCACACGAATGAGATTCACCCGACGGCAGGCAATGGTGGCGGGAGCGGGGATTGCGGCGAGCGTTGCTTGGCGGACGCCTGGCAGGAGCGATCCGGCACTGGGAGAGAGACTGGCCAAGGCAATGAACGCCCCGGTGCTGCGGCGCGAATTGCTGAGGGCTCCGGTGAAGGTGGAATCGGTGGAACTGCTCAAGAGCGGCGGCCACTTTCTGGTGCGGGCGCAGGGCGAGGGGCTAAGCGGTTACTCCGAGGCCCATAGCGCGGTGATGAACGCCGCGTGGCCGATTCTGGTGAAGAAGGTAGCGCCGCACTTTGTGGGCAAAGACGCACGGGATCTGGAGGCGAGCTTTCAGGCCGCTTACCTGGCGGGGTCGAATTACAAGTGGCAGGGGCTGCCCTTCTGGGTGTCGATGGCAGCGGTGGAGATAGCGATTCTCGATCTGCTGGGCAAGGCCGCCAAGAAGCCGCTGGGAGAGCTTCTGGGCAACGTCACTCAACGCAAAATAGCCGTCTACAGGGCAAGCGGCAACCGGGGAAATAGCCCCGAAGCCGAGATTGACTATCTGCGGAAGATTGTTGGCGAGACTGGTGCGAAGGCAATCAAGTTTCGCCTTGGCGCCCGGATGCGCTACGACGACGCTTCGACAAAACGGGATCTGGCCTTGATTCCGCTCACACGCAAAACCTTCGGCGATTCGATGACCATTTACGCGGATGCAAATGGCTCCTACGACGTCCCGATGGCAATCCGCATCGGCAAAGTGATGGAGGCGCACGGGCTACGCTTCTTCGAAGAGCCAGCGCCATTCGACTACTACGATGAAACCAAGGCGATCGGCGACAGCCTCAAAATCCCCATCGCCCTTGGGGAGCAGGAAGCCAGTCTGCGGGGCTTCCGCCGTATTATCGAGCACGGCATCGCGAAGATTGTGCAGCCGGACCTGATGTACTTTGGCGGGCTGATCCGCTCGATGAAAGTGGCGCGGATGGCGCAGGCGGCGGGGCTCGAGTGTACGCCGCACATGTCCGGCGGCGGGCTGGGCTACCTCTATGTGGCGCACTTCGCTTCGTGCGTGCCCAATGCCGGTCCGCATCAGGAGTATAAGGGCGAGGACGATACACTGCCGGTGACGAGCGGGACTTCGACTCTCACGAGTGAGGATGGGCAACTCACCGTGCCTACCGGCCCAGGGCTGGGCGTGGATTTCGAAGGCGAGTTTCTGAAGCGGGCAACCGTGATCAAGGCGTGATTGCCCGCTTCCGTAATAGAAGGCTCGTGCGGCGGGCTTACTTCTTGAAGAAGCCGCCCAGCATGCCGGCAACATCGTCGAGCGCGGAGCCGTCGCCATCGCGATCGAGCATTGGCGTGAGCATGTCGAGGATTCCCCCGCCGCCGCCCGCCGATGCCGCGGCCGTTCTGCCGCCGCCGGTCTGCTTGCTCATCGCGCCCATCATCATCGAAGCGACGATGGGAAGCATCTGCTTCAAAACGTCTGAGCCCACGCCGGTGCGTGCGGATGCCGCGCTGGCTACCTGACGGCTGACATCCTTACTGCCTAGCAAGTGCCCCAGAATGCCATTGCCTTCGGCCACGGGTTGCTCGCCGCGGATGGCATCGGGGTCTTCCACGTAGCGCTGGTGGTGGCCGCCGGAGAGTGCGCCCAAAAGGCTGTCAAGTCCGCCTTGCTGCTCCACGTTTTTCTGCATGCCCCCCATCAGCGCGGGCAGCAGGCTTCCGACCGCCGAAGCAGTCTGTTCCTGGGAAAGGCCGAAGCGTTCGCCCAGATTGCTGACGGCATTGCCGCCTTGGGCGTTAAGAATCATCTGCAATAGGTCCATTGGTTCCTCCAGGGATGCGGGGTGTTCATCTCCCCGCCGGCGGGCGCGGGTCTCCTTATTCTACGCGAGAGAACCGGAACCCGCGCGGATTAGCGATTCGTAGAAAGCTTCATATTGCGGAATGATGGCATCGGTGGAGAAGCGGCTTTCGGCGGTGTGGCGCGCGGCGGCAACGAAGCGTTCCCGCAAACCCGCATCGGTCAGCAGGTCGTGGGAGCGCGCTGCCATGGCATCGACGTCGCCCACGGCGCACAGAAAGCCGTCAACGCCATGGCTCACCACTTCCGGGATACCGCCCACATCCGTGGCCACCACGGGCACGCCCGAAGCCATCGCTTCCAACGCTACGAGACCGAACGCTTCGAGTTCGCTGGGGAGTAAAAGCAGGTCCGCTTCGGCGATGGTGGCGGCGATGTTGCCGCACTTGCCCGGGAACTCGACGAAATCCGCGACGCCTAATTCCTGCGCCAAACGTTCCGCCGGACCGCGGTCCGGGCCGTCGCCCACCATTTTCAACCGCGCCGGCATGCGCTGCCGCAGTGCGGCAAGCACGCGCACACAATCTAGCACCCGCTTCACGGGGCGGAAGTTCGAAACATGCACCAGCAGCGGTTCCGCGTTCTGGTGCGGACGTGGCTTATACAGATCCAGATTCACCGAGTTGTAAATCACCCTCACCGGTTTCTCAATGCTGAACACCTCTTTCATTCGTTCGCATAGGTTGCGGCTGACGGCGGTAACGCCATCGGATTGCTCGATGGCGAACTTGGTAATCAGGAAGTACGAACGATCTGTTCCCACGAGGGTGATATCGGTGCCGTGCAGGGTGGTGGCGATCGGGATGTGGATGCCCCTGGAAGCAAGAATACCCCGCGCCAGATAGGCGGAAATCGAATGGGGAATGGCGTAGTGGACATGCAGGATGTCGAGCGAATAGCGTTCGGCCACTTCGGCCATCCGCGAGGCTAACGCCAGGGTGTAGGGCGGATACTGGAAGAGCGGGTAAGTGGCCACTTCCACTTCGTGATAGTGGATACGGTCCAGCGAAGTATCCAGGCGGATGGGGTTGGCGTAGGTGATGAAGTGAACTTCGTGCCCGCGTTGAGCCAGTTCCAAACCCAGTTCCGTCGCGACGATACCGCTACCGCCGTAGGTTGGATAACAGGTGATTCCGATTCGCAAGAGCGCCGCCCCCTATCTGATATTAGAGGAGTTGCGCTCCCGGGAGGACAAGCGATGAATGAAGCGGTGCTCATCGTGGTGGCCCATCCCGACGACGAAACGCTCGGCTGCGCGCACGAGTTGTTGAGGCGTCCCGGGGAGTGCCGGATACTCCACACGACGGACGGCGCTCCGTTTGAAGCACGATTCTGGGAGCAAGCGGGGGCGGCTTCCCGCGAGGCCTATGCTCAAAGCCGCCACGCGGAATTGCGTAGCGCGATGGAGATCTTCGGCATTGGGGAGAGGCAGATTGCGACGCTGCCGATCGCGGACCGTGAGGCCGCGCGGCAACTGCCCGCACTCACCGCCGCGATCCGGGAGACGCTGCTTCGCGACTTTCCATCGGTAGTCTACACGCACCCCTTCGAAGGCGGCCACCCGGACCACGATGCCACCGCATTGGCCGTGCAGCGTGCGCTTGCCGGGCTCCGCGCAGAGGGCCTCGCCGTGCCGGCGCATCGCGAGTTTACGGGATATCACGCGCGCGATGGCGAGTTCTTTTCAGGGGCCTTCCTGCATGTGGAAGGGGTGGTGACAGAAGTGCCTCTAAGCGAGGAGGAGCAAGCCTGCAAACGGGCAGCGCTCAATGAGTTTCACAGCCAGCAAAGAGTGATCCAGCGCTTCGCCCTTTCCCCGCAGCGATGGCGCGCGGCTCCGCGTTACGACTTCACGCAGAGGCCGCACGCCGGACCGCTCTATTACGAAATTCGCGAAATGGGCTATTCGTTTGAAGGCTTCGCCGCGCTGGTTCGGGCGTGGCTCGACAACGCGCGCTAGAAGCTAGAGCACGCGCAGATTCGCGACAGCCTCGCCATCGCCCCAGGCAAAGCGGATGCGGCCCGTTTTCTCGCCCGAGGGTTCAATGCCGATGGTGAGCGTTTCCTTGATGGGATTGTCGCGGCTGCCCTCGATTGCCACACGGCCCAGATCCTGCGCCGCGTCGTACTTGAAGGCACCCCACTGGTCCGCCACTTTGTTCACGATCAATTGCGAATAGCCATCCTCCGACACCAGCATGAAGAGGCTATAGGTTCCAGCCGGAACCTTGAGACTGCCAATCTCGATATCGACTGGCGTGGTGAGCTTGGTGGCTTCATCCGCGCCCAGACGCCAAACCTTGCCGAGCGGGATGAGAGTGCCCAGCAACTCGCGGCCCTTGAGAGAAGGGCGCCCATATTCGATTTCAATCGTCTTGCCCGCGATGACGCCCTGCGTCTTCTCATGCGGGCTCACCCGTTGGCGCTGCGCCGATGCGGGAAGAAGGAAAAGGGCGGCGATCGCGAAACTCGTTGCCGCGATCACGAAGGGGCGAAACGTTGCTGTCATCATCATCTCTCCATTTTGCTGTTGGGCTGCTGTTGGGCTGCTATTGGGGTTGAATGGCGCTGTGTTCAATGGGATAGCAGTTGGGAAGCGAGGAATGCAAGATGCCCCGCAGTAACGCTCATTCTTCCATAGCGCATCCATTGGTATGACGGCGCGAGCGGGCCGGGGTTACGTTCCCAATCTGCCGGGGAGGTCTCTGGCTAGGGCGCCGGAAGCAGTTCCGCCTTCTCAATGCGGTCCATCTTGGGGAAGAACATTTCCACGTACGTTCCGCCTTCGCGCATCAGGCGGCCCTGGTCGATATCGTCGCCGTAGCTCTTCATTTTAGAAAGGACGTCCATGCCGCTCACCACTCTTCCGAAAGGAGTGAAGCCCTGGGCGTTCAACGGCGTGTTGTTGCCCATATTCACGAAGACTTGCATGGTCCGCGAACCAGGGCCGGAAGTGGCGAAGGCCACCGTGCCGCGAGTATTTGATTGGGTGCGGGGTTCGTCTTCCAGATACTCCTGGTTCCACTTGGCGCTCTTGCGGGTGCTATTGCTGATGCCCCACTGCACGACGAAGCCCGGCTGCACACGGTAAACGGGGGCACCGGGGTAATAATCGTCCTTAAGCAGCGCGTAGAAACGATCCGCTGCAAGGGGTGCCCACTTGCGATTCACCTCGATGACGAAATCGCCTTTGGAAGAAGAAAATTTCGCCCGGTAGACGTCCGGTGCCGGTTCGGGCTTCACCTCTTCCACCGCCGGCGGCACGGGCTCGGCCGCCTTCTCTCTGGGTGCGGGAGAGCAACCCGCCCAACCGAATGCGATCGCAGCGGAAAGAGAAGCGGAAAGGATGCGGCGGCGCGTTTCAAACATGGGCGAAAACCCTCCTTACGCAGAACTGGGCCGATGCCAGACCCGGCGCTGCGATGAGCATATCGCAGCGCCGCGGCAGATGGGGAGAGATGAAAGCTTCGATTTCAAGGATCGGCTTCGCCTGCCGATAAGGCGCTTGGCATGCGCTTCCGGTTCCAGTGGCCGATGACAGACAATCAGATTAGGCTGGCGGGCTTCCCGCTTGGCGCCGCGTAAGGCATGCAGAATCCGTCCACAGCAAATGGAATTGCCCCCGCGGAGAGCGTCGCCGCCGGGCCGCCGGCCATTGAAACCAAGGGAATCGGCAAGCTGTATCGTCTTGGCTGGAAGCAGCGGACCCTGCAAGCAGTGGAGAATGTGGACCTTCGCGTGGCGGCGGGGGCTACGTTCGGCCTGCTGGGCCCGAATGGCGCGGGAAAGACCACTCTGGTGAAGATGCTGCTGGGCATGACAAAGCCAAGCGGCGGCGGGGCCTGGATTTATGGCGTCGATTGCCGGGATCGCCGGGCGCGGACGCGCGTTGGTTACCTTCCCGAGAACGGGCGCTATCCCGCTTACCACACCGGCCGCTCTCTGCTGGAATTCCACGGCAAACTGGGAGGATTGGAGGGCGCGGGACTCGGCCACCGGGTGGACGAAGTGCTCGGTATGGTTTCCATGCGGCAATGGGCGAGGCTGCGGCTGGCGAAATACTCCAAAGGCATGTTGCAGCGCATCGGTATCGCCCAGGCCTTGCTCCATCGTCCGTCGCTGCTGATGCTGGACGAGCCAACCGATGGCGTCGATCCCGTGGGCAGAAGCCAGATTCGGGAGCTGCTGGTGGACCTCAATGCCAAGGGTGTCACGGTGTTTTTGAACTCGCACATCCTCGCCGAAGTGGAGCAATACTGCGACGATGTAGCGATTCTCCACAAGGGCCGCCTGTTGCTCTCTGGCAGCGTGGAGGAACTCACGCACCGCTCCGGCTATTCCCTACTCTGCGAATCACCCAAAGGCGAGTTGCCGCAAGGGCTCGACCATCTGGTGAGTGATCGGCCGCAGGCCTTGCACAAGTACGCCGACGGACGCGTGAAGTGGCACGTCGACGTCGCCAACCTCGACCTGCTGAATGCCGCCATTGACCTGCTGCGACGGCATCGCAGCCAGATCGAGACTATCGAAAAGAACCAGAACACTCTTGAGGAAGTGTTTCTCGAGGCGGTGCGGGGCAGCACCCATGAATAGTTCCACGCACGGCGCCGGGGGGTTGAAGATCCTGCTGGCGATCATGGAAGACACCATCCACGAGGCATTCACGCGCCGGCTGGTCTGGGCCATCTATGGTTCCACCGCGTTCATCCTGCTGTTTCTGCTTTTCGTGCTGGAGATCGATATCGTCACCGGCGCCAAAGCCACAATCTCGCTGTTCGGGCAGGAGGCGATGAGCACCGGGAGCGACGAATCGCTGGCTACTTTTTTGCGCGAAGTGAACGGGGCGATCGCCGTTTTTCTCTACGGCGTTTCCACCTTTGTGGCGGTCTTCGTTTGCGCCGGTCTCACGCCTGGGTTATTCGAAGCGGGCCGTGCGGACCTGCTGCTCGCCCGTCCGCTTTCGCGGCACTGGATCGTGTTGGGGCGCTACCTGGGCAACGTGGCAATGGTGGGACTGAACGTCGTGGTGTTAATCGCGGGAAGCTACCTGATTCTGGGGTGGAAATCCGGCTATTGGAATAGCGGTTTCCTCTATGCGATTCCGCTGAGCTTTTTCGCGTTCTGCGTGCTGATGAGCCTGGTGACGCTGGTTTCTATTTGGACGGAGAGCGCCGCCGTCGCCACCATCGTCGCCTTTCTCGCCATGCTCTTCAGCCCGATCCTCGCTCAGCGGGATCTGGCCATCCGGTTGCTCGGCTCGGAAGCGGCGCGCGGGGTGTGGACCGCCTTCTACACGGTAACTCCGCGGATTTACGAGCTTGGAGCAATGATCGTGGGGAAGCTGCGGGGCCAGCCGATCGCCTCGTGGGAACCAGTGATCGCCACTGCCCTCTTTGGAATCGTCTGCCTGGCCGGGTCGGTCGCGCTCTTTGCACGCAAGGATTATTAAGTGTCCGCCGCACGCTCATTCAAAGCGTGGCATTCAAAGCGTGGCATTCAAAGCGAGCGGTGCGCCGGAGCGTCCATGCTATCCTGATTGATGGAGGTTTGGAATCCTCCGTCTAACATCATGAAAGCTGGAATTCACCCCAAATACGAAACGGTGAAGGTTGCGTGCGCTTGTGGCTCCACCTTTACCACCCGGTCAACGGGCGGAGATAAGAGCGGCGTTCTGCATGCGGAAATCTGCTCAGCCTGTCACCCCTTCTTTACTGGCCGCCAGAAGCTGATGGACACCGAGGGCCGCGTGGATCGCTTCCAACGCAAGATGGCCAAGTCCAAGGCGATTCAGGAGCAAATGAAGAAGACCAAGAATTAACCGCGACGGCGGGCGGGGATTCCCGCAATCAGTCGAAATCGAGAGGGCCCGCTAAAGCTAGCGGGCCTTTTCTCTGTCTCTTCCGCCGCGCCCGCTGTCATGCTTTTCGCGCTCACGCCTGCGCTCTTCCCGCCAAGCATCGTAGCGGGTGAGTTGTTCCGCCGTGAGGACCGCGCGGATCCTTTCACGGGTGTAATTCTGGAGAGCTTTCAGCTCCGCGTCAAGGGCCTGACGCTTGGCGTCGGAGTTGATGCGGGCCTCATCGAGAATTGCCACGATGCGGCCGATCTGCTCATCGTCCACACCCACGCGGTCTTTCATCTTGGCGAGATACTCCTGACGCACCTGCTCCCGGGAGGGCGGGCGCCGGTCTTCGCGGGCGGTGGCGTCCGCGGCGAAATAGCGATGCGCTGCTACGCCGACGGCGGTGCCACTTACGAAGACGATCAATAGCCAGAGGAGAACGGTGTTGCGGCGCATAGAGCGTTATTGCATATCTTCCGATTCCAGGATGGAGGAAAGAATCTCTGCTTGGGCGGCGGGTTGGGAATGTTCAATATAGACGGCGAGGTATTCGGGCTCCACCGCCGGGATGCTCGACGTGGAGAGAACACCCAAAAGAATGGTTGCGGCTACCGCTCCCGAGGTGACCAGCTTGGCAACCATGCCGAACAGCCGGGAGCTCCGGCGGGCCTCAATGGCCTCCCACATGTTCGCGCTGAAATTAGGGCTGGCTTCCGGAATCACGGCAGAAGTGCCGTAGGCACGGAAGATCTGGTCAACGCGCCGCTCCGCATCTTCAGACTTCCAATCGAGTTTTGCCATCGTCCCCCCTATGCTGCACCGGGTCTGCGATATCAGGCCCGGGCATCGCCGCTTTGCGTTGCCACGTGCAACCAAGAATTCTCAAGGCGTAAGCGCCGCAAATTAAATCTACAAGCGCTGAACGCCATCGATCTATCAAAGGTCTGCAGAGCGCGCAGAGCCCACTCAGTCTCCCAGCGCGCCGCCCCTTATATCCAGCCCTTCGCCACCCGCCTTTTCGAAGGCCTTAAGCACTCGCTGGCGGGCGCGGAAGAGCCGCACCTTGAGGGCATTCTCGTTCACATCGTATATCTCCTGCAACTCTTTGAGGGAGCGGCCTTCCACTTCCTTGAGAGTCAACAGAATCCGATCTTCATCCGACACCTGGCTGAACAGCCAATCCATCAGGTCGCGGATCGCTTTGCGGCGGCGATCTTCCTGATATTGATCTGTACCGGCACCGGCGTCGGCAAGAAGCATCATCTCCTCGCTAAAATCGGCAACCGGAAAATCGGCCCGCCGCTTGCTGCGACGGAGGTAATCGTAGCTGGCGTTGATCGTCAGACGATACAGCCAAGGCTCAAACACTTCCGGAGTCCGCAACTGCTTTAGCGAAAAGTAGAGGCGGACGAATACTTCCTGGGCGACATCTTCGACGTCCTGCGGGCGATTGATGATCCGAGCGATCGTGCCAAAGATCCGTTTCCGGTAAGCCTGCAACATCAGGTTGAAGGCCGCGTCGTCCCCCTGCTGGGCCTTCTCAAGCGTCTCCCGCTCGATCAGCATCGGGCAACTCCGGATGAAAGAAATGGCGCTAAGCGATCGGGCGAGGTTACCCAAGGCCGGGCAACGCGAAGCATTGCGACCGCGAGATGCTGCCGCGGAGACGGCGGAAGCCCTTCGGTATTCCTGTTAACGCGCTTCATTTCAATCAGTTAAGGCCGATTTCAGCCCCATGCTAGACTGAAAGCGCCATCCGGCGAACAAACAGATTTTCAATTTTCTTGTCCTCATGGATTTTCTCACAGGCTTGAACCCGGAACAGCGGGAGGCAGTTGCGCACGATCAGGGTCCGTTGCTGATTCTGGCCGGCGCGGGAAGCGGAAAGACCCGCGTCATTACCCATCGCATCGCCCATTTGATCTCCAGCCGGGGCGTGTCGCCTTATTCGATTCTGGCGGTTACCTTCACGAACAAGGCCGCGAGGGAAATGAAAGAGCGCCTGGAGCGCATCCTCAGCGAGGCCTTTCCCAATGGGTTGCGCGGGCTTTCGGTGAGCACCTTCCATTCGTTTTGCTCGCGACTGCTGCGGGTGGATGGGGCATCGCTCACTGAAATCCGGCCCGGCTTCACCCGCGAATTCTCCATTTATGACGAAGACAATCAGCTTTCGTTGATGAAAAGCGTGCTGCGCAATCTGAATCTGGACGAGAAAACGATGCAGCCGCGCAGTTTGCTGTCGGCCATCTCCACTGCCAAGAACAAAGCGCAGATGCCCCAGGATTGGTACAAGGCGGCGCGGGACCAGCGGGGCGAGCGGATGGCGAAAATCTATTCCGATTATCAGGACCGCCTGCAGCAGGCCAACGCCCTCGATTTCGACGATTTGCTGCTTGAATCCGTGCGCTTGCTGAGCCATGATCGCGCCCTTCGCCAGCGGCTAAGCGAGCGCTACCGCTACCTGATGATCGACGAATATCAGGACACCAACCACACGCAGTACGAACTGATGCAACTCATCGCCAGCAGCCACGACAACGTGGCCGTGGTGGGCGACGAAGACCAATCGATTTATTCCTGGCGGGGCGCCGACATCCGGAACATTCTGGATTTTGAGAGGGATTACCCTAACGCGCGGGTGATCCGGCTGGAGCAGAATTACCGCTCGACGAAGAACATCCTGGAATCGGCCAGCGGGGTGGTGGCAAACAACATCGAGCGCAAAGGCAAGTGGCTGTGGACAGACGCCCAGGAAGGCGCCAAGGTGGGGGTCTTTCAGGCCCAGGACGCCGACCACGAAGCGATGTTCATCGGCGACACGATCGAACGCGAGATCCTGCGGGACGCTTCGACGCGAGTGGCGGTGCTATACCGGACGAACGCGCAATCCCGGCCGATTGAAGAAGCGCTACGGCGGAGGGGCCGGAAGTACATTGTCATTGGCGGATTCAGCTTTTACCAGCGGGCGGAAATCCGGGATGTGCTCGCCTATCTGCGGCTGGTGCGGAGCCCCGAGGATTCGATGAGCCTGATCCGGATTCTGAACACCCCGGCACGGGGCATCGGAAAGAGCACGGCGGAACAGATTGAGCAGTTCTCCACCAAAGAACGGTTGGGCTATCTGCAGGGCATCGGAAAGATGCTGGCCGGGAAACTGCTGCCCATGCGAGCGCATGCGGCGGTGGCGGGCTTCTACAAGATGATGCAGGGCTTCCGGGATTTTGCCGGGCTTGCCCAAGCGCCGGCCAGCAGCGACTCGCTGATCGAAAGCCTGGGCGAGGAAGCGCCGCCCCCGGAAACGACGCGCACGGAAACTTCCATCACGCAGTTGCTCGATCGGGTGCTGGAAGAAACGGGTTACGTGCGGATGCTCGAAGCCGACGGATCTCTGGAAGCGGAAGGGCGCATTGAAAACCTGCAGGAACTGCGCACGGCGGCGCTGGAAGCGGACACGCGCGAGGAGACGCTTGGCGAGCTTTTTCAGCAACGCCTCGCTGGTGGCGGCCTCCGACGATCTGGACGAGCAGATCCAGGTCTCGCTGCTGACCGTGCATAACGCGAAGGGGCTGGAGTTCCCGGTGGTGATCATGGCCGGGATGGAAGAGAAGCTTTTTCCGCACAGCCGGTCAATCGATTCGGCGGCGATGATGGAAGAAGAACGGCGCCTCTGTTATGTGGGGATGACGCGGGCGGAGCAGAAGCTTTTTCTCACCCACGCGCGCTACCGCAGGCGGTTCGGCGGCGGACAGCAGGAACCATGCATGCGCAGCCGCTTCCTGGACGGAGCTACCCGCGGAGCTGATCGAAAAGCACGACCATGAAGACGATTCGCAGATTGACCTTTGGGCCGATCGGAGCCTGGTGCGGGATGCGGTGAAGAACACCGCCTACTCGGGCAAGGCGTACAGCTCCATTGAGAACATCCGCGGTTTTTTTGGCGTCAAGGCGGGAGCGAAGGACGCGGCTTCCCCGGGCACTCGAGCAGCCATCCCGCGACGAAGTACCCAGCCGTTCCCCTGGAAGCACCCGGCAGTTGCCAAGAGAGCGCATGGGCACCCCCCGATCCCGGAGAGAATCGAAGCTTGGCAGCCCCCTGCCAGCAGAAACGCCAAATTCCGGGTATCCTGTTAACAGTGCGTCAAAACCGTCACAGGGGCAGTTGTTTGGGGGCGCCCCCCGCAAGCGCTTCGTAATTCTCCGTGGTAAAGGCACTTCAACGGTCCCACGGGCACTGGCGGCACCCGCCCGCTGGGCAAGCCGGCTCCGCGGCCTCAGCGACTTCGGCTGCGCCCGAACGCGATATCCGCTTCCGCACGGGCAGTGCAGTCACCCATCCACGATATGGCCGGGGGACGATTGTGCGGCGGGAAGGCGAAGGCGAGAACGCCAAGATCACGGTGAGCTTTCCAGGCCATGGGCTGAAGAAGCTGATCGAAAAATTTGCAGGATTGAAGGTCGCAAAATGAATACCAAGCACATTACGGATCCCGCCGAACGGAAGCGCCTGAAGCGCACGGCGCGCAAGAATGCCCCACCAAAGCCGAAGCGGCCGGAAAGCGTAGACCGCGGATCGCGAAAGCGCTCCATCAAGAAAATTGTCAAGGGCCAGTCGAAACGCTAAGATTGGGCGTTACGATTGTCCGGTAACGTCTTCGCCTGCACCCGGCTGTTGCCAGTGGCCCCGGTTTGACGCAACTCGCTCTTGAGCGGCGAAGACCGAATCGAGATCGGCGGCGGGCGATGCCAGGCATCGCCCGCTTGCGTTTTTCGCCCGTCATCTCACCGGGTTCCTCCGGGATGGAGACGGCTATTCTTCGAACTTCTGAGCTAAATCCGTGAACAGTCTATTTCGAACTAAGAGCATTCAGGCGCTGATCGCTTCTTCCGAGGATCCGCATCATCGTCTAGCCAAGTCCCTTGGCCCCTGGAGCCTGATCGCTCTGGGGCTGGGCGCGGTGATCGGCTCGGGAATCTTTGTGCTTTCCGGTACCGCGGCGGCAGGCGAGACAATGAGCTTTAACTCGGTGCTGCATGCGCCGGTTCTCGATTTGCTCATCAATGGGCCGGATGCGGTATCGACCATTGGGCGGCCGGGCGCGGGTCCGGCGATTTCGTTGTCGTTTTTTCTGACGGCGATTGTCTGCGCGTTCTCCGCGCTTTGTTTCGCGGAACTGGCGTCGATGATTCCCGTTTCGGGCAGCGCCTACACCTATTCCTACGCCACACTCGGCGAAATTGTGGCCTGGATCATCGGCTGGGATTTGATCCTCGAGTACGCCGTCTCCAACATGGCCGTGGCGGTAGGCTTCTCAGCCTATTTGGCGGATGTGTTCGATAGCGTGTTCGGCATTGCATTGCCCATGGAGTTGACCACGCCACCGTTTGCCAGCGGGGTGGCCACCGGCGCCTGGTTCAACCTGCCCGCCTTCATCGTGCTGATGGTGCTCACCTGGCTGCTGGTTCGGGGGGTGAGGGAAAGCGCGCGCACGAACAATATCATGGTGGCGATCAAGGTAGGCGCGGTGCTGGTGTTCATCTTCGGCGCCGCGGATGCCGTGAACCCCGCCAACTGGACCCCCTATATGCCGAACGGCTTCACGGGCGTGATCACCGGAGCGGCCATCGTCTTCTTCACCTACATTGGCTTTGACAGTGTCTCAACCGCGTCTGAGGAATGCCTGAATCCGAAGCGGGACGTGCCGATCGGGATCATCGGCACGCTGCTGATCTGTACGTTGCTTTATGTGGGGGTGGCGGTGGTGCTGACGGGCATCGTGGATTGGCGCACCCTTTCGAATGCGGCGCCCGTAGCGAACGCGCTCAAGGATCTCGGCTACGACAACGTGCGCCGCATTGTGAGCGTCGGGGCACTGATTGGGATGATTTCTTCGCTGCTGGTCTTCCAATACGGGCAGGCCCGCGTCTGGTTCGCGATGTCCCGGGACCGCCTGATGCCCGCGGCCTTCTCGAAGGTGCATCCAAAACATAAGACGCCGCACGTGAGCACCTGGGTGGCGGGATTTTTCGTGGGGATTCCGGCGGGAGTATGGGACATCGGGACCTTCGCCGATTTATCGAGCATTGGCACACTGTTCGCGTTCGCGCTTGTCGCCGCAGGCGTGCTGGTGCTGCGCAAGAAAGATCCCGACCGCCCGCGCCGTTTCCGCGTGCCCTTCTCTCCGGCGGTGCCGATTCTTTCTATTCTCACTTGCGTCCTTCTGATGACCGGGCTCCCGTTGCAGGCATGGCTGCGCTTTGTGGTGTGGCTGGGGATCGGGCTGGCGATTTACTTCGCCTGGGGCCGGAAGCACGCCGGAGCCGCGTTCCAGAAATAGCCCTGCTCCCCAGCCGGTGTTACGGGCAATCTAAAGAAAATGCCGTGCCGTGCCGATTCTCTGCAAGGGGGAATTGGCGGCGATGGCCCAGAACCGTGTGCTGACCCAGGACGAGATTGACCACGTCTTCAAGAAGATGGCGCAAGGGAGCGGGAAGGCCAAAGCACCGGTTGCCGCATCCACCTACGACTTTCGGCAGCCGGACCGGATTCCCAAAGACCAGCTCCGCGAAATCCACCTCTTGCATGAGAATTTCTGCCGCAATCTGGCGAGCAGTCTCTCGGCCTATCTGCGTGCCTACGTGATGGTGAATCTCGTTTCGGTTCTGCAGCTTAGCTATTCGGAGTTCATCCAATGCTTCCCTTCCCCAACCTGCCTGGCAGTGCTTTCGCTGCGGCCATTCGAAGGCAAAGGCATTCTGGAGTTCAACCCCTCGCTGGCCTTTCCGATCATCGAGATTCTGTTGGGCGGGCACGGCAACAAAGACCTCAATTTGCGCCGCGAGATCACTGAGATTGAGCAGGCCGTGCTCGACGGAGCGCTGCGGATTATTCTGAGAGACCTGCGCGAAGCATGGACCAGCGTTGCCAATTTCGACTTGAAGATGGAAGCCCTCGAAACCGAACCGCAGCTAGTGCAGACGCTCTCGCCAAACGAGCCGGTGGTGGCGGTGGGGGTGGAAGTGAAACTGGGCAGCAACACCGGAATGCTGAACTTCGGCGTTCCCGCAATCATTGTAAAGATGCTGCGGCAGAAGTTTGACCAACGCTGGAGCGTTCGAAAGAGCGAAGCCACCGAGGAAGAAGTCGCGCGCATGGCAGGGCTGGCCACAGCTTCGCGGATGAAGGTCTCCGCACAGTTGCAAGGGCCGACAATCTCCGTGCGGAACATCTTGAAAATGCAGGTGGGGGACGTGATCGCCTTCGATTATCCAGCAACCCGGCCGATCCAGGTGCTGCTGAACGGCAAGCCCAAATTCGAGGCCCATCTGGCGACATCGGGGAACAAGAAGGCGGTGCGTCTGCGCTCCGCCAGCCAACGCCCCGAAATAAACACCGTAACAAAGGCACTGCCCGGCGAGACTGCGCCGCATGGGGCGATGGTGGCGCAGCAGAACGGCGACACCCAATAGGCCGACGCCGGCGCGCAGCAGTGGCGGAACGCGGGCAAGCTCGCGCGCACCAAGCTACGAGCGGGCCTGTTCGATCTTCGCCGGTACCAGTGAGGATGCTCTTCTTGTAGTAGCTATCGTTGCACAGCAGCGCGGGGCCCGCGGCACGGAAGCCAAATGCGGCATCTTCAACCACTGGCTTGCGGGTGCGGACCGCGCTCATAAACGCCTCATGATGGGCGATGTGGGCGCTATAGCCGTCCGACGCTTTGAAGTCGCTGTTTTCGACAACCCTGCCACGGTTCTTCTGCACCATCTCCGGATACTTTTCGTTGTAGTCCTTCAGGAACGCTTCCTGGGTGGCCTTGGTGAAGGTGCCGATGGTGTAACCTGGAGCACTTTCATCAGGGGTGCGCACCATTTCCAGCGTGTCGTAGCTGGTGGTGAAACTGCCCTCAGTGCCGCAGAAACGGAAGCCAAAGCGCTCTTCTGGAACGCCGCTCTTGAAATTCACGCGAAGGGCAAGATTAAAGGCAGGGTGCTCCGGCGACTGCGGGTAGTCGAACAGAGCGAGCATCACGTCGGGCACGTCGCGCTCATCCTTCCAATAGCGCAACCCACCGGTGGAATAGACGCTGGAGGGGCCTTTGGAATTGGTGGCGAAGTGCAAGCCGCTAAGCAAATGGACGTAGAGATCGCCCGCCAGCCCGGTGCCGTAGTCGTTGTAATTGCGCCAGCGGAAGAAACGGGTGGCGTCGAAGGGGCGCTTGGGGGCGCTGCCCAGAAAACGGTCCCAATCGACAGTGGCTGGGCTGGCGTCGGGAGGGACAGTGTATTGCCAGGCGCCGGTAGCGGTGTTGCGATCAAGCCACGCTTCCACCATCGTCAACTGGCCGATCTGGCCGCTCTGGATGATCTCGCGGGCCTTCTTGTAAATGGCTGAACTGACGTACTGGCTGCCCACCTGCAGGATCTGCTTGCCGCGCTGCACTTCCTCAATCAACGGCTTGCCTTCGCTGATTTTGTGGATCATCGGTTTCTGGAGATAGACGTCTTTCTTCGCCTTCAGAGCGTCGATGGCGATGGGGACGTGCCAGTGGTCCGGCGTGGCGACGATGACGGCATCGACGTCAGGACGGGCAAGGATCTCACGATAATCGCGGGTGGTGGCGATGCCATCGCCGAATAGTTCTTTAGCGCGTTCGAGGCGCCCAGTGTAGAGGTCGCATACGGCCACAAGTTCCACGCCCGGATCTTTGAGAGCGTTGCGGGTATCGCCAAAGCCCATGCCGCCGATGCCAATGGTGGCAATCTGCACACGGTCGTTGGGAGAGACGGCGGATTGCGCAAGAGCGGGCAGCGCGAGGCTGGCGCTGGCGGCATTTCTCAAGAAGCGGCGGCGCGATGCTGGCATGGAGAATCTCCCTCTTCGAAGCGTCGCGGGATGGGATTCCACGCGGCAGACACCATTCTATCGCGGGCGCGTCCGCTGCTATACTAACGTGACCGCTTCGGGCCTCTTCCGGCCCTGGGGCCAAATCGACCGCGGGAAAACTACATTGCAAATCTCAAGCACCAAGATCTTTGCCCGATTGCTGATTCTTGCCGCTTTCGCAACGGCCTGCTGCTTCGCCCAGAACACCGCCCTTGCGGGAATCAAGCGCGAATATACGGCCGGCAAAACCGCCGTCCTAAAGGCTGCCAACAAAGCGCCGGAAAACATTTATAGCTTCCGCCCCACGCCGGAGGTGTTCACGCTCCGCCGCATTTTTCTGCACATCGCCGGAGCAAGCTACAATCTCTGCTCCAGCGCCGCGGGAAAGCCGGGCACCGCCCCCAAGGTGGATGTGAACGCGGAGACCCCCAAAGCGGAAGTGATCGGGAAACTGAACGCCGCCTTCGCCTATTGCGACGATGTGTTCGCCAATTCCACGGATGCCACGCTGGCCGAGACCGTTTCGACTTCCAACGGCCCCCGCGAGAAGAGCTATTACTTCACCCACCTGGTGGGACACACGTTCTTGCACTACGGAAACATCGTGACTTATATGCGCATCAAGGGGATGTCGGCAGGAGATTAGCCCTCCGCTAGCCGGCGGCTCCGCCCCCGTTTCCCTCGGCATTCGCCGTTGGAGAGCAAGCTTGTGACCCGGGAGAGTCCTGTTGCCGAACAGCATCGGCGCTCCCGGACGACTTTTCACTCCGCCGATCCTTGAACCCTCCTCGCGTCCCACCCTGGCCTGATGGTTGGGGCGATCTCTCCAGACTCAAAGGTCTCCACCGAATTCCAGCATTTGGAGGGAGACGGACGACACCGCACAAGAGCTTTACAAACTTCTTGTAACGAACAGATAAACAAGCACATTGTTCACCAGGGTGCGAAGTTCATCAATCCGTTTTGATGGACGGAATTAACGAAAAAGCAGCGGCAATCAGATTTGGCAGACCAACGGAGAGCCCACCTATCCCCAGCAGTTTTCCGAAGCTCGCGGCGACGGCCAGTTCTGGTTTGATCCCACGATCTACTCGGCGCCTGCCCCGGGAACTTTTACTAGCGGGAATCGGAACAACACCTACAACCCTGGCTTCCAGAACCACAATATCGGGCTCTTCAAGAGCTTTGCGATTGCGGAAACCCAGGCGCTCACCTTCCGCGCGGAGGGTTTTAATTGGGTGAACCACCCCAATTGGAGCGGCGCGCAGACCAACCCGAACAACGCAGATTTTGGCCGCGTGACGGCAAAGAACAGCAACCGGCAGATCCAGCTCAGCCTTCGCTATTCCTTCTAAGAAAGCGCGGGAAGCTGAACTCCGAACGGAATCGGCCGGATCCCGGTTCGTGATTCCGGCATGGTGGCGGGAACCTCGCTTCGGCGGCGTTCCCGCTTTTTTTCGCTCCGCTGCCGGAGGGGCCAACCAATTGCGGACTTTTGGGTACGGAACCCGTTTCTCCCGCCGCCATCCGCCAGTGCGGGGCACTTGTGCCAAAGCGGCCAACTGCGTTACGACTATGTTAGTATCGCTTCGAGGAAAACTGACAAAATCATCCGAATTTCGGACAGGGGAGTTTCAAAACCGTGAAAGTTTTCGATAGCCAGCACATCCGCAACGTCGCCTTACTGGGCCACTCGCACAGTGGCAAGTCGACCCTGGCGGCGGGCATCCTCTATGGCACGGGAGTCACCAGCCGGCTGACGCGAGTGGACGAAGGGAATACGCTTACCGATTACGACGACGAAGAAATTCAGCGGAAGCTCTCTATCTCTACCGGCCTGGCCGCGGCGGAGTACAACAATCATAAGTTCAACCTGCTCGACACTCCCGGCTTCCCGCTGTTCAATGCCGACACCAAGAGCGTGCTGGCGGCGGCCGATTGCGCGCTGATGCTGGTGGATGGCGTCGATGGCGTGCAGCCGCAGACCGAGAAATTCATGGGCTATGCCAGGGAATTCGGGCTGCCTACGGCGTTTCTGGTGAATAAGCTGGATAAGGAACGGGCGAGCTTCGACGAGCGCCTGGAGCAACTGCACGAAGTCTTCGGCCGCGAAGCCGTTGCTGTGCAGATGCCGATCGGCAACGACAAGGATTTCCGCGGCGTCATCGATTTGATCTGCATGCGGGCCTATCTCTACGAAGCCAACGGCAAGGGCATGGGCACGATGTCGGAGATCCCGGCGGAATACGTCGCGCGCGCCGAAGAGCTGCATGAAGCGATCGTGGAGATGGTGGCCGAGGGCGACGAAGAGTTGATGGAAGAGTTCTTCGCCGCCGGAACGGTCTGCGCGGAACACCTGATTGTGGGGCTGCGCGAGGCGATCCACGCGCGCAAGCTCTTCCCGGTGATGTGCGGTTCGGCTTATCTGAATATCGGCACCAGCGAAGTGCTGACAGTGCTGGGCGAATACATGCCCTCGCCGGCGCAGCGCCCGGCCCTGCCGCTCACCGTGCAAGGCGAAGAGACCACGCGCCCCATGAAGGACGACGAGCCGCCGGCCGTGTTCGTCTTCAAGACGCTGGCCGATGTCTTCGCCGGCCGCATCTCCTGCTTCAAGGTGATGAGCGGCGTGGTGAAGAACGACCAGCACCTCTTCAACCAGGAGACCTCCGCCGACGAGCGCTTCAGCCATCTGAGTTCGCTCACCGGAAAGACTCTGAGCGAAGTGCCGGAGTTGCACGCGGGGGACATCGGCGCGGTATCGAAGCTCAAGGACACCCTCACCGGCCACACGCTGAGCGAGAAAAACGCGGGCGTCGCCTACCCCACGGTGAAACTGCCGGAACCGCAGATTGCCTTCGCCGTTGAAGCCAACACCCGGCAGGACGAAGACCGCATGGGCAACGCCATTCACCGCATTCTTGAGGAAGACCCCTGCCTGCGCTTTTATCGCGACCCCCAAACCCAGCAATTTCTGCTGGCTGGTTCCGGACAGCAACACGTGGAAATCGTGGTGAGCAAGCTCTCCAATCGGTATGGCGTGAACCTCACCCTCAAAGAGCCGCAAGTGCCTTACCGCGAGACCATCCGCGGCTTCGCCGACGTGCAAGGCCGGCACAAAAAGCAGACCGGCGGCCACGGTCAGTTTGGCGATTGCAAGATCAAGATGGAACCGCTCGAACGCGGCAAGGAATTCGAATTCGTGAATGCCATCTTCGGCGGCTCGATTCCGAAGACCTACATCCCGGCCGTGGAAAAAGGCATTCTCGATGCGGCTTCGCAGGGCTACCTTGCCGGCTTCCCGGTGGTGGATTTCAAGGTGACCCTCTACGACGGCAGCTACCACGACGTCGATTCATCGGAAATGGCGTTCAAGCTGGCTGGCAAGAAGGCGTTCAAGGCGGCAATGGCCTCGGCGAAACCGACATTGCTGGAACCGATCATGAGCGTGCAGATCAACGCTCCTCAGGAATATGCCGGCGACATTATGGGCGATCTGAACAGCCGTCGCGGCAGGGTGGCCGGCATGGAAATCAAGGGCAACGCCCAGATCATCAACGCTGCCGTGCCGATGTCGGAAATGCTCACTTACCAGAACTCGCTCACCTCCATCACGCAGGGCCGCGCTACCTTCACGATGGAGTTTGACCACTACGACTTCATGCCCCAAACCGAGGCCGAAAAGATCATTGCCAAAGCGAAGGCCGGCCGCGCAGGCGTGGAGGAAGAGGAAGACTAGCCGGACGAGCGACAGACGAAACCACGTCTCCGCACCAACACATCGTGCGCTGCAAGGCGCCGGTGTCTGGTGCGGAGTCTTCCCATTTCGAGCGGCGAGCCCGGGGCGCAATCGTAGGCAAGATTTGTCGATTTATAGCTCCGATAGACTTTATTTATAGTAAGCTAAGAATGTAACGAGGTTATCCAACCAGGGAGGTCGCCATGCTTTCGCTTGAATCCGTTTTGTTACCGGTTAACTTCTCAGACCGTTGCGATGCGAGTGCGCAATATGCGCGTTATCTTGCTGATAGAGCAAAGACGCGGATTGTGCTCCTGCATGTGCTGGAGGACGTGCCGTACGAGTTTGCGAGCATGGAATTCAGCGGTGTCGCACTTCACGATCTGGTGGTGGAACGCCGAAAGCAGGCGGAAACGCAGCTTCGCGATTTCGCAACCAGGCATTTTAGCGGGGTGAACCTGGAAGTGGTTCTGCTCGAAGGAGACCCCGCCACGCGGATTGTCGAAAAGGCGCACGAAGTGAACGCCAGCGCCATCCTGATGCCCACCCACGGCTACGGCCGCTTCCGTCGTTTTATTCTGGGCTCCACCACCGCCAAGGTGTTGCATGATGCCGATGTACCGGTGTGGACTGGGGTCCACATGGAAGAGGCACTGGATCACCAGGAGATCCAGCATATTCTGTGCGCGATCGATCTGGGCGACGCGAGCGAACGGGTAGCTTCCTGGGCCTCCAACGCAGCCAAGGAAATGGGCGCAGCCCTCACCGTGGTCCACGTGGTGCCCCATCTCGAACACATGCCCGGCGAATACTTTGAACGCGATTGGGAAGTGCAGGTGAAGAACCTGGTGACGAAAGATCTCGAAAAGCTGCTTGCGGGGAAAGCGGAGAGCGCGGAAATCATCGTCGAGGGGGGGGACCCCGCCGATACGATCTGCGAGACGGCGCGGACGAAGCATGCCGATCTGGTGGTGATCGGGCGCGGCACCGCCTCCGGCATCTTCGGGCGCATGCGCGCTCATGCCTACGAAATCATCCGCGAAAGCCCCTGCCCCGTCGTCAGCGTTTAACAACTGCGGGCGGCTTCCCACTGAAAGAAGCCGCCCGCAATTTCTACCCCGTCGCCGAAGCGCCCGCTCCTATCGCAAGCCAGCCAGCTCCTGCAGGCGTCTCCAATTATTCAACCGGTTTTCGTTGGCCGCGCTTAGTGCCGGGCCCGCGCTTCGATCCGCGGCAAAGTAAGGAGCGAAGCGCTCCTCGGTGGAGGCGAACTCGACGAAGTTGAGCGGAGCCGCATCCTTTCCGGGCGCGTACCAATCGTGTTGCGGGGCCGGGTTGCCGGAAAGGCTCAGCCGGTCGCGCAGGTAATTGCCTTTGCGCGGGTCGAACATCAACAGCGGGAAGGTGCGGCTTTCCACCGCCAACTTCGCCTGGGCCATGGCCTTGTCTTCCGAGACGCCGTCCTCCGCCATACACGTGGCGTAGCAGATGACGACGGCGGGCCCGGGGAATTCGTTGGCTGTTCGAATCGAGCGGTGGAAGTGGTTGAGGTGCGAAGCGGTGGTCTGGGCCACCATGACGTTGGGGAAGGCCATCGCCAGTTGCGCAAGATCCGTGGTTGGCTGCAATTCCAGTTCCTGACGCGCGCCGGCGGCGGGGCTGCCTTGCGAATGGAAAGCAGCGCCATGGATGCGGCGACTTTCGCATTCGAAGACCTGCGAATCCAGCACCAGCACGTTGATGTCTTCGCCGGAAGCGAGCAAGGCGGTGAGGGCCGAAAGCCCGGCGCCGCCGAAGTTCTCCATGCTGCCCAGCACCCAGAGTTTGCGGTCGCGATTGCCTTCGCGGTTCCAACTGCGGCGGATGCCCAGTGCATCGGCGGGGGCATTACCGGAAAGCGTGTTGGTCCAGGGCACCTTGTATGGGTTGTAAGGGAAGACGGCGCCGTAAACGCTATCGCAGCCCGAGGCGGCCACCACCCCCACGCTATCCGCGCCGTACTGAAAACCTGTGGAGGCCAGCACCAATCGGACGGCGGTGGATTGGCCGCAGCCGGAGCAACTGGAAGAGCCGCCCACGGCAAGTTGAGCCCGGGTGCTTAGCAGCATGTCGCCCAGGGAACGCTCCGAGAGAAAGCGATCCGGGGTATCGGGAAGTTCGCGGTAAACGGCCATCGCCCGGTCAAAGACGTTGAGGTCGAGTTCCGCCTTGGGCTTCATCGCGATGGCTTCGTGAACGCCGCAAGCATCCACGCACTCCCCGCAACCCTTGCAGCGGTCCGCGTCAACGAACAGACCCAACATGCCGCCAGCTTCGTTGCGTTCGTTGAAGGCCTCCCAATAACGGCGGGTTTTCCCAAACGAAGCAGCCATCAGCGCGCGTTCGCCGGCGTCGGCGATACCGGCCAGCACTCGCGAAACCTCTTCTGGCTCCACGACGCGCCCAACGATGGCGACGTCGGGGCAAAGGGCAACACATTCCATGCAACCGACGCAGCGCTCCATGTCGATCACGGGGATCTCCGGAGCGTCGTGACGCAGGGAGCGGATCAGTTGATCGGCGGGGAGGGCGCTGGCCCGCGCGGTGGCCGAAGCCGCTTCGGAGCTGGAGCGGTTGGGGCACGCGCCGGTACCGATGATCTGCTCGCAGAAGCTGTCGTCAAGATCGACGGCTGCTCCGCCGGCGCCCGTCTTGCCATTCGTTCCCGTTTGAGAAGGAGCACCGATTACCGGCAGGCCAACCGCTTCCTTGATCTCAACCTTCTCCGCGGGAACGGCGAAGCGCAGCATGGCGAGATAGGCGTTTTTCACCACGGCGTAACTCGCATCGACGGCCGCATCCGTCGCTTTGGGATAGAGGCGGCCGAGGCATTCAAACATCCGGTGGTAAACCTCCTGTTCGCCCAGTTTGCTTTCCTTGAGAAAGGAACTGATTCGCAGCCAGGCGCCCAGAGCGACGAGGTCGGCCCAGGTACCCACGGAGTAAGTAGAAGTCTGCGATTGGGGAACGCGTTGGCGGTCAAGCCCGGCAACCCGGATGCCGCGATCCTGAATCTCTCGCTTTGCCTTGGCCGGCAGCACGCGCCAAATCTCTTCAAAAGAAGCTGCGAAGGGGCAGAACAGCACACCGCCATCGGCCACCAGTGGAGCCGGGTTCTGCGCGATCAGCAATCCGGCGGATTCCGCCACCACCAGCTTCGCTTTCGTTTCCAGCGCGCAGGGCCGGGGAGCGGCGGAAGCGGCAGCCAGGCGGAGCGTGATCGGCTTGCCCACTTTCTCAGTGCCCGCGTCGCCTTCCGCATCGATGCGCAGCCCGAAGAGGGCACGGGAGACACTGGCGATCAGCCGGTTGGCGTTGGCCGCGCCGCTTCCACCGGCGCGCACCAGGGCGAGGCCCGTAGCCGCGGGCGCGGGAGAGGCGCTGGCGGCGGCGGGCTCCGGAGGGGCAGCGAACGAAGGGGGCAGCGCACCGGGGCGCACCAGCGAAGACGGGCTGGATGTGGCCGCAATGGCAGTCTCGATGGCGTTGACGAACTCCGCCCCGGTGACGCGCGTGGCTCCCAGACCAACCACGCTCGAGAAGAGGCGAAGGCCATCCCGAGCGCTGGCGGTTCCAAGCGGGCTCACACCCAATGCAGCCGAGACCGCGAGCGTGAGAGGATTCGCGGGCGCCAGGGGAGCGTCGGTACGTTCCAAAACCGTGACGGTGCGCGCGGCGGCAAGCAGTTCGCGCAACGCTTCCGCGGGGAAGGGCCGGAAGGCGCGAATGGTGAGGGCCCCAACACTGACTCCGCTGGCACGTAGGGCGTCCACCGTGCGGCGGGCATCCACCATCATGGAACCGCAGCCCAGCAACACATGTTCGGCGTCTTCCAGACGGTAGCCATCCACCCCGGCGTGCAAGCGTCCGGTGAGCCGCGCGAACTCGTCGATAGAAGCTTGCAGCGCGGCAGCGGCGCGGCCAAAGAATCCGCGTTGGGCCATGCGCGCGGCGGAGTAATCCGCCTCTTCCTGCACGGGGCTCAGCATCGCGGGCCGGCGCGGGTTGAAATAGTTGGTCAGTTTCTCTTCGGGCTCTCCCACAAAAAGCCGCATCAGGTCTGCTTCGGGCAGCAGGATGTCCTGGATCTGGTGGGTGGTGGCGTAGGCATCCTGCACTAGAAAGAAGGGCGTTTCGGCGTATTCAGCGGCGCGGCGGCAGATCAGGGCAAGGTCCGCCACTTCCTGGGCGTCGCTGGCGAAGACAATGCCCCAACCGCAATCGGCGACGGAGAAAATATCGTCGTGGCCGGTGCGCGTGGCCAGAGCCTGGGATTGCAGGGCGCGGGCACCCACATGAAAGACCATCGGCAGGCGCTTGCCGGCAATGGTGCGAAGCGCCTCGGTCATCGCGGGCAGGGCCTGGCCGGAGGCGAAGCTCACCGCACGAGCTCCGGTGAGCGCATAGCCCTCGCAGATGGAGGCGGCATCCTGCGGGGATTCCGCGCGCAGAATCTCCAGCGGCTGCTGCCATAGATTGCGCATGCCCTGCCCCACAAGGTCTTCAAAGGCTTCGGCAATGGCACGGGCGGGCTGCACCGGGTAGCTGGCCGCCGCCTGCGCAACATGGCTCTCCACCCACACCGCGGCTCCCGCGCCATCGGCTACTGCCGCGATTCCCGGGAACTTACGGAAGGGGACCTGGGTGCTTTTCACTTCTTTGGAGGAAGCGGCGGTACGGATCATGCGAGGCTCCTTTTCATACCCTTCGGTGCATTATGGATGTCTCTCCTAGCGTACCGAAAACAAGGCCAAAAAAAAAGACGGCAAACTCTGAATACGCGCGCACCGGTTCAGCGCCTGGCGAGCCATGCCTGTCCAAGGGCGATGCCGCCATCGTTGGGGGGCACGGTGGAATGCGTGAACACGGCGAAACCGGCGTCTTCAAGTGCCTTCTGGCAGAGCCCCAGCAACAGCACATTCTGGAACACGCCTCCGCTAAGGCCAACGCGGTTGACTCCGTTTGATTTCCGCAATTCGACACAAACATCGGCCACCATCCGCGCCACACCGGCATGGAAACGTGCAGCGATTCGAGGGTTCCCCACCCCATTGGCAAGGTCACGAAGCAGTTCTTGCCAGAGGGGCGCGGGATTCAGCACCAGCGGCTGGCCGGCGAGCGATTCAAACGCATAGCCGCCGGAGACTGCGGTGCCCCGGCAGAGGGCTTCGAGTTCAATGGCCGCCTGGCCTTCGTAGTTCACCGTGGGGCGAATGCCGAGAACGGCGGCCACGGCGTCGAAGAGCCGGCCCATGCTGCTGGTGGGCACACAGTGGAAGTTGCGGTCGAGTTGCTTACGGAGCAGCGGAATCTGCTTGCGCAGCGCCTCCGGAACGAAGTCGTCCATGAAGATGCCAGCGCTCCGCAAGTGGCTGATGGCGGTGCGCCACGGATGCCGGATGGCGGCGTCTCCGCCAGGCAGAGGCACATAGGCAAGATGCGCCACACGGCTGAAGGCCGCATCCCGCCAAAGAAGAAACTCCCCGCCCCAGATGGCGCCGTCGTGGCCGTAGCCGGTGCCGTCAAACGCGACACCGAGGAAGGCCCGATCGTCATCGAGGCCGTGCTCGGCAAGCAGCGAAGCAATGTGCGCTTCGTGATGTTGGATCTTACGCAACGGGATTCCGCGGCCTTCCGCGAAACGCGAGGCCCAGGCACTCGATTGGTAACCCGGATGAAGGTCGCAGGCAACACGCTGGGGTTCGACGCGGAAGAGCATAAGAAAGTGCTCCACGGCGCGCTCGAACGCTTCCTGCGTTTCGATGCTCCCCAGGTCTCCGATGTGCTGACTGACGAACGCGTATTCATCGCGAGTGAGGCAGAAGGCGGCTTTCAATTCGCCCCCGACGGCCAACACGTTCGGGCCCGCTTCACCTAGGCGCACGGGAAGCGGCGCATAGCCCCGGGAACGGCGGATGGGAAGTTCCCTGCCCCGGTGGACGCGGATCACCGAATCGTCGCAAACAACGTGAATCTCGCGATCGTGCATCAGGAAGGCGTCGGCGATTCCGGAGAGACGTTCGAGCGCTTCGGCGTTGGTGCGGACAATCGGTTCGTCGCTGAGATTGGCGGAAGTCATCACCAGCGGCGTCTCGTTCAGCAGCAGATGATGCAATGGCGTGTAGGCCAGCATCACACCCAGAAAATCGTTGCCCGGCGCGGCCAGCGGGGCTATCGCGATCCCGGGGCGGGCGCGGCGGGCGAGTAGCACAATGGGCCGCTCTGGGCCGCGAAGCAGACGTTCCTCATCCGCGTCGATCTCCGCGAACCGGCGGGCGATGGCCACGTCGCGCACCATCAGCGCGAATGGCTTCTCCACGCGGCCCTTGCGTTCCCGCAGCACGCGCAGAGCGCCATTGTTGGTGGCGTCGCAGGCGAGATGATAGCCGCCGATCCCCTTGATCGCAACGATACTTCCTTGGGCCAGCAGATCGCGGCACCGGGCAATCGCTGCGCCATCGCGGGGCGAATCGCCGGGCGTCCCGATAGGCCCCGGCCCACGTTCGCGCAGCCAGACTGTGGGTCCACAACGCCAGCAAGCGTTGGGCTGCGCGTGAAAGCGGCGGCTGGCTGGGTCGCGATACTCGGCTTCGCAAGCGGCGCACATCGCGAATGCGCGCATGGTGGTCTTTGGCCGGTCATAGGGGATGTCTTCGACAATCGTGAAGCGGGGGCCGCAGTGGGTGCAGTTCAGGAACGGATAGCCAAGGCGGCGGTTCCGGGCATCGAAGAGTTCGGCCAGGCATTCGTCGCAAATGCCCAGGTCGGGCGAAACTGGCGTACTGGCCGCGGGCCGCGCCTCGCTCTCGACAATGCGAAACACCGCATCGCCCTTCACGGGCAGCTCGGTCTGCGCGAAGGTGTCGAAGCGCGCGTGCGGCGGCGGTTGCTCGCGAAGAATGCCGGCAAACGAGGCAACGCGCTCCGCCTCGCCTTCCACTTCCACGAAGGCCCCTTCGCTGTTGTTGCCCACGAAACCAACCAGGCCATGCTGGATCGCCAAACGGTAGACGTGAGGGCGAAAGCCGATCCCCTGGACGATACCCCGGACGAAGATACGTTGACGAATCGGCATGGCTGCGGGGCCGGGAACGCCGCTCGCTCCCGCCGATGTTTATTGAATCATGCGAACGCTTGGCGCGCTTGGGCGCCGCTTGCCATTAGCGATACAGTGGGCACCAGCAGCGGCTGGGATGCCGTTGCGCGTTGCGATGCACGAACTCTCGATCATCCAGGAAGTGGTGGCCGCCGCGGTGGAGGCGGCCGAACAGAACGAAGCCACCCGCGTGGAATGCGTAACGCTGCGCGTGGGCGCCCTTGCCGGCGTTGTGAAGGAGGCGCTGCTCTTCTGCTTCGATGTCGCCAGCAAAGACACGCTCATTGAGGGCGCCCGCCTTGAGATTATCGAGTTGCCCGTGCGCATCCACTGCCCGCTTTGCGGCGAGGATAGCGACCTGCCAGGCATCCAGAGCTTTCGCTGCCCGGCCTGCGGCGAAGCGGGCGGCAAGATCCTGCAAGGACGGGAACTCGAATTGAGTAGCATGGAACTGGAGACCGCATGAACACGCGCATTGTGGAAATCCGCAAGGGCATCCTCAAGAAGAACGACCTTCTGGCCGCGGAACTGCGGGTGCGCTTCCAGCAGGCGGAACTCTTCGCGGTGAACTTCGTATCCAGCCCCGGTTCGGGCAAGACCACCTTTCTGCAACGGACACTCGAAGCTCTAAAGCAACGCGGCTTACGCCCCGCCACACTGGTAGGCGATCTCGAAACCGACAACGACGCGCGCCGTCTGGCCGAGAGCGGGACGCCGGTGCGGCAAATCACTACCCACGGTATTTGCCATCTGGAGGCCGAGATGATCGGCACGCATCTCGAAGGGTGGGACCTCGCCGGCTTCGACTACTTCTTCATTGAGAACGTCGGCAACCTCGTTTGCCCGTCCAGTTACGACCTTGGCGAAGACATGCGAGTGGCGATGCTTTCGGTGACCGAAGGGGAAGACAAACCACTTAAGTATCCGAAGATGTTCCATTCCGCCGATGTAGCCGTGATAACCAAAATGGATCTTGCCGCGGCCTGCGAATTCGATCTTGCCCTTACCCGAGCGAACCTGCGGGAACTCCGCCCGGAGATCCGCATCTTTGAGGTCTCCGCCAAGACCGGCCTCGGCATGGAGGAATGGTTCGCCTTCCTCGAGGAAGCGCGCGGCGAAGCCCTCCGGGCGCTTACCACCAACTAAGGTTCCCTCTTCTTGCGCAACCGCCGGCTGCGCGCCATACTGATTCGCATGCCGGCTATACTGCGATGTTCCCGTCCATTGGCTAGTCTGTTCTGCGCATTTCTGGGTCTTCTGGCAACCGCTTCCGCCCAGCCTCAACCCGGCCAATCGCATCCCGTCAGCGCGCTCGCGAATCTTGAGTACCGCTTCATCGGCCCCGCCAACATGGGCGGGCGCGTTACGGATGTGGAGGGCGTGGCGGGCAACCCGGATATCGTCTACGTGGGAACCGCCGCCGCCGGCCTGCTCAAGAGCGTCAACGGCGGGGTCACGTGGGAACTGCTCTTTGAACGGGAAGGCACTGCATCCGTGGGCGATCTCGCTCTTGACCCGCGCAATCCGGAAGTGATCTGGCTGGGCACCGGCGAAGCGAACATGCGCAACAGCGTCTCCTTTGGCGACGGCATCTATAAGTCTCTCGACGGCGGAAAAACCTGGAAGCATCTGGGGCTCAATGAAACCGAGCACATCGCCCGCGTGATGGTGGACCCCAACGACCCCGGCACCGCTTACGTCTGCGCCGTGGGCCACGCCGCCGCCCCCAACGAAGAGCGCGGCGTCTTCGCCACCAACGATGGGGGAGCCACCTGGGACAAGATTCTGTACCTCGACGCGAAGCACGGCTGCGGCGATTTCGAGATCGATCCAGGCAATCCGAATATCCTCTATGCCGCCATGTGGCGCTTTGAACGCCAGCCCTGGAACCATGTGAGCGGCAGCGCCGAAAGCGGCCTCTATCGTTCCGCCGACCGTGGTAAGACGTGGGCAAAGGTGAAGGGTCTGCCGGCGTTGCTGGGCCGTGTGGGCGTGAAGGTAGCGCCCGGGAATCCGAACGTCGTCTACGCCGCGACGGAGTCAAAGGAAGGCACCTTTTATCGCAGCGACGATCGTGGCCTGAGCTTTAAGGAAACCACCCGCAGCCGATCCGTAGTGATGCGCGGCTTCTATTACTCTGACCTTCGCGTGGATCCCCAGAACGAAAATCGCGTTTACGCTCTGGCCGTGAATTTGAGTGTCTCCGACGATGGCGGCAAGACCTGGAAAACCATCTCCAGGGAGACCCACAGCGACTACCACGCCCTGTGGATTGACCCTCTCAACCCCCGCCGCATCTGGCAAGGGCAGGATGGCGGCCTGGCCGTGAGCTACGACCGCGGCGAGAACTGGGAGGTGGTGAACAACGTGCCCCTCGCGCAGTTTTACCAGATCTCCATCGACGATGGCGCGCCCTTCTATACGATCAGCGGCGGCCTGCAGGACAACGGCTCCTGGACCGGACCCAATCGACGCCGCGCGACGATGCCATCCTCGATCGCGACTTCCAGAAAGTGGGCGGCGGCGACGGCTTCTGGGTGCTGCGCCATCCCACCGATCCCGACTTGTTTCTCTATGAGTCTCAGCGCGGTTTCGCGGCGCGGCGCAATATGACCAGCGGCCTTTCCCAAAGCGTCACGCCGCAGATGGAGCGCGACTTTCATCCCTACATGAAGTACCGCTTCAACTGGAACGCGCCCATCACCGGTTCCCCGCACGAAGCCAACACGGTCTATCTGGGGAGCAACGTACTTTTCCAATCGCGCGATTTTGGAAAGACCTGGGAACCCCTCAGCCAGGACCTCACCACCAACAACCGTGCCCGCCAGGTGGAAGCCGGCGGCCCAGTCTGGAAAGACAACTCGGGCGCCGAGAACTACACCACCATCATCAACATCCAGGAATCGTCGCGGCGGAAAGGGGAGATCTGGGTGGGCACCGACGACGGTCTGGTGCAGGTGACACGCGATGGCGGCCGCTCCTGGAGGAACCTCACCGCCAATATCCCGGGTGCTCCCAAAGAGGCGTTCACCTCGCATGTAGAGCCCTCCCGCCACGCCGGCGATACAGCCTACGTCACCTTCGACGCGCACCAGCTTGACGACTTCCAGCCCTACGCCTACAAGACGGTGGATGGCGGAGAACGCTGGGTGCGCCTTTCGACAAGCGGCCTTCCGGCAAAGGCCTACATCCACGTGCTGCGTGAAGATCCGAAGAATCCGAGACTCCTCTACCTGGGCACGGAACTGGGGCTCTACGCCTCCTGGGACGGGGGTCTTCAGTGGCAGTTTCTGGGCCTCAAGAACCTCTCCAAGGTGCCTGTTCACGAAGCGCTGGTTCATCCCCGGACGAACGATCTGGTGGTGGCCACGCACGGGCGCGGCATCGCCATCCTCGATGACGCCACCGTGCTGCAGCAGTATCCAGCCGCGGCCGAAAAGCCGCTGCATCTGTTCCCGGTTTCCCCTGGCATACTGCTTGCCCGCGTGGATGAATCGGGCTCCATCGGGGCGAAGGTCTATCGCGGACCCAACCCTCCGCGCGGGGCCGCTTTCACTTTCGCGCTACGGGAAGCGCTCAAGAAGGACGTGCCCTTCAAAGCCGAGGTGCTCGATGCCGCGGGCAACGTGATTCGGGTGCTCAATGCCTTGCCGCGAGAAGCGGGGGTGCATCGTGCGGATTGGGATCTTCGCCATCGCGCGGAAACACCGCGCCGCGCCAGTGCGGGCGAAGACACCCAAGACCCGGGGCCATTCGCCGAACCCGGAGGCTACCGGCTCCGCCTCATCGCTGGCGATGCCGTCGCGGAGGAGAGCGTGGCGGTGAGCCTCTCTCCCGGCATTGGGATCAGCGATGCCGAGTTCCGCGAGGCCTCGCAACTGGCCTTGGAATTGCGCGATGCACTCTCCCAAGCCAATCTTGCTCTGCGCTCTATCGATCGCACGAAGAGCCAACTGCAGAACCTGGAGAAACTCTTGCCCGGGATGATCGCCCACCGCGCCGCCGCCGCGAAACTCCTTAGCGAGGCGATCGCCAAAGTAGAGGCGCAAGCCGCTTTGCTGAGCTGGCCGGACAACGGCTATCGCCTGGAAGACCGCCCTGGCCTGGTACAGAAACTCAGCCAGCTCTATGGCACCCTCTCCGGCACCCTTGCCCCCCCGCTGGAGCACCAGACGCAGTATGCGCAAGGCCTCATCGCGGAGGCTGCCAAGGCAGTTGAGAGCACTAGCCGCTTTCTGCGGGAGGCCGTCGCGGCGTGGAATACGGACCTCGATAAACTGGGCCTGGGCGAGCTGCCGCAACCGCGTGGGGACTAGTGGCCGCACCCAATCTCGCACCCGGTTCCAGGTGGTGGAACACCGGCGCGCAGCCAGGCTCAATGAAAATTCGACCCGGATAATTCCAACCCATCGCATGGGCGGTGAGGCCCGGACAAGCTACGATAAAGCTATATTATTTGGTCAAGCCAATTGACAGTCTTCAGATTGGGATGCAATCGCGAAAAGGACATGCGAGGAAGCAAAGAACGTTTCATCTAACCACTGAGTATATTTATAGCGACGCGCACATCGATATGAATGAATAAAGTGAGGAAAGCCTTCTTCTATTGCAATCGAATGCAAAAGCTGAGCGTCGACGCCCGCTTCCGCGTCTTCCACTTTCTTCACATCAACTAATGAGTAAGGATTCGGCGCAGAACTTTTCTTACCGGTAAGCTTGGAAACTATCTTTGATCCGACAACCAACGGATTATACAAGCGCCGGATGTGAAAATTATACAGAGTTTCGTCAGTGCGAATCAGGAGATTTTGTACCAATGATTGCCGCCTATCACTTCTTGGCTCGTAAGCGGTATACATTTTTCCTCACGGAGCGCAAAACGCCGAAGCATCCATCGATAGGTCTCCTTATAATTGGGGAGATGATGCAAGAAGCTGGATGAGCAGACGACATCGTAATTCTCCGTGGCCCCTTGGAGAAACGAATCTATATCTTGCACGTGACATTCAAAGCGAGAAAGGTGAGCGGGATTTATCTTCTTCTTTAGCTCATTGAGCATCTCCGGAGATATATCTGTAGCGGTGACATGGCAGCCCCGCTCCAAGAATTTCAAGGTAAGATTGCCCGTTCCCGCACCACAATCCAGGATGCGCAACGGCCGCTGCCGGTCTTGCAGTCCCCCAAGGATGCTATCCAGGTCATTCAAAAAGAACTTCTGAATATAGGCATGACTGACAAAAGTCTGTTCGGCGTCGTACGTATCGGCCAGAAGACGATGATAGATCCGATTTGCTTCCAAAACTTCGTTTCGGTCGTTCTCTAGCCGTTCACCCATAGGCGTCGATTTTAGCACAAGGCTGTGACACTGAAGGCGGATGTTCGCCGGCAGCGGAGAAGCGCTCTCCCGGGCAGAATACACCTGGTTGCCGCAATGCGCTTTTCAACTTCATTCACCTCGGATTGGAGCCATCTTGAGATCGGCCGCCGACCCGATGGCGGGCGATTCCACATTCGACTCATGCTGTTTGATCAGCAACTTAGTAACACTATCCGCGAAGTGACCGGAAGCGAAACTGGTTGAATATCCACGTTGTAGAGCGGCGCGGCAAAGAAGCCCATTGGCGTGCAATCAAAGGGAGCGCCGGCATTGGCAGCGCGGACGGGTTTAGTGAGGGGCGTTGCCGAGTGGGGTGGGGGCAGATTTCGCTACGGGAAATCCGGTGGCCCGATGCTACAATGAAAGCTCGATGAAGATCGCCATTGGGGCCGACCACGCCGGATATCTCATGAAGAATGAAGTGGTTGCAAGGCTTCGCAGCCTCGGCCACGAGGTTCACGACGTCGGCACCTTTTCCGCCGACTGTGACCGATCTATCCCGACTATGCTGCCCAGGTGGCGGGCGAAGTCGCGCGGGGCGGCGCGGAACGGGGCATCCTGGTCTGTTCGACGGGCATCGGAATGAGTATCGCTGCGAACAAGGTGGATGGGATTCGCGCGGCGGTGGGGATGTCGGACGAAGAGGTCCACTTGGCGCGCACGCACAACAATGTGAATGTGCTCACTCTGGGGGCCACGTTTAGCGACCAGCAAACGGCCGATCGGTGGGTGGATATCTTCCTCGCAGCCCCGTTTGAAGGCGGCCGGCACGAACGCCGTGTAGACAAAATTATGGCTCTGGAATCGGATGCTCCGAAAGCTTCGGAGAGCGGCCCGGCTCCGCAACGATAACCGCCGGTTGCGATGGGATGGCCACCAACCGCTTGAAACAAAGGTGAAACGCAGGCATGACTGAACAGCAGAGACTCGCCAGACCTCTCTTAGAAGTGGATCCGGAGATTCTGGATGCGATTCGGAAGGAAACCGAACGCCAGAACAACAATATAGAGCTGATCGCCAGCGAGAACTTCACCTCCGAAGCGGTGATGGAAGCGACCTCGAGCGTATTCACCAACAAGTACGCGGAGGGCTATCCGGGACGGCGCTACTATGGCGGCTGCGAGCACACGGATGTGGTGGAGACGCTGGCCATTGAGCGGGCGAAAACGCTGTTCAAGGCGGAGTTTGCCAACGTGCAGCCGCACTCAGGCTCCCAGGCCAACGAGGCGGCCTTCGCCGCCGTGCTGAATGTGGGCGACACGATTCTGGGCATGCGCCTGGACCACGGCGGGCACCTCACCCATGGCCATCCGCTGAACTTCTCCGGCAAGCTCTACAAAGTGGTGGGCTACGGGGTTGACAAAGAGACAGAACGCATCGATTACGACGACCTCGCCCGCAGCGCCGAGGAGCACAAACCGAAGATGATCATCGCCGGGGCGAGCGCCTATTCACGGATCATCGACTTTGCGCGCTTCCGGGAAATCGCCGATTCGGTGGGAGCGGTGTTCCTGGTGGATATGGCCCATTTCTCCGGGCTGGTGGCGGCGGGGATCTACCCGAACCCCTGCGAGTATGCCGACATCGTGACCTCCACCACCCACAAGACGCTGCGCGGCCCGCGTTCCGGGGTGATTCTGGCCAAAGAGAAATATGCCAAAGATATCAACCGCTGCGTCTTCCCAGGTGCACAGGGCGGCCCGCTGGTGCATGTGATCGCCGCGAAAGCGACCTGCTTTCTGGACGCGATGACGCCGGAGTTCGTGGAGTATCAGAAGCAGGTGGTGCGCAACGCCCAGGCGATGGCGGGCGCGCTGACGGAAATGGGCTTCCGCATCGTCTCCGGCGGCACTGACAGCCACGTGATGCTGGTGGATGTATTCAGCCAGCAGATTCGCGGCAAGGAAGCCGAAGAGGTGCTGGACCGGGCGCGTATCACGGCGAACAAGAACGCGATTCCGTTCGACCAGAATCCGCCGATGAACCCGAGCGGCATTCGCCTTGGCTCTCCGGCGGTAACCACTCGCGGTTTCCGCGAAGCCGAGATGCGCGAAGTGGCCGCCTGCATTGCCGCGGCGCTCCATGGGCGGGAAAGCGAAAGCGAACTGGAAGCGGTTCGCCGCCGCGTGCAGAGCCTGACGGAGAAGCACCCGCTCTACGCCTGGCGCATGGCCCATGCCTGAGTGCCGCCCGGTGAAACGCAATGCCATCCGGGATGGCAGGGGGAAGGCCGATGCGCATCGTCTTTGACGCACGTCACGTCCGCGACTTCGGTATTGGTACGTATATCCGCAATCTGCTGCGGGCGCTGCTCGAAGTAGAGAGCGAGAACACGTATGTGCTGATCGGGTATCGCGAGTCGAGGGGCGATCTGCGTGCTCTCGCGAAGCTTTCTAACCGCGTGAGCGTCACCTATTTTGAAGGACGGGACGATTCCTGGCGCGACCACCTTGCCTTCCCCTGGTTCCTGCGCCAACATCGGGGCGACGTCTACCATGTACCCCTCGCCCGCGTTCCGTTGTTTATGCCCAAACCCTATGTGGTGACGGTCCATGACATCGGCTTTCTGCTCTTCGCGGACAAGAAGGATTGGCGCATGGAATGGCGAGAGCGCCTGATCGGGCACGGCCTGCGAAGGGCCAGTAAGGTGATTGCGGTCTCCGGCGCAACGCAGCGCGACGTACAACAATTCTTCAATATTCCAGCGGAACGGCTTCAGAAAATCTACGACGCCCCGGATCCGGAACTTTTCCCCGGCCGGCTGGAAGACGAACCATCCCAGCCGAACCGGCTGACGCACCGGCAACAATTGCTGGAGCGGTTTCAGATCGATTCGCCATTTCTCCTTTACGCGGGAACGGTTCGACCGCAGAAGAACGTGCCGCGCCTGATTGAAGCGTTTTCCGTGTTGCGCTCCGAATTGGTGAAGCACCCGCACTACCGCCGGCTGAAGCTGCTGATCATTGGGGACGAGATATCGAAAAATCCCTCCGTCCGCCTGGCCGTGTTGCATAGCCGGTTGGAGGATTCCGTGCGATTCCTGGGCTTCGTGCCCGACGATACGCTAAGAGTGTTTTTTGAAGCGGCCGAAGCATTTGTCTTCCCTTCTCTGTATGAAGGCTTCGGGCTCGCTCCGCTGGAGGCGATGATGGCGGGCACACCGGTGGTGGCTTCCAACGTCAGCGCGCTTCCGGAGGTCCTGGGCGACGCGGCGAAACTGGTGAACCCCGATAATGTGTTCGAGATCGCCAGGGGTATCCACGACGTGCTGCTGGATTCCGAGCTAAGGGCCTCACTGATCGAAAAAGGCGCCGCTCAGGCGCGCAAGTATAGCTGGACCGATAGCGCCAAACAGGTTGTTGAGATTTACCGCGAAGCCGTGAACCGGAGAGCATAGCCGGTAATCGCAGGCGAGCAATTGCGTGGTCCTCAAGGGTTCAAATGCCCGGGCGCTCCGAGGAAAGAGGCAACCGCAAGGGACGCAATCTGCGAATACAGAGAGCAACCACGCCCACACAGGTGGATGGGTTCGCGGCAGCCGTCGCTTTTGGCTGCGGGTCTGCTAGCTGAGCAGGCAGGCGCCCGTCTTCTCGAGGATTCCGCACAAGCCAGCTACCCGCCGATTCCCGCACTTGCAAAAGATCATCGATCTCGCTCTGCATCGTTTCCGGAAGCGGTTTTAGCGCAATCACCACCAGATCGTCGGAAAGCAGGAGGGGCTCGAGCGAGGGGTCGTACGCCAGCCTGGCAGCATAGAGCACGCAATTTCGTGGTATTTCGCGGGGAGGAACCGGCAGGTACTTTGGCCGGGCCATCGGCAAAGGTGCCGGAAACCCAGGGCCGATCAAACCATCCAGCATCGGTACGAGAAGCGGTGGTTCGATTCGGCCGGGCCAACGCGAGGAATCGTTCTCACTGGCAACAGCGGCGAGCACTCCGGGTTCCTCGCCCAGAAGATCGGCGATATCGATCGAAAGGGCCGCCAGCAATCGATCCGCGTTGGCTGGGCTCAGGCCCCTCTTGCCGCTCAGAATGTGGTGAATATGCGGCTGAGAAATTCCAGCAAGGCGCGCCAATCCACGCTCAGTGAGCTGGCCATTGCGAACGCGGAGCCGCACATGTTGCAGGAGCTTTTCCAACAGTTGCTCGAATGCCAAATCAATTCCAGTAAGGCCTATTTCACTAAGAAATATGCCCGCCGTCCAGAACCTCTTGCCGGACATTCGCCGCCTCCCGCAACGCGGTTGCGCTTTAGGAGCGCGCCTGTAAGCAATTGATCCTAGATGATTTATGGAACCACTAGTACTAATTAGCCCATCAGTCTCAAAATCTGTTCGAAACGAGTGTTACGCGGAGAAGAAGCTCGGCTAGCATCTGAAGAGAGTTCGCCACGCGATGCAAATCGGGATGGGCGAATCGAAGACAGAAAAATAAAGGCAAGAGTTTTTTCTTTATGGAATGGAATCGATCGGAAACGATTGCTCTCGCAAAACATTCCTGTACGCTTTGCCATGGTATTGGATTGCGTCCAAGTTGGGGACAAAGCTTTGCTCCCTGTAATTGCGTGTTGCGCGCAATTTTCCGCGCCTGTTACGTGCGTTTTCGTCACTGCGCCGACAAACCGCAGTGCATCACTCAGATAGGTTTTGAATACTTGCACCGTTCTGGAGAGACGGCCGTAATGTACGACCAGAAACACGAGGAGTATGCGGCCGACTTTGTCGCGATCGCGAAACGGACTTTGGACGAATCCGAGTACCGTCTCTTCAAGTTTCACTATCTTTTAGGGGCAGATTGGAAGTTGTGCTGTTCGCGCTTGAAGATAGACCGGGGGAGTTTCTTTCACTCGGTCTACCGCGTGCAGCAGAAGCTGGGCCGGGCATTCCGGGAGACGGAACCCTACGGTATCTTTCCGGTGTATGCCTATTTTGAAGACCAGCGTCGCGAGCCCGAAGCGCCGAAGGCGGCCAAACCCGCCGTCGGAGCGAAGGAGAGCGACCCGCGACGCACGGCTTCGCCCCGGCTGCATCCCGTGAAAACTGAAGAGCCGTATCCCGGGGAGCGGCCTCCTGTGCATCGGAGGCGCATCGCATAGCGGATGACAACCAGAACGACGCACCTGCCGTGAAACCGAAGGGACCAAATCCCGAACGGCAGGTGCGTTTGCGTGGCCACTTCAACCTCTTGGGGAGCGAGGGCACGGCGCGTTGTGGCGCGCAGGTCCGGTTCGGCTTCCAGTAGAAAACACGGAGCAATCCGGCGCTCTTCGGCCCTACGGCCGGTCAGGGAGGATGCGTGGCCGAATGACTTTCACTCCCACCTCCTCCATCGTCTTCCGCAAATCCGCCAGCATCCCTTCGTCCTTGTACGTGCCCACGATGGCCCCGCCGGAACCCGCGAAATTGGAGGACGCACCCACCGCCCGTGAACGGCGGATCATCTCCATATTGCCATCGCTCACCTTGTAGATGGATGTGCGCAAATCGAAGTTTTTGTCGATTAGCGCTTCGAGCGTGGCGGTATCGCCAGCCAGCAGTGCCTCCCTTCCCCTGGCGGCAATCTGGCCCCACTCCCGCATCGCCTCCAGAACGGCGGGTTCGCCATTCATCCAGCGGGCGCGAACGTTGTTGTGGAAGACCTCGGTCCCTTCGCTGAGGCTCGTCCTGTAAGCAACATATAGGTTCGGCAAGAGCGCCGGATCGAGAGGTTCATAAACGCCGTAGCCGTACTGCTCCATGTGCTCCCGGCTGAAATCCATGAACACCAGGCCCTCATAGACCTGGATCACGCGGTCCTGTGGACCGGCGCCTACATTCAGTTCCCGCGTCTCCGTTTCCAGGATGAGCTTAGCCTGCACTGGAGGGGATATCTTAACCTGGTAAAACTCACAGAGCGCCCGCAAAGCAGCGGTGATGATCGCGCTCGAACCGCCCATGCCCAGGCGTAGCGGAATGGTGGTTTCGTACTCGATGGTGAAGTTGCGATCATGCAGCGGGTGGCCGATTTCCTGGCAATATTCGATGAAGCGTACGATTAACGCCTGGATGATGCGGATGCCCCCGTAGTAGCCCCGCCAGCGGGTAATCGCGTAGAGATCGTCGAGGTTTTCAAAGATCGGCATGTCGGCTTTGGACGGCCGGATCTCCAGCCGGGCGCTGGGCCAGAGAACCACGCGCGCCCGGAAGTTGCGGACGATCAACGAGATCGTCTTGCCGAAATAGCCGTCGCTAGGGTTTCCCAGCAGGCCGGCGCGCGCGTAGGCGTAGGTTTCGATGGCCGAAGTATTCATAAGCGAGGCTCTGGCATACTGAATACCACATGCGTGCGGTAGTGCAGCGGGTTTCCTCCGCAAAAGTGGAAGTGGATTCAAAAATCACGGGTGCGGTGGGATGCGGAATTCTGCTCCTGCTGGGCGTGGAGCGCGGCGATGGCCAATCGAATGCCGATGCATTACTCGACAAGGTATCGCATCTGCGGATCTTCCCGGACGAGGCCGGCAAAATGAACCTTTCCCTGCGCGACGTGGGTGGCGCACTGCTGGTGGTTTCGCAGTTCACGCTGCTGGGCGATTGCCGCAAGGGACGGCGACCCTCCTTCGACCGCGCCGCCCCGCCTGAGGAAGCGCGGGCACTCTACGAATACTTTGTCCAGCGGGCGCGGGGCGCGGGTCTGGCGGTGGAATCAGGAGTCTTCCAAGCCCACATGAACGTGAGCCTGGTGAACGACGGCCCGGTGACGCTGCTGCTTGAAACGTGAGAGGCGGAGTTTTCCCGCCGGCCTCTTTGCGCGGCATATTTGCCGGTACACGCCCGATCCGTTACTCTGAGACTGGGCTATGAGTGCGCTCAACCGTATCGGTGTCGCCATTGAGGAGGATCTCCTCTCCCGCTTTGACAGCCACATCGGCGCCCTAGGCTATGAGAACCGGTCAGAGGCTTTCCGCGACCTCATCCGCGCCACCCTCACCGAGGCCGCTTCAAAGAACGACGACGAAGCCGCAGTCGGTTCACTCACTCTTCTTTATGACCATCACGTCCCGCAGTTGAGCGGCAAGCTCACTGAGATGCAGCATCGCTCCGAAAGTAAAATCCTTTCCACGATGCACGTCCACGTGACGCACCACCTCTGCCTTGAGGTGATAGTGCTTCGTGGCAAAGCCGGGGAGTTGCGCGATCTTGCCGGCGCGCTGGGAAGCCTTCGAGGCGTGCAGCACGCGAAATTGGTGATCGCGGTGTCGGGAGAACTGAAGTGACGCGCGGCGCGACGAATGCTGCCCGCGCCGGGGGGGCTTGCTTGTGATTGTCGGAGTGGGCGTGGATCTGGCGGAAGTTCACCGCATTCGCACCTCGTTCGAGCGTTTTGGCGAACGCTTCCGGGACCGGATCTTCACGCCCCTTGAGATTGCCTACTGCGAACGGAAAGCCAACAAGTACGAGCGATATGCCGCCCGCTTCGCCGCCAAGGAAGCAGGCATGAAGGCGATCGGCACGGGGATGCGCAAGGGTGTACGGTGGCTCGATTTCGAAGTCGCCAATCTGCCCTCCGGCAAGCCCACGCTGCGCTTTCACGGCGTAGCGGCGGATTTCGCCGAGAGGCTGGGCGTCACCAACGTAGCCCTCTCCATCACCCACACCAGCGAAACCTCCATGGCGCACGTGATTCTGGAAGCCCTGCCGGCTGGCTCCTGATCAAAGCGACTATGGCGCCCTCACCGCGATGGTGACATCGCCACGGCTCAAGACACCATCTGCTTCCACCACGATCCGCACCGCCGGGCCGGGCGTGATGGTGGCGGGTACGAACACGTTGATTTGATACAACCCCACAAACTGCGGCGCCAGGCCGGCGAAATCCACGCGGGCCTCCACGCCGCCGATGAACACCTTGACGTTCGATTGCGTCCGGCGCAGCGCGTCCAAGCTGTCGCGGCCGCTTTCCACCGGAGGCGACACCGGGCCGAGACCGTTGCAATAGACGGTGATAATACCGCCAAGCACGGCAGGCTGGGTTTCCCTGCCGGGGAATGCGCCTTCAGGTTGAGCGGGCGATGCATCGATAACGCCGTCGTTGGGATTCAGCTTTACGTTCAATGCGGCCGCCCTTCCGCCTCCGAAATCGAAGGTGAAAATCGCGGGAGAGACCGGCGCCACCTCCACGTAAACGGCTTCGCTTTCAAGCACGCCGTTCGCCGTGATGGCGCGCACCACCACTTCTACCAGGCCCTTGCCCGCAAGCTCCCAGGGCACCTGTGCGTTGATCTGGCCGTTGTAGACAAGCTGGCCGTTGGCGCCTTGTTCGGGAGCTTGTCCGCCCACGAAATAGAGAGGCGCTTCCTCTCCGTCGAACAGCACGGTGACGTTATTGAGGGTGGTTGGCAGCGGAATTCCCGGCGCCGCCGCCGTGGTTGGCGAAAGTATATTGCCCGTGACGGTGAAGCCGATGGCGTTGCCAAAAATGGACACGATAGAACCGGGCGCCACGGGCTTGTTCTGCTCAAAGCTGGCCCCGTTCACCACGCCGCCCCGATACACGGAGGGGCTGCCGAAAACCTTCGTGTTAGCTATTTCCGTATAGGCCGATTGGCCCGCTCCGCTCAAGGCCGCCACGCGATATTCGTAGCTCACGCCGGGGGTAAGCGAACGGTCCACAAACGAGTTGACGCCGGCGCCGACGCTGGCCACCTCCGCCCATCGCGTGCTGCCTGCCACGCGCCGTTCGACAACGAAACCGGTTGCCCCGCTGGCGCCTTGCCAACGGACATTGGCTTCGCCCGGCGCGCTCCTCACTCCGCTGATCTCCGTGGGCGCTTCCGCCACCGGCGACGAAACCACGGTTAGCAGGTTGTCGGCGTCGTCGTAGGTGTAGCGCAACAGTTCCCCTTCTTTGTAAGCTGCCCGAACAAGGCGTCCGGCGGCATCGTAGCTATAGGTTTGCGCGCTGGCGGAAATCAGCATTCCGCCCAGGGACACGAGAGCGGCGGCGATCAAGGTGCGATGGCGATTCATGATGGTCCTCCCGTGGTCCTTAGAAACTCGTCAACAAGTTGTTGGGGTTGTTGGGCGCGGGCACAGCGGCCAGGCGCAGACTTTCGAGGTAGTACTTCCAGTGCACGAACTCGCCGTAGCTCTGGTTGCGGCCGCGGTTGAGGCGCTGCAGGCCTTGCCGCCCGGCCTCCGGCGTTGCGGCGCGGCGGGAAGCTCCGGGCGAGGCCGATGCGCTGCTGAAGATCACCTCCCGCGTGAAGTCTTCGGCGATGCCCGTGGCAAATTCCTCGGGAATCTCACCAAGGACCTTTTCGATCTTGACCTTGGTTGCTTCACGCTTGAGCGCCTCCTTCAGCGCTCTGCGGCTGAACCTCTGGGCCAGCGGACGGGCAGCCTGCCTTCCCAACGCTTTGCTGAGTCCCTGGCTGGCCCGTTTCGCGCCGGCGCCCAGCACTTTACCCGCTTTGTCGCCGATCTTCCCGAACGCCGCGCCAAGACCGGCCGTCACGAGCAGAGCCACGGGGTCGACTGGTTCACCTTTCAGCCCCTGAGTGACCAGATATTCCGTGGCCGAGCCTGCCGCTCCCGCGCAGGTAACACAACCCGTTGAAGATACGATGAAGCCGGCCACCGCACCCCCAATGGCCGCCCCGGCATACGCTTCCCATCCGCTGAATTCACCCTTCACGATGTCTGAAACGCCTTGCACCACCACGCCCACCACGGCGCCCACCGCGGCGGCGATGAGGTTCCAGAACTTGCCCGAGGGGTCAAAGCGGTTGATGGGGTCGGCGCCGGCATAGGCATAGCGATTGAGGCTGCCGGGTTTCTCGATCTGCCCGAAGTAAGGGTCCTCGGTGAGGAAGCGCCGCATCTGCGGCGAATACCAGCGCAAGCCCATCATCACCAGGCCGTTGGGCGCGCTCAACACGCCAAAGAGGCCCTGGAACTGGTAGAGCGATTCGCTGCTTCCGCTGCGCCTGGCCACGTCCCCATAGGGTGTGTAGGCGATGCGCCCGTTCACCGCGCCCTGGGTATTCGTGAATGCCGTCACGCTGCCGCGATCGTCGAAGTGGTAGACGCGCAGCCCTTCGCCGTCGCTCACTTCGTAGGCAAGTCCGATGCCCCAAACGTAGCGGGTGACGTTGCCATCGGGATCCCGCTTCATCAGCACCTGCGAAACTTCCTTGAGCGGATTCACCACAAGCCGGGTGAGCGCCGAACCTCGCCGAATGCCGATCAGCCGGTCTTCGGAATTGTAGAGCATCTCTGTGTCGCCGGCCTGGGTGAGGTTGCCGTTGAAGTCGTAGGTGAAGTTCTGAAAGTTTGCGCCAAGCGGACCGCGAGTGAGTTGCCCGTCCTGGTTGTAACTCACGTTCTGGCCGTTGTAGGCGACGATGCGGTTGGCATTGTTGTAGCTGAAGGTGGCACTCGTTCCCTGCACGGCTAGGTCCATCCCTCCGGCACTGGTTACGCCCAACTTTCCGTCGGCGTTATAGCTATAGCGATAGTCGACGATGACCGCGCCACTGGCGCTGCGATCCTGCCGGCGAAGCACCCGCCCGCTGGCATCGTAGGCCATCACTCGCCGCGTGCCGTTGGGGAACTCGATGCGGGTAAGCCGACTGTTGCCGTCGTAGTGGTAGCGTGTGCGGCGGCCATCCCAATCGCGCAGTTCCGTGAGGCGATTGGCTTGGTCGTAGCTGTAGAAAACCTGCTTGCCATCGGGGTAAGTGAGTTCCGCCAGATTACCGATTTCGTCATAGCGGTAGCGGAGGGTGTTGCCCTCTGAATCGGTGTAGCGGGTGACGCGGTCAAGCGCGTCGAAATCGCGGTTCGTTTCTTTCGTCGCCTGCCCGGGGTTCTGTTCGCGGATCTTGAGGAGGTTGCCGTTGCCATCGAGCTCATAGCGCAGCGTGCGCGCGTTTGCTGAGTTCGTCCCGGATGGCGTTATCGATTGCACCTGCCCGGCGGCGTCGTAGACGTAGTTGAAGTTGCGTCCGGTGGGTGTGCGGTATTGCGTCATCAGGTCGCGGTTGTTGTATCGAAGATTGATAAACCCGAAGGGCAGCTCTACGCCAATCAGGCGGTTGGCCTGGTCGTAGGTGAAGCGGCTGCGCCCGTCCTTCGCATCAATCAGACGGCTCACTACGTCGTCTTTTTCAAACTCGCGGCGAGTGCTGCGGTTGAGCGGGTCGCGGAAGCTGGTCGGCCGGTCGATTTCGTCATAGCCGAACTCGATGCGCCTGCCCAGCGGATTGACAATTGCCGTCGGTCGCCCGCTGTCGTCGTACTCAAACACAACCACATTGCCATCGGCGTCTTCCGATCGCTCTGGAAGATCGAGCGCGTTATACGCGATCTTGTCCACCAGATCGCCGTTCGCGTCGAAACGCTCCGTGCGGTTACCGGCCAGGTCGTATTTGTAACGGCTTGCATTCCCCAGAGGGTCGGCCTCTTCGATCACCTGCCCCGCCTTGTCGTAGACGATCCGCGCCGTGGCGCCGCCGGGGACGATGGTCTTCACCATCCGGTCTTCGCCGTCGTATTCGTAGCTCACGCTGCGGCCCAACGCATCCCGCACACTCAGCACATTGTCGTTGTTGTCGTAGGTGAAGGTGGTGCGGTTGCCGTTGAAATCGCGAGAGGAAATCAGCCTGCCACGGCGGTCGTAAACGGACTCTTCGAAGTTGCCGAGAGGATTCTCCTTGCGCACTTCACGGCCTTGGGAATCGTAGGTGATTTTCGTCTCAAAGCCGTCGGCGTCTTTCAAGCTGGTCACCCGCCCGGTGAGGTCGTAGCCCGCCCCCGCATTCGCTCCGGTCTCCGGATGACTGGCCCCGCTCGGCATTCCGCTGGAATACGTAAAGCCCATCCCCGCGCCATCCGCCATCAGGCTGCCGGTGAGTTTCGAATTGCTGTTGTAGGTTTTCGTATCCCGGTTTCCCAGCGCGTCGGTAACCGCGCGCAGGTTGTTGAGGTTGTCGTAAGTGAACGACGAGCGGTTGCCGTTGGGGTCGCGAAAACTCAGCAGATTGTGGTTGCTGTCATAGGTCATCGTGTAGGCGTTGCTCGCGGGGTCGGCGACCTGGGTGAGGTCTCCGTTGGCGTCGTAGAGAAAGCGCGTCACGCGGCCAAGCGGGTCCTTGAGGCTGCTTCGGTTGCCACCGGCATCGTAGGTGAATTCGGTCGCTCTGTTTAGCGGATCGATCGCCATCGTGAGGTGATGTCCGGTGTCGTGATGGAACTCTGAGCTATTGCCCAGCCGGTCCGTGTAGAAGGTCCGCAGGCCTTGCTGATTCTCTACGTATTGAAAGCGGGCCGGGAGGTTGGTCTCAATCCCGTCTTCCTGCTCGAACACACGCCCCTCGGAATCGTAGGCAATCGAGAATAGCCGCTTATCGTCGGGATCGAATGCCGCCACCATTCGCCCTCCAACTCCATACTGAAAGCGGGTCGGGTCCGTACGTTCGGTGAATCGCAGGGTGATTACCTCGAAGCTTCCGGAGCTGCCACTCACGACGTCGCGGACGGCCACGCGCCAGGTGCCCTGCGGATTCTCTCCATTGAACTGGTCCATCGCAATCGCCGGGAGGCGGATGTTCGGAGCTTCGTTGTTGGCAAACGTGAGATTCACGGTGGTGCCGCGAGGCGAGGTGACGGATACGCGCAGATCCGCGGGCCGGGGATGCGCGATGGAACCGGTGCCGAAGGCTACCAGGCCAATCGGAGCGGTATCGTTCACCACGATGTTGCGTGTGACGCCGGTCGTGCTGCCATCGGGGATGCTGGTGGAAATGAAGCTGGTATTCCCTAACGGAGTGAGGGTAGCTGCCGGATGGATGCTCGTCAGGCGTCCGGCGTCGTCGTAGCCGAAGTAGACGATGCGATCTTCCTGATCGGTGATGAACTGGATGCTGCCACTGCCGTTCCTGCGGGGCTGCACGGCCAGCACGCGATTGGCGATCGGCTCCTTGATCTCGATCAATTCGTCGAAATCGTTGTAGCGGAATTCGAGATACTGCTTCACCTTGTTGCCGAGGCGCTTGAGGCGGTTATCGACGTCGAACTCATAAATGGTGCCGTCGCGCCGGGTGAGAGTGAAGGCGTTGCCGATGCGCTGGAGTTTGTCGTAGCGGCCGGCTTCATCGATTGCCGTGTAGTTGCCGCCGCTGGCTTGAAAGCGAATGCGGCGCGTGCTGTCGAGGTTCACATTCACCACACTGGCCGGGTTGCCGCTGATGAAGGCTTCGTAGTCATGCGCCCAGCCCGGGCTGAAATGCTCCGCCCCCTGCCCTAATAGCGAGTTGTACCGAAGTGTGATGGGAATGGACCGCCCGCCATCCACGGAAAAGACGGTGGATTCCATTGTGAACGCACCGGTTCCGGTATCCACGCCGTTCGCCACGATGCTCTCACCGCGCGGGAAGTTTAGCCTGCGAATCCGTTCGAAAGCTGCCTGTCCCGTCATTTGCCCGAAAGCGGACGCCACCACTAATAACGCCAAACACGTCCGAGTGAATGCCAACACCATTACCCCTCCCCAGCCGGGACCGAAGCACGTCGCTCCCCAAATTCCCTGCTACTTTTGAGTGCGACATCAGGCAAAGGATCTCGTCACGAAAAAAAGAACGGTGCCTCTCCACCCTTTGCCGATGGGTGGGAGGCACCGTTGTGGTTTCGATTGGCTTGCGCGGCGTGGTTTCGATTGGCTTGCGCGGCGTGGTTTCGATTGGCTTGCGCGGCTTCGCTTCGATGGCGAGTGCCGCGGCGGCTATTGTTTGGCAGCCGCTCCCGTGCGCGCCGGGGAGGCCCCGGCAGCCGCTCGCAGACCCTTTACGCCCCGAAGCGCGTTCTGGCCTTTACGGCTGAAATCCACACTCTCCGTGAGAATGCGCATCGCTTCCTGCGGCGCATGGAAGCCGGTGGAATTTTCCGCTTCCACGAAGTCCAAGTAGAACTGGGCCTTGCGTTGGAAGTCGCGGGCGCCGGCAAGATCGGCATCGCTGGCACCGGCTTCCTTGGTGGCTTTCAGATCGGCGATCAGATCCATCAAGGCATCCATGGCAACATTACGTGCGCTGAAGAAACGGGACTGGATTTGCTCGACGCGGTCCTTCATCTCCTGCTCAGGGAAGTGGTGACAGCCTTGACAGGCGCGGTTGATGTTCAGCATTGGGCTCTGCACATGATGGTCGGATATCTTCATGCCGCCTTCGCGCTTATAGGGCATATGGCAATCCGCGCAAGAGACGCCACTGCGGGCATGGACACCCTGGTTGTACATCTCAAATTCCGGATGCTGCGCCTTTAACGCCGGAGCGCCGGTGTCGCGATGGACCCAATCCTTGAATTCCGCTTCGTCGTAATAGGCGAGAACATTTTCCACCTTCAGGCCCTTGCTCCACGGGTAAGTTAGCCGCTTCTCCGGCCCTTTGAAGTAGTATTCGACATGGCATTGGCCACAAACATAAGTGCGCATTTCCTGCGCGGAGGCCATCGTGTTTACGTCGTAGTTCTCCACGCCCTGGGTTGCCTTGTATGCGCGGATCCCCTCGATAAAGCCTGGGCGCGTGACGCGCAGTTTCATCGAATCCGCCTCATGGCAATCGATACAGCTCACCGGGTGCTCCGCCAATTTCGCGGCTTCCACGTAGGGCAGCGAGTTCATCTTGTCGAAGCCCTTCATGATGTCGCCATCGCCCAGTTTCTTGTAGATGTTGTAAGTGGAGGCGTGGCAGTTGAGGCAGGTGCCGGGCTGCTTGAATTCGGTCACCCGGCGGGTGTTGGCCTGGTCGAAGAGCATGTAGGCGTGGCCGCGTTCTTCGCGGAAGTCGACGCCAAAAGCATAGCCCGCCCACATCGTCTTCAGGCGCGGATCTTCGTCGATCTTGCTCGTCGTCATCACGACGGCTTCGCCCGCGTTGGGCGGCGCGACAGGCATCGCCTCGGAGCCGCCATAGCGCGTCCGCACCATATCTACGGTGCGCTTGTAGTCGTCGTATTGCAAAGGAAAGTTCTTGCCCCACACAGCCGGGTCAGTGATGTCATCGGTAATCTCAACGACGCGCACAAAAGGCGTCCGCGCCTCTTGCTTTCGCTCGAAGATGTTCACCAGCAATGCGGCGACACCCAACGTCACGAGTGCGCTTATCACTACCGTGACGATCAGCGTCCGGTTCAATCCGGTGGCCCGCTTTTCTTTGTTCTCGCTCATCGCTATTCCTCGCTGTGCGTACTCTCGATCGACATCGGATCCGCTTGCCGGATAAACCGACTCACCTTATTCGGCGTGCCCCACCTGGATGTGGCACTGAATGCAATCCACCTTGGCGCTATGCTCCCGCGTGGCCTGAATGCCGTCGGTGATCTCGGCGTGGCACTTCGCACAAGCCTCGCGGGTGACTTCCAGGTTTCGCCCGTGAATTTGAATGTTGTCGGGGAACCATCCGGTGGTGAAGGCCAGCGAATGGAAAAACCCGTTTTGCGCTTTCGTCCAATACTTCGGGATAAAGCCGGAGGGAGTATGGCAATCATTACAAACAGCCGCCTGGCGGTGGCTGCCCTTCATCCAGCCCGCATACTGCTCGTTCATCACGTGGCAGTTGGCGCAGGCGGCGGGGTCGTTGGTCATATAGGAACCGCCTTGGGCATAAACGAAGGTGAACAATCCAAGCCCGACGGATAGCCCCAGCGCAACGGCAAAGGAGGTCCACAGCATGGACATGCCGACTACACCCCGCTCTCCGGATTTTTGGCTATTCGCCGCACTACGCTCGTTCATCGTCAGCCCGCTGCATTTACCGTCTCAACCCGGAGGAGAATCCACTCCGTTCCCTTGCTTCTCTATCAGAATGCGCCACGCGGGCACAAGCCGCCGTGACTTCAGTCACAGAAACCCAGTGGATTGAGATGAGATCATCCGAATTTCAAGGCGTTGCCAGCGCGGACGCCATGGAAGGGAGCATGAGAGCGCGATGACAAAGATTTCGGCAAGGATTGCGGCCGCCCGATGGAGCGCGGGAGCATGCTGTGCGATGCTCCTGCTGGCCTTGGTAGCGGAAGGCAAGGCACAGGCCCCGGCCACCCCTGCCTCCGCGGCGCCGGCAGCAGTTGAGCCCGCCAAGGCGTCTCCCATTCAGATCCACGGCAGCATCCGCACGCGCCTGGAAATGTGGGATTGGTTTGGAGGCACGGACGCCAGCACCTACGCGTATTCAGGCAACATCGTCAAGCTGAGCTTCGCGCAGACAGGCAAGCATACGAACTGGAAAGTGGAACTGGCCGCCCCCATCCTGGCGGGGCTACCCGACGATGCGCAGATCGCCGGCGCGCAGGGCCAATTGGGGCTGGGTGCCAGCTACTTCGCGGCGAACGACCGCAACCGGAACGCGGCGATGATCTTTCCCAAGCAGGCCTATCTGGAGTTTCACCACATGGGCCCCGGCGAGAAGCACGGCGTGAAGATCGGCCGGTTCGAATTTGTTGATGGCACGGAACTCACCCCGAAGAATGCCACCCTCGCCGCGCTCAAGCGCACCCGCATTTTTCAGCGCTTGATCGGCGCCTTTGCCTGGACCCATGTCGGCCGCAGCTTCGATGGCGCTCACTACACCTGGAACGGCAAAGGAAAGCAACCTCACCGTGATTGCCGCCACCCCCACGCGGGGCGTCTTTCAGGTGGATGGATGGGGCTGGAATCGCGTCGCTTTTGCATACGGCGCTTACACCAAAGGCTTCACTGGCAAAGCAAGCAGTTCCGAATTGCGCGCTTTCAGCATCTTCTACAACGACTTTCGCGATGTGCTAAAAACCGATAGCCGACCGGTAGCCGATCGGCGGGCCGACACGGAGAACATCAACATCATGAGCTTCGGTGGGCATCTGATCAACGCCACGGAGACCTCCGCCGGAACGGTGGATCTGCTCGCTTGGGGCCTGGGCCAAACCGGTTCGTGGGGACGCTTGAATCATCGCGCCGGCGCTATCGCGCTGGAAGCCGGCTTCCAACCCAAGGGCATTCCCGCTCTCAAGCCCTGGCTGCGCGCGGGTTACTCGCGCACCAGCGGCGACGACAACCCCGCCGACGGCACGCACAGCACTTTCTTCCAATTGATGCCCACCCCGCGTCCCTACGCGAAGTTTCCCTTCTACGACATGGTGAACAATGAGGACCGTTACGCCACTCTCACGCTGCGCCCGCACGCCAAGGTGAGCGTCGTGAGCGAAATTCACGCCTTGCGCCTCACCACCCGCAACGATCTTTGGTATCTCGGCGGCGGCGTCTTTCAGCCCTGGACCTTCGGCTACGTCGGGCGCCCCTCGTCGGGCGCGCAGGGTCTCGCCACTCTTACCGACATCGGCGTCGCGCTGACGCTCCACAAGCAATTCGCCGTGGAGGCCTACTACGGCCACGCGAATGGGAAGAGCGTGATGCGGAGCATTTATCCCGACAATAAGAACGGCTCGTTCGGCTATCTGGAAGCGACGTACACCTTCTAACGGGTTGCCGCGAATGGAAGCGATGCTATCGCTTCAGCAGCAACTGGCTCGATGCGACTTACTCAGCGCGCCAAAGGCACTCGGCGAAGGGCCATTCGGTGTCGCACCATTCCTGGCCGGGAGCGAAGCCGGAGAGGGTGGCTAGCTGGCGGAGTTCGGGAAGGTTGAACTTGTGGCTGAACTCCGTGCGGATGCGTTCGCCCGCTTCTAAAGCGATTCGCAGATCGAGGTCGCGCAAGGTGACGCGCTGGCGGGCTGTCGATTCCAGATACATCTCGATGCGCCGCTCAGCGAGGTTGTAGACCGCCCGGTGCGCAAAGAGTCCCAGATCGAAATCACCCGCGAAGGCAGTGTTCAGATGAGCCAGAAGGTTCTTGTTGAAGGCCGCCGTTACGCCCACCGGATCGTCGTAAGCCAGTTCCAGCACGCTGGGGCTCTTCTCGAGATCGGCGCCCACCAGGAAATAATCTCCCACGTCCAGAAGCTTCCGGACACCGGTGAGAAAGCCTGGCAGTTCTTCGCGAGCGAAGTTGCCGATGGTGCTACCCAAAAAAAGTAGCAGTGCCCGTTGGCCGGGCTCGCGGCGGCGAAGAGCAAGCGCCAAGCCGTCCAAATAACTACCCACCGTGGGATGCAAGGCCAGCCCTTCAAGAGCGGCCAGCGGCGCGCAACAGCCCTCCAGTGCGGAGAGGGAAACGTCGATGGGCGCATAGCCGGCCGCACCACTTAAGAGAAACTCGGAGAGAATGGCGCGGGTCTTCTTTCCACTGCCGCTGCCCAACTCGGCAACGAATGGGTTCGCCCCCACGGTGGCTGCCAGCACGGGCGCGGCCCGCTGAATGACGCGTTCGTCGGCCCGGGTGAGCCCATACTCGGGGAGTAGCGTGATGGCTTCAAACAGTACGGAGCCGAGTTCATCGTAGAGCCAGGAGGACGAAATCTCCTTGAGCAGGGGATGCGTGAGTCCGGCGGCCACATCGCGGGCAAAGCTGGAATCCTGACGTGCAACCTGATTCTCCAAGGCGGTGGCCACGGCGGAACAGGCCTCTTCGTCAATCGTCAGAAACGCAGCGAAATCCGGCAAAGGCATAGCGGTAATCTCCTCGGAACCAGTTGCGGAACGATCGGCGCAGAAAGGTCTTCGCCGTTCGCGGGGAAGCGCCTTTCAGGACGTAGTGTTTTTCATCGAAAAAGTTGGCCGAATAGCCAGGGTAGTAGGGCGCGGGCTGAAAGCCTGCAAAAGGGGCGAAGGGGGTAGAGGTCCACTCCCAGCCGTTCCCCACCATTTGCGCGACGCCGAAGGCGCTGTCTCCGCATGGATTCGCGTCCACGGGGCAGGGGTCCCATCTGGTGAAATCGAAGTTGCCGCGGGAAGCCTTTGGCGCTTCATTGCCCCAGGGAAAAGCGCGCTCCTCTCCGCCGGGCGTGCCGAACGCGGCCCGGTGAAACTCCGCTTCACTGGGCAGACGAAAACCATAGTGCGCGGCGTATGCGTGCGCTTCGGCCTGGGTGGTCCACACCGGCCAATCGAGGGGAAGCGGAATCTCAGAGAACATCCCGCGCAGCATCCATTGCTCATCGCGGCGTACCCAGAAATGGGGGGCGGACGCACCCTCTTGCACGAAGGGTAGATAGTCTCCGTTGGTCACTTTGTACTTCTGGATTCCAAACGAATCGACATCGCGGGTATGGCGGGGGAATTCGTTATCCCACCCGAAGCACCCGGCCTCCTGGCCGAGAGTCACCTGTCCCTCGGAGATGGGGACGAAAGAATTCAGCGGCGCGTGCCCGCCGGTAAGCGGCTCGTCGTGCTTGCCGGACTTGAGGGAATAATCGAGGTTGTGGAGCAGATAGGCAAGCGTCTCCATGTGCATCAGGCGATGCTCTATCGCCACGCGCAACCCTTCGGGATCGAGGCTTTCGAGAGAATCGTCAATTGCGTTTCTCGTCCGCACACAGTAAGCGCGTAGCTCTTCTTCCGAAGGCCAATCGCCCGCACTGTCGGTGGGAAGATCGCTGCTTTCAGGGTCGATGCCGAATGCGAAGAGCCGGTCCCATTCGGGGCGGAAAGGAGTTAGCCCGAGAGTCGACACCCCCAGTAAATTCCAATCGAAGGCATCGAGATGCCCGCAGTAAAAAATGAAGCGGTGACGCTCAGAAACCGCCCTTTCGTAGATGGCACCGGGACGCAGGCACTCAAACAAACGGTCTGAGGCCGAACGGGCGTTGGCGAGAGAAGAACGCAGTGTGGGTAGTGAATCACTCATCGTTATGCAATTGGACCAGTAGGTAGACGCGTCGAGAATTCGACGGGAGCAGTGGAATTCCCGGAATTTCAAGACATAATATCCACCCAGCGGCCTTTGGTGTTTCCAAAACTATCAAACCAAACCCTTATTGGATGCACGCCTCCGGCAAGGGATGTTCCGCTTTCGCAAAATAAGATGGTTCGAGATCAGTTGACGCATCATCTCTTCTCCAGAAGACGACGCGGCCGGCCTTGATTCGCTTTCGCTCCCGCATCGCAAAGCCAATTTCAAGATCTGTTAAGGAAATACCCATGCGCTTGATCCCGATTCTATCGCTCGCCCTTTTCGCGGTTGGCGCCGCATTTGCGGCGGAATACAAAATCGACACTTCCCATTCCAGCGCCCAGTTTGCCGTTGCGCATCTGGGCATCAGCAAAACCAAAGGCGAGTTCGCCGACGTTCAGGGATCGGTATCGTACGATCCGGCAAACCTGAACATCACCCGTATTGAAGCCGTCATCGCAGTGAAGACCCTGGACACCAAAGACGAGAAGCGCGATGCGCATCTGAAGAGCGCCGACTTCTTCGACGTAGAAAAGTTCCCCACCATGACGTTTGTTTCGAAGAAGGTGGAGAAGGCCGGCAACAACAAGCTCAACGTCAGCGGCGACCTTAGCATCAAGGGCGTCACGCGGCGGGTAGTTTTGGCTGTGGAGGGTCCCACTGGCGAAGTGAAGGACCCTTGGGGCGGGACACGCCGTGCGGCCTCCGCGACCACCAGGATCAACCGCAAGGACTTTGGCATCACCTGGAACAAGACTCTCGACGCAGGCGGCTTGCTGGTGGGCGACGAAGTCGAGATCGCCCTGGAGATCGAACTGATCGCGCAAAGTGCGAAGATCTCGGAATAAACAGGCTGTGCCGTTCCATACGCATTTGCGGGGGGAGGGGTTGCTTTGCTATAAATCCGGAGGACCATTGCAAGCGCTCCCCGCCGCCCCGTTTGCCCGGCCTGACAGACGCGTGATTCCGTCGGAAAGTAAGAAAAGAGACGTTTCGTTATGACAACCACTTCGCCCCCCCGATCCTCCTCCCGCTGGCTCTGCGCCGGCTTCCCGGAGATCGTGATTCTGGTTCTGGCCGCTCTGCTCTTGCCGATGGCCGGATGCCAGAAGGCGGAAGACCCCATCGCCGGACTGTGGCAGGCAGAGATCCTCAGAGAGAATTCGCCGAATGTGGCGTTCCAATTGGAAGTCACCCGGGACGGCGACCAGGTGAAGGGCGCGCTGGTGAACGGTCCAGATCGCGAGGAGGCCACATCGGGGAGTTTCGACGGCAAGACGCTTCTATTGAAATTCAACTTCTACGACGCCGAATTGAGGGCCGACCTTGCCAACGGCAAGCTTAGCGGAGCTTTTTCACGACAGAGCGGCAAGACACGGGTGAGCCGCCCATTGACTGCCACTCGGGAACTGCCCGAATACGCCCCTTCCAGCAGCGGCCCCAACCTCACAGGCGACTGGATTCTGCAGGTGGGCGAAGGGGATGGGCAGCGGATCTGGAGCGCTAGCTTCAAGCAGGAAGGGGAAAAACTGACGGGCACGGTGATCCCCATCAGCGGCGATTGGGGCACCATCAGCGGGCATTTCCGCGATGGCGAGTTGTACCTCAGCCGCTTTGACGGCATCCGCGCGCTTCTGCTGACAGCCAAGCTCAATGCCGATGGCACGCTGGAGGGCAACATCGGGGCGGACCGCAAAGTGGTTGGCCGCCGGTTGGAGCAGGCCGTCTCTCAAGGCGCCAAGCCCCAGGATCCCGGCACCTATACGAAGGTGAAGAATGCCGAAGAGCCCTTTCGCTTCTCCGGGCTGGATCTGCACGGGAAACCGGTGAAATCCACCCGACCGCGCGCTTCAGGCAAAGAAAGTAGTGGTGATCACCATCACGGGCACCTGGTGCCCCAACTGCCACGACGAAGCTCCCGTTCTTGTGGACTTCTACGACAAGTACAAGAACGAGGGTCTGGAAGTGGTGGCGCTGGCCTACGAATACACCGGAGACAAGGCACGCGATTTGGAGCAGCTTCGGATTTACCGGCAACGGCATGGTATTGACTTTCCCTTGCTTCTGGCTGGAACCACGGAGCCCGGCGAGATCGGGCGTACGCTGCCGCAGCTTGAAAACTTTGGCGCTTACCCCACCACCATCTATGTGGGACGCGATGGCAAAGTGGATTACATCCACGCCGGATTTGAGAGCAAAGCGACGGGCGAACGCCACCGGAAACTGGTGGAAGAAATGGATCGTCGCATCAAGGCGATGCTCGAAGAAGGCAAGAGCTAAGCAACGAGGCTCCGGCGGGAATGCCTCTACTGCGAGACGGGCTGAAAACGTTCGATATACATCCGCGCGACACTTTCCGCGATCGGTAACGGTTCGACGCCATCCCCGCTGGCGTTACAGAGAAAGATCACCGTTATCCCGCTAGGCAGGTCGCGAAAGTAAGCGGAGCGGAAGCCCGCCGAAGTGGTGCCGGTATGGTAAACGATGTCGGACTTCGCGGCGTCGCGCAGATACCAGCCGAGCCCATAGTGAAAGGTGTTCCCGCCGTTCAGCTTCACCGGACGAACGACCAGGGCTCTCGATTCTGGGAGCAGATCCTTCCCGGCTAGAAGAACGCTCTCCCATCGGGCCAGGTCGTCGATGGTGCTGAGCACAGCGCCGCTTGGGGCAGTGATTCGCGGACGCAAGTTAACGCCGTTGTAGATCGCCCCATTGCGAACGACATAGCCTTCCGCGCGTCCCGCCAGCACCGTCTCACTATCGTTCACGCTGGTAGCATGCATGCCCGCGGGCTCAAAAAGCCGCACCCGCAGGAAATCGGAGAACGGCATGCCGGATGCTTTTTCAATCGCGAAGGTCAACAGCGAATACCCGGCGCTCGAATACTTAAAGCGCTCCCCTGGCGCGAAATCGAGCGGCTTGTCGGCGAAAATGGCCAGGAACTGCCGGGACGTATAGTCGGAGTGGAACGAGAATTCCTCCATGCCCACCCAGTTGGGAACACCGGAAGTATGGGTGAGCAAATGGTAAAGCGTGATGCGGTTCCAGGAAACCGGGACGTCCGGCACGAACTTCCGGATGGGATCGGTTAAACGCAATTTCCCTTCGTCGGCGAGTAGGAGAACGGCTCGCGCGGTGAATTGTTTGGTGAGCGAACCGATCTGAAAAATGGTGCCGCTGGAAACCGGCGCCCGCAGTTCCAGGCTGGCAAAACCAAGCGCCTCGGACCGCAACACTTCGCCGCGCCGGAGTACGGCAAAGGCGACTCCGGGCAGATGTTGCTCCTGCATCCGGGCGACCACGAAATCCTCGACATCGTCCGCTTGCAATTGCGGCGCGGAAAGCACGACGATCGCCGCAATGACGAGCGAAGCCTGAAGGGAACGAAGCAGACGGTGCATGGGCGATCGACGCATGGGAAGCTTGGAAGCGACGGTATCCCGCTATCTTAAACCAATGCTCAAGGACGCGGGTTCGACCGAGGCGCCACAGCACTCCCAGCGTGTCTTCCGCCTAGTCTCCTTCGCGGATCACTCCACATGCGATGCGGGCACCCGAATCCCCGGACGGATCGGTCTTCTGGTCGTCGGGGCCAGCGTGAATCACCAACGCGGTGCCGCCCGGAATCAGGAGGAAATCGCTCGCCCCCCTGGTTAGGCTCGCCGACACTTTGCGGGCATGGAGCGAGACTTTCCCATCGGGAGACACAGTGAAATTCTGCATGTCGCCGGCATGGGCACCTTCGGGGTTGTCGAGGCCGTGCTTTCTGCCGGCGGGATTAAAATGGCCACCCGCGCTCGTGAAGTCCGGCGCTTCGCAGCTACCAGATTCGTGAATGTGAATGGCGTGATCCCCGGGCGGAAGCCCGCTGAAATCCGCATTCATCAGAACACCAAGGCCCTGCGTCTCAAAGGTGGCTGTGCCCACATCGCTCCCCTTGGCATCCTTGAGCCTGGCAGTGGCCTTCGGTACCGGGACGGTTTCATTCTGTACGGAGCGGGGGTAGGCTTGTTGGCCCGTCTCCGTGCCGGTGGGGGTCGAGGAGGTGAAGAAGGCAGCAGAAGCAGAAGCGTCGCGGATGGGATCAGTTTTTTCAGCATCATGCCTCATTGGAAGGGCGGAGCGGAAAGCTGTTTCATCCGTTGCCTTGTGGCAGCGTAGCTTCGGGAAAGGCGATGCAGCGACACCGGTCTTTAGCCGGCAAAGACGATGAGCAAACTGAGCATCAACGGGAAGATGGTGAGCGTCGCCAGTAGGGTGAGCGGCACCGAGGGGTGCGGGCCGCGCGAGCGCCACCAGAGGATTGTGCGAGCCGCGAAGAGGAATGCGGGGAACATACAAACGGTGGCCACAACCGCGCCCGTTGTCATCTGTTTCCGTACTTCCTCATCCAATTCCGGCGCCACGCCTGTGGGCGTCAGAACAGCGTAGGCCACCACCATTCCGCCGGCAATCAGCGTAGCCAAGGTTGCCGCGATCAGGGATTGCTTCATCGACTGCGGCGCCCGCCCCAAAATTTCTGTAGTTGATGGCATCCAGGCTCCTTCCCGTCCATAAGAGGTCTGCGCTCCCTCTTTGTTTCGCGGTGGACACCTTGCCGCGGGCACGCCGTCGGCGGCGGTCTCAGCGCCGCGCCGATTCGCGATTGCCATTTCAGCGCAACGCCAATACGCTACGCCAAGCCGGAAGGGCTGGTGTGGCTGAGGTAGGTTTCCCATCGCGCATGCTGGCGCCGGGTCTCCGCGGCATCCCACCCCAGCTTTGCCGCAAGCATCGGCGCCACGTTTTCCGCAGCGCGTTGGCCTTGGCCGGGGGAAAAGGCAAGGCCTGTTCGACGCACCAGAAAATCGTCGAGGTTGCGGCAATACTCCTGGGAGACGGCCAGCGGCACTTGCGCGCGGATGTCGGGATAGTCCGGGTGAATCGGCCGCGCCAGCGAGGGATCTTCGCGACAGAGCACGGTGAGTCCGGTCAGCCGGGCGCCGTAAAGAGCGAGCAGCGCGGCGGCGGAATCCGCGGGAATTCCAGCGGCGACGGCTTCACCCACGCAACGCTCCTTTTCGCTTTCGGCAATGGCGCCGGGCAGCGAAGCCGAGGCGGTGGTGCATCCACTCGTTGCACCCAGGTGGCGGGCGATGCGATCGACGGCCTCCTCGGCGATGGCCCGGTATCCCGTGATCTTGCCGCCCACCACGGATACCAGGCCCGGGGAACCCTGCCGCTCGCCATCGACAAGCTGATGCGAACGGGAGACAGCGGACTCCTTGCCAGGCTTCGTCACCAGCGCCCGCACGCCGGCGTTGGTAAAGCAGACTTGCTTTTCGCGAATTCCGGGGAAGTAGTGCTCCGTGGAACGCAAGAGATATTCCACGTCGGCGGGGGTTGCAGCCGCCCCGGCCGGGTCCCCCTGAAAATCCGTATCCGTCGTAGCAATACGTAACTGGACCAGCAGCATCCAC
>JAXHKT010000028.1:0-119835 GCA_034522975.1 Bryobacterales bacterium
CTCATCAGTGAATCAAGTAGAACGCGGTATCGACACCGCGGAGCGCCTCAACCAGAGTTTCCGGCTGGAACACGTCCCCCTTCACCACCTCTGTGCGCTCATTCGGCTGGAGCTGCAGGTTGCGAGGATTGCGCACCATGGCTCTCACGCGATCGCCGTTCTCCACCAGCCGCCGAAGCAGCCTCCCTCCCACATAGCCGGTGGCCCCGGTTACCAGGCTGATTGCATGATCTGCTTTCAAGTGCTCACCATCCTCTCCTGCATTTGTGATTCTATGCGCAACCGGCCGGGCGTACTAGAAGTGCGCGATTCCGCTACCCTGAATGGTGGGGCGGCCCGCTGCCCACTCGTCATGCGTCTTCCCGGTTCTTTATTCCTGCACAATCTGGTGGCCCGGCGCGAGCTGCTCTATCAACTCGTCCGCCGGGATTTTGAGAAGCGCTACGTGGGCTCCTTCGGCGGCTGGACGTGGGGCGTTATTCAGCCACTGGTGCTTTTGGTAAGCTGGGTTTTCGTCTTTCAGGTTTGTTTCAAGGTGCAGCCGCAAGGGGTTCTGGCGCAAAACTACCCGCTCTATCTGTTCAGTGCCCAGTTGCCCTGGATGCTGTTTGCCGATTCCCTCAGTCGCTCTTCGTCTTCATTTGTCGATAACCGGAACTTCATCACGAAGACCGTCTTCCCGGTGGAATCGATCCGCTCTCCATCTTCCTGTCTTCTTGCGTGCAGCACGCTCTTGGTCGGCGGCGCCGATCGCGGCCACGGGCATCTGGGAGCGACTGAAGCCCATCCGCCACCTCTGCTGCCAGCGGCGTTTCTGCTGGGGCTCTTTTCCGTGGGCCTCAGTTGGATTGTGGCCAGCCTGTATGTTTACTCCGTGACACCTCCCCAATTGGTAGGGGTCGTGCTTACTTTCTGGTTCCGGGTCTACGCCCATCTTCATTGAGGAGCGCATGCGCCGAATTGTCTCGCTCCAGCATATCGGACAAATCAATCCCATGGCTATTTTGTGGGCATTTATCGTCAGTGCGCGCTCGCTCTGGACTCGCGCTGAGCCAGTTTGCCGTGGCGGCGGCCATCTCCGCTCCGCTACTTCCTGCTGGGTTCTGTTTTCGCCAGCGCCGCTGCTGCTTCGCCGACGCCAGGAGTTGAGGGCACGACGGCAGGAGCAGGAACGATCCGATTTCTCCTTCCTGTCGGTACGCTCTTATTGCACGGAAGGACTGGGCCGTGGAGCAAAGCTCGAAGCTGAGCGAACCGTGGAGGCAACTGGCGCTAGCCATGCTCGTCCCGTTGCGGCGAAGTTTTCTGGCGGCGATCGCTTCGACAACCGCAACCGTGGCCGGGACCTCCTGCTTTCGCGGGAAGCCGCGCGTAGTCTACGTCAACTCCTATCACTTGGGCTACGGCGCCAGCGATGCCATCATGCAAGCCATCCGGGAAGGCCTCGCCGGGTCGGAACTCGACCTGCAGGTCCACTGCCTTGACGGCAAGCGCAATCCCACAGCCCTGCCACAGGCGGCCAAGCGGGCGATGGAGGCCATCCGTTCCTTCAAGCCGACGGTCATTCTTGTTTCCGACGACGACGCCATGGAGCATCTGGTGGTGCCCTATCTTCGCGATGGCCCAACCCCGGTGCTCTTCTGCGGCGTGAACTGGACGGCGGACCCCTACGAAGTGCCCAACCGTCATGTCACTGGAATGCTTGAAGTGCTCCCGGTTGAGGAAACCATCCAACTCGTCAAGGCGCAGGCGCCGGATATCAAGGACCTCTTCGTCCTTTCCGAGGATTCGCCGCTGGAACAGAAGAATCGCCACTATCTCGACCCCATCTACTGGAAGGCCGGCCTCTCCACCACCTACGGACTCGTGTCCGACTTTGAGAAATGGAAAAAGGCTTTCATCTGGGCGAACCGGCACACGCACGTAGTTTTTTTCATCACCAATGGTGCCATCCGGGGCTGGGATGAAAAGCAAGCCATCGCCCATATTCACGAGCACATTCGAGTTCCCGTGTTCTGTTGCGACGAGTGGATGATCCCTTACTCGGTGGTGGGCCGTGTGGAAAGTCGCTCGGGAACCTGGTGCATGGATCGCGCCAGGCGCTCTCGACGAGCAAATCGCGATAACGGAGAGATTCCTCGACCCGGAACCGCGAATCGAGGGTCCTCGGCAATCGCGACCTTGCCGCGAGAATCGGTTTCGCGCTTCCGGCTTCCACCGGGCAGTAGTTTCCTATGCTGGCTGCGGCACGGAGGCCAGAGCGAGCCGGATCTCCACGCAAAGGCCGGGATTGGCGTTGCGTGCCTGGATGGCGCCGCCATGTACTTCAATCGCGCGCCGCGCAATGGAAAGTCCCAGGCCGGTGCCGCCCTGCCGCCGGTTGCGGTCGTCTTCCACGCGGAAGAAGGGGTCGAAGAGGCGGCTCAGCGATTCTTCCGGCACACCGGGCCCAAAGTCGCGAATGCGGATCGCCACCTGGTCTTGCTCCGCCGCACAACGCAGGGCGACGTTCGAATGCGCGGGCGCATAGCGCAGGGCATTGCGGAGCACATTCTCGATGGCCCGCCGCAATAGTTCGGCATCGCCTGCTACTTCCAACCCGGTGGCGGCCTCCACGGCGATCTCCACGTTTCGTTCCCGCGCTTCGTATCCGCAATCCTGCACGATTTCCCCGATCAACGTGTCCATCTCCACTTGCTTGGATTGCAGCAGAGCGGGTTCCCCTTCCGCGCGGGTCACTTCCAACAGTCCGCCGATCAATTGATTCAGCCGCTCGGTCTCACGCCGTATCTGCGCCTTCGCGGCGTCCCGTTCCACAGCGTCGTCGAGCAGTTCGATCGCCACGCTCATCCGGGCCAGAGGCGAGCGCAACTCGTGCGAGATATCCAGCAACAACCGCCGCTCCGCGGCCAGCAGTGTTTGGATGCGGTCCGCCATGCGATCGAATGCCCAGGCAAGCTTGCCGAATTCGTCCCGGCGCTTGCCGCCCATCCGCAGATCCAGTTTCCCATCGCCATACTGCTCCACCACCCGCTGGATCTTCCGCAAAGGGGACGAAAGGTAGGCGGCCAGAAGAAAGCACAGCACGATGCCCACGGCCAGAATCCAGAGATTCTGCGGCACCACCCACCAGGCAAACGATTCCTCGCGGCGGGAGTAGGAAACCACCTTGTACTTGCCCCACGAAGTCACTCGCGGGCTGCCTGGTGCTCGCCAAGAAGAAAAAGTATTCGCGGTCCGCCCCCTTTCGTTGGTAACTCGTGGAGTTTGCCCGTCAGCATGTCCCGATTGTCCTGATCGAGCAGATAGCTGTCAGAACCGGTGCTCTTTCCATAGCGCTCCAGAAACTGAGCGAGCCCCGCCGTACCGTCTCTCTCCAATGCCTCCACCGCCAGTTCGGCATAAAACGGCTGCCAGGGGCCACGGGGCGGCGAATCCTGAAACTGAATGGCGGTGATCGCCACCACGCCCACGAACATCAGCGCCAGCATGATCCCGAACCACAGCAGGATCTTCGTGAACATCGTGTTCATTGCGCTTCCTCCACGCTCCGGCAGAACTGGTAGCCAATGCCCCGGACGGTCTTGATCAGCGTGCGATCTCCCTCGATCTTCCTACGGATGTGGCTGATGTGAACGTTAATGGATTGGTCAAAGCCTGTCGCCTTGCGGTCATAGAGACTTTCGATGATCGTGTCGCGAGAGAGCACGCGGCCGGCGGCGCGTATTAGCAACTCCAGAATGTCGAACTCGATGGTGGTCAACTCCACTCGCTGGCCGTCCACTGTTACGGCGCGGGCAGCGGGATCAAGGCCCACTCCATTCACTTCAATCCGTTGTGAGGGCGGCGCCGCGCGGGGCTCCATCCGCCGGAAAATCGCCTTGATGCGGGCCACTAGTTCGTGGGGGTTGAAAGGCTTGGGCAGATAGTCGTCGGCGCCGAGTTCGAGGCCGGTGATGCGGTCGATATCCTGGCCGCGGGCCGTCAGCATGATCACCGGCATCTGGCTTTTTTCGCGGAGTTTCCGCAGCACGCTAAAGCCGTCCAGGCCGGGCAGCATCACGTCCAGCACCAGCAGTTCAAAGCGGCCGCTAAGCGCCTCCGCCAAGCCCGCTTCGCCGTCGTGAACCGCCGTCGACTTGAAACCCTCTTTCAGTAGAAAGCGGGAGACAAGGCCGGCGAGTTCGGCATCGTCGTCCACCACAAGGATTTCCACGTCCAGACTGTAACACGCTCCCGGCTGGTGGTTACGTAAAGATTCGTAAACGGCCTTTCAGCAATCTTCACCCTCTGCAAATCTCCGCTTTAGCTTGGCTTCGTAGCCTGAGAGTGTCCCAAAACACTCCCCGGATTCACCGGGCTCACAGGGCAGGAGGAACGATGAGCACCCCATTTCGCCAGTTGCTGGCAGCTCTGATTTTGATAGCCGCCGTCCAAGGGGGCCAGACGCTCCGCGCCCAATCGCGAAGCGCGACGCTGCGTGGTTCGGTGACCGATGCCACCGCAGCGTCGATCCCCGGAGCGAAAGTGACGCTGTTGCCCGCGAAAGGGAAGGCGCTCCCGGCGGAAACCGACGCGTTTGGCGTGTTCACTTTCTTGAACGTCCCGCCCGGCAAGTATCGCCTCCAGATCAGCTCCACCGGTTTCCAGCCTTTGGAGGAAGCGGGGCTGGAATTGGTGGCCGGCGAGAACGCTCGCACCTTCGCGATGACGGTTTTTCTAACTAAACAGGAGGTGACCGTGGAGGCTGAGCAGTTGGATACGGTGACGGTAGAAGCCTCCTCCAACGCCAGCCAGCTTGTCCTGCGCGAGGAAGATCTGAAGACGCTATCGGAAGATCCCGACGCGCTCTCGAACGAACTGCAAGCGCTTGCCGGGCCTGCCGCGGGTCCCGATGGCGGCGCGCAGATCTTCGTGGATGGCTTCAGCGGCGGGCGCATTCCTCCGAAGTCCTCCATCCGCGAAGTGCGCATCAATCGCGACCCCTATTCCGCCGAATACGATCGTCCCGGTTTCGGCCGCATCGAGATCCTCACCCGCCCGGGCAGCGACCGTTTTCGCGGCCAGGCCTTCTTCAATTTCGGCGACGAATCGCTGAACTCTCGCAACCCCTTCGCGGTGAACCGCGCCCCTTACCAGACCCGCATGTACGGTGGCAATCTTACTGGGCCTCTCGGCAAGAAAGCGTCGTTCTTCGTTGACCTGGAGCGCCGCGAGATCGACGACAACGCGGTGGTCAACGCCACTGCGCTCGATAGTCTCCTGCAGCCGGTAAGCATCCGCGAGGCGTTCGTCACCCCGCAGCGGCGCACCAACGCCAATCTCCGGCTAGATTACCAGCTCAACCCTTCGAATACGCTGGTGGGCCGCTTTAACGTCCTCCGTACCAATGCGGAGAACAGTGGCATCGGGGAGTTTACGCTGCCTTCTCGGGCTTTCGATTCCAGAATGAATGGCGAGACCTTTCAACTCACCGAGACCGCCACACTTTCCGCCACCGCCATCAACGAAACCAGATTCGAATACTCGCGCATTCGTCAGGATCAAACGGCATACACGCTCGAACCCGCCCTCAACGTCCTTGACGCATTCCAGGCTGGCGGCAGCACCCAAGGCCTTTCCTCCAACCAGCGCCAGGGCATCGAAGTGCAGAACATGACCTCCTTCATCAAAGGCGTGCATAGCTTCAAGTTCGGCGGGCGCCTGCGAGGCAGCGACCTAAGCGATCTCTCACCCGATAACTTTCTGGGCACCTTCACGTTCACGGGCGGACTTGCTCCGGTGCTCGACGCGCTCAACCAGCCCATCGCGGTCGCCGGAGGCCAGACGCAGCTTGCCCCGCTCAGTTCCCTCGAACGCTATCAACGCACGCTCTACCTTCAGACGCTTGGTTACACCGCTGCCCAGATCCGCGCGCTGGGCGGCGGCGCCAGCCAATTCTCACTCAATGCGGGGACGCCCAACGCCATCGTCCGCCAGTACGACATGGGCCTCTTCTTCACCCATGATTGGCGATTGCGGCCCAGCCTCACCCTGGGCTTCGGGCTTCGCTATGAAAACCAAACCAACATCCGAAATTCCACCAACTTCGCACCACGGGCCAGCCTCGCGTGGTCTCCCGACTCGCAAGGCGGACGGAATGGCAAGACGGTGATCCGTGCTGGAGCCGGCATCTTCTACGACCGCTTTAGCGATAGCTTCACGCTGCAATCCCTGCGCTTCAACGGCAGCACCCAGCAGCAATACATCGTCGCCAATCCCGATTTCTACCCGGTGGTGCCCAGCCCGGCTGAACTCACTGCCAACGCTGTGCCGCAAGCCACTTACACCATTGCGAACGACCTCCGGGTGCCCTACATGTTCCAATCCTCGCTGGGCGTTGAACGCTCGCTGCCCGCCCGCACCACGCTGGCGGTGAATTGGGTTCGCTCACGCTCCATGAACGTGCTCCGCACCCGCAACATCAACGCGCCGCTGGCCGATTCCGGCGTGCGGCCCTATGGAACGGAAAATCTATTCCTTTATGAAGCCACGGGGCGCATGAACCAGAACCAGTTGATCGCCAATCTCAGCACGCGATTTAGCAGCCGGGCGATGCTGTTTGGCTTTTACTCTTACGGCCATGCCAATTCCGACGCCGACCGCGGGGCCAGCCTTCCCGCCAACCAGTACGACCTTTCCGGCGAGTGGGGCCGCAGCATGATGGACATCCGTCATCGCGTGGTGATGGGCGGCAACGTCAGCGCTCCGTGGGGCTTTTCGCTGAACCCATTCGTGATGTATCGCTCTGGAATGCCGTTCAATATCACTACCGGCCGTGATAACAATGGCGACACCGTGTTCAACGATCGTCCCGCGCTTGCCAGCGATCTCAGCCGCCCTGGCGTTGTCCAGACTGCCTGGGGGGCCTTTGACCCCAACCCCCTCCCCGGCGCCCAGATCATTGGCCGCAACTTTGGCGAAGGGCCTGGACAGTTCACCGTCAACCTGCGTCTTAGCCGCACCTGGAGCTTCGGCGAACGGGCCGGCGGCCCCGCGATGATGGGCGGCATGCCGGAAGGCGGCCCGCCTTCCGGTGCCGTCGGTGGCCCCATAGGCGGCGGCCCTGGGGGTGGCGGCCGCGGCATGGGTGGTGGCGGCCCGATGGGCGGTGGCATGGGCGGCTTTGGCAACGGCAGTGGCAAGTACTCCCTGCAGTTCTCCGTCAGCGCGCGGAACCTGCTGAACACCACCAATCCTTCGAACCCCATTGGCAACATCTCGTCGCCGTTGTTCGGGCAGTCGAACGGCTTGGCGGGCTTTGGGCCCATGGGCGGCAATGCGGGAAATCGCGTCGTTGATCTCTCGCTGCGTTTCAATTTCTGAGCAAAAACAGCAATTCGTGTAACAAATTCCGACTAATTAACGCCTTTGTAAAAGGAGACTCGAATGATTCGATCCCTATGGACGGCGGGCGCACTTGGAATCGCCGTGGTGGCGACCCTTGCTGCCGCTCCGTTTTGGGTGGAAAAACCCTATACCGAATGGAACCAGAAGGAAGTGGCAAAACTGCTTTCGGATTCGCCCTGGGTGCGTCCTGCCAGCGTGGATCTCGACCCCTCCACGATGCGCGCTCCCGGCGGCATGGGCGGCCCGGACGGTGGAATGCGTGGCCCCGGTGGCGGCATGGGCGGACCTGGTGGCCCGATGGGTGGTGGCATGCCTGAGTTCAACGGCACCGTGATGTGGCGCAGCGCGCTGTCTGTGCGGCAGGCCATGTATCAGGCGGCCGTACTCAGCGAAAATGCCGCCGCTGAAGCGTTGGAACGCGCCCTTCTGCAAGAGCCGGCGTATCACATACTGGCTGTGAATGGCCTGCCGGCTCTTGGCGGCCCGGGGCAGGGGCGCCAAGGGATGGGAGGCCCACCGGCGGGTAGTGATGGCGGCCCCATGCGCACTCGCGAGGGCCAGCCGCAAATGAGTCCAGAGCAGCGCGTAGAAATGCGCAAGCAGATGGAAGGGCGCCAGTTGGCGGCCACCAAACTCATTATTGACGGTGAGGAGGCCAGCGCGGTACGAATGGAGATGGTGCCCGCCGGCGAAGGCCGCATCGCGTTGTTCTATTTCCCCAGGAACCGCGACCTTGGCGCCACCGTCAAAGAAGCGAAGTTTGAAACCCAGATGGGACCGCTGAAGATCAGCGCTAAATTCAAACCCAAGGAAATGGTTTTGGCGGTCAAGTCGAGATCCTGAGGCCGTATTTCCTGGGGCGCCGCAAGCGGCGTTCCGGGGTCCGCGCGGTCCCCTCGACTGGTCCGCTCTTGCTCGGAGAGACCCCTCATAAAACACCGGGCTACGGCGTCCGTTTCGACGGACGCCTTTTTTTCGTTTTGTCGCCGGAGCCAAGGTTTTTGCGGAACGAAGCCACGCATGGCTTCCGCTTCAAAGGGAAATGGAATGATGCCGCCGGACGTCTCTCGTTTGAGTGGAGTGGGATCTCCACGTTTGTCCGGGGGGATGCGTCAATATGTTTATGGCTCGTACGGCAATTTTCTGGGTACTGCTAATTCTTTGTGGAATCAGCAGTTTGGCCCAGACTTCGATCTCGCCCATCCTGAACGGGATCGAGAAGCGCTACAACTCGACGAAGACCTTGCAGTCGGAGTTCACGCAGGTCTTTTCCTTTGGCCCCCGCAAGCGGACCGAATCCGGCACGCTGTTTCTTGAAAAACCTGGCAAGATGCGCTGGGACTACCGGGACCCGGCAGGGAAGATTTTTGTCAGCGACGGCAAGTTCGTGTATCTCTACTCGCCCTCTACCAACGTGGCGGAACGGACGCCGTTCAAAGCAACCGACGACCTGCGCGCGCCGCTCGCGTTCCTGCTGGGAAGGCTGGATTTCCAGAAGGACTTTAAGCGGTTCACCCTTAAGCCGGTAGGCGAGAATTACTGGATCACCGCCGAGCCCCGCAGCAGCAAGGCTCCCTACGGTCTGGTGGCATTTCTTGTATCTCCCAACTACCAGATTCTCGAAGTGGAGGTGACCGGCCTCGACCAGGCGGTGAATCGCTTCCGCTTCCATAGCGAGCAGCGGAATGGAAAGATTGCCGCCTCCAAATTCGAGTTTCAACCACCGCGGGGTTCGCGGCTAGTGGACGCCACGCAGTAGAGAGAACGGAAGGGGAGACGCCAGCCTCCGCACGAAATCGCTGGCCACCGACGATGGCGGAATATGTACTGAAATTCGCGGACAGCCGGGGCAAGATCCACCAGAAGGTGGAGGAGGCTGAGTCGGAATCCCTACTGCGGGAGAGCTATACCCAGCAGGGCTACCTGGTGTATTCCGTGCGGTCGAAATCCGCCGCGGACCAGCTTTCGGGCGGCTTCTTCGCACGGCGCAAGAAGCTGAACATGGAGCGATTTCTGGTGTTCAACCAGCAATTCGTCACCCTCATCCGGGCCGGGTTGCCCATTCTAAAGGCGCTAGACCTGCTTGCGGAGCGATTGAGCGACCCCAAAATGGCGGGCTATCTGAGGCGGATCCGCGACGAGGTGAAAGGCGGCGCGCTGATTTCAGAAGCCTTCCGGGCGCAACGCATCTTCCCGTCAATCTATGTCACCTCGCTGATGGCGGGCGAGAAGGCAGGCAGCCTCGAAGAAGTGCTGGACCGCTACATCCAATACCAGCGGCTCACCCTGGCGGTGCGCAAGAAGCTGATTCTCTCGTTGATCTACCCTAGCTTTCTGATCGTGCTGGTGCTGCTGCTGATCGTGTTTCTGGTGACCTACGTGGTGCCGAGTTTTGCCGAACTCTACAACAGCATGTCGGCGCAATTGCCGGTGGTCACCCGCGTGCTGATCGCCTTCGGAACCACCAGCAAGGATTACGTGCTGGGCCTGGTGGCGTTGGTGGTGCTGGGCGCGGCGGGCTTTCGCTGGTGGGCGCGCGGGGAAGCCGCAAAAGAGAAGCTGGACCGGATGAAACTGCGCCTGCCGATTGCCGGGGATATCTGGATCAAGTTTCAGGTATCGCAGTTTTCGCGAATCCTGGCGACGTTGCTGACGGGCGGTATCCCGCTGCTTCCGGCGCTCGAAACGGCGTCGGAATCGCTCGAATCGCGGCTGCTGCGGCGGGCTATCGGCAGCGCGAGCCGGGCGGTGAAAGAGGGCCAGCCCCTTTCCGCGGCGCTCTCAGCGACAGGTATTTTTCCGCCGCTCTCGATCGACATGATCGAAGTGGGCGAATCGACAGGCGCGCTCACCACCATGCTATCGAGCGTTGCCGAATTCTTTGAGACCGACGTGAACACGCGGATGACGGCGGCGCTTTCGCTGATCGAACCGGCGATCATGATCTTCATGGGCATCTTTGTGGCGTTCGTGCTGATTGCCCTTTACCTGCCGATCTTCTCATTGGCGGATAGTCTCGGTTAGAACGGCAAACGGAAGCGGAGAAGGAAACGCGATGGCAACGACAACCGAAGTGAAAGCGCGCAACGCCGAACTGGAGAGGCAGAATGCCCTCTCCATTGCGCAACGCTACCGGTGCGAGTTCGTGGATTTCAAGACCGCCGAGATTGACCATGACCTCTTCCGTTCCATCCCCGTCGACCTGATGTTCCGCTACAGCTTCGTGCCGCTGCGCGAGCAGGCAGGGATGCTGGAAATCGCCATCTCAGACCCCCGCAATCTGAGCGTCGTCGACGAACTGAGCATTCTGCTCCGCAAGAAGCTGCGGGTGAAGGTGGCCACGCTCTCGGAGATCTCCGAACTGCTCAAGAAGACCGAGCAATCGCAGAGAGTGCTGGAAGAAGCGACGGCTGGTTTTGCGCTCGATCTGGTGGGGGAGGAAGAGAACCCCGACGAGACGCTTTCGATTGAAAGGCTCACCTCCGGCGACGCCGATATCGCGCCGGTGATCAAGCTGGTGGATACCACCATCTTTAGCGCCCTGGAGCGGCGGGCGAGCGATATTCACATTGAGACGCGCGACGGCGAAGTGGTGATCAAATACCGTATCGACGGCGTGCTGCAATACGCCATGGCGCCCATCGCCAAGGAGTGGCACACAGCGATCATCTCGCGCATCAAGGTGATGAGCGAACTCGACATCGCCGAGCGCCGCGTGCCGCAGGACGGCCGCTTCCGCGTGCGGTACAAGGGCCGGCTGATCGATTTCCGCGTCTCGATCATGCCGACCATCCACGGCGAAGACGCCGTGCTGCGCGTGCTCGACAAGGAGTCGATGAGCGAGAAGTTTTCCCGGCTCTCGCTTGAAGTGGTGGGCTTTGACGAGGCCGAGATTCAGAAGTTCCGGCGCTACATCAAGGAGCCCTACGGGATGGTGCTGGTGACGGGTCCGACAGGCTCGGGAAAAACCACCACGCTGTATGCGGCGCTCAGCGAGATCCAGAACGACGAAGACAAGATCATCACGATCGAAGACCCGGTGGAGTATCAGCTCAAGGGAATCACGCAGATCCCGGTGAACGATAAGAAGGGCCTCACCTTCGCGCGGGGGTTGCGCTCGATTCTGCGGCACGATCCCGACAAGGTGATGGTGGGCGAGATCCGCGACCAGGAGACCGCGCAGATCGCCATCAACGCCGCGCTCACCGGCCACCTGGTGTTCACCACCGTCCACGCCAACAACGTGTTCGACGTGCTGGGGCGCTTCCTGAACATGGGCGTGGAGGCCTACAACTTCGTCTCCGCGCTCAACTGCATTCTGGCGCAGCGGCTGGTGCGGGTGGTGTGCGAGCACTGCAAGCGTCACGCCGAATACGACGACGATTATCTGGTGGAAAGCGGTCTTGATTTGGCCGAGTGGCGGCAGGTGGATTTCAAGGAAGGCGCGGGCTGCTTTGAGTGTGGCGGAACGGGATATCACGGGCGGACGGCGATCACCGAGTTGCTCGATTTGAGCGAGAAGGTGCGCGAGATGATTCTGGACCGGCGCCCGACGTCGGAGATCCGGCGGCAGGCGCGCGCGGATGGGATGACTTCCCTTCGGGAGTCCGCGTTGCTGCTGGTGCGCAAGGGTGTCACCACCCTGCGCGAGGTGAATAAAGTGACCTTTATCGAGACCAATTAGCGATGCTTACCCAGCCCCTGCGCATGCCGAAACTTCCCGCGTTTTTGGAACGCTGGGTCGCCGATCCGCCACCGGCTTGGGTGGTGGAGTTTTCACAGGACGGGATCTTTCGCGCATCGACGGCGACGCCGGCCGACGCGCGCTTTGAGGCATTGCCGCAAGGGGCGTTGATGGCTTCGCCGGTGGAAAGCAACCTGCGCGATTTTGAGCGAGTGCAGCAAGCCATGCACGCCATTCCCTTTCACGCATCGGTAACCGGACCCGCGGCAGTGGGGGGGCGCGACGCGCAAGTGGCCGTGCTGTTGCCCGACTACAGCGTGCGCACGTCGATCCTCGATTTTGAGGATTTCCCGGTGCGCCGCGAAGAGCAGGAACCGCTCGTGCGCTTTCGCTTGCGCAAGATCGTTCCGTATGATCTGGAGACCGCGCAGCTTCGCTTTCAGAGCTTCCCCAAGCGGGGCGCGGAACCGGCGGGCCAGCCCGGCGTTGGCGTAACGGTGGTGGCGACCACATGCCCGCTGCACATCCTGGCCGAGTACGAAACACTGTTGCGCCAGCAGCGCTGCCATGCGGGTTTCGTGAGTTCAAGCGCGCTGGCCGCCCTTTCGCTGCTGCCCGCGGACGATATTTCCATGCTCGCCAAGCTGAGCGGCACGGTGATCACCGCGGCGGTCTTGCAGAACGGCATTCTGCGGCTAATGCGCACGGTGGAGTTGATGGAGGTGAGTTGGGAGGAGTTGCTCTCCCTGCTGCAACCAATGTTTGCGATGGTGGAGGATCAGCTTGGCGTTCGAACGGAGCGGCTGTGGCTTTGCGGCTTTCGCGAGGGTTCAGCGGCGCTCGCCCAGGGCCTTCACAAAGAGTTCGGCATCCCCGCGGCGGAGCTCAGTTCGCGCTTCGGCACGCCGCAATCGCACAACGCGGGCGCCCTCGGTTACATCCAGGGTTTAGGAGAGGTGATCGCATGAGGGTGTCGAACAATCTAGCCAGCGACCCGTTCGCCCGCACGCGGCCCATCGTCGTTTTTTCCGCCCTGCTGGGCGCGGGGCTGGTGGGTTTATTGGGATTTCTGATTTATCTGAACATCGCCAATCGATGGGAGGCGCGGGAGACACGAGCGCAGATCGCCGCGCTCGAAGCGGAATCGATTTCTATCGCCCGCCAGCAGGCGCAGCAGGACGCCGTCGTGCGCGATCCCCGCTATGCAGAGGCCCTGGAGCAGACCGTGTTCATCAACTCCTTGCTACGCCGAAAAGGCATTAGCTGGACGAAGATGTTCGACGACCTGGGAGCGGTGCTGCCGCACAATGTGCGGGTGCTGCGGGTTCGCCCGCAAGTGACCCCAACCAACGAAGTCTATCTGGATATGGACGTCGCTTCAGAGACTGGCGAGCCGGTCATCCAAATGCTGCGTCGAATGGAAGGGAGCGCGGTGTTTGGACCAACGGCAATCCATTCCTCGCTCGCTCCCACGGAGAGCGAACCGCTGCACCGTTACCGGATCAGCGTGAACTATTCACAGAAACTCTAAGGGAAAGCGGCGAAGGATGGCGAACGACGCCAAAGCGAATACGACACCCAATGCCCCAAGGAAGCCCGTGCCGGGCTCCCGCAGGACCTCCAACCCCAAGCGCACGGCGCGGCTGGTGCTGGGCACGCTGCTGGCTCTGAACCTGATTGCGGCGCTGCTGCTGCTTGAGTTTTTTGGTGGTTCGCCGGAAGGGCTTGAGGCGGCCCAGCGGCGGCTGGAATCGCAGTTGCAGCAGCAGCGTTTGCGGCTCCAGCAGGCAAAGCTGCTGGCAGGCAAGCTGCAAAGTGGGGGGGCGGAAGGCGAACGCTTCATCGGCACTTACTTTCTTGACCAGCGCCAGGCTGCGGGAGACCTGCTCAAGGCGCTCGACGCGATCGAGACCGGCGCGGGCATCCGCAGCCGGGGGAAGAACTTCACGGTGGATGCCATCGAAGGCACGGAGGAGTATCAGTTGCTTACCATCGATGCGGGCTATGAGGCGACGTTTGCCGATATGGTGGAGTTTGTCAGCGCAGTGGATCGCTCAGAGCGCTTGCTGATTCTCGATAGCCTCCAGGTGACCCCGGCCCGCGACGACCTCGGCCTTCAGGTGCAGGCCAAGATGTTTGCCTTCGTAAAGCAGGCGAATCTGGTGGCAGCGAACCAGGGGGTGACGCCATGAAGTTGGGGGCGGAACCGCGGAAAGTGGTGATCCTGGCGGTGCTGTTGGTGATCGGCGCTATTTCTATCTGGATGAACTACTTCAGCAATGGAAGCGGCACCCCCGCGAACACACGCCCAAATCCGCCGAAGCCCGCGGCGCAAACCACGGCCTCTGGAGCGGCAACCGCCAGTCCAAGCGCAACCGGTAATAGCGGGGCGGCAGCCACGCAACCCCGCGGTAACCTGGTGCGAAGCGCGCGAGGAGTTGGGGCCGACCAGCGCCTGGGCGAGTTTCGCCCCGTGTTCAAATCCGAGCGGCGCGGAGAGTCGCTGGACCCCACAAAAGTGGACCCCACCTTACGCACCGATCTGCTGGCCAAACTCCAGGAAGTGCGGATGAGCGGCCCGGGCCGCAATCTCTTCCAGTTCGGCCAGGCTCCCCCCCCGCCGCGCCCGCCGGAGCCAAAGATCATCCCCGCTCCGGTTGCGCAAGTGCCGCTAGGCGCCGATGGGCAGCCAATCCCGGTGGCGCCGGTGAAGCCGCCGCCACCCGCCATCCCGCTGCGTTACTTCGGCTTTGTGGATCCGAAGCTGCCCGCCGATACCCGGGCCTTTTTCATGGAAGGCGAAGAGATTCGCATTGCCGCCGTGGGCGAAATGATCAAGCAGCGCTATCGCGTGCTCGCCATTAGCCCGAAGAGCGCGGAAGTGGAAGACACGCAGTTCGATAACAAGCAGACCTTAACCATCCAACCGGAAAGTGGAACCTGATCGTCGTGAAGTTGAATCGTGCGGCAAGGAATTCGGGCAAGGGGGGCGGCCGGCGTCGCGATGGCGAGCGCGGCTTCGCCCTGCTGCTGGTGTTTGCGATGGCGGCGATGGTGGCCATCACGCTCTATATGCAGTTGCCCAGGGTGGCGTTCGAAGCGCAGCGAGATCGCGAAACGATGCTGATTCAGCGTGGCGAGCAATATCAGCGTGCAATTGAACTCTACGTGCGCAAGAACAACCGCTATCCGGCGCGCCTCGAGGATCTGGAGCGGGACCAGGATGTGCGCTATTTGCGCCGCCGCTACAAGGACCCGATGACCGGCAAAGACGAATGGCGCGTCATTCACGTCAATGCCGCCGGGCAACTTGAGGATTCATTGGTAAAGAAGCCAACCACGGGTGGCAACCCGGAAACGGCCTCGACGGCGGCCACGGCCACGGAACTCACCGGCGATGAGAACGTCGCGGAGAACACCGCCATGGCGCGTCAGCGGGCCGGTGACCAGACGGCGGCCAGTGCGCAGTTTCCTGGCGGCGGTGGAGACCGGGCGGGTGCTGTGGGGACAGGCCAGCCGAGCGGCGTGCCCCCGGTGGACGACGGATTGGTGCCTCTGCTCGATGAAGCCGGGAACGTGGTGCAACGGACCAGGACAGAGGCTGAAGCACAGGCCCAGCAGGCGGGCTTGGCGCCCCCGGGGATACCCGGGGACCCCAACGCTCCGGCTGACCCGAACAATCCCGGTGCAGCCCCAGGGGCCGCTCCGCAGGTGAGGCTGGGCCCCGGGGGCATCCCAATTATTGAGAATCCCTCGGCGGTGGTGGCGTCCAACGGGAATCCGCAGGGCGTCAACCCCGCCGGCGGGCCGCCTGGGCAGGGAGCAAACCCAGTGGTGGCGGGGGCGAACGGAGGCGGCGGCGGGGCTGCTGGCGGGCAGCAATCGGCACAGCAACTGCTCCAAGGCTTGCTCACGCGCGAAGTGCCCGGCGGGCTGGCGGGAATCCAGCAGCGCCGCGGCATCCAGCCCTCCGCAACCGGTGGCCGGGGCATGGGCGCCGGGATCGCCGGAGTGGCCTCGAAGTATGAGATGCGCGGCATTCTTGTCTACGACGAACAGGAATCCATACATAAATGGGAGTTTGTGTACGACGCCCAGAAAGCAGCGGGCAACGCGGCTGGCAACCCGGCTCAGAACGGGGCGCGGGGCGCCCAGGGGCAGTTTGGTACACCAAGCCTGCCCGGTAGCTTCGGAGGTGGCCAGAGCCCGTCCGGCGGGCCTCCTAGGGGGTCTGGCGGCGCTTCTCGGGGAGTTGGCCCCAATGGCGGAAGCGGAGGATTCGGAAGCGGCGGAATCCCCTCAAGACCGAGCCCGGGTGGACAACCCGGACCGCGCCGGCCCTAGAAGTGCAGCCCCGCGTTTCCGTTACAGATCACCGCTCACCGCATCGCGCTGAAACAACCGAAAACTTGTTTCCCGGTCCGCAGGTTGACAGAATGTGAGGACGCTCGACAGAATAAGCCCACATAGAGGTCACTTAGCGATGGAATTGCGAGTCCTTGCGTTTGTGCTTGCCGGTGGCAAGGGAACCAGGCTTTATCCCCTCACAAAGGAAAGAGCCAAGCCGGCGGTTTCCTTCGGGGGTAAGTATCGAATTATCGACTTTGTTTTGAGTAACCTGATCAATTCGCAGATCTACTCGATCTACGTGCTGATCCAGTTTAAAAGCCAGTCTCTCCTGCAGCATTTGCGGGACGGTTGGCAGTTCAGCGGCTTGCTCAACAACCACTACATCATCCCCGTTCCCGCCCAGATGCGCACTCCCGGTGAGACTTGGTATCAGGGTACCGCCGATGCCATTTATCAGAACCTCAACCTGATCGAGCAATCCAACCCAGACCTCGTCATCATTTTCGGAGCCGACCACATCTACCGGATGAACATCCGCGACATGGTGGAATATCACGTGGAGCAGCGCGCGGCGGCCACCATCGCGGCGCTCCCGGTGGAGAAAAAGTACGCCTCCGAGTTTGGCGTGATTGAGACCGACGCACAGAACCGCGTGATCGGCTTCCACGAGAAACGTGACGACGCGCCCACCATGCCGGACGATCCGGATCAGGTATATGCGTCGATGGGCAATTACATCTTTTCCACCGAACCCCTGGTGAAGGCGCTGCAGGAAGACGCCGCCGACCCCAAGAGCAACCACGATTTTGGCCGTAATATCCTGCCCAGGCTGGTGAAAGAGCAGCAAAGTATCTATGCTTACAACTTTGCCACCAACCGGATCCCCGGCGAGCCCCCTGGAGCGGTTCCCTATTGGCGCGATGTCGGCACCATCGATGCCTACTACGAGGCGACGATGGACCTGCGCTCGGTCACCCCTGCGCTAAACCTCTATAACCGTGAATGGCCGTTGCGTACTGCCGGATACTCCGATCCTCCGGCGAAGTTCGTTTTTGACGAAGAAGGGCGCCGCGGACAGGCGATCGAATCCATCGTTTCCGGAAGCGTCATTCTCGCTGGCGGACAGGTTCGCCACTCGGTGCTGGGCCGCGGCGTCCGCGTCCACTCGGGCGCGGTGGTAGAGCATTCCATCATCTTCGACAATTGCGAGATTGGAAGAGGAGCGCAGATCCGGCGGGCGATTCTCGATAAGAACGTTAGGGTGCCTGAGAACGCGCGCATCGGCTTCGATCTCGAAGAGGATCGTAAGCGCCACACCGTTACCGATAGCGGCATCGTGGTGGTGGAAGGCCATCGTTCTAGCGTGCAGGTTGTCAAGATGAACGTCTGACGCAAAGATACTGCCGTCGAAACGTAAGAAAAAGGGACCCTCTGCGGAGCGGTCCCTTTTTCTATTCTTCGTCGCGATTCTGTGAACTACGCGGGGGCGTATGCGGGCAGCGTGATATCCTCCATCCGGTATGTCTCCCGGACGAGATTGTAGGACATATCCACCACCAAGCTGGCCGCTTCCTCTTCCTCGATGATGTGCCGGGCCACCAGATCGGCCAGGAAGTTCGAATCCACCCTCCGGCAAAGATCGTGCCGGGCGGGGATGGAGGGAAAGGCGCGGGTATCGTCGTTAAAGCCGGCCGTGTTGTAGATCCCCGCCGTTTCCGTGGTGGCGTAGCGGTAGCGGGTCATTCCTTCGATCGAATCGAAGAACCACCATGCCGGGCCTAGGCGTAGCGCCGGGTAGTGGCCGGCCAGCGGCGCGAGTTCCCTTGAATAGTCTGATTCGTCCAGCGTGAAAATCACCAGGCGGAAAGCCGGGTGATTGCCATACTTGTTGAGCAGCGGACGCAGGTTCCGGGTATACTCCGTGGCCACCGGGATGTCACAACCTTTGTCGGCGCCGAAGGCTTCGAACAGCGTCGCATTGTGGTTGCGGAACGAGCCGGGATGTACCTGCATCACCAGGCCATCCTCCATGCTCATCCGCGCGAATTCCATCAGCATGTGCCCCGCGAATCGCGTGGCCTCCTCCTCCGTTACGTCTCCGGCCAGCGCGCGATTGAAGATGCCGGATCGTTCGGCGGAACTCAGTTCGCCGGTGTACATGCTGAGTACAGCGTGGTCCGTCGCACGGGCGCCCATCTGCTTGAAAAAGGCCCGGCGTTCTTCAAGTGCCGCCAGGTAGCCTTCGAATGTGTGGGTATCTTTACCGGTGAGTTCGGCAAGCCGGGCGAGTTCGCGCAGCCAGGCCGGGCTCAGGATCTGCACGCAGGCGTCGGGACGGAAGGTGGGCAAAACGACGCCCGGCCAGCCCGCATCGCGAATTTGCTGGTGGAACTCAAGCGTGTCCGTGGCGGCATCGGTGGTGCAGAGCACTTCAATCCGGAAGCGCTCGAAAAGCGCGCGAGGTCGAAACTCCGGCTGGGCCAGGCAATCCTCGATCTGGTCGTAAATCGCCATTGCATTCTTCCCGTTCAGGGTCTCGAGAACGCCAAAGACGTCGGCAAACTCATGCTTCAGCCAGCATCCCGTGGGGGTAGCGCGAAAGAGATGAAAATGGTCGGCGAAGAGTTGCCAGATGGCTCTGGGATCGGATTCGACGGCTCCGCCATCCCCGCGCGGGATACCCAGTTTCTCGAGCGGCACGCCTTGGGAATAGAGCATGCGGAAGATGTAGTGATCCGGGATGACGATTAGCGTCGCCGGGTCGGGGAAGCGCTCATTCTGGGCGAGAAGTCGCGGGTCCACGTGGCCGTGAGGGCACACCAGGGGCAGGTCGGCCACCTTGTTATAGAGGCGCCTGGCAATTTCGCGGCGGGCCGGGTTGGCGTTAAAGTATCGATCCGGATGCAGCATCAAGGTCTCCTGTGGCAGCCGCGGGGGCAAATGCACGCTCTCAGACGTTGTGGCACGGTCCCGCGCGGCCAATCGTATGAATAATATCTATCTCACCGTACAACACTCGTTTCCATTCCGGGTACAATGGCAGGGCGCGCTCGTTTGGACGACGGAAAAGGACGAATTCAATGGCACAACTTGGTTTTCTCGGTCTCGGCATCATGGGTTATCCGATGGCGCGGAACCTCCTGCAAAAAGGGAATCAAGTGGCGGTGTGGTCGCATACCCGCGCCAAAGCGGAGAGATTGCAGGCCGAGGCAGGGGCCGTTTTCTGCAGTACGCCCGCGGAAGTGGCTGGCCAGGCCGACGTCGTCTTTCTCTGCGTGGGCGATACGGAAATGGCCGAAGAAGTGATTCTGGGTGAGCAGGGGCTCATCCATGGGATGAAGCCGGGTTCGGTGATCGTCGATACTTCAACCATCGCTCCGGCAACCAGCGTGGCAATCGCCGGACGGCTGTTTGCCGTTGGCGTCGATTTCCTGGGAGCGCCCGTCACCGGCTCTAAGCCAGGCGCCGAAGGCGGCACCCTTACCTTCATGGTGGGCGGCGAAGAAGCCGTCTACCAGAAAGTAAAGCCGCTGATGGAGCAGATGGGCACCCAATTCTACTATTGCGGCGGCCATGGCGCTGGGCTTCATGCCAAGCTTTCGCAGAACCTGATTCTGTCTAACTTATTGCAAGCATTCAATGAAGGCATGGTTCTCTGCACAAAAGCCGGCGTCGATCCGGAACTGATGCTGGAAATTCTGAACAACAGCGCCGCCCGCAGCGGATTGGTCGCTTTTAAGGCCCCTTTCGTCTTCGCCAGGAACTTCGATACCAACTTTTCCATAAAGTGGATGCACAAAGACGTCGGTCTCATGCTCGATTCGGGAGACCGCCAGGACGTTCCTTTGCCGCTCACAGCCCTCACTCATCAGCTGCTAAAGGCCGCAGTTGCCGAAGGTTACGGCGATGAGGACATCTGCGCGAGCATCAAGGTTCTGGAACGGCTGGCGGCTGTAACCGTTCAGAAATCCAAAAAATTGTAGATTAGGTCTTGCATTTCCAAGAATCATAGTCTAAGATCAAAAGTAAGCCAGGGAGGCAACTCCCACCAAAGCGAGACTAACCTCTAAAGACCCCTGAAGCAACATCCTCCCTGGCACTTTTTTCCGAGGGGTTGCTCTTCCCAAAAGCCTTATCCTGCTATAGTTTCCGTTTCCCCCACTTCCTCAAACCGTTTCCTGGGAAGCGCCTTCTCACCGCCCGCAGGCCCGAATTCTCCAGAAAGAGCTTCTGTGAGCCGAAACGCTCCCTCATGTCCGCCACTCCACATCGAGCCGACGAGACGCTGCCATTTTCTATCGGTCAGGCTAAACTGCTATTGGAACGCAGTAAGAATGTCGATAGATTCTTGGACAAATCAGACTGATTACTCATACAATGAACGGGAGTCTAGCAGCCACTACCACTCGGAAACGGGGGAGGTAGTACTGTTAGTTTTTCTGCCAAGGGGTTTACGTGGCGGTAAAGAAGATGTTTTCCGATCATGGGGTGGATGCAGAGTTTCGCAGGCCCGTTGTTCTGATTCTTGAGCCCAACACGGCGCGTCGCCAGCATCTTGCCGGATGTTTATCTCCGGAGCCCTATAATTTGCTATGCGCCACTTCGGTAGTGGACGCGATCACCCTCCTGGTTCAGCAGCACGTAGACCTTCTCCTGCTGCCTGACGATCTCGAAGACGAAAGTGTCGAACGGCTTCGCGAAGAGATCAGAATTCTTCGAATGTTGCGGGATTTTCCCGTCATCACCATTCTCGATCTTTCTAAAGTTTCCGATCCCCACCTCTCGCTCGACTTCCCCAATGAGGATTTCATTGAAGCGCCGTTCTCCCCACTGAGCGTGCGGAGCCGGGTCCGTCGTCGCCTGCAATCGCGCCGCCGTCAGGAATCGCAGGATCAAACCGAAGCCGTCCTCGTGACCTTGGCTCAAACCGTAGAACACCGGGATCGTTACACGGGAGGCCACTGCCAGCGGCTCAGCCTGTATAGTGTCCTGCTGGGCTCCAGCCTGAGTCTGATGCAGGAGGAATTGGTCGCGCTCTATCGGGGAGGCTTCCTGCACGATATCGGGAAGATCGCCATCCCGGATAGCGTGCTCCTCAAAGAAGGTCCTCTCACCGCGGAGGAGCGCATCTTGATGCAGAGCCACGCGGTGAAGGGCGAAGCCATCTGCAAGCCGATGATTTCGCTAGCCCGGGTGCTTCCCATCATCCGCAGCCATCATGAACGCTGGGATGGCTCCGGTTATCCGGACGGCATCGTGGGATCGAAAACTCCCCTGTTGGCACGCATTCTGCAGGTGGCCGATATCTTCGACGCGATCACCACCAAGCGGCCCTACAAAGCGGCACAAAGCCCGGCCAAAGCGATGAAGATCCTCGAGGGCTTGGCTGCCAACAACGAGCTCGATCCTGAACTGGTGGCGGCGTTCCTGCGTATCGCCGGCTACCCTACCCTGGCTGGCCAATCGCATCAGGAGCAGAGCCTGTTGAGTCAGTCATTAAGGAATCTGCGCGAGGTCTTGATGGGCTCTGATGCCAACTTCCGGCTGCTTGATTTGCACCAGCCCCGGATGTCGGATCGGGCTGCGGTCTCGCAAAGTTAGCGCCGTCGAACCAGTGGCTGGCTGCCGCTTGGGGGAGAGGCTGAAGCTTGCCCATCGCCGACGGGAATATGCATGGACGTCGAATCCCACCAGCGCCTCGCCGTTCTTGAGCAGCAGATCGTCGACTGCCGCCTCTGCCCGCGCCTTGTCGCACACCGCGAACACATCGCTATCGTGAAGCGTCGCGCCTATCGGGATTGGGCGTATTGGGGGGAAAGCCGTCCCTGCTTTTGGCGACCCCGAAGCGGAAATCCTCATCCTCGGGCTCGCGCCGGCGGCTCACGGGGCAAACCGCACCGGCAGGATGTTCACCGGAGACCGCTCCGGCGATTTCCTCTATCGCGCCCTCTGGCAAAACGGCTTCGCCTCCCAGCCAACCAGCGTTTCCCGCCAGGATGGGCTTCGTTTGCGGAACGTCTGGATCACAGCCTCCGCGCGTTGCGCGCCTCCTGGCAACAAGCCCAGTCCGCAAGAGCTGGCCAACTGCCAGCCGTATCTGGAACGCGAGTTGGCGCTTCTCAAGAATCTGCGTTTGGTGGTGGCCCTAGGCAGAATCGGAGCCGATTCCTACCTCCGTCTCCTTCGCGATCGGGGCCATTTGGCGAGCATGGCGCGTTATCCCTTTGGGCACGGCGTTTTTCACCCGTTTCCTGGCTTCCCTCACCTTCTGTGCTCCTATCATCCCAGCCAGCAGAACACTTCCACGGGCCGGCTCACCGGCGAAATGCTGCGGGAAGTTTTCCGCGTGGCCGCCCAATACACTTCCCGGGAGCGTTTCCCGGCACCTGCGGAGCACCCTGCCTCATCCCCTTAGAAAGGAGCCGGCCATTCCTCACGGCGGGCGTCCCCATGGGAGGAGAAATGCGCGTTTTCCTGGCGATTGCCGTCGGTCTTGTCTTCTTCGTCGACGGGCTGCGCGCCGGGGACTTTACGAAAGTCCTCTGGACGGCCGCGGAGCCGGTCTATGCAAGAACCCTGCAACACCCCTTCCTCCTTGGATTGAGTGACGGAACCCTTCCCAAGCGCCGCTTTCAGTTCTATCTCGTCCAGGATGCGCAGTATCTGCGTGTGTTTGGGCAGGCGCTCAGCCTGCTTGCCGCCAAGGCCCCCCAGGAGCAGTGGGCCGTCACCCTCAACCAGCATGCCATCGACACCCTGAAAGCGGAGCGCGAACTGCATGATTCGATTCTCGCCTCCTATGGACTGGATAGCCGCAACGCCGCCGCTGAAGAAATGGCGCCGTCGAACGTGGCCTACACCAACCATCTGCTCGCCGTCGTCTCCCAGCGGCCATTCATTGAAGGGCTGGCGGCGGTGCTCCCCTGCTACTGGATTTATGAGAAAGTCGGCAAACACCTGTCGGCGAAGGGGTCCCCGAAGCCCGAATACCAGCAATGGATTGCGATGTATGGCGGGGAGAGTTACGCGGAGTCGGTGCGTGCCGTTCTGCTCATGATGGACCAATCGGCCCTTCGGGAGAGCGAGGAGTCGAGGCTCCGGGCGATCCAGCACTTCTCGCGGTCGGCCCGCTACGAGTACCTCTTCTGGGATATGGCTTGGCGGGAAGAGCGCTGGCTGCCGTAGGCGGGCTTCGAGGACGAAACGGAAACCTGGGAAACGAAAAGAGCCGAACCCGTAGGCTCGGCTCTCCTCAACAAGGTTCGGCTATTTTCAAGAAACGAGGCGCCAATTCCTCTTTGCGCGGGATCCTTACGACGCGAGCGCCTTTACGCGCTTATGCAGGCGAGCCTTGTAACGATCCGCTGCGTTCGTGTGAATGATTCCCCACTTTGCCGCGCGGTCGATGATGGAAAACGTCTTCGGGAGCATCTCGTTCGCGGCGCTATAGTTGTTCTGCTCAATCAGCCGGCGCAAGGCGCGAAGCTGGTGGCGCATGCGGGTCTTCCGCATCCGGTTCACGGCGGTGCGGTAACGCGTTACTCGGATTCGCTTCAGGGATGATACGTGATTGGCCATGAGATTGCGGCGATGTGCCTCTTATCAGAATACCCTACCTGGGTGGCATCGGTCAAAGACAATCGGTCAAAGACAATCGGTCAGGGACAATCGGTCGTGGACGCACCCCCTCTCCTTTTGCTGGCGCGCTCGGGGTTATACTGATTCGTTTCCGTCCTTCCACGGCGGCAGATCGCAGCCAATGGGCGACATGGGGCTAATGTGCAGCTAACCTGGATTGATCTCGCGGTGATCGCCGCCTATTTTGCGCTCAATATCGGTATCGGTTTTGCCTACCGTTCGCGGGCGAGCAAGAGCATCGACGATTTCTTCGTCTCCGGCCGTAGCGTCCCCTGGTGGCTGGCAGGCACCTCGATGGTGGCCACCACCTTCGCCGCCGATACCCCTCTCGCCGTCACCGGCATGGTTGCCCGCAACGGCATCGCGGGCAACTGGCTGTGGTGGAACTTTGTGTTCAGCGGGATGATGACCGTCTTCCTCTTCGCCCGGCTCTGGCGCCGTTCGGGCGTGCTCACCGACGTCGAGTTCGCTGAGATTCGCTACTCCGGCAAACCCGCCGCCATCCTTCGCGGGTTCCGCGCCATCTACCTGGGCGTTCCCATCAATTGCATGGTGCTCGGCTGGGTGAACCTGGCGATGGTGAAGATCCTCGGTCTACTGCTGGGCATCGGCAAGGAACAGGCCATTCTGGTGGTGTTCGGCATCATCGCCATCACCGCTTTCATCTCATCTCTCTCCGGGCTGTGGGGCGTGCTGGTTACCGACATGGTGCAGTTCGTCATCAAGATGGGAATGACCATTGTTCTGGCCGTCTATGCCGTCGACGCGGTGGGTGGCATCGGTGTGATGAAGGAGAAGTTGCTGGCAGTCGACGCCGCTCGCGGCATCGGCGCCGGCTCCACGGATTCGGTGCTCAGTTTCATTCCCAACTTCAATTCTGCCTGGATGCCCTTCATCGCCTTCTTCGCGTACCTGGCCGTCAACTGGTGGGCAAGCTGGTATCCCGGCGCCGAACCGGGCGGCGGCGGCTACATCGCCCAGCGCATGCTGAGCGCCAAGGACGAAAAGCATTCCCTGCTCGCCACCCTCTGGTTCAACATCGCCCACTACGCCATCCGCCCCTGGCCCTGGATCCTGATTGGCCTCACTACCCTTATCCTCTACCCCGGCCTCGAAGACCCCGAAACCGGATACGTGAAGGTAATGATCGACCACCTGCCCCCCTACTTGCGAGGGCTGATGATCGCCAGCTTCCTAGCCGCTTACATGTCCACGATTTCCACCCAACTCAACTGGGGCGCAAGCTATATCGTCAATGATTTCTACCGGCGCTTCCTGCGGCCATCCGAAAGCGACAAACACTACGTCTATGTCTCCCAGGCAAGCACCGTTTTGCTCACCATCCTTGCCGCCGCCGTCACCTACGTCATCGATTCCATCGCCGGTGCTTACCAGTTGCTGATGGCCATCGGCGCCGGAACAGGCGGCGTTCTGCTGCTGCGTTGGTATTGGTGGCGCATCAATGCCTGGAGCGAGATCTCGGCGATGATCGCTTCGTTCTGCGTCTCCGTCTTTTTGCAGAAGTTCCTGCAATGGGATTCGCAAACCCCAGACGGCTTTGCCTATGTGCTTTTCTGGACTGTCGGCATCACCACGATCGTTTGGGTGAGCACCACGACCTCACCAGTCCGGAACCCGATTCGGTGCTCCTTAGTTTCTACCGCCGCGTGAAGCCGGAGGTTGCCGGCTGGCGTCACGTCGCCGCGCTCGCCCCGGAGGTGAAGCCCAAAAACGATCTTGGCGCCAATCTAATGGATTGGGCCGCCGGTTGCGCGATGATCCTGTTTGCGCTTTTCGGCGCGGGCAAGATCATCCTGCAGGAATACGCTCTTGGATCTCTGCTACTGGTGGGCGCGGTTGCCGCCGCCTCGTTCATCTATTGGGATTTCAACCGCCGCGGCTGGAGCGCCGCGGTTGAATAGGGCGCCCCATTGCGGTAGGCTCACTTCGGAACAGGAGGCTCGTTCGCGATGCGTCAGGTGCTGTTTGTTTTCGCCATCATCGCTTTGATTTCCGCCGTCCTTTGGAGCGGCGACGCCCCCGCGGAACTCGATCGCGACTTCCACGGAGACCCTCCCTACCTGCTCACCGATGGCTGGATTCCCCTGCTGAATGGCGCCGATCTGAGCGGCTGGCACGCGCAGGAAGGCATGGGCGAGAACCATTGGTTTACCACCCGCGCCATCCGCTTCGACGCGGCTAAGGACGCTAAGAAGCTTTTCGCGGAACCCGCCGCCGGAGCCCGTATGGTCAACGGGCCGAACGGCAAGACCGTCAATCTGGCCACCAATATGAAGCATGGCGACATCGAGCTCTACCTGGAGTTCATGGTGCCCAAAGGCTCGAACTCCGGCGTCTATCTGCAGGGCCTCTATGAGATTCAGGTCTTCGATAGCTGGGGTGTGGCCAAGCCCACCACCACCGATTGCGGATCGATCTATCATCGCTGGATCAACGAGAAGCCCGTGGATGGCTCCGCCGCCCGTGTAAACGCCGCCCGCCGTCCCGGCGAATGGCAAAGCTTCCACGCCTGGTTCCGCGCCCCCCGCTTCGATGCCAACGGCAAAAAGACGGCCAACGCCCGCTTCGTCAAAGTGCTCCACAACGGCCTGTTGGTGCAAGAGAACGTCGATCTCGAAGGCGGCACCCGCTCCCACATGCCGATAGAAGAAGCCGCCCTGAATCCCCTAATGTTGCAGGGGGACCACGGGCCCGTCGCCTACCGCAATCTCTATTACCGGCCGCTACCGCCGGAGTAGCCCAAGAACCTGTGAAACCGCCCTTTCTTGCCCCTCCGCCTGCGGTCCCCTATGATGAAGGGAACCCGCTATGGACCTTGAACGATTCCAGGAAGGGCTCACCTTCGACGACTTGCTCCTCCTACCTGGCTACAGCAACGTCCTGCCCGCCCAGGTGGAAACCTCTACCCAGGTAACCCGGCAGATCCAACTCAACATCCCGATCGTCAGCGCCGCGATGGATACGGTCACAGAGGCCCATCTGGCGATTGCGCTTGCCCGGGAAGGCGGCATTGGGATCATCCACCGCAATATGTCCATCGAGCGGCAGGCCGAAGAGGTCGACCGCGTCAAGCGCTCCGAAAGCGGGATGATCGTCGACCCCGTCACCATTGAGCCCGACAAGAAGATCGCCGACGCCCTCGATGTCATGAAGCGGTATCGCATCTCCGGCGTCCCCGTTGTTCAGGGCAATCGACTGGTGGGTATCCTTACCAATCGCGACCTGCGTTTTGAGAACCGCTACCATCTGCCCATCGCGGACGTGATGACGAAAGACAACCTCATCACCGTTCCCGTCGGCACCACCCTCGAAGAAGCGGAAAAAATTCTGCACCAGCATCGCGTCGAAAAGCTGCTCGTGGTGGATGACGATTACAATCTCAAGGGGCTGATCACCGTTAAGGATATTCAGAAAAAGATCAAGTACCCCAGCGCCGCCAAGGATAGCCAGGGCCGCTTACGTGCCGGCGCCGCGATTGGCGCGGGCGGGGACTTCTTCGAGCGGGCGCAGGAGCTGATCCGGATGAAGGCGGACCTGCTGGCCATCGATACGGCTCACGGCCATTCGGAGCGGGTTCTTGAAGCCATCCGCCGCGTGAAAAGCCACTACCCCGAAGTGCAATTGATCGCCGGTAACGTGGCTACTTACGAAGGGGCGAAGGCGCTCGTCGATCTCGGCGTCGATGGCGTGAAGGTGGGCATTGGCCCCGGCTCCATTTGCACCACCCGCGTCGTCTCGGGCGTGGGTGTGCCGCAGATCACGGCGATCATGGAATGCGTAAAGGCAACCCGTCCGGCGGGCGTGCCACTGATTGCCGATGGCGGCATCAAATATTCGGGCGACGTCACCAAAGCGCTCGCTTCCGGGGCGCAGTGCGTGATGATTGGCAGCCTCTTCGCCGGCACCGAAGAGAGCCCGGGAGAGACCATCCTCTTCCAGGGCCGCACGTTCAAGAGCTATCGCGGCATGGGTTCGCTGGGCGCCATGTCGCAGGGCAGCTCGGACCGCTATGCCCAGGACGCCACCCAGAAGCTGGTGCCCGAGGGCGTGGAAGGCCGCGTCGCCTACAAGGGGCCGCTTTCCGAACTCGTCTACCAGATGGTCGGCGGCATCAAAGCGGGCATGGGCTACGTGGGCGCGGCCACTCTGCTTGAATTGCAGGAAAAGGCTCAGTTCGTCAAGCTCTCTGTCGCCGGTCTTCGCGAGAGCCACGTTCACGACGTGATCGTCACGAAGGAAGCGCCCAACTACCGCGTCGAATCCTCAAGCTAAACGCAGCTCAGTCTCCGTGCTCAGCCCTTCGCCGCGACGAGTTTGGCGAACATGTCGTTGAACACGCGGTCTCTGTTGGCCCCCGTGGCCACTCGCACCATGTGCCTGCCGGCCCGCACCCGATAGGTGTAGTCGTCGGCAAGCATCGGGCTCGGCACCACCTTGCTGGGAATCCACGACGGGTTGATTAGCCAAGCCACCGCCGAGATATCCCAAATCACCCTCGAAAGCGGGAAGCCCGGCGAGGGGAGGCGTTCGTTGGTGTACTTCTCGTACTCGCCCGCCAGATAGTCCGCAATGGGAGACTTGCCCTTCAAGTGATGCCGCACTTCCGGCACCGTCGTGCGCAGATGCTCTGAGACGTTGCGGGTGGGAATGTTCACCAGCGCCACGCCGGAATCGTAGAGCACGCGGGAGGAGTGAAGGTCCTGCTGCAGGTTGAATTCCTTGGCGGTGGGCCAATCGAAGGGCTGGCCGCCCAGCCACACCACCACGATGCGGTCTTTGATCTTGGGCTCCATTAGCAACGCGGAGGAAACATTGGTGGGTGCGCCAATGGTGATGACGTAGAGCGGCGCGGAGCGCGGCGCCATCGCCTTCCTGATGAGGTCCCTCGCGGAGGGGCTGTCCACGGGCTTAGCGGCGCCCGCCATGAAGGTTTTCGAGCCTGCAAACGCGAATCCATCCGGCTTCTTCCCGAGCCGGCCGAGAATTCGCAGGATCTCTTCGTAGCTCTTCTGCATCCCGTCGCCCGCGGAGGAAGAGCGCTCGTTGTGGAATGGCGCGGCATAGATCGCTTCGATATCCATGTGCTGCGGGGAGAGCATGGCATAGCTCACCGCGAACTGATCGTCGATCTCGTTGTAGGTGTCGGTGTCCACCACCGCCTGCACCTTGCCGCCGGGCGGTGCCAGCCTTTGCTCCAAACCCTGGGGCGCCACCTGCGCGGCCAAAGGCAAAGCGGAGGCCGCAAGTGCTCCGCCGGCTATCCACTCGCGCCGCTTCCACGTGCCAAACTTCGCCATTTATCAGGTCCTTTCGCGATGCAAGGGTGCCCTTGTCAGTCGACTGCTTTGCGGCATTTACCGTAGAGTTCGATCAGCGCGTCGGCATGTTCTTCGGGCGTTCTCGATGCTTGTTTCGAAAACCCGGTGTTGGTTCCGCCCTTTCCGTAGTTGGTGGTAACGGCGACGAATTTCATCATCTCGAGCGCGATATCTTCTTTGCTGCGCCCGCCTGGTGTGGTGTCTTGTTTTTCTTCGGCCATAAGTTCACGTCCTCTCAATCTTATGATAGGAGGCTGAGGGTTTTCTCGTTCGTGCCAGTGGCTGCTGACAAGCTCGTCCGGAAAATGCGCGGTGGCGCACAGGCCTGGTTGGTCCAGTCCTCCACGGGCGACCAATACGTGGTGAAGTTCCGCGAGAACTCCCAGCACCGGCGCATCCTGATCAACGAGTGGATCGCCGGCTGCATTCTGGAGCAGCTCGGTCTTTGCAGTGGCAAGACCGCTCTGGTGCATTTCACTGAAAAGTGGCTCGAACAGGCCAGGCGGGACGGGCTGTCGATCGAACAGGGCCGGCAGCAAATGACAATCTCGGCAGGCTTGCATTTGGGTTCTAAGGTGCCGGTGAATCCGGATACCACAGCCATTTACGACTACCTTCCCGATGCCGTGATTCGCGACGTACGGAACCGCAGGCACTTCCATGGAATGCTGGCCTTTGACCAGTGGACCACCAATGCCGACGCCCGCCAGGCGATCTTCTTCCGCGGCCGTTATCGCGACTTCCTCGCGGAGGGGGATTTCAGCCCGAACCAGAGAGGCTTCGTTGCCATGATGATTGACCATGGCTATTGCTTCCAAGGGCCCGAATGGCGGCTGGACGATCTTTCCCGCCAGGGACTGTATCTGCGGCCCGCGGCTTACGAACAGGTGAACTGTTGGGAGGATTTCGAACCCTGGCTGTCTCGCATTTTGAACTTCCCCGATTCCACCGTGGACCGGGCCTTGCGCAGCATCCCTTCAAGCTGGCTGGAGAAGGCGGAAGAGCCGTTGCTCGAAAAGCTGCTGGTGGACCTGATGCGCCGCTGCCGCCGCGTGCCTGACCTGCTCGAAGCCTGCCGTGCCGCGCGCCCGGATTTCTTTCCCAATTGGACGCCTGTCACTTTTCCCAAGCGCTGATCTGCCGTGCAAGCATGGCCGCGGTGTGGGGGGCCAATAAGATGCCATTGCGGTAGTGCCCATAGGCAAGCCAGATCGTTCCCCCTCCATTTGGCGGAGTTCCGGGCCGTCGCCTTCGATTCCGGGCCGAAAGCCCAGCCAGGATGTCGCGTTCGACTCCGGGCCAAAAAGAGTTGGAAGCGCTTGTCCGGTGCGAAGCAGGATTTCTTTCACCGCCTCCGGATTGGGACTACGGTCAAAGCCCACCCGTTCCTCGTTTGAGCCGGAGATGACGCCGCCGTGATTGCGTTGAAAGACATAGAGATGCCTCTCGCGCACAATGGGTGCGAGGGTGCCCGGCGGGCGCTGACATTGCACCAGATGGCCCCGAATGGAGATGGCTTTTCTCGGCGCCGGGCCCGTTGCCAACGCTCGCTCCGGCACCGATATCTGGCTTGACCACGCTCCCGCGGCTACCACCACGGAGGCTGTTCGCATCACCGGCCCGGACGATTCCGAAAGGAGCGCATATCCACCTCCGTCAGCTTCGATTCTGGCAATGCGCTCGTTCTCCCGAAAACGGGCTCCTGCGCGCGCCAGCAGCAATCGCAGGGCGGCGCAAACGGCACGCGGATCGACAATCGCGTCGCCGGGATAGTGCAGCGCTTTGAAGGAACCGGGGCGAAGAAGCGGCACCATCCGGCGGGCTTCGGCTTCCCCGATCTCGCGCACCTCGATTCCCATCGATTCCTGCACGCCGCGCCTGCCCGAAAGGCTGGCCCAAGCGGTATCGTCCGAAGCGATGTCGATGGCGCCGCACTCTCTAAAATCGATCTCGATTCCCGAACCTTCCCGCAACTCCTCAACGAACCTCGGATACTCCTGCCGGGCATCCACCGTATCTCGCGCCCATGCGGAGGTTTGGAGGGCCTCTCCACCCGGAGCCAGCATTCCCGCACCGGCGGCGCTGGCTTCTCCCGCGAGCTTTCCCGCATCGGCGATAGCAACGGAAAGCCCCTGCTGGCAAAGGCGCCAGGCTGCGCTCAAGCCGATGATCCCGCCGCCAATCACGGCCACGTCAAACGATGTTGTGCTGCGCAAATCCCAGAGTAACGCAGCCTCCCTCAAAATCGACTTTGGTATCCTTGCCTATGCATGTCCAGACTCCTTGACGGCATCGCGGTTCGCGAGCAGATCAAAGCCGAATTGCGCTCCAGAATCGAATTTCTTCGGGCAGCCCATCGTCGGCCCGGCCTCGCCGTGGTGCTGGTGGGCGAGGATCCGGCTTCGGCGATCTATGTCCGCAACAAGGTGAAGACCTGTGAGGAACTGGGGATCTTTAGCGAGAAGATCGCGCCGCCCGAAAACGTCTCCACTGATGAACTTCTGGCCATCGTGGAAGGTCTGAACAAACGGCCGGAGATCGATGGCATCCTCGTGCAAATGCCGCTGCCCAAGCAGGTGGATGCCAAGCGGGTTCTGGATGCGATTCTTCCGGCGAAAGACGTCGATGGCTTCCACCCGGTGAGCGTGGGCAATCTTTCCATCGGCAACCCCGGGCCGCGCGCATGCACGCCCGCCGGGGTCATTGAGATGCTGAAGCGCTACGATATTCCGATGGCCGGGCAGGATGCCGTGGTGGTAGGCCGCAGCGACATTGTCGGCAAACCGATGGCGCTGATGCTGATCCACCAGCATGCCACCGTCACTGTTTGCCATTCGAAGACGCGTGATCTGCCGGGCGTCTGCTCACGTGCCGATATTTTGGTGGCCGCGATGGGCCGGCCGGCGATGCTGGACGAAAGCTATATCAAGCCCGGCGCCGTGGTGATCGATGTCGGCATGAATCGCGTCACGGATGCCGCGGAAGCCGCTCGGATCTGGCGGGGCGACCAGAAAAAGCTGGCCCAACTTGCCGAGAAGGGCAGCCTGCTGGTGGGCGATGTTCACCCGATCGCGATGGCGGAACGATCTTCGGCTTACACGCCCGTTCCCGGGGGTGTTGGCCCGCTTACCATCGCGATGCTGATGGTAAACACGGTTTCTCTGGCGGAACAGCATCTTGCCGGCGCGGTGGGCGCCTGATTGGTGTACAAATCGCCCGCGCGGCGCTCCCGCGCGCGGCCAGCCGAGCTTTCTTGAGCCAGATCGAAAGGAGGCGCAATGCGGCGAGTGGGACTCACCGGCGGACTCGCCTCCGGCAAGAGCTTTGTCGGCGACACCCTGGCCTCCCTTGGCTGCGCCCTCCTTAAAGCGGACGATGTGGGCCATCGCCTTCTTCAACCCGGCGGGGCCGCCTATCCGCTGGTGGTGGCCGCCTTTGGAGACTCGATCTTGCAGCCGGATGGGGCGATCGAGCGAAGCCATCTTGCCGCTCTGGTCTTCGGCCACCCGGAGCGGTTGAAGACGCTCAACGCCATCATCCACCCGCTGGTCTTCGAGGAAGAAGAGCGATTCTTTGAGCGCCTTGAGAAGGAAGCGCCAACGCCCGCCCGCCCCGGTGAGCAGCCGCCTCCGAAGATCGGCGTTGTGGAAGCGGCCATCCTCATCGAAACCGGCAACCACCTCAATTTTGAGAAAATATGGGTTGCCTGGTGCCCCCGTGAGGTGCAGATTGAGCGGGCGGTTCACCGCGGCCTCACTCGGGAACAGGCGCTATCCCGGCTGGAGCACCAAATGCCCTTGGACGAGAAGTTGCGCTTCGCCGACGAGGTGATCGATACCAGCGGATCGAAGGACGATACCGTTGCCCTGGTTGAGGCGGCACACCGGCGCTTGTTGGAGAACCCCGGGCGCTTGTTGGAGGAATGTGAATGAGACGGATACTCGGCCTGCTGGTGGCCTTCCTTGCGGGAATTGCGGTCTACTATGTGTCGTTTTCCGCATGGAACCCTTTTCGCGAAGCCTCCAACGGCAGCGGCAGTGCTTCCAAGGCCTCGTTGTGGGCGGGTCCGGAGGTGGCGCGATCCGCGGACCTGGGTTCGGATGAGCAGAACAACATCAATATCTACGAGCGCGCCAACCCCGCCACCGTCAATGTCACCAGTGTCGAATTCACTGAGAATTTCTGGTTCCAGGTGGTCCCGCGAGAGGGCGCCGGCTCCGGCTTTCTGATTAACGCCGAAGGCCTCATCCTCACCAATAACCACGTGATTTCCGCCGACGGGCAGCGCGTGGAAGTTAGCCTCATGGATCAGAGCCGTTATCGTGCCCAGGTTCTGGCGCGCGACCCCGATAACGATTTGGCGCTCCTCAAAATCGACACCAAAAAGCCCCTCCCCTTCCTCCGTCTGGGCGATAGCGATTCGGTGAAAGTGGGCCAGAAAGTGCTCGCCATCGGCAACCCCTTCAGCCTCGGAGGCTCCCTCTCCACCGGCATCGTTTCCGCCCTCGGCCGCACCCTCTCCTCCGGCCGCGATTCCGTGCTTGAAGACATCATCCAAACCGACGCCGCCATCAATCCCGGCAATAGCGGCGGACCCCTGCTCGATTCGCACGGTGACGTCATCGGCATCAACACCGCCATCCTCAACGAAACCAATATCGGCATCGGTTTCGCCATGCCGATCAGCCGCGCCAAGCTGATGCTGGACGTTTACCGGGAGCGTGGCACCTTCGTCCGCCCCTGGCTCGGCATCCGGCCAATGTTTGTGAACGGCGAACTCGCCGAATATCTCGAACTGCCCCGCGACGGCGGCTATTTGCTGCGAGATGTCTTTGAGGGTGGCTCCGCCGCGAGCGCCGGATTGCGCGGGGCGGACCGCGTGGTGCGCGTGGGGAATTACCGCATCCCGGTGGGTGGCGATTTCGTCACCGCCATCGACAGTCGCAAGGTGGATTCCACGGACGTTCTTCGTCGCGTGATGGCTAAAAAGCGTGTCGGCGACAAGGTGACGTTCGACATTCTGCGCGCGGGCAAGGCGCAAAAAGTGGACGTGACGCTGCGCGGAGCGCCGCAGTAAGTTCGCGCGTCTAATGGCCGCGGCGGCCATCGCCGATAGATGCCCATGAGTCTATCGCCGCGAATCCTGCTCTCTCCGCCGGACGTGGGTTTGGATGAGCGCGCGGCTCTCCTCGAAGCCTTCGATAGCAATTGGATTTCCACCGCCGGGCCCGCGATTGGAGCCTTTGAAGACGCGATGGCGGCCTTCGTCGGGCGCCCCTGCGTCGCTGTTTCGAGCGGCACGGCGGGCTTGCACCTGGCGTTGCGTTTGGCTGGGGTAAGCGCTGGCGACCTGGTGCTCTGCCAGACCTTTACTTTCGTCGCCAGCGCCAATCCGATTCTCTATGAGAAGGCCGTTCCGTGCTTTGTCGACAGTGAACCGCGCACCTGGAATCTGGACCCCAACGCGCTCGAAGACGCGCTTCGCAGCTTCGCACGAACGGGCATCCGGCCTAAGGCCCTCATCGCTGTGCATCTCTACGGAATGCCCGCGGAAATCGCCGCAATCCGCGAACTCTGCCAGCGCTACGGTGTGGCGCTGGTGGAGGACGCCGCGGAATCGCTGGGGTCTGCCGCCGCCGATGAACAGACCGGGCGCTTCGGAATGGCTGGCGTCTATTCGTTTAACGGCAACAAGATTATTACCACGGCGGGCGGCGGCATGATCGCCGTCGAAAGCGAAACCCAGGCGGCGCGTCTGCGCAAATGGAGCACCCAATCGCGCGATGCCGGGGTCCACTATCAGCACAGCGAACTGGGCTTCAATTACCGAGTGAGTAATCTGCTGGCCGCGCTTGGTGTCGCCCAGCTTGCTAGGCTGCCGGAGAAGGTGGCGCGCCGCCGGGAAATCTTTGAACGCTATCGGCGGAACCTGAGATGCTTGCCAGGTATTCACTTTCAGCCGGAGGCCCCCGGCAACCGTTCCAATCGCTGGCTGACCGCGCTACATCTCGATCCGGGCATCTGGGGGAACGTACGAGACGCGCTCATCGCCCACCTGGCCGTGAGGGGCATTGAGAGCCGCCCACTCTGGAAGCCAATGCACCGCCAGCCTCTGTTCCGGGATGCCCAGCATTTCGGGACACCATTCTCAGAGACTCTGTTCGCAAATGGCCTCTGCCTCCCCAGCGGAAGCGCGCTCAGCATCGCGCAGCAGCAGGAGATCTGCGACGAGATTGCCATGTTCCTACAGCGCGCGTCTGGGCGCACTGTCGGCCTGCCAGGCTGCGGCTTGATGACCGCCTTAGACACGGAGCGTACCCGCCAAACGGCGAATACCCTACAGCCCGCCGCGCATCCACCCGATGAAACGGAGGAGTATCTTGCGTGCCTGTCGTTACAGGAGCCGAGCGGCGGCGGGAGCTAGCACCCTGGGAGGAAGCTGATGGACGGCATCCGGAATCTTGTTGGTACATATCGCCATGCGTTGCTGCGCGTGTTCCTTAGTGTCTTCATCGTAGGTACCAGCGGCGTAGGGGCCTACCTGCTGCGCTTCGACTTTCAGGTTCCTGCCCTTTGGTACCCCGGAGCCGTGGCGGCGATGGCCTGCTGGCTCACCATACAGCCATTGGCGCTGCATCTCTCCGGCTGGAGCCGCGTGGGATGGAACCGCGTGGCGCTTCCCGACGCGGGCCTGCTGCTGCGCTCGGCGGGCATCGCCGCCGCCGTTTCCACCGCCGCCATCCTCCTCTTGCGGCAGGGGTTGGTGCCGCGCTCCGTGTTTGTTTTGCAGGCGGCGCTGGTGCTGACTCTCAGCATCTCCGCGCGCATCGTCGTCCGCCTTGCACTCGAAAGGCGGGAGAGGGGAAGCGCGCCCCTTCCTCTGCGGCGTGCCATTATCTATGGCGCGGGGTCTGCCGGGCAGGCGCTTCTCCGGGAACTGAATCGAAAGCCGCGGATCGGCTACCGAGCGGTCGGATTTGTGGATGACGACGATACACTGCACGGGCAGATCGTGCAAGGCGTGCGTGTGCTGGGCAACGGTCTGGCACTCAACCGGCTGGTGGCCAACCACGCCGTGGATGAGATCCTGATCGCCTTGCCGTCGGTCCGTGGGACGGAACTCCAGAAGATTGTCACGTTTTGCGATCAGGCCGGACGCCCCTGCAAGACCATCCCGGGCGTTGAGGAACTGATTCGCAAGCCCGAGCGGCTTACCGATCTACGCCAAGTGAATCTCGAAGACCTGCTAGGCCGGGATCCGGTGCAACTGGACCTTGGCGCAATTTCCCGCCGGGTGGCGGGCAGGGTGGTGCTCGTGACCGGCGCGGCGGGCTCGATCGGGTCGGAAATCTGCCGGCAGGTGGCCGCCTTCCGCCCGCTCCGGCTGGTGGCCGTGGATATCGCCGAAACGCCCCTCTTCGAACTGGAGAACGAATTTCGCGGGCGCTTCGCGGATTGCCCGATGTTGCCCACCATCGGCGATGTGCGGGACGAAGCCCAGATGTTGCGGCTGATGCGAACCCACGATGTGGAGATCGTCTTCCACGCGGCCGCCTACAAGCACGTCCCGATGATGGAGCGTCACATTTCCGAGGCCCTCGCCAACAATGTCTTCGGCACGCTCGCTCTGGTGAATGCCGCGGAGCGCGCCGCTATCGGCAGCTTCGTGATGATCTCCACCGACAAAGCTGTCCGTCCGAGCAGTGTGATGGGTGCCACGAAGCGTTTGGCCGAACTCATCGTCAAGTCCCGCTCCGGCGGTGCCACGCGCTTTGTCTCCGTCCGTTTTGGAAACGTGCTCGGTAGCAATGGAAGTGTCGTTCCCATCTTCGAAAGGCAGATTCGCGACGGGGGACCGGTGACGGTGACGCATCCGGAGATGCGCCGTTACTTTATGACCATTCCCGAGGCTGCCCAACTAGTGTTGCAGGCGATGGCGCTGGGAACTTCGGACGAAATCTTTGTTCTGGACATGGGTAGCCCAGTGCGCATCGGGGATCTCGCTCGCAGCCTGATCGCTCTTCATGGCAAGGTGCCCGGCAGGGATATCGCCCTTGAATACACCGGGCTCCGGCCCGGGGAGAAGCTGTTTGAAGAGCTTTACTTGAGCGATGAAAATCTGGTTCGCACCGTACACCAAAAGATCCTGGTCCTGAAGGGCGAGGGCGTGGCACGCGCTTGGCTGGATGCAAAGCTTGCCCCGCTTCGCCAGCACGGCAGCATGGATAAGGCGGAATTGCGAGCTGCGCTGAGAAGCATCGTGCCCGACTACGCGCCTGCCTCCAGTGCGACTCCTCAGGCCGGCGACACCCCTTCAGCGCCAGATTCCGAGGCCGAATCTCTGGTGGTTCTGCGGAGCGTGCTACGCAATCCCGCCACCAAAGCGGGCGCTCCCGCAACGAGCCCTGAAGCATGGGAGGTGGCTTGAGGGAATCGCCCAATCCGGCATGGGTGCTGGCGTTGCTGCTACTGATTGCCGGAATCGCTCTGCCCACCGGGTTCTACGGTGGATTCCTGCCCTGGTTTCTGATTGAGTCGATCGCGGCTGCGCTGCTTTGCCGCTTCGCGTGGACGGCGGAAGTCTCTCGTTTGAACCGGGGCTGGCAAGCCGCGTGGCCACTGGCCGCGTGGCTGGCGATCTCCGCGCTGCTTGCCCTATTGCAGCTTGCGCTTGGAAGCACGGAATCGCGCTTCGACACCTTCCGCCAACTCCACCATTTCGCGGGGGGGCTGCTGGTGATTCCCATGGTTTGGCTGGCCTTCCCATTGCTATGCCGCGAGAGTTTCTCGAAGGGGGCCGTTCCATTGGGAAGCGTCCTTCTGGTGCTCTCTCTCACGTGGGGCGCTCTGGCTTCAGGTGCGCCCAACCCGGATGGGAATGCGCTGGTGTGGTGGCCCTTCGTTTACCGGAACCACTACGCGGCATTCGTCCTGCTTCTGCTGCCGGCGCTTGTCTGGGCGGCTTTCACCTTTCGGGAGAGCCGGTGGTGGGCAGCCACCGGCATCGTCGCCGGAGTAGCTGGAGTGGTTAGCTGCGGATCGCGTAGCGGGATCGTCCTGCTTGCAATATTGCTGGGCGCCTTGGCCGTGATTCTGCCAGCCAAGGGCAAGCGCCGCGATACTGTTCGTTTGCTCGTCGCCGCGGGGTCTCTAGTGGCAGCCGGAATCGCGCTCGCCGACGCCGAGATCCTCGCCTGGAGATTGCGTAACGCCGGCCCGCTGCTCGAAGGCCGCCTCGAATACTGGCACGCGTCGCTAAAGATGATCGCCGAGCGGCCCCTTCTCGGTTGGGGATTCGGCACGTGGCCGGAGGTCTACCTCCAGTTCCTGACGCGCGATTCCGGCCTCGTCGTGAACCACGCCCACAGCGACTGGCTTGAATACACGGCCGAGGGCGGCATCCTGGTCCCAATCGCTCTGGCCACCCTGTTTGCCCGTAGCCTCTGGCTTTCGCTGCGCTATCCCTGGGCTCTCGGCGTTCCGGCCATGCTGCTGCTGGCCATGGTGGATTATCCCCTGCGTCTGCCGCTGCTGCTGTTGGGAATGATCCTGGTCTATTGCGCCTCTGAACTGGCGCATCGCGGGGATATTTGCGCCTCTGAACTGGCGCATCGCAGCGAGGAAAGTGGCTATTCGAAGCCGCCAGAAGCCGAGGGAAGTTCCTGGGCGGTTGAGGGCGTGAGATCTTCCGGCATGGATTCCATCATCGCCAGAACCTTCCGCTGATAGGCGGGCCGACGGTTGTAAATCCGCAGCTTCTGCGTGAGCGTCCTGCCTGCATAGTGCGGGGCCAGACGCAGGCGTTGCGCGACAAAGTGGATGCCCTGCCGGAAGGAGGCGAACGGCTTGCGGCCATTCGCCCAGCCGAAGAGGTTGTGGTTTCGCGTCGCCCGCCCGCAGCCGGATTCAAGCACGGCCAGCACGGGAAGCAGCCGGTAATCCAGTTCGTTCAACTGCGCGGCCAGCACGAACTCCGGAGCAAGATTCGCAACCTGACAGGAATGCCGTTCAAGAAAGGCCTGCACGGTGGCGGTGCGGCCATCCGCCAGCATCTCCGCGTGAACAAAGCGCGCGCAAGCGGCACCTTCAATTTCTCCGGAAGCGGGTGCCGCAGCAGGCGCCGGCGCGGGTGCCGCCGCTGCCCGCTTCTTTCTGCCTTGAGCCCGGCCGCTCTCCGCCGCAACCCCCATCCCGCTAAGGGTGAGGCAACACAGCGCGAGCAGGGCAACGCTCCGATGAAATCGGCCAAATCGCACCCCGTAAGTTTAGCAAGTCGCGGAACGCCAGTTCAGGGGCCTCGATCCCTCAACTCGTGGTCTCCTGCCGGGCCGCCCTGCCCCGGCGTCCCTCGCGGACTCGCCTTTTCCCGGGAAGCTCGCTACCGCTCAAAGATGTTGGCGACGCCACCCAGTACGGAGCCCTCGCCAGTTCGCTTTCCGCCCGCCGCCGGGGCGTTTGCCAGCACACGGTCGGCCAGCCGGGAGAAGGGAAGACTTTGGAGGTAAACCACGCCCGTCCCGCTGAGAGTGGCCAGAAAAAGCCCTTCGCCGCCGAAAATCATCGACTTCAAATTGCCGGCACGCTGGATGTCGTAGGAAACAGACGGAGTGAACGCGACAATACAGCCGGTATCCACGCGAATCGTTTCGCCGCGGAGTTCCTTTCGCACCACCGTGCCGCCCGCGTGGACGAATGCCATGCCATCGCCGCGCAAGCGCTGCAGGATGAAGCCCTCGCCACCGAAGAATCCGGCGCCGAATCGCTGGGCGAAGGCGATACTGATCTGCGTGCCCAGCGCGGCGCAGAGAAAAGAGTCCTTCTGGCAAATCAGTTCCTGGCCGATCTGCGCCATATCCACGGGGATGATCTTTCCGGGGTAGGGCGCGGCGAAGGCCACACGGCGTTTGCCTTGCCCCTGGTTGGTGAAGTGGGTCATGAAAATGGATTCCTTGGTGAGCATGCGCTTGCCCACCTGGAAGAGCTTGTCCATCAGCCCGGCGTTGGGGTTCGAGCCATCGCCCATCTTCGTCTCAAAGGCGATGAAGTCGTCCATATAATTCATGGTGCCAGCTTCGGCCACTACCGATTCGCCTGGATCAAGTTCCACCTCAACCAGTTGCAAGTCGTCCCCGATGATCTGGTAATCCACCTGATGGCAATACATCCTTCGTCCTTCTCCTATGTCCCTTCCGCAGGGCTTTGCGCCCGATGCGGGTGTATTCGCGGCGATCCCGCTCCGTCGCAGATCCGCCAAAAGCGACTGCGGCGGTAACGGATGCGCTCACCCTATTCTAGAAAAGCTACGAGAGAGGACAAAGATCGTTCGGAGAAACTTTGAACGAGAGTCTGCCGCACTTGCGCGAAAAGTACGCCTCAATGCGTCATTTGGAAGACGCGCCGGGCAAAGATATCGGCCTCAAAATAATGGTTCGCCACAATGTGGGGCGCGATGCCAAGCCGACCGCATTGGGTATCCAGTTCCTCCGCGTTCAATGAGGCGTAGCGGCGGGCCAGAAACGCGGTGTCGCGCATCCACGGGTTAGCCGATTCGTTTAACAGCAGGACGTCGCGCACATCCGGCGGCAATTCGAGCGATTGCACAATTTCAGAGAGCGGCTTGTCGAGCACGGCGTCCAAAACCGAAAACAAGCCCACCAGGAAGAGATCGGCGGCCCGCGAGTAGAGCTTTGAGGATTCGGCCAGCAGTTCGCAAAATCGTGCCCGCAGGAGCGATTCCACCACCAGCTCGTGAGGTTTGTTTGAAGCCAGGTAGGGCACCACGGCCAACAGAATCCATTTCCTGAGATTCTCGGCGCCCAGCAAAGCGAATGCGTGGCGCAATGAGCGAATCTCGGAAGACCAGGCGAACTGGGCGGAGTTCAGAAACCGGAAAAACAACCAGGAGAGCGAGAGATCCTGCCGCATGAGGTTTTCGAGGCGTTCGAAATCCATTTCGGCCGAACTCACCTCCGCCAGCACCATCATGTGATGGTTCCTGGAACCCTTCATGCGTTGCGCCCGCAACAGGTTGGGTTTGGCGAAGAAATATCCCTGAAAGAACTGGCAGCCCAGCCGCTTGGCTTCCTGGAAGTCCTCATAGGTCTCTACCTTTTCGGCGATCACGGGCACGCGCCATTTTTGCGCCGCGCTGCACACCTCCGCCCGTTGCGCGGAGTCGATGTTCAGAAAGTCTACCTTCGCAAAATCGATGGCATTGCGTAGCGGCTCAAGTTGCGACGGGTTCACAATATCGTCGAGCGCCAGATGTCCGGAACTCCGCAGGCTGCCCAGATGCTGCAACAAGGCCTCGTCGCGGGCGACATCTTCCAGAATCTCCAGCACCAGTTGCCGGGGCGGCAGAAGGGTAACGCGCTCATCGTCGAGAATCTCCGAACCGACGTTGAGAAAGAGCATTTTGGAGCCGCCAACCGTTTCGCGGCCAAGCGTGAAGAAGACGCTGGAGATGACGCTTAGGGTGGCAAACGTGGAATCGCTAAATCGCGCGTGGGGTTCTGCCGCGCCGCGGTAAAGCAATTCATAGCCCAGCACCTGCAAAGAGGCGTCGAAGATGGGCTGGCGCGCCAGATAGCTGATTTCGGTCGGCAGGGAGAGCGCCCCGCCGTCGCCGGAGTCTGTCCAAAGAGTGGTCGTTTCGGTTTGGCCCATGATGATGGCGGCGGCGATGCTGGCCCAGCGCGCCCCCCTCTCCCTATCGGTGAAGCTCTGAAGTAGCGGGCTGCCCGGCGACGTTCCGGCTGACGGCAGTTCCGCTTGAGCATCTCATCGGCTGCAGGGAGAGAAGCAAACAGCGCGGGAAGACCTGAATTCGGGCTAAGTGCTTTTCGATTCCGGGGATGGGTTGCCGCCTTCGTCGCTTCCGGAAGCATCATGCCAGAACAGAGCGTACTTTTCGTTCAGGCACGTGTGGAAGTTCAGGCTCTGGAAGAAATCGAGTTCCCCGGTCACCGTAAGAATCTCGGCGATATGGCGCCGCCGCGCTTCCGCCACCGCTTCCAGCACCAAACCCCGGCCGATGCCGCGCCGCCGCACGCCGTCCTTCACCACCAGGCTGCGCACCTCCGCAATCTTGCGGCTATATACTTCCAGGCAGCAGCAGCCCACCACCTCGCCATCGATCTCGGCCACCCAGAAAGTGGGCAGCAAGGCTTCCACTTCCCCGGCGCTACGCTCCAATAGATGATCGTTGTTGGCGTGAATCAGCCCCAGGATGGCCGGTACGTCTTCGTGGCGCGCGCTGCGAATCATGACGATTCGCAGCATAGCAGTCCAATGCCCTATTTCCCAACGCCGCCCGCCTCGCTTCTCTCTAACGCTCACCCATATCGGGAATCAGAAGCGGGTTTGCCATTGCACCACCGCACTCCTCCCCCGGCCGTCAATCCCCCAAGCCATGCCGCGATAGTTGCGGTCAGCGAGGTTCTCAATTCCCGCAAGCAGCGTGCTCGCTTCGCCCACCCGCCAGCCGGTGCGCAGATGCAGCAGAAGAAAGCCGGGAATGGCGGGGTAAAGTGGTGCGCTCTCCGTCGAACCCAAAACGCGCATTTGCACCTGGCTCAAGGTCTCGCCGCTGGGCAGAAGCATGTCGTCAACCGTTCCAAGTCTCCCGTCCGCGCCCGTCGAAACAAGTCCCTGGGCGACGGCCCCGTTGGCAAAATACCTGGCGATGGAACTCCGTGATCGCACCGCGCCCACGCGCCTATCCGCCAGTCCTACCGAAGAGATTCGTCCCTGGCGAAGGTTGCCGTCCGCCGCCGCTTCCAGCCAGAAGCGCCCGCCGGGCGCCAGGTAGCGCAGAGCCGTCACCAGATTGGGGGCCGGAACCCCGGCGCCGATATCGGGGGCGAGGCCGCTTTCGCGGTCGGCGGCGTGGACGTAACTTGCTGAATTCGAAAGGATCCAGCGCCGCCCAATCTGTAGCCGCAGCGATTGCTCCAGGCCCCGGAACCGGGCCGCCCCGGCGTTCGTCCGCACCAGCACGGGATTTGGTACCAATGGCACAAAGACAATCCCCGAAGCGTCCTGGCGCGACACCGGCTGGTCGCCGAGCATCAGCCCCTCCGCGCCTTGGGGCAGAATAAGAGCCCGCTTTGCCAGCACATCGCGCCGTTCAATCCAGAAGCCCGTGAAATCGAAGCGTAGCCGGGTGCCCTCCCAGGAGATGCCCGCGTCCAGGTTGTCTGAGATCTCGGGCCGAAGCTGTTCCACCCGGCTTCCCGTGGAAGCCGCGTCTTCCCCGGCGCTTGAACCGACAACGGCTCCCAGGCCGCCCAGTTCCGCGCTGCCCACCTCATAGCCATTGCCGGTGAGGCCCAGCGTTCCCAGGTTGGTCACCGTGGGGGCGCGAAAACCGCGGGCGTAGTAGCCCCGCAGTCGAAGGCCGCCCACCAGACCCAATACCGCCCCCACCCGTCCGGAGAGATTCCGGGCGACTAGCGAATCAGCCGCAAAAAGCGGAGCGCCGTTCACCAACGGGGCATCTTCTTCGCGCACCCGATAAGAGGCGCGGTGCCAACGGAGCGCCCCGGAGACACGCAAGCGGGATGCCAGCGGGCTCCAGGCGCTCTGAAAGAAAGCCCCGCTCTGGAGATAGCCGGCTTTGTCGGGGATGCGAGCACGGAAGCGCCCTTCCGCGCCGGTCGACGGGTTTACACTGCTGCCGTGCGCCTGCAAGTCCTCTTTGTAGGCGTCCCCGCCGAAAGCCAATTGGTAATTGCGGCCCCGATTGCGGCCCAGTACCACGCTGCTTCCCCAAACCGTGGTTCGCTCGAACTCCGACCGGATAGCGGCCCGCGCATCCCCCTGGCCTCCCTGGTTTCGGCGCTCTTCGCGCTGGGCTAGAAACGAGCCGGTCGCTGTAATTCGGTCTATCCACCGGTCCGGGAACGCGTTGTAACGCAAATATGCCAAGTCTGCCATCAGGTTGCGCAGATCCGCCACCAGATTGCCATCGCCGCTAAGCAACTGGTCCGGCCGCCTGCCGCCATCCTGCTGGCTGCGCTGGTAGTGGCCCACCAGTTGCGAGGTGTCGCTAGCCGCCCAGTCCCCATGCAGCGATCCACCATACTGCGTGAACGCCGTGTCGGGAATCCGGTCGTAGAGCGTCGTGGAAGGCAGGCCAAGAAAGCGAGTGAGCGCCGAACGGCTATCGAGCGTCCCTCCGGGGCGAAGCGTATTTACCCTCTTGCCGGAAAAAGCCGCGAGGATGCCGAAGCGCTCTCCGGCGTGGCTGAGTTTGGCATCGCTCCCAAAGCCGTGGGTGGCGCTGTCGTAGGCGCTTCCCCATTCGGCGTGAGTCTTGGTTCCTTGGGCAGCCAGCGAAGGGCGTGCCGTTATCAGATTTACCACCCCGCCCAGCGAGTCGGAGCCATACTGCGCCGTATTCGGCCCGCGAAGCAGTTCCACGGTCTCCAGCAGATTTGCTTCGTTCAAGTTAAAGAAGGTATTGATGCCGCCGCGCGCCGCCGATGTGCTTACCCTCACCCCATCGAAGAAAACCGGGACGTCGTCTCCGCTCATGCCCCGGATAAACACCCCGCCCAGCGTAGGGCTGGTCTGCTGCATGGCAACCCCCGGCTCCTCCGCCGCCACGGCGGATAGGTTCCAGTAGCCGCGGCGCCGCAACGCTTCGCTCTTGACCACGTTTACCTGCTGGGGGACGCGGGCTATCGAATCCACGCCCTGGACCTCGGCGCTCACCGTAACCTCCGTCCCCACCGCGCTGAGGGACAACCGTATGATCAACGGTTTCCCGGATTCGTCCGCTCCCAGCAGAAGCCTCCCGGTGGCAAACCCGGGTTTCGTGACGACGATCTGCGCTCGCTCCTGCAAAGTCTCGGCGTCGAGCCGGAAGTTCCCGGCGGAGTCGGTCTCAGTCCGTTCCGCAACCCTTCCGGTCGCCGATTCAAGAACGACGCTAGCTTCGGCAACGCGGTCCCCGTTGTGAGTTCCGGTACGGCGGCTTCCTTCAATGATCGTATCCTCCATCCGCTGAGCAGGCCACCAGAAACCCGCTGGCCGCCGAAGGAGAAGGCGGCGGGATCGCGCTATTCCGTCCGGGGTTGTGGTGAATCGCGAGCAACGCAGTTCCTTGTTTTCAGGTTGGCACAAAGTTTTGCGAAACACAGGTCACCGGCTTCGCGTCTCTGGGGGCATCTTCGGGATTGGTCGTCCCCCATGCCGAAATCCGGCGCGGGTGGGAATAGGTGGCTCGTTGCGGGGATAGAAGTGTGTAGGGAAGCGGGCGAATGCGTGCGGGCGGGAGTAAATTTTACATACCGTCGAGGGAGCCGATGAAACAATCTGTTGTGTTTTGAAGCTCTTAGGGATTGGTTCGCATCTTGCTTACTGAGAAGAGACAGACAGCGTCCGCAATCATCGTTGCGGAGATGGGCAGGCAGTGAAGGATTTGACCAACACTTCATCGACCACCGGGCGGCAGCCGCTGCTACGTCGGCATGCGTGCCGATTAGCCGGAGTGCTTGTGTTGGTGGCAGCCTTCGGAATGGGAGCATGGCTTGGTCGCAGTCCGGCGCCCCTCCCTTCCAGAGCCTCTGTGGAGTCCGCTTCCGTGGCCAAGCTCTTTGTGGGGCCGCAGCGGCTGGTTCCGCATGCAAACGTAGCCTCGCCCCTCTCAAAAGGAACTCGAAGCCGCGCACACACGCTCCGGGTTCGGTCCACTGCCAATGTGTCCAGCCGTCAGGCCAAACCCGGCGATTCCGTCCTCTTTGTCACTGAGCAGGCCGTCGAAATTCATTCCGGCCAGCACGTGCCCGCGGGTGCCCTGGTTGAGGGCGTGATCGCCAAAGCCAAGCCCTCCTCCGTCCAAACTCCAGGGCGGCTGGTGATCGAGATTCGGGCGTTGCATGTGGGCAGCCAAGCCTTTCCACTGCACGCGCTGCCCTACATTCCGAAGAATGCCACCGTTACAGAATCAGTGCAATCAGTAGAAGGCATCCAACCCGTTGACATTCGCGCCCTTGGCATCCGCACCCAGTTGAGGGTGAACCCGGAGGCGGTGATGCCGAAAGAAACCGTGATCGAATTCCAGTTGGTGGAAGTCACCCCGGGCGAGAATCCGCTCCGCAATCTCCCCGAGCCGGATTCGCCGCTCCCCTCTTTGGAACTTCGCCCCGCCACACCAAGTCTACCCGCTGTCTCACCTGCCCCCCCTGCCCCCGACGCCAAACCCTCGTCGCCACTGCGCAGAAATCGCATCGCTACAGATCGGGGATAGGCCCGGGTCCGCTTCGATCATCGTTCTTCCTCAAACTGGACCGATTCGTCAAGACGCATCGCATCGCCCGTCCAAGTTCCCCTCTGCATAGTACTATCCATATAGTACTCTAGGGGTTCTCCGCAGTCTTTTTTCATGCCAATCTGGGACTTTAGGAGCCAAGGTGCGCAGGAAGAATCGGACTAGCCAATGCCTCCGAGCCCTTGCGGGAGAGCCTCCTGAGGAAACCACCCAATCGTTGCCTCCACTTAGCGGCAGGGAATCGTAAAATTTCCAAAGCGACATCGGTACCGGAAGTACTTGACGCCCATTACGGCTAAACCTTAGACTCGGTTGAGCGCTAAACCTGGGAAACAAATGTATCGTTGCCTAGGTCACCGCATAATTTTGGAGGCAAAATGAGACTACTTCTCGCAACTCTGTTGGCTGGGATTGGGTTGCACGCGGCAACGATCACCCTTGGCCCAATCGCGCAGCCCGGCGGCTACAACCTCGGCGATCAAACGTCCTTCAACACCAACATCCTGCTTCCGCAGTTCAATGCAGGATTGGGGACGCTCACGGGTGTCGAAATCACCGTCGATACGCAAATCAACAAGGATGGCTCGCTCGTGAACAACGGTTCCAACGCGGCCCCCGTGTCCTACAACTATACGCTCGCCACCATCTCCGTCACGGGCGAAGGTGTAAACCACTCGCAGTCCGCTAGCGGAACATTCACAGTCGGCGAAACCTTCTTGAACGTTGCCGGTGGCGGAGGCTCCGTGCCAATCAGTTCGCTTCAGGAATTTGACCTGGGGAATATCTTCAATCCAGGCAATCTCTCGGCGTTCATCGGTGGCGGCACCATCGCCTACGCGGTGAATGGGTCGGCCATCCTCAATACCGGTTGCGGTAGCGGAAACTGCGCAACCCTCATCAATACCCGCATGGGTGCGCAGATCTCGGTTACCTACACCTATGAGCCGGACACCAACGAGATTCCTGAACCGGCTTCCTTCGCCCTCGTTGGCCTTGGCGTACTCGCCCTCGGCTTGGTCGGGCGTCGCCGCCTGAACGTGACCAGGGGATAACGGAACCTTCCACATCCCATTCCGCTTCGAAAAGAAGGCCCTTGGCAACCCCAAGGGCCTTTTTTTCGAGTTTCCCCCCTCCGCGAGCGCGTGCTCAATAGGTCGGTGTACACCGCTCGCCGTGGCTTGCCGCATCGCTTCCCACTCATGCGCCTGCGCCCGCGCCCTGCCCATTTCGCTGCCTCCAAAGGACAGCGCCGGGCCACTGGAGCGGCTTCATCGGCCATCCAGAGCGGTTGCTCCGCCCTCCCATATTCGACTGCCTCCAGATCGATGGTGCTTCGCGTTCAGTTCGGTACCACTTTACGCTGCCGTCTCCTATCGCAACGGATAACAGATCCCCGCACCATTTGGAAGAGTACGGTTCGCTCCTCTCCTTTCGAAGATCCCAGCACGGGGCGTCGCGTCCTGAGCGAATCGAGGAACCCATTGAAAACAAACAAAAGAAGCACCCCAGCTTGTGTGGGCACTGCTCAATGCAATCCGAAAAAATGATAGCTGTATATCATAAAACAAATCTAGTAGACACGCTCCCGGGCCTCAGCGCCGTTAGTACTCATTTGAAAACAAGAGAGATGTTCAATTGAAGTGTTAATTCTTTTCTTGACACAAACATCCTTTGACGCCATCCTGGTACCAGGCGTACGGACGGATCGTTGCTTACCTGGAGCCTCAAGGAGTGGTTTCTCCTGCTGGCTCGAGTCAATGCCCCGGTTCCCATCCGCGGACTTTACCGGCATCCAATAGATGTCCGGGCTCCGAGAGGATCGTATGGAAAAAATAAGAGCGTTCTTAAAAGACGAATCTGGTCAGGACCTTGTCGAATACGCGCTGCTGCTGGCACTCATCGTGCTTGCGGCGCTGACGGGCGTGGGTGCGTTCGGTGGAAATGCAGGTACGATCTGGTCGAACCTGGCGACAACAACAACCGGATACCTGGGTTCCTAGCGCATAGCAAGGCGTAGACCCTGCAAGGCAGACGCAGACTCACGCCCTTAGGGCCACGAAATCGTGCTCTAAGTTCCCTTGGAGGTTTCTGGCCCACCAAGGCCAAACAGATTGATCGCAATCGCGTTTCTTTAAGCCGCACCGGACCGGGACCCGGTTGCGGCTTTTTTTCGTCACCCCTGCTAGGGGAGTTCCTTCACCGCCAACCGGCGAAATTCCATGTAGAAACCCTCCGCCTCCAGTCCCAGGAAGCCCTCCGTCACGGGCGGTCCTTCCCACCGGCTTTGCACCGCGCCGTTCACCCAGAGTTCGATACTTTTCAGCCGTGGCGGTCACCTCAAACGTGTTCCACTCCCCCACTGGAGCCATGCGGTTCCCGGTCATCTGCTCTCGCAGGTTCGTACGGTTGCGATCGCCGTCTTTCGGGAAATCGCCAAACAGCCAGCCGCCCGCTTCTCCGGTTTGCGCCTGATAGAACTGGCTTCCATCGGCGCTCGCCCAAAAATAGAGCCCGCCATTGTAGCGTGGGGTGCCTTCGAGCTTGCGGAATCGCCACTCCGCGTGGAGGATGAAATTCTTGTAGCGTTTCCCGTCAAAGCGTAGCCACTCGTGGCCCCCAGTGCCGTCGATAATAAGCAAGCCATCGCGGACGGCCCACTGCTCTTTGGGGTCGAGCGCGGCGGTGGCTGGGATGGGTAGCTTGGTCCAGCCTGGTAATCCCGGCTTGGGCATCAGATCGGTCCAGCCGCCCGGCTGGCTTTCAAAAGCGCTCCGGGCGGTATTCTGCGCTGATAGTGGCCCCACGGCCATCAGCACACCAATCATCAGGGCAAACAATACGACGATTTTCACGGTCCCTCCACTTCCGGCGCCGCGGCATCTCCACGGCGATCATCGGGCTACCTTGAGAGCCCTTCGTTCACTTTCTCCCAGTCCGCAATCTCCCCAAATTTGAGGCACTTGCGGGCCGAATCGATATTGCGCAGCAAGCCGCTCAACACCGCCCCGGGCCCCACTTCAATGAACTGCTCCACGCCTTCGTCCACCAGGCGGAACATGCTTTCCACCCAACGCACCCGGTTCGGAACCTGTTCCACCAGCCCATTGCGAACGGCTTCGCCCTCCCGCACGATGGCCGCGTCCGCGTTGTTCACCAGGGGCACCCGCAGCTCTTTGAAGGCCAGCGCTTCCAGGTCCGCCTTCAGCCTGAGCTGCGCTGGAGTCATCAGGGCACAGTGGAAAGGGGCGCTCACTGGAAGCATCACCACCCGTTTCGCGCCAGCCGTTCTTGCCAGTTCGCCAGCCCGCTCCACCGCCGCCTTGTCTCCGGCAATCACGGTCTGGTCCGGAGAATTCTCGTTGGCTACGCTCACCACTTCCCCTTGTGCCGCCTGCTCGCAGATACCTTCAATCTGGTCAATCGGCAACTTCAGAATCGCCGCCATCGCGCCTTTTCCGGCGGGAACAGCTTCCTGCATGTACCGGCCCCGGTTTCTCACCGTGCGCACCGCGTCGGCGAAGCTCAGTCCACCCGCCGCTACGATCGCGCTGTATTCGCCCAGGCTGTGCCCGGCTACGAAATCGGGGGTGATGCCCTGCGCTTCGAGGTAACGATTGGCCGCGAGGGAAGCCGTCAGAATCGCCGGCTGGGTGTGCTCGGTGAGCGTCAGCGTTTCAATGGGACCTTCCAGAATCAGGGCAGTGAGCGCGAAGCCCAGCGCCTCGTCCGCTTCCTCAAAAAGAAGCCGGGCAGGCTCAAAGCCCTCCACCAGGCTCCGGGCCATGCCCACCGTCTGCGAGCCCTGACCGGGGAATAAAAATGCGGTTACCGCCAACGTCGATCTCCTCTCCAAAAGCAAGCATCGCCAAGCGAAGTTCCTGCCGAAAGAAGCTATTGTACGTCCCGGCCAAGCTCCAGGCCACCTTCCCGGATCTCCACAAACGGTCTTCCACGGAATTTGTGCGATTTCCCTCTTGCAATTCCCTAAATCCGCGCTAAAATCTGAAAGGTTTGCTTGGCATTGTGCCAATCGGGTCCTTGCGGCCCGGTGCTGGCGCGCTGGGCGAATGCAATCCCCGCGGGGAGTTTGCTGGGCGCGAAGACCGGTTGACGTTTTCGTTCAATCCGCGTTCGCGATCGCAACCGAAGCTCCATGCTGAGGATCTTGTTTGTAGTCGCTCCCCGTTGCCATTGGAATCCTGTTTCTGCCGGGCGTTTGCCTGGATAAACCGGCCCTGAATCGACAGTGAGTACCCGCCTGCCGACGCATCGCGGAGGTGGACTGCGGCCACAACAATGGTCGCGGCTGATTGTTACTGGAATCTTCACCGCAGTGTGAATTTCCTGAACCTTGGACGAAAAAAGTTCGTCCATTTGCATGGAGGTAAAACCGAGATGATCGCGACTTTGGAACAACCAGTCGAAAAGAAGCAGGTTGTCCAGGAAATAGAGGGTGAAGTCTACTGTCCGTTCTGCACCAGAACGGTAGGGGCGACGCTGCTCATCGCTGGAAAAAGGGCCAAGTCCAAGCCTGGACAAAAGTGCCCCCGCTGCAGCGCATCCCTGGATGCCGGTTTCGTCATTGGCGCTCGCCGCGCGGCGTAAACTGCCTTCGCGCGCGGCAGCGCCCCCCCATTTTTCCCGCTTGCACCTTCGTTCGACTCTTTCCGATTCCCGGAACGTCCGATACGATAAACATACAGATACCGCACGGCAGGGCGCCTCGAACGGCGGCTTGCCACTCTCTGATGAGCGGCCTTGAGGACATGTTGCCTCTGGGCCTGCTCAAAAGCCCTAACGGCGCTTAAACTCCCTAAGGGACCCAGGAAATCCCCAAAGGACGTTAAGACTGCCCTTGGAGCGGAGCCCTTGGCTCGAAGCGATTGGATGCTGAATGCAAAAGTCCCCCAAGATCGACGTCCCCAAAACGAAGCGGCCAAAGTTGCCCGCTGCCCGCAGCGCCAAGCCGCTCACCGGGCGCAAGTGCGGCATTTGTGGCGCCGAGGTGGCGCCGATCTCTGAAGAAGATCTTTGCTGGGTCTGCCGGCGTCTCAAAGTGAGCGCCTGGAGCGAAGGAACCGATTCGCAGATGTTCGCTCCGGAATAGCTTTGGAGTGAACTTGCCGCACTAAGCGCGGGTGGCTTCGATGCGGCTCCCGATTCCCGTTGCGACGGCCCGCTCGTAGATCCATCCAGCCACCGCCACATCCTGGATTCCCAAGCCCACCGATTTGAAGATCGTCAGTTCCTTGGCCGAAGTTCTTCCTGTTGCTTTGCCGCTGAGTAATTCGGCCACTTCGCAAACCTGCGCGGCCGGCCAATCGGTGCCCCCGTAGGCCAGCAGAAGGTCCCCCGCCTCCAGTTCGGCCTGCTCCCGTGAATCGAGGGCTATCCGGTGAGCTCGCCGGACGGTAGCCGTGCTCAGTTCCCTCCGGTCGGGCGCGTTCGACCCCATTGCGTTGATATGAGTGCCGCCGGCTATGGCGGCGTCGGCCACCACCGGATCCTTCGAGTAGGTAGCCGCAATCACGATGTCCGCGCCTTCCACCGCAAGTTCCGGCGTCGTCACCGCTCTCACTTCGCCCGCGTCATACTCCCGGAATTCCCCCACAAAGCGCGCCCGGCTTTCCGCCCGGCGGGAAAAAACGCGCACTTCGCGGACGGGACGCACACAGCAAATGGCGTGCAACTGGCTCTTGGCTTGAAACCCGGCCCCGATCAGCCCCACCACCGACGCATCCGGCGATGCGATCAAGTCCGTGGCCACGCCACTGGCGGCCCCCGTACGGATCTTCCCCAGTTCGTTTGCTTCCATCACCGCCAGCGGCATCGCGTCGGAAGCCCGGTAGAGCGTGAACAGAAAGTGCGCTCCGTGCCGCGGATGGGTGGCGTAGTGCTTCTCTCCAAAATACCGCTCGTCCGCCCCGGCCATCTGGTGGAACACCGCGCCGGAGGGCAGATACATGCGGCGGCGCGGCAGGTTTAGCGCCTTTCCGGAAGCCATATCCAGAAAGGATTGCCTCACCAGTTCGATGGCCTTCTGCATCGGCAGAAGCTGCTTCACTTCGCGTTCCGTTAGAAAGAGCATGGCCGCAATTCTCCGATTTCCCGAGCGCTCGAATAGACCGCCAGTTCCTTAGAATAACGGCTCGCCGGTCAGTCCGTGTATTCCCAGCCCGTCCCCCTCCCCCGGACTCTCCGTCACTCAGGGACGCTATACTCACAAAATAATGCAGATTCAGGTTCCCACAGATCCGTTCGACGCCATTGTGGTGGGCTCTGGGGCCACCGGGGGATGGGCGGCAAAAAAGCTCACTGAAGCCGGCATGAGGGTTTGCCTGCTTGAGGCGGGCAAGAAGATCACCAAGCAGGACTATACGGAGCACGTCAATAGCTGGCAGCTTCCTTACCTGGGCATGTCTCCCAAGGTGCGGCAAACACGCCCCATTCAGGGCAATTGCTACGCCTGCACGGAGTATAACTACGAGTGGTTCGTCAACGATCTGGAGAATCCCTACACGCAGCAAAAGCCCTTCAGTTGGATCCGCCAGCGGGTGCTGGGCGGCCGCAGCTTGAGCTGGGGCCGGCAGAGTTACCGCATGGGCCCCCTCGATTTCAAAGCCGCCACCCATGACGGCTATGGCGAAGACTGGCCGGTCAGCTATGAAGAGATGGTTCCCTACTTTGAGGAAGTGGAGAAATACGTCGGCATCAGCGGGCGTGCCGAGGGGTTGAAGTCGCTTCCCGATAGCGTCTTCCTCCCGCCCATGTCGATGACCTGCGCCGAAGAGCATCTTCGCGATCAGGTGAAGACAAAGATGGGCCGCACGGTCACCATCGGACGGGTGGCCATCCTCACCCGCAATCACCGGGATCGCCAGGCCTGCCACTATTGCGGCCCCTGCGAGCGCGGCTGCATCACCACCTCCTATTTCTCCAGCCCCTACACCACCATCAAGGACGCCCAGGAAACGGGCCGCCTCACGCTGCTTTGCGATTCCGTCGCCAGCCACCTGGTGGTGAAGGACGGCAAGGCCACCGGTGTCGCCTATGTGGAACGCGAAAGCCGGATGCCGCGCGAAGTGAAGGGCAAAATCATCGTGCTTTGCGCTTCCACGCTCGAATCCACGCGCCTCCTCATGAACTCCGGCGCTTTCGATTCAAGCGGCGCTCTGGGCCACTACCTGATGGACCATATTTACCAGGGCGGCGCCAGCGGCATTCTTCCCGTGGCCGAAGCGAAGCCCTGGGCCGGGATGCCCAAGCGGCCCAACGGCATCTACGTCCCCCGCTTCCGCAACGTGGACCGCTCGCACACAAACGGCATGATCCGCGGCTACGGTTACCAGGGCGGCGCCATGCCCAGCTTTTCGATGGGCGCCCCCGGCTTTGGTAAGAGCTACAAAGAAGCCGTGAGAAACGGGGAGTGGACGGCGGGCCTGGGCGTCTGGGCGGAATGCCTTCCCCGCTACGAAAATAAGGTGGCGCTCGACAAGAACAACCTGGACGCCTGGGGCATCCCCACCTTGAGCGTGGACATGGCCTGGAGCGCCAACGAACTTGCTCTCTGGGCCGACGCCAAGCAGGAAGCGGCGGCAATGCTCGAAAGCGCCGGCGCGAAGAACGTACGCATTAATGGCCGCGAGCCTTCCGTACCGGGCCACTGCATCCACGAATGTGGCACCGCCCGCATGGGCGATAGCCCAAAGAAGAGCGTCCTTAACAAGTGGAACCAGAGCTGGGACGTGGAGAACGTTTTCGTCACCGATGGCGCCGCATGGGTCACCCAGGGCTGCGCGAACCCAACCCTTACGATGATGGCCGTGACGGTGCGCGCCTGCGACTACATCGCGCGGGAATACGCGAAGAAGATCGCAAAGGCTTAGGTGCCACGGCGGCCCAGTAAGCACATGTTACGACTGCCCGGCGTCTGATATCATCCATAACTTGTGCAAGACCGTGTCTTTCAAGCCAACGCGGCGGAATTCCGCCCTGGCGCGGATTACGTCCTTTATTGGTGCCAGGCAAACCGGCGCGTAGAGTCGAACCACGCGCTCCTGTTCGCCGCTCACCTTGCCAATGAGCGCGATCTGCCGTTGCTTGTCCTCCACCGGCTCACGTTCAAGCATCATCTGGCCAATGACCGGCTGCACACCTTCGCCCTCGAAGGCGTGCCCGCTCTCGAGCGGGACCTGCGGGCGGCGGGTGCCGGTTTTTGCTTCTATCTACAGCGCACTTTCGCGGATAACGACGATGTTTTCTTCAAACTCGCCAGCCGCGCCGCCGCCGTGGTTACCGACGATTTCCCCACCTCCTCCACCCGCAAGAACAACGAGCATATCGCCAACGAGGTGGACTGCCCTTATTTCCAGGTGGATTCCAGTTGCGTCGTGCCGATGCGCAAGATCGAGAAGAAGCAGTACGCCGCCTACACCCTTCGTCCCCGCATCCACCGGGCTCTGCCGAACTACCTCACGGCGGCGCCCGGCCTGACCATCCGTCGGCCCTTCACCCTCCCATTGCCAACCGTTCACACCGGGGTCACCGTGGAGAATATCCCCTCCCTGGTGGCTTCGTGCGCCATTGACCACGGCGTCAAGCCGTCGATAAGCTTCGCCGGGGGAAGGGAAGCGGCGGAGAAGCATTTGCATTGTTTTCTCGACGCCAAGTTCCGAGGCTATGCAGAGGGGCGCAACGAACCCTCCAAGCACGTCACCAGCAACCTCAGCCCCTATCTCCACTTCGGCTATATCAGTTCCCTTGAGGTGGCCCTAGCAGCCAAAGAGCGCGCAAAAGCGCTGGACGTGGATGCCGAATCGTTTCTCGAGGAGTTGATCGTGCGCCGTGAACTGGCCTTCAATCACGCCCTATTTTCAGCGCGGCCCGATTGTCTGAAGAACCTGCCTGAATGGGCGCTCGATACCCTCCGCACGCACGCGAAAGATCCGCGGGACCCCTCCTATGAAAGGGCGCAATTTGAAAATGCGGAGACGCATGACGCCCTCTGGAATGCCACCCAAAAAGAAATGCGGCTGCGCGGCAAGATCCACGGCTACTACCGGATGTATTGGGGCAAGAAGATCATCGAGTGGTCGCCCACCTGCCAGGACGCTCTGGAAACGATGATCCACATCCACGACCGCTACGCGCTCGACGGCCGCGACCCCAACACCTACACCAGCATCCTCTGGTGTTTCGGTTTGCATGACCGCCCCTGGCAGGAACGCCCCATCTTCGGCAAAGTCCGCTACATGGCGCTCAGCGGCATGGAACGAAAGACCGATGTGGGTGCGTACTTGAAAGAGATCGAGATTCTGGAGCGGACGGGAAAAGACCCTTTTCGCGTAGAATGACAACCGGATGCAGGTGACCATCAGTGGCGGCACGGGCTTTGTGGGCGGGCATCTGCTCGCTCAGCTTCTGCCCGCTGGCGCCAAAGTGCATTTGCTCACGCGCCAGCTGCGCCCCGGCCTCCCCACGGGGGCCGTTCCCTTTCTTTGGGACCATAGCCGCGAGTTGGCCCCGGCGGATAGTCTCGCCGGTAGCGATGCGGTGGTGCACCTGATGGGAGAGCCGGTCGCCCAGCGATGGTCCCCCGAAATCAAGCGCCGCATCCGCGAGAGCCGCGTCGTCTCCACGCGCAACCTCGTAGATGCCATGGCGGCGGCGGAAACGCGACCGCAAATGCTAGTCAGCGCATCGGCAATTGGCGTTTACGGTTCAAGGGGAGGTGAAGAGTTGGATGAAGAATCCGTCCCTGGCAGCGACTTTCTCGCCGAGGTCTGTCAGGAGTGGGAAGCGGAGGCCCTGCGGGCCGGGGAATTCGGCATTCGCGTGCTGCGGCTGCGCCTGGGAATCGTGCTGGGGGCGGATGGCGGCGCGCTGGCGCGAATGTTGCCGCCTTTCCGCATCGGCGTAGGCGGTCCGCTTGGCAGCGGCGAACAGTGGATGAGTTGGATCCATATAAGCGACCTGGTGGGCATGATGCTCTTCGCTCTGCGCTATCCGCACATTCAGGGCGTCTGGAACGCCGTCGCTCCCAACCCTGTGCCCAACGCCGAATTCACGCGAACCCTCGCCCGGATCCTCAAGCGCCCGGCGGTGATTCCGGTCCCGGAGTTCGGCCTCAAACTTCTTTTTGGAGAAGGCGCCCAGGCCTTGCTTGCCAGCCAACGCGTGAAGCCCGTCGCGGCCGAAGCGGCGGGCTTTCGCTTCCAGTACGGCGGCTTGCACGCCGCGCTGCGGCACCTGCTGAAAAGCTGATTCCGCTCAACTCCCAGCCGGCTGCCTGCCGTTCGCTTCGCGCTTCAGTTCCTCAATTACGCTGAAGACCAACTCCTTCGCTTCTTCAATCCCCTTGATCATCATTTGAATATCGCGGGGGATGCGCTTGCTCTTGGTCTCGGTCTGCATATACACTCCGTGCTGCCCGGCAAGCACCAGCGCATCGGTGAGGATGTCCATCGTCACGGCTAGGCGCCCGCGGGAGGTGCCCATCATAAACTCGTGCCTCTCCAAAGTTTCCGAATGCTCCTGAAATGCCGACATAGACCTCCCTTGCTCCACCAAAAAAACAGCGGCCTCTCCGCCCCGATTCCCGAATTTCTGTACAGTAAAGGGGATGCAATTACCGGACTGGCCGATTCATACCGAAGCCTCGCTGGACTACTTGCGGCAAGTGCTCGAAAGCCCGCAGTGGGGTGGCTTTCATCCCATCGTCGGCGAGTTTGAACAGCGCTTCGCCGCTTACCAGCATTGCCGCCACGGCATCGCCATGATGAACGGCACGGTAACGCTGGAAACGGCGCTGCAGGCGGCCGATATCGGGCCCGGCGACGAAGTGATCGTGCCGGCAATTTCGTTCGTTTCCACAGCCACCGCGGTTTCGAGAGTAGGTGCCACGCCGGTCTTTGTGGATATCGAACCCTATTCGTTCAACATGGATCCCGCGCGCGTGGCCGAAGCGGTCTCGCCGCTCACCAAAGCGATCATTGTCGTGCATTTCGGGGGACCCCTCGCGGATCTTGGCCGCCTGCTGCCGATCGCCCGCCAACACGGCCTCACCGTGATCGAAGACGCCGCCCACGCCCATGGTTCTGAATGGGATGGCCAGCGTGCGGGCAGCTTCGGAGATTGCGGTTCCTTCAGTTTCCAGAATGGCAAAGTGCTCACGGCGGGCGAAGGTGGCATCGTCACCGCGAATCGCGAGGATTTTGCCGCGCGCATTCGCTCTATCGCCAACCAGGGGCGGCTACCGGGCCAGAGCTTCTTCGCGCATTTCGAACTGGGCACCAACCTGCGGATCACCGCGCTCCAGGTGGCCGTTCTGATGGCGCAACTGGACGTGCTTGACCAGCAGATCGAACGCCGCACCCGCAACGCGGCGATCCTGCTTGAGGGTTTGAACGAGCTGAAGGGCATCCACTGGCAGCAGGTGCCGGAAGCCGTGAATCGCAACTGCTGGTATCTGCTCCTGGGGCGCGTGGACGCCGCCAGGTTGGGCATCACGCGCAATCAGTTCGCCGCCGCATTGAGCGAAGCCGGCATCCCCTGCACCCCTTTCTATCCGCACACACTCTATGAGAATCCGCTTTACCACAGCTCGCCCCATCAGGTGCGCTTGCCGGTGTCCAAGCTGCATCCAGGATCGCCTTCTGGCTGCCCCACCGTGCTCTTCTAGGCGATGAAGAAACCACGCGGCAAGTGGCCGCCGGAATTCTGAGAGCGTGCGAGAACGCCCTCGTGCAAGCAGGTGCTGGTGCCCAGGTGGCCGCGGTTTGAAGCGGCCCCGCTTGTCGAATGCCAAGGAGATGGAGATCTGCTCATGGGAGTGCCGAAATTGCCCGCGATCCTGCTGGCGGGATGCGTTCTGATGCTGAACACGCTGGACGGTCAAATCGCTTACCAGAAGCCGCCCGGTGAAATCCTGGACGTGCTCAACGCGCCCTTGCCGCCGATGATTTCGGTAAGCCCTCGCAAAGACGTGCTGCTGTTGATGGACCGCGTATCCTACCCCTCCATCGCGGAACTTGCCCGGCCGATGAAGCGTCTCGCCGGCCTGCGCATTGACCCCTTAAACAACGCCCGCCATACCCCCACCGTCTATACTGGCATCACCATCCGCCATATAGAGGGCGCGCCTCAAGACCGCGTGGTGGCCTTCAGCGGTCACACGGTGGACGCAGCTTCCTGGAGCCATTTCGCGGTTACACTTCACCTCCCGGCGCGTCTCCTTCACGTGGAGTTGTGGGTGGCCGATATGCGAACCGCCAAGGCCCGTCTGGTTCCCGGAATCGCCTTGAACGAAACGGTCGGCGTCTCGATGCAGTGGCTGCCCGACGGGGAAACGCTGCTCGTGCTGAGCGTGCCCAAGGACCGCCCCGCCCCGCCCGCGGAACCCGCCAGCCCAAGCGGTCCCACGGTGCAGCAGAGCGATGGCTCCGCGGCGCCGGTGCGCACCTATCAGGATCTGCTCGAAAACAGCCACGACGAAGATCTCTTTGAGTTCTACACCACCTCTCAGCCGGTGCTTGTGGACGCCACTTCGGCCAAGGTTACGCCGTTCTTGAGCCAGGGTATTTACAGCGAAATCACCGCCTCCCCCGATGGCAATCATTTCGTGGTGGAGCGCATCCACCGCCCCTTTTCCTTTCTGATGCCCTACTTCCGCTTCCCCTTGACCGCCGAAGTGGTTGACCGGCAGGGGCGGCGCGAGTATCTGATCACGGAAGATCCGCTCCAGGATAAGATCCCCATTGAGGGCGTCAAGACCGGGCGGCGCAGCTACACCTGGCTGCCCTGGGGCGGCGCCACGCTCATCTGGCTCGAAGCGCTCGATGGCGGAGACCCGCGAACCAAGGTGCCGCACCGGGATAAGGTGCTTGTCCTCGATCAGCCCTTCCGCGCCGAGCCCAGCGAGTTCCTCAAAGTAGAACAACGTTTTGCCGGCATCACCTGGATGGAGACCAACGGGCTGGCCCTGCTTCGCGATTACGACCGCGACCGCCGCTGGACCCGCGCCTTCCTCGTCGATCTCGCCAAACCCGGCACCCTCGGTGAGCCCGTCTTCAGCCGCAACATCCGCGATCGCTACAACGACGAAGGCACCCCCCTCCGCAAGATGCTGCCCAACGGCTATTCGGCGGCCATCCATCACGAAGGGCAATTGCTGCTCTCCGGTCGCGGCGCAACCTCCAAGGGAGATCGCCCTTTTCTTGACCGTTTCGATCTTGCCAGCGGCAAGAAGCAGCGCTTGTTTGAGAGCGGCGAAGACGTCTTTGAATACGTGGTGACGTCACTCACCGGGGATGGTTCGCGTTACATCACCAGCCGCGAATCGCCATCCGTGCCGCCAAATCTGATCGTGAAAGAAAGCGGCGGCCCGGGACGGGCGATCACCGGCTTCCGCGACCCCACGCCGCAACTCCGCGGCATCGCCAAACAGATCGTAAAGTACGAACGCAGCGACGGCACGCAGCTTTCCTTCACGCTCTATTTGCCGCCCAATTACAAGCAGGGCACCCGCCTGCCAGCCGTCGTGTGGGCCTATCCGCTGGAGTTCAGCGACCCCGCCACCGCCGGCCAGGTCACCGGCTCCGAGCAGCGCTTCACCTCCATCCGCAGCTACTCGCATCTCTTCTTCCTGCTGGCCGGCTACGCCGTGCTGGACGACACGGCGATGCCCGTGGTGGGGCCGCCGGAATCGGCCAACGATACCTTCATCAAGCAAATCGTCGGCAGCGCCGAAGCCGCCATCGCCAAGGCCGCTGAAATGGGAGTGATTGACCCGGACCGCGTGGCCGTCGGCGGCCACAGCTACGGCGCCTTCATGACCGCAAATCTGCTGGCCCACAGCCGACTCTTCCGCGCCGGCATTGCCCGCAGCGGGGCCTACAACCGCACCCTCACACCCTTCGGCTTTCAGGCGGAACGCCGCACCTATTGGGAAGCACCGGAGATTTACTTCCGGCTTTCGCCCTTCAGCGCCGCGCAACAGATCAAAGACCCGCTCTTGCTTATTCACGGCGAGGCCGACAACAACTCCGGCACATTCCCCATCCAGAGCGAGCGTCTCTATCAGGCTGTTCGCGGCAACGGTGGGCTGGTGCGGCTGGTGATGCTGCCCCACGAATCCCATGGCTACCGTGCCCAGGAGACGATTGAGCATGTGCTCTGGGAATCGCTGGCCTGGCTCGACAAGTATGTGAAGAACGCACCGCCGCGCGAACCCGCAAAGACAGAACAGGAATAAGACGAAAAGGAATCAAACGCCCATGACCACCCCCTTATTCGACTGGCAGAACTGCCTCCCGGAAGACCGCTTCGCCGGCACTCTGGTGGGAAGAGTGTGGATGCCCGCGGCTGAAGGGCCCAGCCCCGTCGTGGTGCGCGAAGACGGCGTCTACGACCTATCTGGAGTGGAGCCCACGCTCAGCGAGATCCTCAATCTCGAGCAGGTCGCCGAGCTGCTTGCCGGCCTCAAACAACTGCCGCGCGTGGGCGATGTGCAGTCCATTTTGGAGAATAGCGACCACGGGCGGCGTAACCCATCCCTCCCCTGGTTCCTCGCCCCCTGTGACTTGCAGGTGGTCAAGGCCAGCGGCGTCACCTTCATCGCCAGCCTGCTCGAACGCGTAATCGAAGAGCGGGCTCTGGGCGATGTGGTGAAGGCCGAGGCCCTTCGCGAGAGCATCACGGCGGCCCTGGGCGGCGACCTTTCGACGGTTGTCCCAGGCAGCGAGGGCGCCGCCCATCTCAAGCAACTGCTCATCGAGCGCGGTATCTGGAGCCAGTATCTCGAAGTGGCCATCGGGCCGGATTCCGAAGTCTTCACGAAGAGCGCCAGCCTCTCCGCCGTCGGCGTGGGCGCCGAAGTTGGTATCTATTCGAAATCCACCTGGAACAACCCGGAGCCCGAAGTGGTGCTGGCAGTGAACTGCCGCGGCGAAGTAGTGGGCGCCGCCCTGGGCAACGACGTCAATCTCCGCGATTTCGAAGGCCGCAGCGCCCTGCTGCTCAGCAAGGCCAAAGACAACAACGCCAGTTGTGCCCTCGGGCCGTTTTTCCGGCTCTTTGACCGCACCTTCAGCTTCAACGACGCACGCAAGATGGAAATCCACATGGACGTCCAGGGCCTCGACGGTTTCCGCATCGAAGCTACCAGCGCGATGAGCAAGATCAGCCGCGATCCGCAAATCATCGTCGATCAAACCATCGGCCACCACCATCAGTATCCCGACGGCTTCGTCCTCTTCCTGGGCACCATGTTCGCTCCCGTCATGGATCGCGACGAACCCGGCAAGGGCTTCACCCACAAGGTGGGCGACGTCGTCCGCATCAGTTCCGCCCCCCTCGGCATGCTGGCTAATCGCGTCAACCACAGCGAGGCCATTGAACCCTGGACCTTCGGCCTCGCCGCCTTCATGCGCAACCTTGCAAGGCGTGGATTGCTGGGGTAGAAGGAGAGCGCCGCGCCGTTCTTCCTATACTGGAACTAACCCCCCGTGCGGTTTGCCTTCGGCAATCGCAGCCGCTTGAGCCCCAATACCATGTCTGACGCCCCTTTCATCCACCTTCATTGCCACACCGATTACTCCATGCTCGATGGAGCCTGCGACATCCCCAGCCTCATCGATACCGCCGTCAAAATGGAGATGCCCGCCATCGCCATGAGCGACCACGGCAACCTCTTCGGGGCCGTCGAGTTCTACAACACAGCCAAAGCCGCGAATGTCAATCCCATCATCGGCTGCGAGGTTTACGTCACTCCCGGCAATCTCAAAGACCGCCAGGATGGCAGCGGCTACAATCACTTGCTGCTGCTTTCTGAAACGCAGGAAGGTTACCGCAACCTCGTCAAACTCGTTTCCACGGCTTACCTCGAAGGCTTCTACTACAAGCCCCGCATCGATAAACACCTCCTCGCACAACATTCCAAGGGCATCATCTGCACCTCCGCCTGCTTGAAGGGCGATATCAACGAAGCTGTCGTGCAGGGCAAGTACGACGAAGCCAAGCGCCTCGCCTACGAGTATCAGGACATCTTCGGCAAAGGCAATTTCTATCTCGAATTGCAGGATCACGGCCTCCAGCAGGATCCCATCGTGATGCGCGAAATCGTCCGTCTCGCCCGCGACACCGGCATGCCGCTCATCGCCTCCAACGACGCTCACTATATTGAAAAGCGCGATGCCCGCCTGCAGGAAGTGCTGCTCTGCATTTCCACCGGCAAAACCATGTCGGACCCCGCCCGCATGCGCTTCGAAGTCCAGGAGTTCTACCTCAAATCGAAAGAGGAAATGCTGCGCCTCTTCGGCGAGATTCCCCAGGCTCTCGACAATACCTGGGAGATCGCCCAACGCTGCAATGTGAAGCTCGAAAAGGTCGCGAACCCCTTCCCGGATTTCGAAGTTCCGCCGGAGCACACCCTCGAAACGTACTTCGAATACGTCACCCGCCAGGGCTTCGAAATGCGCCGCGCCACGCTCTTGCAGCACGAGGCCCGTGGCCTCTTGAAGCACTCCCTCGCCGCCTACGAAGAGCGGTTGGAGCGTGAGATCAAGCTGATTGAGGAGATGAAGTTCACTGGGTATTTCCTCATCGTCTGGGATTTCATCCGTTACGCCCGCAGCAAGGGAATCCCCGTAGGCCCAGGCCGCGGATCTGCCGCCGGCAGCCTCGTCTCCTACTGCCTCCGCATCACCGATATCGACCCCTTGCAATACAACCTGCTCTTCGAACGCTTCCTCAATCCCGAGCGCATCAGCATGCCCGACATCGACATCGACTTCTGCACGCACCGCCGCGGCGAAGTCATCCAGTACGTCACCGAAAAGTATGGCCGCGAGCAGGTGGCCCAGATCATCACCTTCAATTCGCTTGCCGCCAAGGGCGCCATCAAGGACGTCGGGCGCGTGCTCGACATGAGCTTCGCCGAAGTCGATCGCATCACCAAGATGGTGCCCCCCGTTCTCAACATCAAGCTCAAGGACGCCATTGAGCAAGAGCCCAGCATGCGCGACGCTGCGGAAAAAGACCCGCGCGTCAAAGAGGTGCTCGAGCTCGCCCAGCGCCTCGAAGGCAAGGCCCGCAACGCCGGCGTCCACGCCGCGGGCGTCGTCATCTCACCCATTCCTCTCAAAGAAATCGTCCCGCTCTATAAGACGAACAAGGACGAAATTGTCACCCAATACGACATGGGCGGCCTCGAAAAACTCTCGCTCCTCAAGATGGATTTTCTGGGCCTCACCACCCTCACCATCATTGAGGATGCGCTCGGCCTCATTGAGAAAACCAAGGGCGTCAAAGTCGTCCCCGAGGAAATCCCCCTCGACGACCCCGATGCCTACCGCATCTTCTCCCGCGCCCTCACCAGCGGCGTCTTCCAGTTCGAATCCTCCGGGATGCGCGACGTGCTCCGGCGCTATGAACCCACCCGCATTGAAGACCTCATCGCCCTCAACGCCCTCTACCGCCCGGGCCCTATCCAGGGCGGCATGATCGACGACTTTATCGATCGCAAGCACGGCCGCAAGAAGGTCACTTACGAAGTGCCCGAAGTCGAAGAGATCCTCTAGGAGACCTACGGCGTCATCGTCTACCAGGAACAGGTGATGCAGATCGCCAACAAGCTGGCCGGCTATTCGCTGGGCGAAGCCGACATCCTCCGCCGCGCTATGGGCAAGAAGAAGGCTGAGGAGATGGAGCAGCAACGGGTGCGCTTCCTCGAAGGCGCGGCCAAGAAGAAACTGCCTGAAAAGAAGGTCGAGAAAATCTTCGACCTCATGGCACAGTTCGCCGGCTACGGCTTCAACAAGTCGCACTCCGCCGCCTACGCGTTTCTTGCCTACATCACCGGCTACCTCAAAGCGCACTACCCCATCGAGTTCATGGCCGCGCTGCTCACCTCGGAAACGGGCAACACCACCAAGGTGGTGAAGTATATCCAGGAATGCCGTGAAATGGGCATCAAGGTGCTGCCTCCCGACGTGAACGCTTCCGACTGGAATTTCACTCCCGATGCCGAGGCCATCCGCTTCGGCCTCGGCGCCATCAAGAACGTCGGCCAGGGCGCCGTCGAATCCATCTCCGCCGCTCGCGCGAAGGTCGGCCGCTTCACGGATCTCTTCCAGTTCTGCGAAGAAATTGACCCTGCCGCCATCAATCGCCGCGTGGTCGAGAGCCTCATCAAGGCCGGCGCCATGGATATGCTGGAAGGCGCCCGAGCCCAGAAGTTTGAAGCCGTTGAGATGGCTCTCGATGCTGCCGCGAAAGTCTGGCGGGACCGCGCCTCCGGGCAGACCGGCCTATTCGGCCTCGAGATGGAAGAGGCTGCCCGCTCAGGGGGCTCCCTTCCCCGCGTCCCCGATTGGACAGACCGCCAATCCCTCGGCTACGAAAAAGAACTCCTCGGCTTCTACGTCACCGGCCATCCCCTCGACGAATACCGCGACCTCGTCCTCGACCTCCGCACCCACGAAAGCGACGGTCTCGAAGAGCTGCCCCGCGGCCAGGAGGTGAAACTCTGCGGCGTCTTCAGCGGCATCCAGCGCCGCCGTAACAAAGAAGGCCGCCCCTGGGCCTCCATGGTGCTCGAAGACTGGCTAGGCACGATGGATCTGGTCTGCTTCGCCAAGCACTTTGAACAACTCACTGATCAGATCAAGGAAGACGAAGCCGTCCTGGTAACGGGCAGCGTCCTGCCCGAAGAGAACGGCCCGCCGAAGATCTCCGTGCTCGACATCGTCCCCCTGCGCAACGCCTTCGTAAAGTTCCCCCTGCTGGTTTCGATCCGCGTCCCGCTCGAACCCGGCAAGCACGGCACCGATTCCCGCGCCGCCCGGGTCCGTGCCCTCTTTGAGCGCAAGCCCGGTGACACCGAAGTGCAACTCATCGTAGAGAAGACCCGCGAATTTAGCGCGACGATGACCGTGGAACTGAAAATAAAGCCAGACCGCGAATTCAAAGCCGAACTGGCCCGCCTCTGCGGCGACGACGCCTACCAGGTAATCAGCGGAGGTTTCTAGCCCGCCCGAGGCTGTTCACGAAGAAAACGAGGTCGTGAAATCTCGCTTCCTTCCTCGGGTCGATGGTTTCACGTCGGCCATGGATGGGCATCGCTCGTCGCCGGGCAACTCGTTTGGCGAGCCGGGAGCGAAGCGACGGCGGATCCATGGATAGCCCCGGGCGCGAGTCCGGCGTTGCGGAAGGCCATCCGTCGAGCCCGAAGCCCGGCGAGGGCGGTTCTGGTACTGCGCTAATTGAGTCTTCGGAATTTCAATCTGACTGACCGGCATGTTGTCGCCATCGGATATCGAACACTGGAATGCCGAAAAAATTCGTACTTTTAGCAGTTTCAGCTTGCTTTATCTGTTTTTTTTTTTGCAATTCTAAGTCTAGAGTTACAAAACCGATGTTTAGACCTCTCGTCTTTCTTTTCATCTCAGCGGTTCTCGTTTCGGGACAACAGTCAACAATGAACGACTTCGAACAGGAACAGTTCTTCTTGTTCCTCGAACAGCACCGCCATCTACGCGCGACTGCGGGTGAAGCTCCGTCGGCGTATGGGCTTACAGGGGCCTCGCTAAAGGCCATTGACTCGGCGGCAGTTTCGGTCGCGAGTCAACTCAACAGGATCGCCGAATCCAGTGCAAGCTCTCGAAAGCAGGCGGATCGAAGTGACGCGCTGCAACAAACTGCCGTCGCCCTGCGAAGCGTATTCAATAGCCATGACTGGCAGTTACTCCGGGAGCATATCCAGCGCACAGTTCATCTGACGCGCATCGAACTCAAATCCTCAGAGTCAGCGAAGAGCGCTACCCCTCAGCGAGGTTTGGCCAGCTCGACAATTTTCTGGCTGGGTGAACAGCTAACCCCCTATAACGGCCAGTTATACGGACGCAGTGACAGCTTCGTCACAGGCGCGAATGTGTCATCCTGGCGCCCCTACGTCAAGCAACACAAGTTCAGTTGGAACGGGCAGACCATATCCTACTGGGAGATTGCATCCGCCACCCCAGGAGGTGGAGCGTGGGCAGCCGGATCCACGCTGGCCTCTTTTGGCTCCTTCAAAGTGGAATCTTTTCATGAGTTTGAGAACATCTACTCGGGGGAGAGGCTGCCACCGTTCTCGGGCATTGACAACCCGTACAATATGCCGGTCTCTTGCACTTCGTCAAACGGCTACTGCAAACTGGAGACGTCTGTCAGCGCGACACTCTCGTTCACCGGCAGCGCGGAGAGCGGGCAGCCGACCGCTGCTGGTGGGATGCAAAGGGTTCTGGAAACGTCACGGTCACTGCTAACGTCACGCCAAGTTGGATGGATCCATCAATCCTCACGTGGACGAACGGCACTCCCGGCTCCACGAATTTGCAGCGTTTGGTGCCCCGATCTACCGCAAGCAACACCACAATCCGAGCGTCGATCGGGACTTCGCAGGCGGGGACGGTTTTGGTCCATGTCGTCGATGCTACCGACGCCCCGTCGTCAGGCAATAATGCGCCCAAGAGTTGGTCGCTCGGCAACTCGATTGTGCCGCCCAACGATCCTGGCCTCACTGTGTTTGGAGGGGGCAACTACGGCATCACGGACCCCACATACCAATTCACTCCGCATGTTAGCGGGAATCGTTGGGTATTCCGCCTGGGAGAGATCTCGCATCGATACGCGCAAGGCATTAACTCCGCTTGGGGAGGAGGCCCTGTTCGCCAGAACCTTCCGGTCGGGAATGTTCTTCCGTTCCCAATCGGCGCCGGAATTCAAACAACGCAGCAGGCGTACGACACGGCAAGGAGCGACCTCGATACCAGCGGGCTTGCGAACACTGGATTCGGACCGTCGCGGACTCGATACTGGGTGCAGACCATTACGCAAAATCACGAAACTGAGCATGTGAATCGTTTCTACTCCGCAACGTTCTGGCAGCAAGAGATGAATGCTTTTGAAACCTATCTCGAAACGAATGCTGCGACGGCAAAGGACTTTAACTGCTTTAGTCCCTCTTGGGCTGACGCCAATACTGCGAAGTCAACAATTCAATCTACAGTTCTCGATGCGGAGATGGCGGCCCGCCACGGCCGGGCCAATGACCGCGAACTTTTAGATTCTGAGGTGGAAACACATAGGATCACAAATCCGCAGTATGTACCTATCTACTCAGCAATACCCAACCCACTTGCACCGCAAATCAATGTAGGTGGAATTCTTCCTTCCACCGTCCGGCGAGGCGACTCCAACAAATACCTCGAGATCTATGGCCTTTACCTTGACGCAAGCCCAAGCGTTGCGGTGTCCGGCACGGGCGTTACTGTGATGATCGAGTATGTGGGGAAGTACCAGGTGAACGTCAAATACTCGGTATCCACGGACGCCCCGCTGGGGCAACGCACTTTGACGCTCACAACGGCCTACGGGACAAGCGGCCAACCAATCACGGTGTCCAATTAGGAGAGCATGATGCGATTTCTACTATTTTTTATCCTCTGTCTCGTCGCGACCGCCCCGGCGGTCGAACCTTACGATTTCTGGTCGGACAAGCGCATTGCGGAGTCCTTCACAGCCCGACTGGAAAAGCTGGGTTACTCTTCTTTGGACACTTGGAACTTGGTTTGGGTCCTCCACGAGGGGCGAACTGATGCTGCGACGGCGGCTGCGTATTTGCTCGCTCAACCGGGCAGCAATCAAGACCTAGCCAAGAAGGAGCTTCATCTTGAATTGACAAGATGGCGTGACCCAGTCCTGGCGATGTACGCGGGAGGGGCACTTGCGACACTAGGATCCTGCGAATGGACTGAGGTAGCCGTCGCTCGTCTTGAAGAAGCCGGTGAGACGGAACAGATTGGGATCGCCCGTGAAATGGCCAGATGCAAGGACTTCCGCGGCTGGCCCTGGGTGAAGCATCATCTTGTTTCGAAAACGTCGGTTGATGTTGTGTTTGGCTCAGCGTTGTCGGCGTCTGATCACTTCGAAATGATGGATACAGGCAAGGGGCGGCGGTTCAGTATGGCGGCGGAGTTGGCCGAACTGCTGGATGCGGTTGCTCCCGAACGCCGTGTCCAGGTGCAGCGGTCTTTGGAAAAGGTGCAGGGAGACACATGGCGAGGCAAGCCGAACTATGATCGCTTGCCCACCCTGCCAGAGAAAAAGTAGGGGGGCAACGATCTCACCAGCTTGATAAGATGAGCCGGGTGCCGCCGATTGAGCAGCCACTGATCGGATGCATCCGGCCCTTCTTTGTAGAACATGATGCGATTTCTACTATTCTTTATCGTTTGTTTCGTCGCGACTGCTCCAGCGGTCAAACCGTATGATTTTTGGGCAGACAAGCGCGTTGCCGATTCGTTTGTTTCGCAGCTCAACCAACGCGGCTACTCCTCCATGGACACCTGGAACCTGATTTGGGTCCTCCACGAGGGGCGAATCGATGCCGCGACCGCAGCCGCGTACTTGCTGGCTCAACCGGGCACCGACAAAGGCTTAGCCAAGAAGGAACTCTATCTCGAACTTGTAAGATGGCGCGATTCTGCTTTGGCACGGTATGTTGGCGGAGCTCTTGCGACGCTGGCGTCCTGCGAATGGACTGAAACAGCGCTACCTCGTCTTGAAGAAGCCAGTCCAGTTGTGCAGATCGGGATCGCCCAAGAGATGGCACGCTGCAAGGACTACCGGGGTTGGCCCTGGGTAAAGCGTCATCTAGCTTCCAAAACGACGAGCGACGTTTTGTTTGGGGAAGCCATGGCTGCCTCGTATCCCTTCGAAATGATGGATACAGGCAAGGGGCGACGCTTCAGTATGGCAGCAGAGTTGGCCGAACTCCTGGATTCAGTTGCTCCCGAACGCCGTGTCCAGGTGCAACGGTCTTTGGATAAGGTGCAAGGAGACACATGGCGAGGCAAGCCGAACTACGATCGCTTGCCTACCCTGCCAGGTAAGAAATAAGCGACCATCCTTCCAGCCAGACAAAAAAGACCGGGTGCCGCCGATTGAGCAGCCACTGATCGGGTGCATCCGGCCATTCTCTGGAAAACTTGACGTGAATTCGGTATGAATTCGGTATCAGGTCAAGTTCAGCGCCACGATGACCGTGGATCTGAAAGTAAAGCCTGACCGGGAATTCAAATCTGAACAATCCCGCCTCTGCGGCGACGACGCCTACCAGGTGATCAGCGGAGGTTTCTAGCTATCACTTAATTGAGGCAAGAACCCATCCACATTCTGTCTCCAAGCTTCTGAAATTAACTCAATGTCGCGCGTCTGCGTTTCTCACCCCAACCCTCAGCCTATCTGTTCCGGAAATAGGCAGGGCATCCATCGGGAGGCAGGCATCCATCGGGAGGCAAGGGCGGCGGGGAAGGCCAGGCGCAGGGGGGCTCGGGTGCTCTCGGCGGCCACCACTCCTTCTTCAAACAGCGAAGAAACGATCCTTCGTGCCTGCCGTTCCCCGGTGCCGACAACGGCACCCGCTTCGCCGAGTGGCAACTCGCCTCGATCCGCCGCTATGATGTCCAGTTCCACGTCCGGCTTTGTTCCTAAGTACCTCACTGGTTATCAATTGTTTGGACGGTTCATCCCAAATGGAATGTCCGGAGCCATGTCCGATTTTCTGTCTCAGTCAAGCAATGGTCTTTTCCCGCAAGTGCTGAAGGTTTTGCCCGTTCAACCGCACACTTTCGGCGAACATCACCGGCGCCCGAGAATGATTTTTGCCCGCCTAACTCGCACATAAGAAGGCACTTAGACTCTCCGTGCCGCTTTCGGTGCAAACCGATGGTTCGTTTTGGCGAATGCAAAACGTACAATCTGACGTGCGGGAAAACTCCGTCGTCTGGCCAGGCTTATGCTCCGCTCGACGAGGCTGCTTCCTGCCAGCGTTCTCTGACAACGGAAACAATCGACGCTTACGGGAGGATCGTGGCGCGCGGGGTGTCTGGATTTGTCCGGAAAAATCCGGACAATCCGGACAAATCATCGAGGCTGATTCCTTCGCTAAGATTCTGTTAATAAACGCTTTAGCGACCTTGGCGGGTTTTCAACCGTCGGCCATTTTTTTGGCCCGGTGTTCCCATCGGCGTTGCATTCCCCGCTTCGAAACCTCCGCCCAGACCGGTTGTGGCTTCGTTTCGCAAAACCGCCCTGCCTAAGCGGTACTCGTGGCGGGCAAGCGTCGAAAGGCGGCTTTTGCGGTAACCCAATCCATCCCTGGGGCTATCATGTTTCCATGCGGCGAAATGCCTCGCTCGTTCTTGCTCTCGTTCTTTTCGTTAGCCTCAGCGTGCCGGCTTCGGCAGAAGATTATTGCTTTGGCTTTCTGATGGCCAACCCGCAACGCCCCCCGCCTCCAGTACGTCACGAAGCACCTCACCTTCACCGCCCGGCTGTGCAATCTCCACGCACCCCTGCTGGATCACCCAAAGGAGTTCCATGGCGGTCTGACCGTCGCGCACGATGTACTCCTCACTCTCGTGAAAAGCCACCTTCCCGCTTCCCGCAAGCAGCAGCAGGTCCTCCTCCGGCAGTGCGTCAAAGGGGGGATGCTGCTTGAGGAAATCAGCAACCCGCTGGCGGATGACAGATGTTTTCATGCGATGAGTGTTTTCATGGGGCAAGAACGGTGGCGCAGGCGCGCGGATCTTCGAATTCGGTGAGTTCGACGGGGCTCAATTCGCAGCGGGGCGGAAACCGCTAAGGATACACCAAACACCTACCCGGCCCACAACACACCCCCCTTGGAATGCATAAACCGGTCCGGCTTTCCAGACGTCCGTGCCAGCTCTCCACCCACACTCTGGCTCCAGGCCCCGGCGGGTAGTGGGTATCCTCACTGTGCTCGTCGACGGCCCGAGGATTTGTGGCACGTGCCTTTCTGAGATGGCGGTGGCGAGCTAGTGCGGAACTGCCAGACGCCCATCACCCTGCACCCGGGAACTTCATGCGGCGCAGCAGTTCCTGAAACCTTGGGTCGTTCCGGATCGGGTCCCATTCGCGATTGGTGTATAGCCGCACCATTGCCCACCAGTGCTGGCGATAGCATTCCTCCAGATTGGCCATGGCTTCATCGTGCATCCCCAGATGGGCTTGCAGCCTTGCCTTTTGGAACGGATGCCGGGCCCGCGCCAGTTGCCACTGAAGATACCCGGCCCGGCCACCGGTGCGGTATGCGTTCCCCAACGCCTCGATGTCTTCCGGTTTGGCTCCTCGCATCATCATCGCTTTTTGTTCTATCCGGACCACCTCATCGTAAAGTCCAAGCGCGTTGTAAGTGGCGCGGAGGAACTCATAGACGCGCGGGTCATTCGGCCCCAGTTCAGCGGCCCGCTGCAAGGTAGCGAGTGCTGAGTCGAATCTTCCGGCTAGGGAATACACATCCCCAAGGGCCAAATTTGCAGGAGCCGAGAGGGGGTCGCCCGCCACCGCCCGCTCCGCGTGGGGAATGGCCTCATCCTGCCGCCCCATCGTGGAGAGAAACCAAGCATATTCAAAGCGCGCCTCTTCGTGGTTCGGGTTCAGCTCCAGCGCTTTCTTAAACGCCGCTTCCGCTTCGGCCCAATTCCAGAAGAAGTACCAGGCGGCGACAGCCTTCACATAGTGGCCCTCGGCCAGCCCGTCATCAATCTCCGTACCTCGCTTCAGGGCGGCAGTGAACTTCGGGTATGCCTCTCGTGGCGGCAAGGCTCCCACGATCCACAGCCAGCCGTAGGTTCTCGCCAGTCCGAGGTGGGCCTCGGCGTAATCCGGATCGATATCGATGGCCCGCTGATAGTAAGTCAGGGCCTTTTGAAACTCGGGCGCGCGCCACATGTAGTAGTGAAACTGCCCCTTCAGATACTGCTCGTGCGCATCGTGGTTGACGGGGCGGGAAAGCGCCAGTTGCTCCTGCTCCGCCGGCGACACGGATGCCCGCACCTGGCGGGCAACGGCCCTGGCAATATCGCGCTGCAGCACCAGAACATCGTCCAGATCCTGCTCATATCGTTCCGCCCATAGGTGACGGTCCGTGGGCCCGTGCAGCAGATTGGCAGTCACCCGCACGCGACCGTCCACCTGCTGCACCGTACCTTCAATCACTGCGTCTACGTTGAGCTCCCGTGCAATTTCCGGCACCGGCTTCTGAGTGCGTTTGTAGCGCATCACCGACGTGCGCGAAATTACCCGGAGCGAGCCTACCCTCCCAAGGGTGGTGATGAGTTCTTCCGTCATGCCATCCGCGAAAAACTCTTGTTCCGGATCGTTTGACAAGTTTTCCAGTGGCAGCACCGCGATGGAGGCGATATGCGGAATCGCAGCATCCGGCATCAGGCGCGTGAGAGAGATGGTGCCTCGCATGAGGGCGATCATCACAACCGCGATGAGCAACAAAGCGGCTATTCCCATTGCCCAGCGCCAGGCACGTGACAGAGTGGGACGGCGGCGAGCCGCAGCCTCGGGTATTGGATCTGGAGGCGAATCTGCTATCGCTACAACAGTCTCCGCGGAACTGATCCGCTCGACGGGAGCAAGGAACCGGTAGCCCCGGCGGGGAACCGTCTGGATATACCGCGGCGCATCCGGGTCGTCATCCAGGGCTTTGCGGATAGCCTTGATGCAGTTGTTCAGGCCCTGCTCAAAATCCACGAACGTGTCATTGCCCCACACTTCCTGGCGAATGCTCTCCCGGGTGACCAGTTGCCCGGCACGCCCTGCCAACAGGGCAAGCACCTTCGCCGGCTGTGGCGCTAAGGGTTGTGCGATGCCACCGCGCGTCAGTTCGCCCGTTTCAAGGTCCATCTGAAAGTCCTCAAAACACAGATGGGGTGCCTCATGGGGTGGAATGCTTTGGCTCCCGGGCGCCGGAGGCTCCGGGGCAGCCGGACCCTCTGCGGACTGATGGCCATTGTTACTCCCGAACTCGATCGTCGGCCCAATATAGCGGTAGCCACGGCGAGGGATTGTTTCAATGTAACGGGGATGGTCCGCCAGATCGCTCAGCGCGGCTCGCAGCTTGTTCACCGCCGCGTTCAGGCTGTGTTCCTGATGGGCCAAGTCTTCACCGGGCCAGATCTCTTCTACGATTCTCTCTCTTGGAACAAGGCTCCCGGGGTTCTCGATCAAGGCGCGTAGGATGCGGGAAGGGATCTCCTGCAGATGCACAGGGATACCGTGCTTGGTCAGCTTTCCGGAATGCGGATGGAATTCATATGGCCCGAATCGCACAACATGCGGGCGACGAATCCCAGCCTCATTAAAAGACATAGAGACCTTTATAAAGGAAACTCGCTTGGCCCGAGTATAGCATTGCCCTTTTCGGAAAGCGCCCCCAATCGGTAGCGGCTAAATGGAATTTCTGGCTTCCGAGCCCCGCGTCTTTTCCGGGGCGCGAGGGTTTCGGTTCCCCAGGACGTCAAACCCCAGGTGACCTGCTCCAAGACCTTCCGTGTTTACTGGAACTTACCGGATGACAGAAAGAACAGATCATGATTATCGGCTCCCCATTGAACGCTTAGCTTCCCCGCATCCACAATCCCTCGCAGGAGGTTCCGCAATGAACAGAATCCTGTTCCGTAGAATGCTGCCTGTTTACGTCCTGCTGCTGGTACTCACCCTAAATGGCGTCGCGGATAATCCTTTAGCCCCGCCATTCAAGGTGTTTGACCAAGCCGTAATCACCCACATGGAACGTGCCGAGATCTACGACGGCATTGCCCACTATCAGTTCCTGGCCACAGTAGGCCCCGGGGAGTACGACAAGATCAAGATTCATCGCGTCGTGCGCGAGCCACAGGCAGGCAAGCCGAATCCAAATGGCGAAGCCGTGATGATGATCACGGGCCAGCCAAATACGTTTGCAATGCTCTTTCTGGCGCCACTGATCTCCAGCGTGCCAGAACGCGGTCGTGCTCTCCCCATCTATCTCGCCAGGCATGGCATGGACGTGTGGGGCATGGACTATGGCCATGCGTTGGTTCCATTTGGGATCACGGATTTCACGTCTTTCAAGGACTGGGGCGTCAGTAAAGATGCACAGCACGTGCGTCTCGCGATGCAGTTTGCCCGGCTGACGCGGTGGATGGCGGGCCAGGGGCCTGCTCCGCTATTTTTGGCCGGGCTTTCCTATGGGGCCAGAGTCGCCTATGACGTTGCGGCTGAGGAGGCCCATCGTCCTCCCTTCCTGCGCAACGTGAAAGGGCTGGTCATCCTCGATATGGCCGTCTTCTATCAGGACGCGGCGCTGCGCGCTGATTACTGCGCGCGAGCAGCAACCTCGCAGGCGCGGCTGGACAGCGGCATCTACCACCAGACGAGCGGGGTGAACCTGAAGCGGATCGGAACCCTTGCGGCGACAGACCCGGCTGGGGCCTCACCGTTCTTTCCGGGCTTGAACAATTACCAGGGCGGACTGCGCTCGGGTGCGGTGGGCAGCGCACCGCTGTTCTGGCACTTTGTGGGTGCAGATTTCGCGGCCCCTAATGTGCCAAGTCAACTCCGCTATACCGAGGACCGGTTATGGTTTGACGCCATTCAGGCAGTGCCGTCGTACACTCCGCTCCGGGTGAGTCTGGACGTCCAGTTGAGCGCCTGTAAAGAGATTGTGAGTGAAGCGCACAACCCCTACCGGCAGATCCGCGTCCCGGTCTTCTACGTCGGCGCCCACGGGGGTTTCGGAATGGCAGGGGAGTACACGGTACGGCTGACTCGCAGCCGCGACGTCAAGATCCTGAACATCCAGATGCTTCCTGACGCGGACCGCGCTATGGACTACGGGCACGTAGACCTTGTCTATTCCGCAACGGCGGAAAGCCTCGTCTGGGCGCCCATCCTGAACTGGATCAAGGCGCACCGGTAATCCGCACGAACCCCGGCTCTCGGTCGCAGACCAGAGTCTGCCCAACGGGCTGTGCCGGGTTCCGCCCTTTCACCGGATTTACGCACAAGACCGGCCGCCGGTGGGACGCCGCTGCGCGCCTGCGAAGGACGCAGTCGCCGTAGAGCGTCACCCCAGCAGCCGCCCGGGCGGGCGCAGGGCGGCGCCGTAGCGGAACCCCGTCGCCCGCGCCTGCCCCCCCCAACCGTCCGGCGCACGCCCTTGCGTCGCCGGGCAAGGAGCAACGACCTATGCCAACGTGATTTTCCGGTTTCGCAACCCTTTCGCTGGCGTTCCGCCACTGCTGTACCTGGCCGTGGCCAACGAAGGAAACCCAACCACAAACAGCAAACGAAAGGTGGCTGCAATGATAGCCAGAATCGCGATTGCTCTTTTATTTCTCTCGCTCTTCGCAGTGACGGACGCGCATGCAGCTTTGCGTTCTCGAGTCACCGCAAGTGCGATGGACGTGGATGGAAATACCTACGTCACCGGGTGGCGCGTGGTTTGGGAACAGGGTAGCCAGTATGTTTCCGACCTCGTCACCATCAAGTACAACAAGTTCGGTGAAGTGCAGTGGATGCATCGATACCCGGACGACCCCAGGATCGACGGCGTCTCCGGCAGTGAAGGCTGGGGGATTGCCGTAGACCGCCTCGGAAATGCTTACGTCGCCGGACACAGTGGAACGGGAGGAAACTCGGATTGTGTCCTCATCAAATACTCTGCCAGTTACCAGCAGGGGGATGCGCCGGAATGGGTGAGAACCTTTGCCGGCGAAGCAGCAAGAAGCGACCATTTTTGGAATCTTACGCTTGACCCTGATGGTTTCATCTATGTCACCGGTTACACCTTTCAGAGTCATGATGTGGGCACGAATGGCGACTTCCTCACGATGAAGTTCGACGGAAACGGAACCATGGTTTGGGCTGAGCCTGCCGTGTACAGCGGGCCGCGTGGCGAACAGGCCTTCGCCGTTGCCGTCGACCCGATTCGTAAGAACGTGTTTGTCACCGGCTTCAGTGACACCGGAGTGCTGCTTGGCCCCACGGGTACTGCCATGGGAACCGACCTCGTCACCATCATGTACAACGATGCTGGCGTTGAGCAGTGGGTCCGCCGTTTCAACGGAAAAGCAAACGGCATCAGCCGCGGAACCTCCCTGCAGGTCGACACGGAAGGCAGCGTCTATGTCACCGGTTGGGTGCAGGGCCAGACCTCACTCGACATCGCCACCGTCAAGTACGGGATGGACGGCACCGAGAAGTGGGCTTCCGTCTACGACGGCCCGGCGGCGGCCAACGATCAGCCCGCCCCACCGGTGGGCTGGGGCGCAGGCGCGGTGGGTTCCGTCGGGAGCTACATCCAGACCAACCAGGGCCTGATTGTTGCGGACGAAATCCTCGATCCCATCCCCGCGGTGGACTACCTGATGAGCAAAGTGCTGGCGCTGGATCTGCACAAGGGTCTGCAAACCAGCCTTCTGGCCAAACTGAAGTTCTGCCTGAAGTCGCTGCAGACGGGCAACGCCGCGGTCCGCCGGAATGCGCATCATGGCCTTGAAGCCTTTGTGCATGAAGTGGAGGCCCTGCGGAAAGCCGGGCTCCTTACGGATGCGGTTGCGCAAGAACTCTCCGCGGTGGCGATGAGCATCGCGAAGAGCATCCAGGGAATTCCAACTACTGTGGTCTACGTGGCCGGCGACAGCGCGGGCGATGGCACGGGTCTGGACCTCGTCTTGCTGAAGTACAACGCTGAGGACGGCAGCCCCATGTGGAACCTGCCCAGCCAACCCGGCACATCGGCAGACAAACCGGGCAACCCTGCAAACATTGCCCTGCGCCATCACATCAGGCCCTTTGACAGAGTCTGGGGAATGGCGATGGATCGCGACGGTGCCGTGTATCTGGCCTGCCAAAGCCTCGCGGCACCGCCGACGGCACCGGCACTGCCAGACTACGAGACCGTCCTCTTCAAGTACGCCGTGAACACCTATCGTCCGCAAATGCTTGCGGAGGCAAGCTTCAAAGGCGAGCTGGCAGGCCTGACTGTGCTGTTCGCCTTTGCCACCTTCCGCGACCCGGACACCAACCGCCAGTACATCTTCCGCGATCCCGTGACGAACGAGGATTTCGTCGGAATCGCAGGCAACGCCCCTATGGACACCACGGGGAATCCATTGGGCCAGTTCCAATACACCACCCTGATGTACAACGGCTACCTGGAAGAACGCTGGATGCAAACACACCCCGTTGAGCCACTGCCCTGATCGGGCTAGCCTGCCCTGGCTCGGCCGGAGGCGTGCATCTGGCTGATGGAAGTCTGTCGACCGCATTCGGTTGCCAGCATCTCGGGATACGGATCGTCATTCCGTTCGCGTTGCAGGTCCGTTTTCCGATTGTCGAAAACGACCTCGTCCCCCGGACCTGCCGGCCCAGCCCGGCAGGTCCGGGCAGAAGTCGTCCGCTCTGTCCTGCATCGCGCTTCGCCGGTTGCGCTGAACCGGAACGCCACCCAAAAAAATCTTATGGGCTAAGCAACCCGGCTAATTTTCCCGGCATCTCACGAGATGAAGGCGCAACAACCCGCCCGCGCCCTCGATCTTCCCGAAAACAATTTAGGAGATGACCACTGTGAAAAAACTCGCAGGGATTTTGTGTGTCTTGACAACCATGTCTGTTACCGCTTCAGCAAATAGCAACCAGCTTGCCTCGGAGTGGAAGGAACTGCGCTCAGAAAAGCGACAGATCGTCAATATGGCCCACGAATTGGGCGCGCTTGCCCGCAACGGCCACCTCAACAACTGGGAAACGCATTCGCTCAACCTGCAGTTCCTCAAGCAACTGGTGAATTCCAGCGGCGAGCGGATCGCGCGCATCCAGGCATCCAGCGGCAACGCAGCCCAGCTCTCTGAGCTTTCCAGGCAGCTTGCCATCGTCGCCCATCATGTCACTGAGCTCAAGCGCAGCATCAACGACAATCGCTTTGCCATCCGCACGCCGTCCTATTTCGCCACCGCGATGCGGCTTGCCTCCAGCGCGGAAGCCTCGCGGACCAGCACCGAAAAGATGGTTGCTTCTGTCCTGAATGCGTCCCCCGCGGACCCAGCCGCCGAATAAAGGCATCTGCTTCTCGCAGGCCCTGCAGGGACGCGGCTGCCAGCGCTTCGGAGGGCCTTTCTCTTTTCGATGCCGCTGGCGACCGGAACCCATCCGGCCGCCAGCCTTCTGCCGCAGCCGCTACAGGACAACCGGGTGATCGCGGTTTCGGGAAGTTAGCGCTCAACCTCGACATCCATCGGCCCTCGCCTCAGGGCCAAACCCGCTAGCCGCAGCCCGTTTCCGCCCCTCCCGCCACTACGATCAACCAGAACCCAGTCCCACGCCTTCAATCCGCACACCTCCCGCCTAGCCTCGTTCCGACCAGAACAAATCAGCGGCGCACAGCGCCACCATATCGAGCCCGCCAGGGCGCCTCGCCAAGGAAAGCCCCGCGGGCCTACTCTGCCTCATCCTCATCGAATTCATCGGTGGAAGCAGCACGAAACTGTAACCCCAAGTAACGGAAATGCCCTTCTCAGCTCCTTCCCTCAACCAGCGCCAGCCCAAGAAACCAACAAACCCTCGCGCCAGCGAGACCACGAAGCAGCGCCCCATTTGGCTACTGCGGCTCCGGATCCTGCTTACGCGAACCATCACCGGGATACAAACCGAGCCGGATCACGACTTCCCTCTACCGCACCCTCGCAACGATCCTCGCCCGCCAACCTCTCACCCGACAACGGCCCATCCCCCCCTGGCTCGCTCCGCTCGCCCCCGCGTGCCTACTTCGCCGCATCGAATTCATCGGCAAAACCAGCACGAAACTGTAACCCCAAGGAAGCCATCAGTCGGCTCAGTGCCCATTTCGGGTGTACCTCTTCCGGCGCTCGCGCCACTACTCTCTCGACGGCACAACCACGACGCGTGGTCGCCCCGGGCTGCCCGCGCCACATCACGTAAAGAGAAGCAGCTTTCCTCGCGTCGTCCTCCAGAACGACAAAGGCCGCTCGGGCTACCTGGATCTCCTTGCTCGGTATCGCTGCGAGGCGCAACGGCAAATCCTCGGTTACCGCTTGAGGTCCGGGCTCTGTTTGGCTGTTGGCCACAATCATTACATCGCTGTTCCGGCTCGGCAGGACTTGAAGGCACTGCGATGGCCCACACCCAGCCGTCACAGGTGCCCGGGAACGATTTCATCCCGCCTAAATCGCACGTACGAAAGCACTTAAGCTCTCCATGCCGCTTCCGGGCGAAACCGATGGTTCGTTTTGGCGAAGGCAAAACGTACAATCTGACGTGCGGGAAAACTCCGTCTTCTGGCTGGGCCTCACGCCCGGCTCGACGCGACGCTTGCTGCCAGCGTTCTGTGACAACCGAAAAGATCCACCCCGGCGAGAAAATCGCCGCCCGCGAAGCGTCCGGATTGTCCGGAAAAATCCGGACGATCCCGGACAAAACCGGAACGCTGGCTTCGGCCGTAAGCTACTGTAAAACAGAACTTTAGCGTATGCGTTGCCAACCCAGCCAGCTCTCCTTTTTTTGCGGCGTCCCGTCCGTGGCGGTCCTTGCACGACGATTCTTGCCCTAACCCAACCCATCCATGGAGCTATCATGTTTCCATGCGGCGAAATGCCTCGCTCGTTCTTGCTCTCGTTCTTTTCGTTAGCCTCAGCGTGCCGGCTTCGGCAGAAGATTATTGCTTTGGCTTTCTGATGGCCAACCCGCAACGCCCCACGCTTCCAGAAACGCAAGTGGCCGAAATCCAGCAGGGGCATCTCGCCCACATGGATGCGATGGCAAAAGCTGGAAAGCTTCTGGCTGCCGGACCCCTCGGGAAGTCCGAGTCCATGCGCGGCATCGTCATCTATCGCTGCACAGCTCTCGATGAAGCGGCGGCCTTCACCGAACCGGACCCCGCCGTTAGCAATCAACGCCTCCGTACCATCTTCCAAACCTGGCGCGGCCCCAACGACGTGGGCGAACCGCTCACCAGTATGCTCAAGCGCGACCCCAACTCCAAATACACCATGGTCACCCTGCCCTTTCTGCTCCTCCGCCGCACCTCCAAATGGGAGCAGGACCCTTCCCTGAAAACCATGCGCAAAGAGCAGGATTTTCTTAACAAGCTGCGTCGCCGCAAAGTGCTTCGACTAGACGGAGCCTTCCTCGGCCAGCCGGATCGCCCCTACGAAGGCGCCGAACCGGGAGCCCTGCTGATTCTCGCCGCCATGCCTCTCAACGAAGCCGTCGATATCGCGAAGAACCATCCGCTCGTGGAGCAGGGTTATGCCACCATCGAAGCGCTGGAGTGGTATGTGGCAGACGAGGCCATTCCGTTGCCCTGACTCTTAGCCTGGGATCCGCCATCGCCGCGCCCGCAGAACGGCGTTTGGAGAGGCGGCCAGCTTTTCGTACCACACGGTGTAGAGCCCGCCATCGGCCAGTTCCACAGTGGATGGATAGCCGAGGTCTCCCGCAGCGCCATCGCCGCTAATGGTCACCGGGTTAGACCAACTAGCCCCCTCGTCGTCGCTCCAGCGCGCCTGGTTGCCAAAGGGCGCCCGGCGGTAACCGTAAGCCATCAGCAGACGGCCGCTCCGCAGTCGCAACAGGTGCGAGGGCAACCCCCAAACGCCAATCGAATGCGGTTCCGTCCAGGTCTTCCCGCCATCAATGGATTCAGTCTGCAGCGTCTCCCTCTGGTTGGTGGCACTATGGTTGCGGATCTGCACGATCAGCTTTCCAGAGGGTGCCTCAACCGCGTGAAGCTCGTGGTATTCGCCCGTTGTGTCGCCCTTGCGGATCGGCAAGTCGTTCAGCCACTTCCACGTTTGCCCGTCGTCGGAGGAAGCGGCCACACCCACCCGCTCTTCGTTCGACCACATGGACTTCCCTGCGTAGAGCAGCCGCCCGTCGCGAAGCGCCACCGGCCCATGCGGACTATTCATCGGCACGCGGTAAGGGGACGACCAGGTGACGCCCCCGTTGGTGGAACGAAGCATCCAGGTTCCCAGCAGCCCTTTTCGCTGCTCCCCTGAGACGCGCGAGTGGGCAGCCTGCCATCGCCCCCGGCGCTCTTCGGGCCAATCGGACGATTTGGCCAGGATCGCCTCATAGGCCAACGAGGTGAACGTGGTCACCAGCAGGCTGCCGGCGGGGCTCACGCAAATGCCCGCGTCGCGATCGTCGATGGCCGAATCCATTAGCGTTTCAGGCCATGTCCAGCTGAGTCCTTCATCGTGAGATCTCATCAGTTCCACGCGACCGAACGGGCAGACATGGGATTCGCGGCCACCGGAGACCACCACGAAAAGTGTGCCTTTCGCATCCCGGGCAATCGTGGACCATCCGTGATAGCGCTCCGGCAACTGGCTGATCGTCCGAATCGCTTCGGCGCCGGCATTGGCCACCTGTTGGGCCTCCGCTTTCGAACGAATGAGTAGGCCACTGCCCCCGGCGAGGCCGATCGACGAATTCAGGAAAAAGGAGCGGCGGGAAATCATGGTGCCCCTACGATACCGAGTGAGGCGGTTCCCTGAAAAGGCCCAGGGCGCTCAAGATGGGTGTACAAGCTACATGTTTCGATGTATTTGTTGGAAGGATTTATACGGCCCCCGGTTGAGCTATGCCAATGCAAGGAACTGGCAGGCCTCGATCTTCGTTGTAACCCCTTGAAAACGAATGGAAAGAAAAAATATTTAAATGGTAGCCAAATGGCTACCAGATTGCTTATCCTACATTGAGGCCCGCACCAATTTTCCGTCGCCGGAACGGAAGCGGGTTTGGTTCTAGCCATCCGGAACGATTACGAAAAGAGCGAAGCGTTTTCATGACTGTCGTTTCCATTCTCGTTGTGTTGGCTGCGTCGCTGGCACTTGCCGGGCTCGCTGCCCTTCTTCTTCTCAAGGCGCTCTTCCACGTTATTCGCCCCGGCGCTACCCGGCAGAATCGCCTCAGCGGCGCCAGCCTCCCGTTCCCCTCTCAGGAAGCGTAGCGGTCTTCGCTAACATCTCCTTTGCCCCTCCTCTTTCTTTTCCTGTTCCCGAACCTCGCCGGCCATCCTAAGATAGTGCTAGCAGATGCCGGCCCCTCCCACTCCGCCGATTGAACAAGAACTGGACGGTCGTCTATTCGCCTTTTACCCTCCTATCCGCAACATTGAGTACAACGAGTGGCAATACCTCCGGTCGACGTGGTCTGAGCTTCTTGTCGCCAATGGAAAAGCCGGGGTGGAGGTGTGGATACCGCGGCGGCACTTCGGAGCGATCTCGTCGGTGGATCAGCCCATGCCGATCGTAGGACTTTCGAAGGAACTGGAGTATCGGGCGGGCTCCGTCTTCCCGTTCCGCACCAAGCTTCTCGAGATGCCCAAAGAGCTTCCGGAACGGCCCGAAAGAGCGGCTGCGAAGATCTCCGGAGTGGCTTCCGTCAGCAGAGTCGGCACAGGTCACAAGAACGAGGGCAGCGTCTTTAAGCTGATCGGGATTGTCCTGCTCGTGGCGCTGCTCTCGGTGTTCGCAACTGTAGCCATCTTCCGTGGAGGCCTTTTTGAGAGCCGCGCCCTGCTGCCCACCAAAGACCAGGACTACCTCTCGCTTAGTGGAGCAGACGACTATGCCGTCATCGTCCGGCGGCTGGGAAAACCCGCCTCCGATCGCTGGAATGCGCGATCGAAGGAGGTCGTCTTTCGGGCTCTCGATTACCCTTCCCGCGCGTACACGGTGATCCTGTTTGGCGCGGATCGGAGCAGCGCCCGCTACATTGGAACAATGGATGGGAACTGGCGACCCATCCATAGCGTATCCGGCCGTGGCACCGATTACTCGGCGATGCTGCGCACGCTTCCTCGCTTCTAAGAGGAACCTTGCCCCGCCTATTGGAGAAAAGCCCCTTCAATAGGTATGATCTCACTGGCAGCCTGTTTTTCTGCCGCTTTGTGACAATAGATCAGAATGTCTAATTACGCCCGTATCCATCGATTGTTCGCGGCGGATGGCCGCTGCCTGATTGTGGCGCTCGATCATGGCATCTTTCACGAACCGGCCTTCCTGGCTGGCATCGAAGACATCGCCCAGGCCATTGGCATGGTAGTGAAATCGCAGCCGGATGCGCTGCAACTCTCCCCCGGCACCGCGCGGATTCTACAGAGCATTCCCGGTCCCTCGAAGCCCGCTTTGGTGATGCGCGTGGATACCACCAATCTCTTTGCCGCAAGCGCGCAAAAGTCTCTGTATACCATTCTGATGGAGCGCTCCGTAGAGCAGGCGCTGATCCAGGATGCAGCCGCTGTTATCGTGAATCTCGTCTACATCCCCGGGGAGACGGAACTCCATAGCGAGTGCATCCGCAACATCGGCATTGTTCGTTCCGAATGTGAGCGAATGGCGATGCCGCTAATGATTGAGCCGCTAGTGCTTGAACCTTCCATCGAAGGGGCCGGCTATCGATCAAGCGGTTACAGCCGCACCATCACCGTGCTGGTGCGGCAGGCTGTCGAACTGGGCGCGGACATCATCAAGACCGATGCCTGCGACCCCGCGAAGGAGTTTGGGCGGATCGTGGAAGCGTCCGGCGGCAGACCTCTGCTGGTGCGAGGGGGCACGCGGAAAGTGCTGCCCGAGTTGCTTCACCAAGTGGAGGAAGTGCTGCAACTGGGGGCTCGCGGCCTGGTATTTGGCCGCAACGTCGTCCAGCAGAAGGACCCGGAACGCGTTATCGCGGCCCTCATGGCGATGGTCCACGACGGCGCGCCCGCCGACGATGCAATCCGATTTCTGGAATCAGAACCGCGTAAGGGCCCGCGCAAGGAGTAGCGCCGGAGCCAGAAGGTTTGCCCGCGTGGGCTTAGCGAAGGAAGTTCCGTATGCAACCCGTTCGCGTTGCGTTATCCGGGCTCACCAGCGTTGTCTGGAAGCTGCGCCCTCAATTCAGTTCCACACCCGATGTGGAGACGGCGGAGAAATCGATTCCTGCCGGCGAGGAGGTTCCCCGGATGGCCGCCGGGCCCGGCGTCGCGCTTGTTGGGGGAATCCTCGCGCGACTCGGCGTTTCCTGCACGGCTCGCATGGAAGTTGCCGTTGATCCGCCCGGCGCCTTGCTCCGCCGGATAGCAGAGCAGGTCGGGCCCGCTCTGCACCCGGTGTGGCGCCCCGCTCCCGACGGCCAGACAACCCTGCTCTCCGTTTCATCCTGGAAGGACGGGGATTGCATCTATCCCTCCCCGTTGTCAGCGAGCGACTTCTGCTTCGACGACTTGCCCCTGCCGGAAGCTGCTAACCGTGTGGTGAAGATCTGGTGCCACCCGGCCCAAGGACTTGGGGGATCCAAAGCGCGGGAGGAGGCATTTGCTAAGCGAATGTCAGCCGCCAGCGATCGCGGCGCTTCGCAGATCCTGCTTCTAGGCAAGCCGCTCGTCGAGCGTGATTGCGGAGAGCCGTGGCAGGCATGGCTGCGGCCTCTGCTGGATCATACCAATGTGCTTTGCGCCCAGGCTGGACACTTGCTCGAAACACTGGATGCTCCCGCCGCGCAACGGCTTTCCGAAGCTGGCAGGCTCAAGGACCTCACAAGCTGGTTAACCGGCCGCATTCTTCACCAGATGTCCGGCTACCTTCTTGAGTGCGGCGCCGGTATCGTGCTGATCGGGCTCGGCGATCACGGAGTGTATCTTCGTAGCAATCCGGATAGCAGTCGAGTCGCTTTCGTTCGAAAGTTCGCACCCGACGACCACGTGGCGGCGCATCTTGCCAACTGGACTGAGCGCGACATGCTGATCCCGCCCTTCGAAGCCGAAATCGCCAACCGCTACTCCGCCCCGGATGCGATGTGTGCGGGGTTTGTGGCTGCCTTCCTTCGCGGGCTGTCGCCGGGAGACGCCATCCGGATGGCGGCTGCCGTGGAGGCATTCGCCGCAGAGACTGAGGACCCAATAGGTTCAGTAGAGGCCTGGGATGTGGTGCAGGCTCGCGTGGAAGGGGGCTGGGCGCAGGGACATTGCAGGATCGACCTCAGCGGCTGGAGCGAAGACAGTTAGCTTCCGGCTTCAACCCTGGCTCCGGCATTTCGTCTTACGCGCCGATGTACTGCGCGTAGAGGCTGCGAGCCACGCCGATGTCCTGCGTCCCCTTGATGATTGCCCGGCCATCGGGAAACACAGTGATCTCATGCTTCGGGAGGGTGAAGCGAAGCGCAAACTCGTTCGCGCGCACCGTGCCCAGCGATTGGAGGCGCGCGCCCAGTTCCTGAAGGTCGATGGGGCGCTGCCGCTCGTGAATCTGAACAGCATTGCGGCCGCAAAGACTCACAGGAGCCCGTCGGCTTCCATCGAGAAAGGGAAACTCCCGTTTGCCGCAGGCAGGGCAGTCCGGGCTGGGTGCGGGCATCCGGATCTGACGGGTCTCGCCCCGCCACACATCAAACTGGGTAATCTTCTTCGGCCAATCGCGGCCAGCGCAAATCAGAATCTGATAGGACAGCGACACCTGCCACGCTGCCACGATGGCGGTGATCGTGTTGACGACGCCATCTGTCTCGCAGGTCGGTTGCGCACCCTTGGGAGCCTCGGGATACAAGCAGCGGAAGCACGCTGTAACTCCGGGAATCACAGGCATGGCCAACCCGTAACTGCCCACTGCGCCGCCATACACCCAGGGCTTCCCGTCGCGCACTGCGAAATCGTTGATCAGATAGCGTGTTTCGAAATTGTCGGTCCCATCCAGGATGAGATCCGCTTCGGCCAGATGCTCGTCGGCATTTCGCGCCGTTAGATCGTCCACCACCGCTTCCACCGCCACCTCGCGGTTCACCTTCGCAATCTCCTGGCGCGCTGCCTGCGCTTTTGGTAAAACGAGTTCGGCTGCTTCTTCGTCATATAGCCATTGGCGCTGCAGGTTGCTCAACTCGACGTAATCCCGGTCAATCAGGCGCAGGCGCCCCACCCCGGCCCGCGCCAGGGCCGCGGCCTGGAAGCTTCCCAGTGCCCCGCATCCCACGACGACGACGGTGGCTTCAGCAAGCGCGCGCTGTCCCTCGTCGCCCCACTCGCTGAAGCGCAGTTGGCGGGAATAGCGGGATGCCGGTTCCGTGCTCATATGACTCATCCTAGCAACCGCGTACTATCATCTTTCATAGTGACCGATGCGGCGCGCCGCTCGACGCGGCCAGCTTCCTGCTCCTCCATGAGACTCCTGACGCTCGTTGCGATATTTGTGCTGTTCTGGCTTATGCCGGCCGTGAGCGCGCCTGCGGATTATTACGGACGCCCCGTTGAAGAGCTTGTGTTCATCCCTCGGCGTCAACCCCTTCCCACCGAAGATCTCGTGGACAGATTGGGCGTCAAACCGTTCGCGCCGTTGAGCGCCGAACTGGTGCGCGGATTGATTGAGCGTTTGTATGAGACGGGACGCTTCGAGCAGATTCGCGTGGAAGCCGAGTCGCTCGATAGCGGCGGCGTGCAGCTCCGCATTGCCACCGAGCACCGTTGGTTTGTGGGCAACGTGGAAGTGGTGGGCGTGGATGCACCGCCGAATCCCGGGGAGCTCCGCAACGCTACCAAGCTCTCCCTCGGGACGGAGTTCACCCCTCGCCAGGAAGATGCGGCGGTGGAAGCCCTCGAAATAGCGCTCAATAAAAACGGCTCTTACGGCGCTGAGATCCTGCCTGTTCACGAGTATATCGACCAGACCCAGCAAGTGAATGTCACCTTCTACGTGCGCACCAGCGACCGTGCGAAATACGCCACTCCCATCTTCGTGAGCGATGCCGAGCTGAAAGAAAGCAAGCTGGTCAATATCTCCAATTGGGAGAAGTGGTGGGGCTTGTTCGGCTGGAAAGGGGTTACCGAAAGCCGCACCCAAACAGGCATTAGCAACATCCGCAGACACTTCCAAAAGAACGAATATCTGATGGCGACGGTGCGCCTGCAGGACTTGAACTATTCCCCCGAGGAGAACCGCGTATCACCGCGTGTCGAGGTGCAGCCCGGCTTCAAGGTGGAGGTGCGCGTGGAGGGAGCGAAGCTATCGGGCGGGAAGCGGCGCGAATTGATCCCGATCTACGAAGAGCAATCGGTGGATAGGGATCTGCTTGTCGAAGGCGCAACCAACCTTGAGGAATACTTCGAAGCGAAAGGCTACTTCAACGCCGATATCACGTTTGAAAACGGCACGAACGACGAAGGCTTGCAGGAAGTGATCTTCCAGGTCGATACCGGTCAAAGAAAGCGCCTTGTGGACATCCAGGTGGAGGGCAATTCGTTCTTTTCAGATGCCGATATTCTGGAGCGCCTCTACGTCCTGCCAGCCTCTTTGCAGTTCCGGCGAGGACGGTTGAGTGAAGGCTACCTGCGGCAGGATGTCAGCACCATCCGCAACCTCTACCTCACCAACGGCTTCCGCGACGTGGGAGTGGACTACACCATTAAAGAGAATTTCGAGGGAAAGGAGGACCGCATCGGGCTGACATTTCAGATTGACGAGGGTCCGCAGGTGTTTGTGGACAGCCTGGAGATCAACGGTGCAACCGAAGAGGAGCGAGCGGCGATCGACAGCGTGCTGATCACCCTTGAGAACCAGCCCTTCAGCGTCGTGAACGCCACGGCGGATCGTGACAACATCCTCGCCTACTTCTACAATCTCGGCTATCCCAACGCCTCCTTCGATTTCAAGCTGCTCTCCACCGATTCGGAGAACCTCGTGGATGTGGTCTATGAGGTAGACCGGGGAGAGCAGACCTTCGTGCGCGAGGTGCTGGTGAGCGGATTGAACGTGACTGATCCGGAACTGGTTTACAAGCGCATTGAGTTGTTCCAAGGTCAGCCGCTCTCGCAAAATGCCATGGTGGAAACGCAGCGGCGGCTTTACGATCTGGGCATTTTCGCCAACGTTGCCATGGCGGTGCAGAATCCCAACGGGGAGGAGGATTCCAAGTATGTCCTCTTCCAACTGGAGGAGTCGAAGCGGTACTCCTCCACAGTGGGTTTTGGCGCGGAGCTTGCGAGAATAGGCGGCGGTTCGCAGAATCTCCAGTCGGCCGCAGGCCAGGCGCTATTCAGCCCCCGTGTCCAATTCGAAATCACGCGGCTGAACATGCTGGGTATTGCGCACAGCCTGAGCTTCCGCACACGTGTTTCGAACATCCAGCAAAGGGTGCTGGTGAATTACCTCGCCCCGCAGTTCCGCAGCAATGAAAACCTGAATCTGGCCATCACCGTTCTGGGGGACCAGTCTCGCGATGTCCGCACGTATACTTCCCGGCGCTATGAGGGCTCCGTACAGCTTGGGCAGCGGGTCGAGCCTCGCGCGCAACATCCTTTATCGCGTTGCCTGGCGCCAAACGGGCATTGACGAATCCACTTTGCAAGTGGAGCCCGGGCTGATTCCCGTCCTTGCTCAGCCCGCCAAGGTAGGCATCATCTCCGCCACTCTCATCGAGGACAAGCGCGACGACCCCACCGATTCCACCCGCGGGATCTACACCAGTCTCGACTTCGGATTTGCGACCAAGGCGTTGTTCTCGGGCTCCGATTTTGGAAGATTCCTAGGCCGCAATTCTACCTATCACCGGCTCACTTCAAAGCTGATACTCGCGCGAACCACGACGATCGGATTGCTGGAGCCGGTGACCAGCCGATACCGTGATCGCACCGGCTTCGATATCCCTCTGCCGGAGCGGTTCTTCGCGGGTGGCGCCGCCTCTCACAGAGGCTTTCCGGAGAATCAGGCGGGTCCGCGCGATCTGGTGACGGGCTTCCCGATCGGCGGGGACGCGGTGTTTGTGAACGGCCTGGAATTGCGGTTCCCGCTGATCGGCCAGAATCTGGGCGGCGTCTTTTTCCATGACGCCGGGAACGTGTATAGCAATCTCAGCAACTTCAGTTTCCGCATCAAGCAGAAAAACGTCGAGGAGTTTAACACCATGGTCCACGCGGTGGGCTTTGGAATTCGCTACCAGACGCCCATCGGGCCGTTCCGCGTGGACCTCGCGTATGCGTTGAACCCGGTGGATTTTGAGGGTTTCCGCGGCACTCGTGAAGAGTTAATCGGATTGTCGTTGCCGGAACTGCTTGGCCGTCGCGAACGTCAATCGTTAGGGCGCTTCCAGTTCCATTTTTCGTTGGGGCAGAGCTTCTGATGTACACGCGATTCCTCACACTCGCCCTCGTACTGCTGGCCGCGCTGAGCGTCCGGGGCGAGCTGCTCGACCGCATTGCAATCACGGTGGGCAAGGACGTCATCACGGAGCAGGAGATCTATGAGCAATTGCGCATTGCCACCTTTCTCGACGGTTTGGAGCCCGCGTTTACGCAACAGGATCTGCGGGATACAGCCGACCGGATGGTGCTGCAGCGACTGGTGCTACAGGATATGCGCGCGAACGGTTTTCCCCTGCCTTCCGAAGACGAAATGGATCAGACGCTCAAACAATCCCAGCAGGTTCATTGGGGCTCCGCGGAAGCATTCTGGAAGGGGGCCGCGGATGCCGGTATCTCCCCAGAGGCGATGAACGATTTTCTGCACAACGTCGTGGCCACCATGAAGTACATCGATTTCCGCTTCAGGCCTGCGGTCCGCGTTGCTGACTCTGCTCTTCTGGAGCGGTACGCAGCCAAGTACAATGCGCTCGATCCGCAAGCAGGGGATCCTCCCGCGTTTGAAGATGTGCGCGATGCTCTCGAGGAAGAGATCGTCGCTGAGATCATAGACGGTGTGGTGGAGAGTTGGCTGGAGGATGCCCGGAAGCGAGCGGGCGTGCGGTACAAACCGGAGGTGCTGCCATGAGGCTTCCGCATCTTCCCAGAGATTGGTTCCGGGCCAAGTGGGCTAGACGGTTGGGGATCTTCCTCCTTGGGCTGTTGCTGCTTGTAGCGATCGTGGTTGTCACTGGCTACGGCGTACTCTCCTCAGACTGGGCGAAGAGCCGCCTTCGCCCGTGGCTGGAGGAGCAGATCGCAAAAGCTACCGGGGGGCGGGCGGAGATCGCGAGCTTGGATTACGATCTCTCCACCATCTCCGTCGAACTCGGCGGATTTGCCCTGCACGGCACCGAAGGGCCAGATCAGGCGGCGCTGTTTCGCGCCTCGCGCATTCACGTAGATGCAACGGTGCTCTCGTTGTTTAGCCGGAAGTTTCGAGTTGATAGTGTCACGGTAGACAGGCCCGCACTCAACATCTACCTTTACGAAGATGGCCGCAACAATCTCCCCAAACTGCCCGGCCCGTCGAGCGGGAAGCCCATCACTCACACCCTCATCGATCTGGGCATAAAGCATGTGGTGCTGCGGCAGGGCACCGCTCAGCTTGCCGACGAGAGTATGCCGTTGGATCTTCGCGGCGACAATCTCGATCTCACTCTCGATTTCGAGCGCGTCGAGGAACGCTACCGTGGGGCTGTTTCCATCCAGCGCCTGCAGTTTTCCACCAACAGCATCCAGCCCGTTCCCTTCGATTTCCAGGCAAGTATTCTGCTGGAAAAAGATCGCCTGCTGCTCAACGACGGGCGCCTTGCCTACGCGGGCAGTCAGATCGATTTCAACGCAACCCTCAACGGCTTTGCAGATCCAGATATCACAGTGCCATTCACGGGAGAACTGCGGGTGAGGGATTTCCATAGCGAGTTTGGCCTTCCCATCGAAGCGCAAGGTTCCATCCGGGCCAAGGGTGAGTTTTCATACCAAACGAAGAACTGGCAGCTTTCCGGGAACGTTGAGGGAAGCGGACTTGCCTTCCGCAGCGGCGCTATCCGGGTGGCCGATATTGGAGTGCGTTCGAATCTAGCGCTGGAACCCGATTCGTTCGTATTCTCCAACCTTGTTGCCGGGGCGCTGGGGGGCGAAGTGCGTGGCAAGGCCTCGCTTCGCGGAGGCACGCACTTACTGGTGGAAGGGGAGGCCTCCGGCCTCTCTCTGGATCGCGTGTCACGGGCAAGCGGGGTGGGCCCCTTGGCATTCAATTCCCGTGTCTCGGGACCCTTGAAGCTCTCCGCCACTTTGGGCGGAAAGGGCATTCGCGACACCGTCGCCGAGGCGCGCCTCGAACTGGTGGCCACCGAAGGTGACAATCCCTTGTCCGGCGTCGTGGATGCGCGCTTCCTTCAGCGCGACCAATCGATATCCTTTCAGGATTCCCGCCTGGAAATGGCGCACTCCTCTCTTTCGCTCTCCGGCAACATCCGTGAGAGCTTGCGCGTTGACGCCAGCACCACGCAGTTTGACGATTTTATGCCTGCTTTGGCGCTTGTTTCGGAGCAGCCGGAGAGCCTCATTCCCATTCGTCTCGGCCAAAACGGTTTCGCCCGTTTTCAGGGAACGGTGCGCGGCGAGTGGGATGAGCCCGTGCTTGCGGGAGACCTCTCCGGACGAGCGATCTCCTACCAGGGCCGCTCTCTGGATACCGTCTCCGGCCAAGTGCAGATCAACAGCGGGCAGGTGCGCGTAAACAATCTTGTCGCTCGAAAGGCGGATGCTGAGGTGAGGGGCTCGCTTTCATTGCCGCTCACCGATTGGAAGCCGGCGAACGAGGCGCCCCTTGAAGCCGCGCTCACCTTACGCGCCGACGGAGTCCAGGCGCTGCTAACAGAGGCCGGCCAGAAGGACCTGCCGATCAGCGGCACGCCGGCAGTGCAACTCAATGTGGCTGGCACGCTCGACGATCCGCGGGCAACGCTCACGGGCTCCCTGCAGCGTGGCTCCGCCTGGGGGGAATCGTTTGACGAATTGAAGCTCAACGCCACCTATACCGGCGCGGAGCTTCGACTTAACGAAGCGGTTGTGCGGCGCGGCGACGCGTTGGCGAAGGTGGAGGGGTTCTTCCGCCACGAGCAAGACGATTACAAGAATGGCAGCGGGCGTTTAGCGCTGGACCTACGCGGTCTGAAACTGAACGATATCGCCGCGATTCGCGAGAAGAAGCTCGAAGCGGAGGCCAGGATTGCCGGGGAGGCGACCGTGAACTTCCAGCTTCGCGCCGGGAACATCGCTGTTGAGGGCGTGGATGGGGGCGTAGAGGTGGCTGGCATTCAGTACGACGGGCAGCCCGCGGGGCGCCTTTCGCTTTCGGCCAAGTCGACGAATGGGGTGGCAGAGGTGGCGTTGCGCGGGGAACTCGCCAGTTCCCGCCTGGATGGTGATGCGACCATCGGCTTGCAGGGGGACTATCCCACCAAGGCGAGGGTGGAACTCAGCCAGGTAACCCTGGAATCCATTCGGCCCTGGCTGCCCGACAGCATGGGGCGCAATGCGCTTCCGCTGGAGGCGAGCCTGGCCAGCACCCTTAGTGTGGACGGGCTGCTTGCCAAACCGGAGCAGCTTCGCGGGGAACTGGTGGTAAACCAGTTGCGTTTGGCCACCATCGGCACCACCGCGCAGACCCTCGAACGGCGGACGCGCTTTGAATTGACGAACTCCCGCCCGCTCCGTTTCCAGTGGGATGGCCGCAAGCTGACCGCGCAGGATGTGACGCTCGAAGGAACGGGTACGAAGTTGACCGTCGCCGGAAGCGTTACCCCGTCGAACGCCCGCCAGCAATTGGATCTGCAGGCTAGGGGCAGCCTCAATTTCAACATCTTCAACGCGTTTGAACCCTCTATTGACGCCGGGGGGAAGTCGGAACTCGACCTCACCGTGCGGGGCACTTTCCAGACCCCCGACGTCTATGGGTTGCTTGATCTGAACGACGCGTCTCTCTATCTCGCCGGTGTTCCCAATGGCCTTGACAAGATCAACGGCAGAGTCTTCCTCTACCGCGACCGAGCGAACATTGAGGAGATCCGCGCGGAATCTGGCGGGGGTTCTTTGGCGCTGAATGGCTTCGTCAGCTACAACCAGGGGGTGCCCGCTTTCCGGCTCTCCGCCCGCGGCAAAGACGTGCGCGTTCGCTACCCGCCGGGAGTGAGCACATCGGCCAATGCCGAACTCGAACTCACTGGCTCCCGCAACCAGAGCATTCTTTCTGGCAACGTAACGATTACCAGAGTTGCGCTGAATCCGCGCAGCGATCTTGGCAGCATTCTCACTAGCACGTCGAAGCCCGTTGCTACGCCCTCGGCGAACCAGAACGACTTTTTGCGCAACATGCGTTTTGACGTACAGGTGCAGACGGCGCCCGATGTTCGTTTCGATTCGAGCCTCACCCAGGACCTTGCCGGCGAGGCCGATCTGCGCCTGCGGGGCAACCCGTACACTCCCGTGCTTCTAGGCAATGTGCTGATCAACCAGGGCGAGGTGAATTTCTTCGGGAACCGCTATTTCATCGATCGAGGGGAGATTTCGTTCCTGAATCCGTTGAAGATGGAGCCGGTGCTGAATCTCGACTTACGCACCCGCGTGCGGAGTATCGACGTCACGCTCACCTTCTCGGGACCGCTCGATAAGCTCAACATCAACTACCGCTCCGACCCTCCGCTGCAGCTCAACGAAATCATCGCGCTACTTACCGTGGGCCGCGCTCCGGCGGGTTCTCCTTCGCTCGCGCAGGCGCAGAACGAAGCGGCGCAAAGCTGGCAGCAGATCGGTGCCAGCGCCCTGGTTGGGCAAGCGGTTGCCGCGCCAATTGCTGGGCGATTGCAGAAGTTTTTCGGGGTGAGCCGGATTAAGATCGATCCACGCCTCACCGGTGTGGAGAACAACCCGCAAGCGCGACTTACCGTGGAGCAGCAGGTGAGCCGCGACATCACGGTGACCTTCATTACCAATCTGGCCGACGCGCAGCAGCAGATTGTGCGCTTGGAGTGGAACTTTAATTCCGATTGGTCGATGGTGGCGTTGCGCGACGAAGATGGGCTTTTTGGCGTCGACTTCCTGTTCCGCAAGCGATTCTGACGGCCTCGGCTATCCTGGGAAGAGGGGCACCATTCACATGTCATCGTTTCGCCTTCGCACCGCCGGGGGCAAGCTGAAGATTGAGCACAGCATCATCGACGGTTTGCGCCGCGTGCTGGAGACGCTGCTGGAGAAGCACCCGGATGAGATCCGGATGATCGTGCCCGGGGTGATCAAGCCCGTACGCGACGCCCGAGGAAAGCTGCGCCTGAAGGTAACCGTGGAGACGATGAATGGATGGAAGGCGATTGCCTTCAGCGCCGGCGCCCGCCAGGAAATCTTTATCAGCACCGATATGGAGAAAGCGGCTCTGGAAGCCGCCTTGCTCGCCTGTCTCGAAGAATAGAGAAGAACCCTCCCCAACGGCCGTTTGCCGCGGTGCGCTCCGCCCGCTTGACAGACGCTCACTGGTGTGGGGAGGATAGCTTTACTCTTCCGTGGAGGGCTGCGTGCGCATGGACCAGCTTCGCTTTGCTGCCTTTGGTGCCGGCTTCTGGGCAACCTATCAACTGGCGGGCTGGAGGCAAGCGGGCGGCGCTAGCTGCACTGCCATTTACAATCGCTCCCGCGAGACAGTTTGGCGCCTCGCCCGCGATGGCATCGAATGCGATCTGGCCGCTGGCCCTGACGGCGGGCACCATCGCCAATGCCGGCTATTGCGTGCTGTTGCTGAATCGCAATCGTAGTTGGGGGGGAGTTCTCCGGCGCGCCAGCCAGCCACTGGTTCGCTGGATTCTCAATGGGCGCGCTTTGTTTCGCCAGCTTCCTGGTTTACGGTTTTGGTGCTACCGCCCTCGGCTCGCTGGGCGGCATTGGGTTGCTTATCGTGGCCATCACCGTCATCGCTCGGGGAGGGAACGCGTGAAGTTGGGCATCGGCAGCTATTGCTATATGTGGTCGATCGGCCAGCAGAAGGCCGTTCCCGCGAGCCCGCTTAGCGCGATAGGTTTGCTTGAAGAGGCCACCCGTCTAAATGTGGACGTCGTGCAGTTCGGGCCAAACCTCGTTCTTCGCGACGAAGAGCTGGACGGCGTATGCGCTGAGGCGCGGCGACGCGGGATTGAGATCGAACTGGGCATGGAGGGTCTCGATGCCAAAGCCGTTGGCAAGCAGCTGATTCGCTGCCGCCGGCTGGGTGCCCGCCTGTTGCGTAGCGTCCATCTCTATGAGGGGGAATCGCCCGGAACGGAGGAGTTAGCCGCGACGCTTCGCGCTCTACTGCCCGCTCTTGAAACGCATGGCGTGTATCTGGCGATTGAGAACGCCCGCACTCCCGCCCGTCTTCTCCGCCAGGCGCTCGACGCCATCGCGTCTCCCTGGCTGGGCATCACCCTAGACACGGTGAACTCGCTTTCGATTCCCGAAGGCACCGAAGAGGTGGTGCGTCATCTTGCCGCTCATACCCTCTGTCTTCACGTGAAGGATTTTCGCGTGCAACGCCTGTGGCACAAGATGGGATTCTCAGTGGAAGGCACACCCGCTGGAGAGGGGCAATTGGATGTCCCTTGGCTGCTCGGGCAATTGCGTGAAGCAGGCGCGGATCCCAATGCGATTCTCGAACTCTGGGTGCCCGAGCAGCCCAGTCTGGAAGAGACGATCGCTCTGGAGCGGGAGTGGGTGGAGCAAAGCGTGGAAACTCTGCGCCGCCTCATCGCGGAATGATTCGCAGCGCCTGCCCGGCGCGAGACTTGGAGGATTTGAAGATGCCATCAAACGTAGCGATCATCGGAGCGGGCGGCAAGATGGGCTTTCGTGCCGCCGAGAAGATTGGAGCACAACCCGGCTACTCTGTCGCCATGTGCGAAGCCAACGAGGAGCGCGCGGCCGCCCTTGCGGCAAAAGGCTTCGCCGTCACCCAACTGGACGCTGCGCTCGCTGAAGCGGACTTCGTATTCCTGGCGGTCCCCGACGCGCTGATTGGCCGCATCTCTCACCAATGCGCGCCCCTCATGAAGACTGGTGCGATGATGATTGCCCTTGACGCAGCGGCGGCGTATGCCGGGGAAATGCCCACCGGCAGCGGCGTGCAGATGATGATTACTCATCCCTGCCACCCCCCCTTCTTCACGGAGCAGGCGACGCCCGAAGCGCGTGCGGATTACTTCGGTGGAACGGCGCTCCAGGACATTATCGTTTGCCTCGTTGAAGGCGAAGAGGCGGCGTTTCAGCGGGGTGTCGAGATTTGCCGTGCCGTCTTCTCGCCTGTGAAGGACGCCCATCGCGTCACCGTCGAGCAGTTCGCCTTCCTCGAGCCGGCGATGTCCGAACTGCTTGTTGGCGCCGCCGCGCAATGGATGAAGGACGCGTTGGAAGCGACGGTCGCCGCTGGCGTGCCCCGCACTGCCGCCGAAGCCTTTATGGCGGGCCATGCGCAAATTGCCATCGCCATCTGCTTTGGTGCGGAAAAATCGCCGTTCTCCGATGCCGCCAAACTCGCTGTCGAGTGGGGCACGCGAGCCTATCTGCGCCCCGAGTGGCGCAACGTCTTTCAACCAGAAGTGCTCAAGAGTGCCATCGCGGAAATGATCCACCCGGAGCGCGAACCGAGCGTGTGAATGGAAAAAGGCCGGGAAAGAACCTTTGTTCGCTCCCGGCCTTCCCACTATGCCAAATCCTTGAGTAACGCAACGGTGATGGGTTCCGCCTTGCTAGGCGTTTAGAGCCGTGTTGATGCGCTCGATCGCTTCGTCGATTTCGGCGGTCGATTTGAAGCCCATGGTTACCGCATCCACGGTGCCCAGGCCGAATACGTAGTTGAGCGATTTCTGGCGCGCTTCGGGATCCTTGAACTGCCCTTCGCCGACCAGCTTCATCCCGAGCACCCCGGTGCCCTGTGCGTGGAGCTTCGCTAAGTGGCCCGTCACTTCCTTGACATCGCCTAAGCCAGGGCCTTCACTGGGCAGAGTATCCATTCGCGCGCCACTGTGGTTGATACGGCAGAGTGCGATATCGAGCCACTGATTGCCGGGGAACTGGCGGATCGGCATCAACCCGTGGCAAGAGGCGCCGTGGGAAAGCAATACCTTCTTTTCCTTCAACGCAGAGAATTGATCGCGTAACGGCTCGAAGGTCTTCGACCAATCGGGCGTGCGTACACAGTGGAGCAGAGTGATATCGAAATATTCGGAATTGAGTTCGCGCCGGAAACGGTCGAGCGTCGCGGGAACGGGATCCTTTTCGCTGAGCCGCATTTTGGTCATGAGCCGGTAGCTGTCGCGGGGAATGCCTTTCAACGCGACGGCCAGCATTTCGTGCATTTCGTTGTAGGCATCGGCGGATTCAAAGAAGCGAATTCCGCGGTCGTAGGCATGGCGGACAATCTTCGTGAACTCTGCCTGGCCAAGCTCCCGCTGCACACGGCCCCCGAAGGTGCCGGTACCGAAAGCCAGGCGGGTCACCTTGACGCCCGACTTGCCCAGCGTTACCCAATCCGTCGCGGAGCGCTTCACAGCCGCCGCGGCGGGCAGTGCCGCCGTTCCACCCAATGCTGCCACGGCCCCCAAGCCTGCCGCCGACTTCAAAAAATCGCGTCGTCCAAAATTGGCCATACCCGAACTCCTCCCCAGCATGGTTCTCCGATTACTACGGATACCGCAAACCATACCATAATGGCGTACATCGCGGAGAGTGGGGATCGGCCTTCCGGCGCTGGAGCAAGCCCCTTGTGTTAATACGGTGCTATCCTCAGCGTTTCGGAAGGATGCAAATGGAATCGCTGACGATTGCGGAAGGGTTGGGAATCATCTTTGACCTGGATGGGGTGATCCTTCACTCAAACCCGGTTCATGAGGTTGCCTGGCAGCAATACTTCGAACGGATTGGCGTCGCGCCGCCTCCCAATTTCGCCGAACAGATGTACGGCAAGCGCAACGATCAGATTCTTACCGAGATTTTCCCCGGCCTCGACGCAGAGGGCATCTCCCGGCACTCCAAGGACAAAGAGGCGCTATTTCGTGAATTGATGGCACCGGAGTTTGAGGGGCGTCTGACACCCGGGCTGCGCGAGTTCCTTGAAGCCAACGGATCCCGCCCCATCGGCTTGGGTACCAATGCCGAGAAAGCCAACGCCGATTTCGCTTTGGAAACGGCGGGCATCCGCCAGCATTTCCGTGTGGAGATCAATGGCTGGATGGTGCCCAATGCCAAGCCTGCTCCGGATATTTACCTCCGGGTGGCTGAGGAACTTGGCCTGCACCCGCGCAATTGCATCATCTTCGAGGATTCGTTTTCTGGCGTGAAAGCCGGGCTCGCGGCCGGCGCCAGGGTGGTGGGGATCACCTCTACCCATGAGCACTTTCCGATGCTTGATTTGAGCGTTCGCCATTTTGCGGAGCCCGCGCTGGCGGCGTGGATTTCCAGGCAACGCCCGCTCTAGGGTAAACGCATCGCCGGTGCTCTTTGCCCTGAGCTAGCGCTGGGGGATAGAATGTGGGCGAACGCATGGAGCGCCGCGCCGTTCGATTTAGGCTCTTGGGTCGATTTGGGCTCTTGGGTCGATTTAGGCTCTTGGGTCGGTTCCTGCGTTTTCCAGTAAGAGGGGGATTCATGGACCGACGATATTTTCTGATGAGCACCGCCGCCGCTCCGGCTGCGCTTGCCGCCACCAAACCCTTCAGCCCCAGCGACACCATCCGCGTTGCCGTGCTAGGCGTGAATGGCCGCGGGCAGAACCACTACGGCGGCTTTCAGCCGCAGGACAACGTGCAGGTAACCACCTTCGTGGACCCCGACCTTTCGGTGGGCAACAAGCGCGCCGCCGAGTTCGAGAGCCGCTACGGACATCGGCCCAAAGTGGTGCAGGATATGCGCCGCGTCTTCGACGACAAAGATATCGATGTGGTGAGCGTGGCCACCCCCAACCACTGGCACGCGCTGGCCACCATTTGGGCTTGCCAGGCGGGTAAGGACGTTTACGTCGAAAAGCCAGGAAGCCACTCCATCGCCGAAGGTCGCAGCATGATCGCGGCGGCGAAGAAGTACGACCGCATCGTGCAACACGGCGTGCAACTGCGCAGTTCAGAAGCGGTGCGCGAAGCCGTGGCCAAGCTCAATGAGGGGATCATCGGCGATGTTTACATGGCCCGCGCAACCATTTACAAGTGGCGACCGAAGATGCAGCTTCATCCCAACGCGGAGCCGCCCAAGGACCTCGATTACAACCTATGGGTGGGTCCCGGCAAGTATCGCCCCTATTCCCAAAACCATGTTCACTACAACTGGCACTGGACTTGGGATTTCGGCAACGGCGAGATCGGCAACCAGGGGGTGCATGAAACCGACATGCTGCAATGGGGTTTGGGCGTGAAGTTTCCCACGCAGGTCTCGGCAATGGGCGGGAAGTATCTTTGGAAGGATCATCGCGAAACCCCCGAACTGCTTACCGCTCTCTGCGACTTCGGCAAGGAAGGCAAGTACGCTGAGATTGCCGTGCGCTTCTGGTGCTCAAATAACGAAACCGATTCGGCCAATGGCAATCTCTTCTATGGCTCAGAGGGCTATCTGGCCATCAGCGGCTATGAGAAATATGCCTTCTACATGGGCCAGAAACGGACGCCAGGCCCCACCGGCAAAGCGCCCACCAAGCACTACGAAAACTTTATCAAGGCCGTCCGCAGCCGCAAGACGGAAGATCAGAACGGACCGGTGGAGACGGCCCACTACGCCTCCGGCCTGGCCCATATTGCCAACGTCGCTTTCCGCCGAGGCGGCATGTTGGCGTTCGACCCCGATAAGGAACAGTTCGTCAACGACGCCAAGGCGAACGAGTTGTTGAAGGATACCTACCGCAAGGGCTTTGAAGTGCCCGCGCCGGACAAGGTCTAAACGCTGGCGTTGCTATCGGGGAAGAAAGGGAGTCATGCGAACGATCAACAGACGTGAATTGTTTGAAGTTGCCGCGGGCTTTGGCGCCGTGGCGGCAATGCCGGCGCTGGGCCGTGCAGCCAGCGGCAAGGGCATGCACATGGGCCTGGTTACCTATATGTGGGGGGCGAAGATGGATCTCCCCACCCTTATTTCCGCCTGCGAGAGAAGCGGCATGCTGGGCGTGGAGGTACGTACGCAGCATGCTCACGGCGTCGAGCCTTCGCTCTCCAAAGCCCAGCGCGCGGAAGTAAAGAAACGCTTCGCCGACAGCCCCGTCACCCTTGTGGGCTATGGCGCCAACAGCGAGTTCCATTCGCCCGACCCCGCGGTGGTGAGAAAGAACATCGAAGAGGCCAAAGCCTACGTCCAGTTGATGGCGGATTGCGGCGGCCTGGGCGTGAAGGTGAAGCCCAACAACCTGCCCAAGGATGTGCCGAAGGAAAAGACGATTGAGCAGATCGGAAAGTCCCTCAACGAAGTGGCCGCTTTTGGAGCCGACCATGGGCAGAAGATCCGCGTCGAGGTTCACGGCAGCCTCACGCAGAATCCCACGGTGATGAAGCAGATCTTCGATGTCGCGACCAACAAGAACTGCTACGTCTGCTGGAACTCGAACGACGAAGACCTGGCCGCGCCGGGCCTTGAAGCGAACTTCGCGATGCTGAAACCCCGTTTCGGCGACACCGTACACGTGCGCGAACTGAACGTGGGCGATTACCCGTATGAAAAGCTGATGAAGCTCTTTACGGGGATGGACTACAAGGGCTGGATTCTGATGGAGGCCCGCACGGAGCCCGCCGATGTGGTGGCCGCGATGGCCGAGCAGGTGGTGCTTTTCAAGAAGATGACGGCGAGCTAAATCGAGCAATCTTCACGTGCAAGGGCCGCCGCTTCCGCTAAGCGAGGATGTCTTTGACAAGTTTTCCGTGGACATCGGTGAGGCGGAAGTTGCGGCCCGCGAACTTGTAGGTGAGCTTGGTGTGCTCTACGCCCAGCGCGTGCAGAATGGTTGCTTGCACGTCGTGGACATGGACTGGCTTTTCGACAATGTTGTAGCTGTATTCGTCCGTCGCGCCGTAGACCAGCCCGGGCTTCATGCCACCGCCGGCGAACCACATCGTGAAGCAGCGCGGGTGATGGTCGCGGCCGTAATCGTCTTTGGTGAGGCGTCCCTGGCAATAGACGGTGCGCCCGAACTCGCCGCCCCATACGACCAGGGTGTCCTCCAGCATGCCGCGCTGCTTGAGGTCGGTAATCAGCGCCGCCGATGGCTGGTCGGTCTCCTGGCAGCGTTTGGGCATTCCTTTGGGCAAGCCGCCGTGGTGGTCCCAATCGCGATGGTAAAGCTGGATGAAGCGGACGCCGCGTTCGGCCAGCCGCCGCGCGAGCAGGCAGTTGTAGGCGAAGGTGCCCGGCTTCGCCGCATCGGGACCGTAGCTGGCGAGCACAGCCGGGCTTTCTTTCGAGAAATCGGTTAGCTCCGGCACGGAGGATTGCATCCGGAACGCCATCTCGTATTGGGCAATGCGCGTGGCGATCTCCGGGTCTCCCATCTCCTCAAGCTTGGCCTGGTTGATCTCGTTGAGCGCATCGAGGTAGACCCGGCGGTTCTCCGCGGGAAAGCCGGGGGGATTGGAGAGGTAAAGCACGGGATCGCCGACGGAACGGAACTTCACGCCTTGGAAGCGAGAAGGCAGAAAGCCAGCGCCCCAGAGCCTGTCGTAGAGCGGTTGCCCGCCGCCGCCCTGGCCAGGGGAAATCATCACCACAAACGCAGGCAGGTCCGCTGTTTCGCAGCCCAGCCCATAGCTCACCCAGGAACCCATGCTGGGGCGCCCGGCCACTTGCGAGCCGGTTTGAAAGAAGGTAACGGCGGGGTCATGGTTGATGGCCTCGGTGTGTACCGAACGCACAATCGTCAAATCGTCGACGATCTTCGCCGTGTGCGGCAGCAGTTCGCTTACCCACGCGCCGCTCTTGCCATGTTGCGCGAACGCATATTTTGAAGGCACCACGGGGAAGGCCAACTGCTGCGACGACATGTTCGTTAACCGCTGCCCTTTGCGCACGCTCTCTGGAAGGTCGGCGCCCTGGAACCCGGTGAGCCGGGGCTTGTAGTCGAAGGTCTCAATCTGGGAGGGGCCGCCAGATTGAAAGAGGTAGATCACCCGTTTGGCTTTCGGCGCCAGGTGTGGCACGCCTTCGAGGCCACCCACCCGTTTCGGAGCCGCGGAAGCCGTGCCGCCCAGCAACGACGCTAGCGCGGCAACGCCGAGACCTTGCGCGTTGTTCTCTAAGAAGTGCCGCCGGGTGAGCAGATCGCGAATCTCACGGAGTGTCTTCGGTTGGCGCATCGGCCTATTCCTTCGTCACCGTTTCATCAAGGTTCAGTACAATGCTGGCGATGCCGGTCCATGCGGCGAGTTCCCGTGCATCGAGGCCGCGCTCTGGTTGCGAGGCGCCTTCGGCCAGCAGCGCCTCGGCCTGTTTGCGGTTGGCCTGATAGTAGGACTCAAAGTGCGACAGCGCCTTGCGTAGGGATGCCTGCTCCAAGGGGGTGGCGTCTCTCCCGAGCACCGCGCGAAAGGCATAGTTGCGCCGCTCGTCTTCGCTCGCGCCGCCCTCGATCAGTATTCGTTCGGCCAGCTTGCGCGCGGCTTCCACGAAGGTCACGTCATTCATCAGGTTGAGGGCTTGTAAAGGCGTGTTGGTGCGGGTTTCGCGAACCACGCAAGTTTCCCTTGTGGGCGAATCGAAGTTCACCATGAAGGGGGGAGCGACAGTGCGCCGCCAGTAAGTGTAGAGACTGCGCCGGTAGAGCCCCTCGCCGGTATCAGCCTCGTAGCCTTTGCCCCCGGCAAGCTCCTGCCAGAGCCCCGGCGGCTGATACGGCTTCACCGGCGGCCCGCCGACTTTGTTCACGAGCAATCCGGAGACCGCCAGCGCCTGATCTCGAATCATCTCGGGCGAGAGCCGGTGTCGCGGCCCCCGGGCGAGCAAGCGATTCTCCGGGTCGCGCTCGATCATCTCCGGCGACACATTGGATTGCTGCCGGTATGCCGCGCTGGTTAGCATCAGCCTCACTGTGCGCTTCACGTCCCAGCCCGATTCCATGAACTCCACGGCCAACCAATCCAGCAGCCCGGGGTGGGCGGGCCACTCGCCTTGTGAGCCGAAATCCTCCACCGTTTTCACGATGCCGGTTCCAAAGAAGAGCGCCCACAATCGGTTCACGGTCACCCGTGCCGTCAATGGATTCTCTTTGCCGACGAGCCACCGCGCCAGACCCAGACGGTTGCGCGGCGCCTCTTTAGGTAACGACGGAAGAGCACTAGGGACGGCGGCCAACACCTTCTCGCCCGGTGCGTCGTAGGCGCCTCTTTCGAGCACGAAGGTGTCGCGATGTCCTGCAAGTTCCTGCATCACCATCACCGTGGGCAGGCTTTCCTCGTACTGTTTCCGCATCGCTTCGAGCGTTGTGAGCGTAGCCCGCCTCCGCAGATACTCTCGGGGAGCGAATCGCCGCTCAAACGCCAGCCGCAGTTTTGCCGATGCGCCCGGTGTGCGCTCGGTTTCGTTCGCGATTTCGCGCAACGATTGCGGCGACGCCAGCGCCCCCACTTCGCCGGTATCCAACGCCCTCGTATAGAGCCGCACTTCATCCATCAGGCCCTGGTAGCGCACACCTCCGCCCGCTCCCACTCGCCATGATTCCTTTGCCTCCAGTGGCCATAGGAACTGGTCCATCAGCACCTTCTGCGGTTGCTCCACGCCGTTCAGATACATGCGCACACCGGCGGCGCGCATTTTACCGTCGTAGGTTACCGCGACGTGCTGCCACTCGTTCAATTGCAGCGGGGAGATGGTTTCCATGCGCATCGCCAGATCGCTCCAGCGAAACGTGGCGTGCAAGCGCAGTTTGCCATCGCGCAGATAAAGGCCATGCTGCTGGCCCTCTTCGAAGTCTTCCCCCTTGGCGAACAGCGCGCCATTCAGCGATGCCGGTCTCACCCAGGCGGCGAACGTAAACGGGTCGCGATAGTTGAGTTGCGGCCCGCCTTTCATTTCGAGAAAACTCTCGCCGTCAAACGCCACGGCCCCGCCCAGCACGCCTTGCCGAGTTTCGATGCGAGCGCCTGTTTGCGCGCACGCGCGATCTTTCTGCGCGCCGCTCTCACTGGTGGCGCTGGCCTCGCAGCGAATCGCCACGCCCTCTCGCGGGGAATCCAGCTTCCAATGTGCCGCCAGCCCCTCTTCCACGTTCCAATCCATGGCATTGCGCCGCTTGGCGAGATCGGCTTCCCATCGCGAACGCGCCTCGGCTACATCCAGATTCTCGAGTGCTTCCCGTGCCTTGGCCACCTGTCCATCCAGCTCTTCGAGGCGCTTCCGCTGCTCTGCCGACGGCACGCGCATCGTAGGGGATTCGTTGCCGAAGTTCCACACAAATCCTCTCTCCGGCGTGTTGTCGTAGAAAGCGAATAGCGAATAGAAATCCTTCTGCGGGATGGGGTCGAACTTATGGTCGTGGCAGCGTGCGCAGCCTACGGTCATCCCCAGCCAGACCACGCCGGTGGTCTCAGCCCGGTCAGCCAGATACTCCACGCGAAACTCTTCATCGACAATGCCGCCTTCGGCCGAAGTGCGATGGTTGCGATGGAAGCCTGTTGCCAGCCGTTGCTCCATCGTGGGGTTGGGCAGCAGGTCTCCGGCGATCTGCTCCACGGTGAACTGGTCGAAGGGCATGTTCTTGCGGAACGCCTCGATCACCCAATCGCGCCATGGCCACATCTCCCGCGGGCCGTCGGTCTGATAGCCATTGGTATCCGCGTATCTTGCCGCTTCCAGCCAACGAATCGCCATCCGCTCGGCATAGGCGGGCGAATTGAGCAGCGCATCCACACGCTTTTCATAGGCATCGGCGGCGCTGTCCTCAAGGAACGATCGCATCTCCGCGATTGTGGGCGGAAGCCCGGTTAGATCCAATGTCACCCGACGCAGCAAAGTACGTTTCGCTGCTTCGGGCGAAGGCCGCAGACCTTCTCTTTCCAGGCGAGCGAGCAGAAAACGGTCAATTGCATTCTTCGCCCAGGCGATATCTCGCACGTCGGGAAGGGGCGTGCGCCGTGGCGGCAGGTAGGCCCAATGCGCCTGATACGTAGCGCCTTCGGCGATCCATTGCCGGATGGTTTCGATATCCTTCGCCGGTAGCGCGTCGTGCCCCAGATACGCCGGCGGCATCCGTTGCGCTTTATTGGTGGAGGAAATGCGCTTGTAGATCTCGCTCTCTTCCGGCTTGCCCGGCACAATGCCGAACTTGCCCGCCCGCAACTCCGCCTTGGCATCGGCCTCGCGGTCAAGCCTCAGCTTCGTCTTCCGATTGCTGGAATCCGGGCCATGGCAGAAATAGCAGCGGTCGGAAAGAATCGGACGGACGTCTTTGTTGAACTCCAGCGTCTGCGACACGCCGGCACAGGCCGCGATAGACAGAAACGCGATTCTCCACAAGAAGCGCACGCTCATCCCCCGCCTCGAACGAATTGCTCACATTCTACTAAGTGGTGCCGGGGACTGTGTGCGATACGGAGGGCGGGCAGAAAAAGGGGGGCCTCCGACGGCCCCCCTTTTCGCGAATGTGGTATGCGTTTAAACCTTCTCCGGCACCACAAACGGCTTCCGGTAATCGCGAGTGAACATTTTCGCGGCTTCGGGGTCGTTCTTTACCGTGCGGGTTTTGGGGTCGAGGTGCAGGGTGCGGCCCAATCGGTAACTGATGTTGCCCAAGTGCATCAGGTCGCAGGAGGTGGCGCCTTCGGCGATGGGGGCGTTCAGTTCGCTCTTGTCGCGGCTGCGCACCACGTCGATGAAGTTCTGCCAGTTGTTGCCGCCCTCGAACATCTCCGGTCCCGGCTGCTGCTCGCGGCCGAGGTAGCTCCAGAACGAATCGTAATTATCGATGGCGATGTAGCCCTTGTCACCATAGAAAAGGTTGCCCACGGTATTGCTATCGGGGCGGCCACGCTTCTTCTTCGTACCGGTGCCGATCTCGGCTTCGTGGTTGGTCATCCAGTGGCGCACGTCGATGGTCATCATCTTCGTCTTGCCGTTGGATTCAAACTCCAGCATGGAGGTGATCGTGTTCGGCGTTTCCTGGTCGTCGTCGAACATGAACTTGCCGCCGATGGCGCTCACTTTGGTTGGCCAATCCACGCCCATCAGCCAGCGGCTGACATCCACTTCGTGAATACCCTGGTTGCCGATGTCGCCGTTGCCCGTATCCCAGAACCAGTGCCAGTTGTAGTGAAAACGGTTCTTGCTGAAGGACCGCTTGGGAGCGGGTCCGGTCCAGAGGTCGTAATCGACGGTGCTGGGGGCGGATTCAACGGGCGTCTTTCCGATGGTGTTGCGCCATTTGAAGATGAGCGCGCGCGTCATATAGACGTCGCCGATCAACCCGGCATCGATCTGCCGCTTTGCCTCGCGGATGGCCGCGCCGGAGCGGCTGTTGGTGCCATGTGCCACGACGCGCCCATACTTCTGGGCGGCGGCCACGATCTGCTTAGATTCAAAGACGTTGTGGCTGCACGGCTTCTCGCAGTAGACATCCTTGCCGGCCTGCAAAGCCCAAATGGTTTGCAGCGTGTGCCAATGGTTCGGCGTGGCAATCGAAATGACGTCGACCTCCTTGTTTTCGAGCAGTTTCCGAAGGTCGGTGTAGGTCTGCGGCTTCTTCTTGCCGTGGCGCGCCACCACCTCTTCGGCGCGCTTGTTCAGGACTTCAGAATCGACGTCGCAAAGCGCTGCGATCTCTACGTTTTTCATCTTGGCGTAGTTGCCGATGTGGGCATTGCCCTGGCCGCGAATGCCTACGCAGGCGACGCGGACGGTGTCATTGGGGCTGGCCAATGCGCTGGCGCTCATCGCGCCCGTGGCCGCCGCCGCGCTAATCAAGAAATGCCGTCTCTCCATGGTGATCGCTCCTTCGCTCAAGGGACGCCGTGACATGGGCGCATGCCCCTTCTATTCAGGACTTTCCCGGCCTTTACCGGGTTACGCCCCAATTTCAGTCCATTGGTACCGAGACCTTGATATTGCGGTAGCGGATCACGCCATGGTGATCGCCCTGCAAGAAAAACGGCCCGGGTTCCGCTTCATGGCTATCCAGCGCGCCGCCAGTGGGGCCCGGGATTTCCACGTTGTCGTGATAGACCTTGCCATCGCGCACCACGGTCACGCGGCGGCCCACCAGCGTAATGTCGAACGAGGTCCACTTGCCAAGGCCGAGTTCCGCGCCCGGTGGCGGCGGGTAATAGCTGTAAATCGATCCCATCTCGTGATCGGGGAGCCTGCCGCCTTCCGTGCCCACCTGCACCTCATAGCGCCCGCGGAGATAGATTCCGCTGTTGCCGTGTTCCGGGCAGAGTACCTCGATGTGCAGCTTGAGGTCGTTGAACTCGTCCAGCGTCCGGATGTTCGCCGCGCCGGGCCCCCGCTGGCCTTCCACCTGGGGATTGTTGTTCACTAACTCGCCATCGCGGGCCATCCACTTATTGTTCGCCACGTTGCCGATAGGCAGCCAGCCGGTGAGGTCTTTGCCGTTGAAGAGAGGACGGGGTTCGGTCCAGGCCTTGGGCATGGGGCGGTCGAGTCTGGGGGCGCGCACGCCTGCAAGCGCCGGACCGATGTTCTCTCCCCGTTTCTCGACCCCGCTGAGCTTATCCGTCCCAGCAGCCGACAGTTCCCACTGAATGGCGGGCCGCCGCTCCGAGGCCGGGTAGATCGCCACGATCAGTTTGCCGTTTTCCATTTTCGCGCTCTGGATTTTCACCCACCCGCCGCCGCGGGGCTGCACGCGGCCTTCGATTGCGCTGCCCTTCTGGGTGAGCTCCATCCATTGGGGGTAAGGCGAACCGGAAGAGGGAGTGGCGATAAAATCCCAGCGGCCCAGAAATTGTTTGGCATCTTGCGCGGAAGCGATGAGAGAGAAAGCGACCGCGATAACGGAGATGAAAAGTGTTTTGAACATCTTCTTCAATGTATCCCGATCCTCCAATGGCCGCCATGCAGCGTGCCCGGATAAAGCCTTCTCGGATTTGAGACCATGAGAGTCTGTGGCGGCACCCAACTCCAGCAACGAGGAACAGGTTTCCGCAAAGCGTCACGATTGGCAACTCACCTGGCGGATGCTTTCTTGCCTGCTGCCCTACCGCAAACAAGTGTTGGTGGCACTGGTAGCGCTTTCTTTCTACGCGGTGCTTCAAGTGGTGCCGCCGTTGCTAAGTAAGCTGGCCATCGATAGCTATCTTGCCAACCCGCGCGAGCCGCTGCCTCCGCTGCTTGCCCCTTATCTGCCGGAAGACCCGGCCACGGCCATCGTCTGGATTGCCGCTGCCTTTTTCGCCACGCTGCTGATCACCTTCCTGCTCCAGTTCATTCAGAGCTACATCATGCAGTGGACCGGCCAGCACGCCATGTTCGGCGTCCGCCGCAGTTTAATGGAAAAGCTTCAGCAGCTTGATCTTGCCTACTACGACCGTAACCCTGTTGGACGCCTGGTAACGCGCGTCACTACAGACGTCGACGTGCTCAACGAACTGTTCGCTTCGGGCCTTGTCACCGCGCTTGCCGATGTGCTCTCGCTCTCGCTGATTGTCACCGCGATGTTCTGGCTAAGCCCGCAGTTGACGCTGCTGTTGCTGCTGGCCGTCCCGGTGGTGGTCTATGCCACTTACCGCTTCCGCAAGGCGTCCCAGGAAGGCTACAGCCAAACGCGCCTGGCCACGGCCAAGATCAATGCCTTTCTAAATGAGCATGTCACCGGCATTGCCGTGCTGCAATTATTCAACCGGCAGCAGCGAGCCAAGGACGACTTCTCTGAAGTGAATCAGGAATACCGCGAAGCGATGCGGCGGACGATCTTCGCCTACGGGTGGTTTTACCCTGTTGTGGAATTCACGGGCGCCGTCGCGCTGGCGGCCATTCTCGCTCGCGCCGGCGTGCTGATCCAGAACGATGCCGTTTCGATTGGGGCGCTCGTCGCCTTCTTTCAATACGGTTCGCGATTCTTTCGGCCCATCCAGGAATTGAGCGAGAAATACAATCTGCTGCAATCGGCGCTCTCGGCCGGCGAACGCATTTTCAAGCTCATCGATACTCCGCTTGAGATCGAACCGCCCGCCAGTCCGAAGTCCTTCCCGGAACAGGCCCGCGCAATTGAATTTGAGAACGTCTGGTTTGCCTACAACGGTGAGGATTGGGTGCTGCGCGATTTCAGCGTTCGCATTGAACCCGGAGAAATGGTGGCCATCGTTGGCCATACTGGCGCCGGTAAGACCACGCTGATCAGCCTGCTGCTGCGCTTCTACGATGTGCAGAAAGGTAGCATCCGCATCGGCGGCATAGACATCCGCGAGCTTGACTCCCGCGACCTGCGGCGTCACTTCGGCATCGTCTTGCAGGACCCCTATTTGTTCACCGGCACCCTGGGCGGGAATATTCGCCTGGGCAGCTCCTGGATCCAGGACGAAGACATGATTTCGGCCGCCGAACAAGTGAATCTGCTTGACTATATCGAGACCCTTCCGCTGCGCTTCGATCAGCCCGTCCGGGAGCGCGGCGAGGGGCTTTCCACCGGGCAAAAGCAACTCGTCAGCTTCGCTCGCGCCCTGGCTCACAACCCGCGCTTCCTGATCCTCGACGAAGCCACCTCGAGCGTCGATACCGAAACCGAGCAGAAGGTGCGCGACGCCCTTGGCAAGATGGTGGTTGGCCGCACGTCGCTGATTATCGCTCACCGGCTTTCCACTATCCAGAAAGCGGATCGCATCCTAGTGATGCATCGTGGCGAATTGCGAGAGCAGGGCACCCACCGCGAACTGGTCTTGCAGCGGGGGATCTACCACCGACTCTACGAGCTGCAATATCGGGACCAGGAAGCCGCGGATCGTGCAGCGCGCAACGCGACGGGCATCGCTTCCCGATCGGGCGAGGGCGTGTTGCCAGGGGGCCATCAGGGATGACGCCCGCACTTCCCACGCACCCGCCATTGATGCTGCCACGCGTCTATCCCATCGTGGACACAGCTACGCTTGCGCCCCGGCGGCTCACGCCGCTCGATGCCGCGAGGGCGATGATCGACGGCGGCGCACGAATCCTGCAACTGCGCCACAAAGAGGCGTTCAACCGCGAAGTTTTCGAAGAAGCCCGTCGCGTAGCTGCACTCTGCGAGCAAGCGGGAGTGTTGTTCGTGCTGAATGATCGCGCCGATCTGGCGCGACTGCTGAGCGCTGGGCTGCACATCGGCCAGGAGGACCAGGTTCCATCGGAGGCCCGTGAAGTATTGGGCGCGGCGCTATCCTTGGGCTATTCCACCCACAACCTCAAGCAACTTCGCGAAGCCTCTTCAGAGCCCGTCGATTACCTCGCCATCGGCCCTGTTTTCGGCACCATCAACAAACAGAACCCCGATCCGATGGTGGGCCTCGAAGCCCTTCGGCAGATCGCCGCCTGCAGCGTCCGCCCGCTCGTCGCCATCGGCGGTGTCACCCTTGAGAATGCGCAGCGCCTCTATGATGCCGGCATACATTGCGCGGCCATCATCGGCGATCTCTACGCGCTTGGCGATACCGCTCCCGATATCCAGCGCCGGGTTGCGCAATGGAACGACCTTTATCCTCATACGCAGCAATGACGGACCCCTCGCCCATGCCTACACCCGCCGCATCGCCCACTGTCAACGCCGGTCTGGTTAAGGGTCTCGGCCTGCTGGATGCCACTACCATCGTGATGGGCTCGATGATTGGTTCGGGCATCTTTATCGTGTCCGCCGACATCGCCCGGCAGGTGGGCTCGCCCGGCCTGTTGCTCGTCGTATGGCTGGTTACCGCCAGCCTCACTCTCTGCGCCGCGCTTAGCTACGGCGAACTGGCCGCCGCGATGCCCCAGGCCGGCGGGCAGTATGTCTACTTGCGTGAAGCCTACGGCCCATTGAGTGGCTTTCTCTATGGCTGGACGCTCTTTATGGTCATCCAGACGGGCACCGTTGCCGCCGTCGCCGTTGCCTTCGCCAAGTTCACCGGTGTGCTCTTCCCCGCCGTTTCCGATACCAATGTTTTGGTTGCCCTAGGCCCGCTGCGGATCACCACGCTCCAGGCTCTCGCCATCGCCGTCCTGGTGTTTCTCACCTGGTGGAATACCCGCGGCCTGCGCTACGGCGCCTTGTTGCAGAACGTCTTCACCATCACCAAGACGGGCGCGCTGCTGGGGCTCATTGTGCTGGGGCTGTTTTTCGGCAGCCGTTCCGATGCGGGTGCCACGAATCTCGCGAACTTCTGGCCTAGCAATCTCGGTTGGTGGGAAGGGATTCGTCTGGTGGGGGTGGCGATGGTGGGTTCGTTGTTCAGCTCCGATAGCTGGCATAACGTCACCTTCACCGGTTCGGAGGTTCGCAACCCCAAACGCAACTTGCCTCTGGCGCTAAGTATTGGCGTGCTTTCCGTCTCCGCTCTCTACCTGGCCACAAACTGGGTTTACCTGCAGGTGCTGCCGCTCGAAGCCATCCAAAACGCCCCGTCCGACCGTGTCGGTACCGCCGCGGCCCAGGTGATGCTAGGTCCGGTGGCGCAGCAAGTCATGGCCATCGCGATCATGGTCTCCACGTTTGGCTGTATCAATGGATTGCTGCTTGCCGGGGCACGGGTCTACTACGCGATGTCGCTCGACGGCCTCTTCTTCAAAGCTGTGGCCAAGCTCAATCCCCGCACCCACAGCCCCAATGCATCGCTGGTAGTGCAGTGCGCGTGGGCCAGTCTTCTCTGTCTCTCCGGCACCTACAACGACTTGCTCGACTATGTGATCTTCGCGGTACTCATCTTCTACGCCCTCACCACTTCAGCCATCTTCGTCCTGCGCTCTAAACGGCCCGATCTCGAACGCCCCTACAAAGCGATCGGCTACCCATTCGTCCCTGCGTTCTATATTCTCTGCGCCACTTCCATCTCGCTGCTCTTATTGATTTATAAACCGCGCTTCACCTGGCCGGGCCTGGGGCTGGTGATGCTGGGCGTGCCTGTCTACTACCTCTGGAAGCGGTATCGGGACGGCGCATCGGCAGCGTAGGCCCCTCTCGTCGCGGCACGCCAAGGCGGACCTCAGGGGCCGGTAAGGAAGGGCCACACCTATTGTGCTGCCTCTTCCCGCAAAATAGAGCAGGTCGTGGGAGAATGAGGGGGAGCAGGACAGCCCCGCGTCTTCGACATCGAACGAATTCCCAAGAGAGAGCGTGTCCGCCGATCTTTTAGCCACCATGCCCCGAAAACGATTCCGCCTCGAACTTAAACAAGAGACCATCTATCTTGGCGACCGCACGCTCGTCTTCTGCACGCTGAAGTTGCCGCGCCTCGAAGAACCGGAAGAGCCCTTTCGCGACCTTGACACCATTGCCTCTCAGGCCGTCCGTGCAAGCGAGATCGGCGCCGACGTCATCGACCTCTCAGCGATGAGTCTGAATCCCAACCGCTGGCCGGTTAGCGCAGAGGTCGAACTCCGCAGTATCGTCCCCATGGTGAAGCGGCTGCGCAAAGAGAACATCCAGTGGATATCGGTGACCACATGCCATGCGGCTGTCGCCGCCGCGGCCTTGCAGGCGGGCGCCACATTTATCAACGACCCCAGCGGTCTCAAGGTCGACCCTGAACTTGCCCCCGCGGTCAGCCAGCACGATGGCGCGCTCATCATCGCCCACATGCGCGAGACACCTCCCGCATGGAACCAGATTTCCCCTTTGCACGACCCCGTCAATGAAGCGCTGGTGGTGCTGAGCGCCAATGTCAATCGCGCTCTCCGCGCCGGCGTCCCGCGTAACCGGATTCTAGTGGATCCCGGCCTTGGCCTAGGCAAGCGCAAGGAAGAGAATTCGCAGATCCTCGGCAACTACAGCCGGCTTCGAGAGATTGACTACCCGGTGGTGATCACGGTCTCCGGCAAGCTCTTCGGTGGGGATTCCGTTCCAGAAGGGGCCGAAGCAGCCGAACTTGCTGCCGCCAGTTTTGCGCTCCAAGCGGGAGTCCACGGCATTCGCGGACCCTACGCGATCGACTACCGGGCCATGGCCAACACGATTGACCCGCTGCTGATCATGCGCGGTGCCGGGGATGCGGCGCAGAAGCGGCCCTTCGTTCCCGCCCGGCCTCGCGTTGCCCCCCCGGTTCACCCGCTTGTCGATTCCGAAGGCGCTGCCAGCCGTAAGGGGAAGCTGCCGCCGTTGCGCCCGCCGGTCCGCAGCGAATAAGGATACGGCCGTTAACGGGTTGGCCGCTTTATCGCCAGCCGCTGGCAACGCGGGCAATAATGCGTACCCCGCTGCGCCACCACCATCCTGCGAATGAGGGTGCCGCAGCGCGTGCAGGGTTGCGCGGCGCGGCCATAGACTTGGTGACGATCCTGAAACCCGCCCCGGCGTCCCTCGGCGTCCACATAGTCGGAAATCGACGAACCGCCTGCGTCGATCGCCTCCTGAAGCAGCAGCCGCATTGCTTCGTAGAGGGCGGCAGCTTTCTTGCGGGTTACACGGCTCGCCGGCGTCAGGGGATGGATGCCCGCCAGAAACAGAGCCTCGTCCGTATAGATGTTCCCCATCCCCCGCAGGAAGTGCTGGTCCAGCAACACGTTTTTCACCGCGCCGCCCCGTTCGCCGAGCGCTTTGCAAAACGCGCCGAGCGAAAGCTCCAGGGGCTCCGGCCCCAGCGCCAGCGCCTCCTCGCCTTCCGCGGGCAGCGTCTCAAAACGGCCGAACTGCCGGATGTCGTCAAAGATCAGCACGCCCGTTTCGGCTTCCGCTTCCCTGCACAGCCAGAGTGTCGCGCGCGGGTGGGTGGCCTGTTCCGCGTCAAACAGCAGTTTTCCGGTCATCCCCAGATGCACGCGAAGCAGGCAGCGGTCGAGTTCAATCAGGATGTTCTTGCCATAGCGCCGCACCGCAAGAACGCGGCATCCGGGCAGAGACGCTTCGATCTCCCCCTGGCGTCCGCGAAACACCCGGGAAGCGCTCATCCGCACGCGTTCAATGCGGCATCCGCAAAGGCGCGGCGCCAGGGTGCGCACGACGTTTTCCACCTCCGGCAATTCAGGCATTGCACCCTCTTTGGCTCATCGCCCATCCTTTTCGGGGAGATCCGCGAGAATCGCTCCATCGCGAATCTCCACCGGATAGCTCCGCACGGAAGCGTTAGCGGCATGGACGCACTGCCCGCTCCGGCAATCGAACTCCCAGGCGTGCCACGGGCACACCAGCAACGGCGGGCTGAAGTTGCCCATGGAGAGCGGCCCGCCCGCATGGGGACACTCGTCCTCAAGCACGAAAACCTCGTCTCCCATCCGGCAAACCACATACTGCGCGGCTGCTGTTTCATGACGGCGCATTGCCCCGTCGGGCAGGCCCTCAAGAGCGCCCAGAGTCTCCCAAGCCATAGCCAATTGTCGCCAACCGGTGCCCATCGCCGCCACTTTTGGCGGGCGCTGCCGGTGAGCGCCAATCCTTGCCTGTTGTACTATATGGGTTTGTCCGCATGAAGGCGCTTTTCGATACTCTCCAGCCCGCCTCCGCCGAATGGCCGCTTGCCGAATCGGTGGATCCAAAGCGCTTGCCGCAGCACATCGCCGTCATCATGGACGGCAATGGGCGCTGGGCCAGCAAGCGCAAACTGCCCCGTGCCGCCGGTCACAAGGCGGGTATGAATGCGGTGCGGGACATAATTGAGAATTGCGCCCGCATTGGCATCGAAACGCTCACTTTATACGCCTTTTCGGTGGAAAACTGGAAGCGTCCGCGCGCCGAAGTGGAAACGCTCTGGCGGCTCCTGCGCTACTACGTCGATCAGGAGCTTTCCAGGCTGGTTGCCAACGGGATCCAGATCCGCACCATGGGCCGCATTCAGGATCTTCCCCCGGACGTGCGCATGTACCTGGCCAAAGCCGAGGATGCAACCAGTCGCAATACGGGCCTCATCGTTAACATCGCCATCAATTACGGGGGCCGCACGGAGATTGCGGACGCCGTCAATCGCATTCTCGAAACAGCTCGCCAAACCGGCGAAGCGGCCAGCCTGGTGGTAACCGAGGAGATGATTGCCAACAATCTCTATAGCGCCGGGCTGCCCGATCCCGATCTGCTCATCCGCACCTCCGGCGAACTGCGGATCAGCAATTTCCTGCTTTGGCAGCTTGCCTACACCGAGATCTACGTCACTCCCACCTATTGGCCTGATTTTGGTCTGCGGGATCTGCTCGAAGCCATCCTCAACTTCCAGAAACGCGACCGCCGCTTTGGAGCTCTTCATAAAGACGCCGTTACGGCAACCGACCGGCAAGTGGATGAATTGCTGGGCGCCTCAGCGACATGAAGCGCATCGTCACCGCCCTCGTTCTCGCTCCCCTGGCTGTTGCGCTCATCCTCCGGGCGGATTTTCGCATCCTCCAAATCGCCGTCTCTGGATTTGCGCTGGTTTGCGCCTGGGAGTTTCGCAACCTCATCGGCCACTTCCAGTTTCGAAAGCCCGGCTTCGCCGCTCTAGGCATCGGCCTCTGCCTGCTACTTCTCCCGCTGCCCTATTCCTTCCCCGTCGTATTGGTGGGCACGTTGCTCCTGCTCAGCTTGATGTTAGGGGCCGACGACATGCGCCTTACCCTTCCCTCAGCGGGAGCCGGCCTGCTTGGCGTGCTTTACATTTTCGGGAGTTGGAAGACCGCCTTGTTGCTGGTGCGCTTTGACCCACACTGGCTGCTGCTGGCGCTGGCGATCAACTGGGTGGGCGATACGGCGGCTTTTGCGGTGGGCCGGCTCATTGGCCGCCACAAAATGGCCCCCGTCATCAGCCCCGCGAAGAGTTGGGAAGGCGCGGTGGGTTCGTTGACGATCAGCGTGGTCGCGGCCACTTTCTACATCCGCTGGTTCTCGCCGGAAACGCCGCTCCCGTTCGCCATCGTGCTTGCGGCCCTCGCGAACGTCGCCGGCCAAGTGGGCGATCTTGCCGAATCGGCCCTCAAGCGCGGCGCTGGCGTTAAAGATAGCGGAGCCATGCTGCCCGGACATGGCGGTTGGCTCGACCGCCTGGATAGCTCCCTGTTCTCCATGCCCGTTGTGTATACTCTCTTGCTCACCGCGCAATTGCTCGCCAAGGGCTTCTAGAAGTCCGGCTAGTGAGTGAGGGAATAGACCATGTAGTTGATCCCCAACTTGTATGCTTCTGTCGCGAAGCGTTCGGGATACTCCGGCAAATCCGCCCACTCCCAGGCGTCCGCGACGTCCATGTTGTGGCAGATGGCCACCATCACGCGGCCCTCCGCGTCCACCACCGCCCGCCAGTGCGGCTCCTCTCCGCCGCGCTCCACGCCTCTCCCATGCACCACGTTTAAGCCGGGGATGCGCACCCTTTCGGAGAGGTCGTAGACCGTGTGGAAGATGGGGTGGCTGTTTGGCAAATCGATCACGTCTCCGTTTGGAAACACACGCGTCAGCACTGCAGCAAAGCCTGCCCATTCCTCTTCCGCGTGGAAATCGTCCACCATCAGAAAACCGCCGCGCGCAAAATACTCGCGCAGCCGCGCCGCCTGCGGGTCAGTGATTTCCCAATCCCCTACCGAGACCGCGTAGAGAAACGGAAAGCGGAAGATGTCGTCGCTATCGACATCCACGATCTCCTCGACGGAGCGCGCGTCTACGCGCGTCAAGCGCTGCACCACCTGGATAAACTGCCTGTCGGACTTATTCGCGTCAATGCCCCAGGATTGATAATGGGATCGCCGCTGTGGTGCGCGGAAGCGCAACCGGGCAAACACGAAATCCCGCTCCTCCCACGCATCCGGCGGATCCGGCATGGGGTTCTGCATCTCGTATTCGTATTGCGCCCAGCGTGTCTGGCCCCTGGTTGCGGCTCCGCCTTCCGCTTCAAAGCGGCCTCCGCCAAAGCGGCCTCTGCCGATGCCCAAACCTTGGGCTGCCGCCATGGCCACCAGTACCGACATCCCCGCCAGGGCAGCCACTGCAAGCAGCCGATTCCTGGTCATTGTGCTTCCCACTATACGTGAGATGTCCGCCGCATGCCTCCGGCGCCAAAGAAGCGCGGCATGGAAGCAGAAGCGTCCCGCCAATATCGGATACAAGGCTCCGCTTTGTGTTAGGCTGGCTCCGGGGAGGCCGCATGCTTGACCGACGTTCCCTTCTTCTCGCTGCCAGCGCGCCCTTCGCCGGGTCGTCCGCCCTCTCCCAACCTTCCGTTTCGGACGCACCCCGCCGCAGCCTCGCCCGGCATATCGCCGGCCGGCCCCTCGCCATCACCATGTGGGATTTCTCCTGGCTCGAACGCCGCTGGCCCGGTGCAGGATATGAGGATTGGGATCAAGCCCTATCCGAACTGAAACTCCGAGGCTACGATGCCGTCCGCATCGACGCTTATCCCCACCTGATTGCCGCCGGAGCGGAGAAGCGGTGGGAGTTGAAGCCACAGTGGAACCAGCAGGATTGGGGGGCGCCCGCTCTCTGCCGCGTCCAGGTGCAGCCTGCGCTCAACGATTTCCTGCGCGCCTGCTCGCGCAACGGCATCAAGGCCGGCCTTTCCACTTGGTACCGGGAAGAAACGCCGGCCGTAACCCGCAAGTACCGCAGCGGCGCCGAACAGGGCGAGGACTGGAAGCGCACCCTGGATCGTGTCGCCGGGGACGGCCTTCTCGAAGGCCTGCTCTACGTCGATCTTTGCAACGAATTCCCCCTCGATGTCTGGTGCCCATGGTTTCCGAAGGGCTTCCGCCGCAACTCACCCGAGGGTGCCCGCTGGATGCGCGACGCTATCGCCGTCTGTCGGGATGCCTATCCTCAGTTGGATTACTGCTTCTCCTTCACCAGCGAATACGACCGCTGGAAGACAGAGGATGTCGGCATGCACGACTTCCTCGAACTCCACGTCTGGATGACCCACTTCACCGATTTTTACAAACAGGTGGGGTACCACTACGAGCGTTTTGATTCGAAGGGTTATGAAAACCTGGTGGCCAACGCGGAAGCGCTCTACCGTTCGAAGCCGGAATACTGGAACGGCAAGCTGGCCGATGGGGTCCGTTGGGCCGCTGACTGGTCACGTGCCGCCAAGAAACCCCTCATCACTACGGAATGCTGGGGCGTGGTGGATTACAAGGATTGGCCGCTCCTCAACTGGAATTGGGTGAAGGACCTGTGCGAGACCGGGGTCCGCGCAGCCGCCTCCACGGGATGCTGGGCCGCGATTGCCACAAGCAACTTCTGCGGGCCCCAGTTCACCGGCATGTGGCGCGACATCGAATGGCACCGCCGGATGACCAAACTCATCCATGAGGCCAAGCTGCCGCCGCTCTAATCGCAACCGTTTTCCCGTGAGCCGTTCGATTTCAGCTACGATGGGGTCAATGCGCGGCGATGCAAATTTGGCCGGGCGGAGTTGAGGTGAATCGGTGGGGGTTTCGACGAAGAAAGTCCTCTTGGGCGCGGCGATCAGCGCTCCTCTTTTGGCGCTGGCCTATGCCCGCTGGGTGCGGCCGTGGCATTTGCAGTGGGGTGTGCGGGGCGACGAAGCTAAGCGGCGATTGCCGGGCGACGAGTTCATCCCCTATCCCAAGATGCAGGCTACGCACGCCATCACCATCGCCGCGACGCCTCAATTGGTTTGGCCGTGGCTGGTGCAGATGGGCCAGGGGAGGGGTGGTTTCTATAGCTACACCTGGCTTGAGAACCTTGCCGGCTGCCAGATGCAGAACGCGGGCGAACTTGTGCCCGAGTTGCAAACGCTCCGTGTGGGAGACCCCATCTGGCTTCATCCCAATGCCGCGCCGATGTTTGTGAAACAGCTTGACCCAGGGCGTTCCCTGGTTTATTTCGGCGGCCGCGACGCTTTCCCGGAAGCAAAAGAGAAGGACGCCGTGTTGCCAGATCCCGCGTTTGCTTCTTCCTGGGCTTTCGTTCTGGAGGACGAAGGCCAGGAAGGCACGCGCTTGATCGTGCGCAACCGCACCACCTATGGGGCGAGCCTGCAACACGAAGTTGCTTGCCGCCTCTTGCTCGAACCTGCCCATTTCGTGATGGAGCGAAAGCTGCTCCACACCCTGCGCGACCTGGTGGAAGGACGCAGGAAACTCTGGCTGGCCGACCCCGGCGAAGAAGAGGATTTCGAACCGATGTTCGTTTAGCTCCGCCTGTGCCGCCCATTCCCCGTTCCGCGGCCTAGTCTTTCAGGGCGAACGCGACATAAGAGCCGCCTGAGGGATTGCGCCATTTGCCACCCCCGGCCGCAATCACGACGTACTGCTTGCCATTCACCATGTAGGTGGCTGGGGTGGCGTTGCCCGCCGCGGGCAGGGTGTGTTCCCAAAGCAGCTTTCCGTTGAGTTTGTCGAAGGCGCGCATCTTCCGGTCGTAGTTGGTGGCGGCGATGAACACCAAACCGCCTTTGGTTACCACGGGGCCGCCGTAGTTTTCGCTCCCTGTATCCTTGTAACCCTTCTCAGCAAGGGCGGGTATTTCGCCAAGGGGAATCTTCCACGCGTATTCACCCGTGTTCAGATTGATGGCGCTGAAAGTGCC
>JAXHKT010000029.1:0-80574 GCA_034522975.1 Bryobacterales bacterium
AATACGTAACTGAACGAGTAATATCCGCACAAACAGTTACGTATTGCTCGCCGGTCATACTGCAGCGACGCGTAGAGGGGCTGGCCAAGAACGCGAAGCCGGTGCTGGTCGATCGCCGCCGCGCTTGGGTGCTCGATTGCCGTGGGAAGTTCGGGCGGGCGCGGGGGCAACTCGCGCATCCCGCCCACGAGTGCATTTGGCCCTGATTGCCTCAGGAACGAGAGCCGTTCTTCCGCCTGCGCCAGCTTTGGGATGCTGGGGCCGGCAACCCAATAGGCGACATGCTCGCGCCTCAGCATCTCCGCCAGTAGACTCTCCGGCGCGGACACTTGGTTGCCACTGGCGGTGAACGCCGCCTGAAATTCGGCTTCATTTTTCCAAACCGATGTCACCACCTGTTGCGTCCTGGGAACGGGCCGCAGCAGGCTTCCTACACTGCGGCTGGGGGGCAGCGGCACGTGATCCACCAGGCAGACCGCCCCGGCTGCGCGGCAGAGCCCCTCGAACTTGCTGGTAACGCCGCCTGGGTCTATGGGCGCGTTCACCGCGCGCGGTTCGTCCCAAATGCATACGGCTAGAGCCCATGGTTCCATTGGCACCTTCATCCTGCCCATCTCCTTGAGTGCCGTCCCTAGCGGGATTGCCAGAGATAGCTTACAGATGCGCGGAAATGCTCTCTGGAACGCGGGGATCCTGGCCAAGGAGAGGAATCTGATCCATGATTGATCCACTTTCCCCGGATTCCGCGCGAATCTCAATCAACGGGGCTGATTTCCGCGCGAAATCGAAGGGCGGAATTGTGTCCCGGAACATGCTCGAATTGGGGTGATTCCAAATGACGCTCATGATGCGCTCGACAAGCGCCTCCGCCAGGGATCTTAGCGCTACTCGCGCTGACATCGGCGACTCTCCTGGCCCAGGCCGGAAGCGCCTCCGGCACGCTGGAGGTGAACGGCAAGGTTTTCCCGGACGCCCAACCATGTCTACGGGATACAGGTTGCGGATTGGACGGACAAGGCGGAAAAGGCGACGATGCTGCTGCTTTCCGACCGTCCCCTGCCGGAGAAATTGCTGAATGAGAAGGTGAATATCTTCGACCTTCGAGACGCCGGAATGAACGGATTGAAGATGGAGTTCTACTCCAACGGCGAAAATTACGCAATGATGATTGTCGGGGCCGGGGTAGAAGGGAGCGTGAGCGCCTCCGGCACGTTTGACTCCAGCCAGTTCAGCACCTATGAACCCACCAAAATCGCCGGCAAGATTGCCGCGGAGAAGTCCTTTGGAGAAACGAACCTCAAGTATGACGTGACCTTCGAAAGCGACGTCCTGCTGCCCAAAGTGAAAGTGAAGCCAACCGCTGAAGATATGAAAGCCGCCCAGAGTACCGCATCCGCAAAGGCCTACGTCGCCTTCAACCAAGCCGTCCGCGACGGAAAACTGGACGCCATCCGGAATGGCGTAGTACCGGAACGCGCCGAAATGATGAACAATCCCGAGTTCAAGGACATGCTCGGCCTCATCCAATCGATGATGCCTGCCGACATCCGGGTGGTGAAGTCGACCGAGACGGGCGACACGGCCGAGCTGGAACTCATCGGCAATGACGACGGGAAAGAAAAAGAGGGAACCGTCACGCTTGTCAAGATGAACGGAAAGTGGCTGGTGCAAGGGGAGTCTTGGCGGTAGCGCCCTCGCCGAAGCGATTTGCATTCCGAGCCTGCCGAGCCTCACCATAGAGAGTTCCGGGGTTGTTCGCGAAGTGGCACTGGCAACGCAAACGCCAAGCCCCGCCTTACGCGCGCGCCCCGCATTCTCTCAAAGGAGCGATTCGCTTGCAGGCAAAGATCGGCATTATTGGCGGCAGCGGGCTCTACTCGATGCCCGGTTTCGAAGCCCAGGAAGAAGTGGTCGTCACCACTCCGTTTGGCGACCCCTCCGACGCCTATGTGGTGGGAACGCTCGCCGGGAAGCCTGTGGCCTTCCTCGCCCGGCATGGCCGGGGCCACCGCATCCTCCCGACGGAGCTCAACTACCGCGCCAACATCTATGGGATGAAGAAGCTCGGCGTCGAATACATCCTCTCGCTGAGTGCCGTCGGTTCCTTGGCGGAAGAGCATCGCCCTCTGGAATTCGTATTGCCCGATCGCAATTCGAACCTCGACCTGGGCGACTCAAGCGGCAAATGCCTTTCTTCGGCGGCGACGGGTTGGTGGCCCATGTCAGCATGGCCGAACCCGTCTCCGCTGAGCTGATCGACATCGTCCACGACGCGTGCGTGGAGGTGGGAGTAAAGGTGGACCGCGGTGGCACCTACCTTTGTATGGAAGGCCCCGCTTTCTCCTCCCGCGCCGAGTCGTTCCTTTATCGATCCTGGGGCATGGATGTCATCGGCATGACCAATGCCACCGAGGCAAAGCTGGCGCGGGAAGCCGAAATTGCTGTACGCTACGGTGGCTATGGTGACCGACTATGATTGCTGGCACGACGCGCATGACGCAGTCTCGGTAGAGGAGATCATCGGTAACCTCACGCAGAATGCCGAGAATGCCGCAAAGGTGGTTGCCGCCGCGGTGGCACGGCTGCCGCTGGATCTGGAATGCAAGGCTCACAACGCTCTGCGGCACGCGATTTTGACTGACCGGAGCAAGGTGCCGGAAACCACGAAACAGAAGCTCTGGCCCATCATCGGCAAGTATTTTTCTTAAGTCGCGGAACCCTCTCATGGACGCCAACCAGTGCAACGAGGCGGCGATCGGGCTGCGGGATTCGTGTCTGGCAGATCCCACCCAGCCAGATTTCGACGCCCTCGACCGCATTCTCCGTGCGGCGGTTGACCACGATCGCACGTTAGCCGTGGCCGCCGCCCGGGCACTGATCCGCACCGTGGTGGAGGAGCTTTCAGACCGCTTTGAGCCAGCCTTGGCGCAATGTTACGTGGAGATCTTCAGCCGGGCGATTTCCGCCGTGCAGCCCACCTTCAGCGATCGCTTTCTGCGGCAGCGCTATACGGATCTCCGCGCCGCGCCAACGCGTCCGCTCGCGGGACCTTCGCCCCGGAATGCGATCGTACTTTCGCGCATCACGCTGGGCGCCGATATCGCGGTGACGAGCGTGTTCATCCAGGCTCTCCGCGCACGGCTGCCCGGCGCGACGATCTGGTTTGCCGGGCCGGCGAAGAATTTTGAGCTCTTCGCCGCGCTCCCCAACGTGCGCCATTGGCCCCTTAGCTATCCGAGAGGGGGAACGCTAGAGGAGCGCTTTGCCGCGGTTCGCGCACTCGATGGGGCATTCGATCGCGGCGACACCTGGCTAGTGGACCCGGATTCGCGAATTTCCCAGTTGGGGCTGCTGCCGGTGGCTCCGCTCTCATCCAGCCTTTTTTTTGAGAGCCGCTCCTTCGCTCCAGATTCGACGGCAAGCCTTGGCGCGCTCGCTTCGCAATGGTGCATGGCGAATCTTGAAGTAGACAATGCCGGCGCCGTTGTCGCTCCAGCAGTCCAAAGCCATCCCTTCGATGGCCTCGCACCGGAAGATGGGCGGATCTGCTTGAGCCTGGGCGTGGGCAACAACGAGGCAAAACGCCTATCTCCCCGTTTCGAAGCGGATCTGCTTCGCTTGCTTCTGGAATCTGGCCGCGATGTCTGGGTGGACGCCGGCGCCGGCGGCCCCGAAGCCGAAGCCGTTCATCAGGCAATCGCCGGAGCTGGGGTCTCCAGCACGCGAACGCACATGCTCACCGGGAGCTTTGCCGGGTTTTGTCAGGTGATCAAGGCTCCGCTCTTTACGTCGGCTATGATTCGGCCGGCCAGCACGCCGCCGCCGCGCTGGGTGTCCCCAGCCTTACCTTGTTCAAGGGCTTCGCTAACGAACGGATGTTCGAGCGATGGCAACCCCACGGCCGGGCCGCCAGCCGGGTGATCCGCATTCCCGCCGGATACCGGGAAGCGGATATTCTTGCGCAGGCCGAAGCGATGCTACGGGAAATCGTCTCCAGCGATCGGCAATAGCGAAGTAACAAGAGTGTCGATTTACGCAATTTACCCCTGCGCCTCCAATTTGCATTTGTTGCTTTTCGATCAATCTATCTCCCCTTTTGCAATTAATTTCTGTAAACTCAGAAACTTCTGAAAACTCTTTGCAAATTGCAGGTACTTTCCTATGGCTTTGTCACATGGGCAGGGTATTCTCCACGGTGAGAGGCGTCGTTTTGCGGCGTGGTACGCGCATTGACTGGAGCGCGGCATCTCTCTCCGGAAAACATAAATGAACAAAGGGAGAACTTTGTCACATGCGAACCACACTGCATGCTCATGATGCTAATCATCGGCACTGGGTTGACGCCGGCCGCGCAGGTCTCTTACGACTTCACGATCCCCGCTTCGGGCACCCCGGCGTCGGTAAATTTCACCAACTCAGCCGATATCCCCCTCTTCGATCCGGTGATGGGAACCCTGCTTTCCATCGAAATCGATCTGGAGGGCACTATCAACGGGACACAGTTTGTCGAGAACGAGGATAACAACGCGATTGTCGACGGCACTGGTGCCACAACCGTCGTGATGAGCTTGTCCAATGCCGCGGCCGGGCAGCTGCTGAGCGTTGCCCCGGATGCAACATTCACGTTCAGCGTGACGGGCGACACCGACGTGCAACCCGGATTTCTCCGGCACGGATTTCGTCAGCAACGCATTCGAGGATGAAACCCAGGCAGCCAATTCGGTCATCTCGGACGCTGCCGTCCTCGCCATCTTCACCGGAAACGGGGTCGTCACGTTGAACCTCACCGCATTGGGGAGTTTTCAAGTGACCCCAGGCGGAAATGTCGCAACACTCACCTTCACCCAAGGCATCGCACGAGGCACCGTCACCTATGTCTTCGACGACGGAAGTGGCAACACGGAGATTCCCGAACCACTCACCTTTCTGCTGATCGGCACTGGGCTCGCCGTGATTGGAATCGGGAGACGCAAACGCTCTCTCCGCTCCGCAGCCTGAACACGCGGACTCCGCAACTAAAACCAAGAGAAATGGGTTCCCCGGGGAGCCCATTTCTCTTGAAATTGCATTTCAGTTTGCGCTAAATAAACAATTTGGGCAGGTATTCCGGCGGGTCCGCAAAAGGTCTCGCCGTCCCTCCGCCGAGCGCGTACATCTGCTCATGGGAGGCAGTGGCCGCTTGTCCAATCTCCTCATACGTACGGTGGCAGACGTCCAGAAACCCGATGTTGTAGTTCTCTCCGTCATAGCGCCCGATCGCGGATTGGTCATAGAGCGTGAACCAGTGCGCGCCCACGCAATTGGGATTCGCCATCGCATCTTCGATGTACCAGCGATAGGCTCGTCCGCGATCGCGTTGTGTGCGGACATGGCCAATTCCCGAGGCGGGCAGGCCCACATCCAGAGCTCCAAAGTGCCACTCTCCGATGATCGTCGGCATGTTCAGCAGACGCTGTATCTCCTCCGTGGTCTCGCGGGGCACCTGCTCCCGATAGTTGTTAATGCTGTAGACGTCAAAGTACTTCATTCCAGCAAGCGCCCAACTGGGCGGCACTCCGGCCCAACGCATTCCCAAGTTCAAATGGTTCGAATCAACACGCTTGCAGGCTTCCGACAACGTGCGAAAGTAGTGCTCCACCATCCTCGTGCTGAACTCCTCAAGGTCCTTGAGCGCGCCGGGGGGCAAGGGTTTGCGCCATTGCCCCGAGGCCACCTCTTCGAACGACGTCTCCACGCCCCACGCGGAGGAGAGCGTACTCGCGTCCGCGTACTTACGGCCAAGGGTGCGGGCCAGTTCCTTGCGGGAAGCGCAGTCGGCCGCCTGGTACATCATGCCCACCGCGGGAAGTTCCGACGAGAATCCCCAAGTGGGTTCGTTCATCAAAAAATAGCCAATAAACGCCGGATCGTCGCGAGTGCTGCCCAGCGTATCCGCGTAGCCGGCGGCGTCGTCGGCAAAGCGCGAATCGAATATATCCGGAAAATCGCGATAAAGCAGAGAAACCCGCTTGGGATTAAAACTAAGCGGGCGTACGTAAGGCGTCTGCGCCTCAATCGCGTATTCCCAATCGCTCCAATTTCCGACGGTATTAAAACGCAACCGCTTCAATTCGCCGATCGCAGCGGCCGCCCAATTCTTTCGCCAGTCCCGCGGACCGAAGGCCCGGATGAAATTTGCGGCCAGATAAGTGAAGCCGTTGCGGCCGCCATCGCCTTCGGTGAACGCATCCTGAAAGTCTCCGGTCCTGGGGGGCAGCCATGCGAGCGCGGCCTCAAGGCCGCCGATTGCAGAGGTGGCATCCACGCGCACGCAGTCGAGCCCAGTCGACCAGAAGGCATGTCCGTCAGGGTCAGTCAGCCACCAACGTTTCCCATCATGATGCTTTCCGAAGAAGCGGGCGCCCTCGCGGAGCTTCAATGGACGGCTGCCGCCCCAACGAGTGAACTCCTTGGGCCAGGCAAAGGACCCGGCGGCCTTCACCTGCGAACGAATTCTACCCACGCACTCTTCCACGCTCTTCGTCTTGCCCGGCCATGAATGGATGCGGCTCTGGCCGAGCTCGTCGAGCAGTGGACCCTTGGGCAACGCAGGCTTGGTGAGCAATGGCGGCATCTCAGCAACGCCATACCATTCGGTCATACTCCATCGCGCGGGAGCCTGGCTCTTGCGCTCCACCGTGCAGCGGATACGGTCTACTTTGGCGGGGTCGACGCGCGCGCCGCCCGTCATCGGTTTCAACCATGCTCCTTCCCGCTCGAATCGCCAGCGGTTCAGGTCCATCGCGCTCAGGGGAAGCCTCACGCGGAAAGAACATTGATTGAGCGCGGCGAAACGAAACTGGAATGCACGGTCGCTGCCTTTTTCCAGGAATTCCATCAACCACGAAACCATGTGATTCCCGTCGAGGAATAAGTCCGCGTGTAAACCCTTGACTTGCGCGAGCAAGCCTTCCGGCACCCGCAGCAGAAATCCGTCTCCCTCGTTCGCGGCAATGCACCAGGTGGCATCCCCGAGCGGAGAAGGCGCTTTCTCCACCTTCAGTCCGCCCACCAGCTCGATAGACCCGAGAGATCGAGCGGCCGGCGTGGCCGCTTGCACATCGCGAACCCCGCAACCCAGTGTCGCGACGGCAGCACCGGCAAGGATCTCCCGCCGCGAGAAGTCGAGCTTGAATGAACGATTGGACATGATGGTCCTCCAGCACCAATATGTCATTCGGAGCGCCAGATCTCAAATTGCATTATTCCAGGCCGGCGGGCCAGCGCCACGCCCAGGCATCGCGAAACTCCTGTGGGATCGCCGCGACAAGGGCGATCGTCCCACCGCTCGCCGGATGGCGGAACTCCAGCTTCCATGCGTGCAGCATCAGGCGGGGTGCCGCCCCGCCCCCGTAAAGCGGGTCGCCGAGAATCGGAGCGCCAATCGATGCGCTGTGGATGCGTAGCTGGTTGGTTCTACCGGTGAGCGGTTGCAGCCGGCAAAGCGAAACGCTGCTTGCTCTGGATAGAACTTCGACGACGCTTTGGGCGGGTTGCCCAAGCGGATCTGTTCGCCAGTGCGGGCGCGCCTCGTCAAATCGCAAGATCGGCTCTCGCACTTCAAAGCGGTCGCGCGGAAGCTCTCCGCACAGGATTGCCAGATAGGTCTTCGTGATCTCTCCGGCGGCGAGCGCCTTGCCCAACGCGGAAGCCGTGGGCTTATCCTTGGCAACCAGAATCGCTCCGGAGGTATCGCGGTCAAGACGGTGCACGAAGCGAGGCCAAAGGGTGGGCGCGCCGCCATCCCGCACCGTTTCATCGGCAGCCAGCAGCGGATTCAGGTGGGCCAGAATTCCGTTGGTAAGCGTGCCCCGCTTCACGCCCCGCGTGGGATGCACCAGCACACCGGCGGGCTTGTTGACCGCCAGAACCCACGCGTCTTCCCAGAGCACGTCAAGAAGCATCGCTTCCGGCAAACCCGGCGGGATTCGATCCGTTTCCCATTGGAAGTGCAACACATCGCCGGGTTGGAGGCGTTGCCCAATGGAAAGCTTTCGGCCCGATCTGAAAGCAGCCCCCTGAGCCACCAATGCCCGCAGCTTCGTTTTGCTCAACAGCGGCAAGCGTCGCGCCAGGCATTCGTCCACGCGATCCCCGGCTTCCTCCGGTCCAATTTCGAAGCAGTGCTCGGTCATTCCCTCGCTGAACCCCTTCTCCAGCATCCCAGTGTTTCCGAGATCCATTCTCCCAGCAAGTCGCAATCGCCCATTCCCGGCGTCGATGAAACATTCTGCGCACTTCGAACCGTCAAACAGCTGTGGCAAAGACCACCGCAGTAAGAGCAACCCAACAGGAGGAAACCAAATGAAACGGAAAAAGTTTTGGCGCCATCGTTTTGGCGTTGGTACTACCGGATCGGAATGTCCACAGCCACCTTTGCGCAAGGTAGCGAACGGAGTATGGACCGCATTCAGAAAGAAGTACGCAAAGAACTGGTAACGTTGCCGTTCTACAGCGTCTTCGACAATTTTGCTTATAAGGTGGACGGCGACGGCACCGTGACGCTTCTGGGACAGGTGCATCGCCCAACCCTCAAGAGTTCCGCTGAGAACGTCGTGAAACGCATTGAGGGCGTAACCAAGGTCGTCAATCAAATTGAGGTGCTGCCGGTATCGTCGATGGACGATCGCATTCGCCTCGCTGCTTACCGTGCGATTTACGGCCACAGCGCACTACAAAATCTTGCCATCCGCGCAGTGCCGCCCATTCACATCATTGTGAATAATGGCCATCTGACCCTGGAAGGCGTCGTTAACACGAAGCTCGAAAGCCAAGTGGCTGCGATGCAGGCGAACCAACTCTCCGGCGTCTTCAGCGTGAAGAACAACCTTCGCGTGGAAGGCGGAGATTCCTAACCGGATTCCTGTTTGCGCCCGCGCGCACAACTCATAAGAGAGAAGCGGGCTCCCGCGAATCTTCGTGGAGGCCCGCTTCTTTTTGCGGCAACCTACCGCAGACGGAATGTCACCGTGATTTGCGTAATCACCTCGACGGGGTCGCCGTTCAGCATTGTGGGCCGATAGCGCCATTGGCTTACCGCCTCTACAGCCGCCCTCACAAGCAGCGGATGCCCGGATTGCACGCGCAGTTCCCTGATGGACCCATCCGCGCCAATGATCGCATTCAGTTGAACGTCGCCCTGCACACGGGCTCGTTTCGCCAATTCCGGATAGGCCGGGCCGGGCCGCGAGATGGCCATCGCCTCCACCACTTCCCCGCCCCGCCTCACGCGGATAATTTCTTTCGGTTTTGGCTTCGCCTCCACTGGCGGAGGAGGCGCGACAACTTCGGTTCCCGTCAGGAGCGATTCGAGACCGCTGACGCCCGCCCCCCCGATTCTGTTGGCGCCAACGCCCATCGGCAACTGGTTCGCAAGCTGCGCCAGATGAGGATCTATTTCGATTTCTTCGACAATGTGGGCAACCTTCTTGGGAATCACCGACGGTGCGGTGAAGACGTTCGTAGCCACCTGTTTCACCTTCACGCGTTGCACCGTGGCATCTGGCGGCGGAGCGGGTTCCGCGGCCCGCACGACGGGCAAGGCAGGCAGCACGAACATCGTGGAAAGTTGCGCCGCTGGAAGTATGTCGCTAAAGACAAGCGGCATCAACAGAGCGAGAATCAACAACGACGTTTGCATGGCAAGAGACAGCAGCATCGCCAAAGGACGCCGCTCCGATTTACGATTGACCACGGATTGTTCAAACATGAGACACACCTCCACCCGGCCTGCGAAGCCCGCAAGCAAAATAGTCTTGAGATAAAACGAAATCGGTATCGAATTAATGGCGGGGGCTTCAAAGAGACGGAGAAAGTCCGCCACCATTTGTTGGAATTAGCACGGCTGATCCGGAACTTCCAGGATTTTCATGTGCTTTGTTTCCGTCTCTGCACATACTGACACCGCTGTTGCCGTTCCGGTTCCCGTCCGCGAGATTCGCTGCAAGTCGAGGCAAAGGGCTAGCGGGGAACCAGTTCAAGCCGGTGCCCAAGATTTCGCTCAATCGCTTCGCGCGTGTAGAGCATCGGAGCATACTCGCCATCGCCCCACTGCTTGGCGAGGTTCGAATAGTAGGGGCTTCCTGGCTGGCCGGATTGGCCGGGGGTGCTGGTGAAGACGCTCGAATCCCAATTCGAGAAATCAAGAATGTGCCGGTAGCTGGCGCCGCTGGTCTGGCCCAGGCCGCTGCCGCCGGTGGCGTTCACCGTAAACGCGTCGCCGCCGCGCGCGATGGGGCCCACGTTGAAAGCCGCCATGCGGGCCGCTGTGTTTGCCAGCGGGTGTTCAAAAAGGACGGTATGAAGCGCGCCCCATTTCCAGGATGCGGGAGCCTGGCCCAGCTTCTCGACCGCAGTATTCCAGGCCTGCGTAAGCGCGCGCTCCGCCATCTCGGCGCGCTTCGCCGCCGGGAGCCGGACAAACTCCCGGATCAAGACGCGATTGTCGAGCCGCGTCGCCAGAATATCCCGCAACTTCTCCGGCAGAATTCCGGTAACGAAAAGATGCCTGAGTCCGCGAAAGAACAACGAATAGACAGCCGCGCCCGCGGAGTCCTTCGCTAGCACGCCATCCCAGGCCAGGAGCATCTGACGGGCTCGCGCCGCATCGCCGTTGCGGGGGGGCGGCAGGGCGCGCAGAATCTCCCGCACTTCGCGAGCCGGCATCGACGTTTCATCCTGCTGCAGCGCTTCAAAGTCCTTTACTGAAAATTGCCGATCTTCGCTCAACACCTCGCGTATCCTCTCGATGCGATAGGGCGCACTCCAATCGAAGCCGAGGTCGTAGCGGTGTCCCCTCGGCACGATGTTGTGGTTCGCGGTGGCGATAAACCCGCTTTCCGGGTTGTGCTCTTGCGGCAGGTCTTCGGTGGGAATAAAGCCATTCCACGTGTATTTTCCCTGCTCTCCTGGAACCGGCAGCAATCCGGTATAAGCTCCACGGATGGGCACAAGCGCCGCCGCGATCCAGCCAATATTTCCGGTTGTATCCCCATAAACCAGATTTTCTGGTGGTATTTTCCATGATTTTACGGATTGTCTGAAATCTTCGGCATTTTTCGTTTGATTTAGGGCCAGGCTCCCCAAATAGCCCGCCGTCCCCGGCTGCGCGCCTGCCCAGCGCACCGCTACCACCCGCTCCGCGCCGGGGTCCTCCCAGATCACCGGCCCGTTCTCAGTGAATTTCAGTTCCACGCTCACCGGAGCGCTGGCGCCACGAACATGCACCAGTTCCCGCTCCAGAATCATCGGCTTCCATCCGCCCTCCTTGAGATAGCGGATGGGCTTACCAGGGTTCACCGTCTCCACAACAAGGTCAACCTGGTCATAGCTCGCAATGGTGAACCCAAAGCCGAAGCTGTCATTGTGGCCCAGGGCGATTCCAGGTAGCGCGGGCTCGCCGCCGCCGATCATGTTCCAGTCCGGCGCCACCAGATGCGTGAGATATCGCAAAGAGGGCAGAGTGATCGCGCGGTGAGGATCGCTGGCCATAATCGGTTTCCCCGTGCTGCTGCGCTCCCCGCTCACCACCCAGTTATTGCTGCCGTTCACTGTTTCGAGCGTGGGGATTCCCGTCACCGAACGATAGAGCGAGAGCACGCGGTCGTCCAGCCCCTTAAGGTCGAGCCCTTGAGGAATCTCCGGAATGCGAGCCGGGTCAGTGGGCATCCAGCGCATCGCCTCGTTCAGCCCGGCGGCTTCGATCAGCCGCGCCCGGGCGATTTCGTTGGAGGCGTTATAGGTCATCTGCAAACCGGCGGTGCGTAGAAGGACATCCTCCGCGCGCCACTTGCCCGGCTTGAAATCGAGCAGCGTGAACTCAATCGGCAGGCGGTCCGACTGTTGGTCGATATACGCGTTGATGCCCGCCACAAAGCTCTCGGCGATGCGGCGTGCATCGGGGCCATAGCTCTGCCACTCGGCGTCCATGTTGCCCCGGTAGCGGATCAATCGCGCCATACGGTCGCGATCGATATAGGCCTCGCCAAAAACCTCGGACAATTCGCCGCGCCCGGTTCGCCTCCAGATATCGATCTGATAGAGACGGTCCTGCGCGGCAACAAAGCCCTGCGCGAAGAAGAGGTCCTCAGTACTTTCCGCGTAGATGTGGGGGATGCCCCAGGTATCCCGCAGCACAGTCACGGGCTTACGCAAACCGGTGATCCCCAGCCGGCCGGAGATCTGGGCGAGCCGAAACTTCGCTTCCGACCGCAGCGCCTCTTCGGACTGGAGGGCGGACCCCGGCTCACGCACGCATCCCGACAAAACGAGGAAGAGGCAAAGAGCGAGTTGACAGAAAATTCGTCGCGAGGGGAGCATGGAACCTCATCATAGCGATTCCCGCGACGCTTCTCCACGCCGCCCTTCCACCAGGCGTTCTCGCTTCTGCTTTGCTAAACAAAGTACTTGGCAGCCATCTGAATCTCTGCTAAAGTATTTTCATGGCCGCCGTCGAACCCATCCGCAAATCTCCGCTAGTGGTTGGGATTCACGATAAGGCGCATGAAAACCTGCGCTTCATTCGCGAAGCGATGGAAGGCGCTTCTTCGTTTACGGCGGTGTCCGGATGGGGCTTGGCGACGATCGGCATTCTCGGTTGCGCCGGATTCCTGCTCAGCCGGCCTTTCGTTGGCACGGAAGCCTGGGTGCATGTTTGGCTGGCGACCGCGGCGGGAGCAGTGGCCGTGGGAGTGCTTTCGATCGTCTGGAAAGCGCGGCGGAGGAAGGCGGATTTGTTCTCCGCAGCCGCGCGGAAGTTCGCGCTCAACCTCGCTCCGCCTCTGGTTGCCGCGCTTTTGCTTACGGTGGTGCTGATGCGCGCTGGCGAGCAATCGGTTCTTGGAGGGCTGTGGCTGCTACTCTACGGAACCGGTGTCGTGACGGGCGGTTCAGCGTCTGTACGCAGCGTGCCGGCGATGGGGCTTGGCTTCTTCCTGTTGGGAGCGGCGGCGATCTTTCTTCCGGAATCGCTCACTCAATGGCTCATGCTCGCTGGCTTCGGCGGTTTACACATCGGCTTTGGAATTTACATTGCCCGGCGGCATCACGGGTAGAGACTCCGTTTCGAACACTTCCAGCGCAACTACAAAAGAGAGGAGAATTTCATGGCCAGGAACGCTGCAGGAAAAGCGGCTCCCGTTCAAGCACCAAGCGCGAAAACCATGCGCGTTGTGGCTGACCCCGTTGCCGACAATCTCATCCATGAACGCGTGCGTTTGGCCATCGTCAGCAGCCTCGCCGTGAATGCATCTCTCACCTTTAATGAGTTGAAACGCTTGCTCGACATCACCGACGGCAACCTCAGCATCCACGCACGCAAGCTCGAAGAAGCAGGATACGTTGAGTGCGAAAAAGCATTCGAAGGCCGGATGCCCAAGACGACATTCCGATTGACGGAGAAAGGCCGCGGCGCGCTGGGACGCTATCTGAATCACATGGAATTGCTCATCCAGGCGGCGCGCGGGTAGCTCATTTTTTTTGGAGGTTTACTTTATGACACCAAGTTCTTTGCAATCCATCAAGCCCATTCATACCGCCATCATTATGGATGGCAACGGCCGATGGGCAACCAGCCGCGGCCTGCCCCGCATCGCCGGACACCGGGCCGGGGCGGAAGCCGTGCGGCGCGTGGTAGAGGCGGCCCCATCGCTGGGGATTCGCACGCTTACGCTTTTCGCGTTCTCCTCCGATAACTGGAAGCGGCCCCCGGCGGAGGTGCGAGGGCTATTCGCGCTGGTGGAACACTTCCTGCGAAGGGAGCTGGCGCGATGCGCCGAAGAAGGCGTGGAAGTGCGGGCGGTGGGGCGCCGTGACCGGCTGCCCTGGTCCGTTCTGGCGGCCATCGAGGAGGCCGAAGCGCGCACCCGATCGGGGGCCAGACTCACTCTTCGTTTCGCGCTCGACTATTCTTCGCGCGACGCATTGGTGAAAGCCGCCGCCATTGCCGGCAGCGATTCATGCTCCCGCGAAGCGTTTTCCTACGCGCTGGCCATGGCATACGGAGAACCCGGCCGCCGCACACCAGACGTGGATCTGTTGATCCGCAGCGCCGGGGAACAGCGCCTTAGCGATTTTCTACTATGGGAGAGCGCCTACGCCGAAATTCACTTCACCCAGGTGTTGTGGCCCGATTTCGGACAGCGGGCGCTGCGGGAAGCGATGGACGATTATCGCGGCCGTCACCGCACCTTTGGCGGCTTGCCTTCGCCTATGGATAGCCCGCAAGCAATACCCACGACGAACCAAAGAACCGAACGGAGGTCCGCATGACCGCGCGCATCGCCGCATTGATTTTCATCTACGTTTGCACTTGTATCGCCTGGATGATTTTGGGCGGATCGGTTTGGCAGAGGACCCACGATTCGTCGGCGGGCCTAAGGGAAAATGTCGCGTCCATCTGGGGCCGCCCGCAAACACAGATCGCGCCGAACGCTTACTACCGCAAGCTGGTCGAACTGCCCCAATCCAACGAAGGCGATGGCGCCACGGAAGCGAGGGTGGAAAGGGAAGCCGATCGTCGTCCGCGTCTCGAATCGGTGCCCTTACCCTTGCAGCAAAGCCGCGTCAACGTGGACCTCAAGCTGGAGCATCGCCGCAAGGGCCTCGTCTGGTACAGCACGTACGGCGTTGCGTTTTCCGGCGCATATCGTTTCGAAAACACCAGCGCGGAGGAGCAGGAGGTGTTCGTTGTCTTCTCCCTGCCCGATGGACGGGCTCTCTACGATGGCTTCAGCGCGAAGTTGAATGGCCGCGAGGTAGGCGCCGATGTGGCGAACTCAAAGCTCACCGTGAGGGAGAAAGTTCCCCCGGGCGGAACACTCGAATTGAGCGCCGGATACCGCTCGCAGGGGCTCGATTCCTGGACCTACAGTCTGGCCAAAGGCGCCAGCCGGGTAAACGATTTTCTCCTTGTGATGAACACAAATTTCGACCGCATCGATTTTCCGGATAGCGGCCTCTCCCCAGGCGCGCGCCGAAAGACCGAGGGAGGCTGGGAGTTGCGCTGGGAATACGCCAGCCTGCTCTCTGGATTGAACGTCGCGATGGCGATGCCGGCAAAGCTTCAGCCCGGCGAACTGGTGGGCCGCATCACCTTCTTCGCACCCGTATCCCTGATGTTCTTCTTCTTCCTGATGTTCATCCTCACGCTGCTCAAGAACATCGACATCCACCCGATGAACTACTTCTTTCTGGCAGCCTCGTTCTTCGCCTTCCACCTGCTGCTGGCCTACACGGCGGACCTCATCGACATCCACCTTGCCTTCCTGATCAGTTCGGCGGTATCGATCTTTCTGGTGGTGAGCTATCTGCGAGTGGTGGTGGGGATGCGCTTCGCGCTGAGAGAGGCGGGGCTGCTGCAGTTCCTCTATCTAGTGGGCTTTTCCTACACTTTTTTCCTGGAGGGCTATAGCGCGCTTTGCGTCACCATTGCTTCCATCATCACGCTCTACATCGTGATGCAGCTTACCGCGAAAATGCGCTGGGGCGAGCTTTTTCAGTCAAAGCAACGAGCAAACACAACTGCACCGCCGCCAGCGCCGGGCTTGGGGGCTTGAGGGTGCGCGGCGATGGCGGAAGCCGAGCGCCTATTCCGGCGCTTCGGTTTTCGCCACGCGCTTCTTGGCGGATTTGGCGGGCTTCTTCGTTAGGTGGAGCCTTCGGCTTAGTCTTAGCCTTCTTCTCCACCGGATCCGCTTCCTGGGCTTCGGCGTTGAAGTCGATCACCACCAGGTTCTCATTGAAGAAGTCCCACAATTCCTGGCCCATCGGTTTGGGCACCTGGATCCGCTGCAAAGACTTGCGCGGGCCTGGCACCGCAACCACGGCACTGCCATCCTTGCGAAGTTCCACCTGCTGGATCACTTCCAGATTGATCAGGTGATTGCCGACGCGAAGAAAACGAGCTGTCAATAGGGACCGCATAGTTACCCCCATTCTGAAACATTTTCTCCGGAAATGATAGGGAATTCGAGGTTCTCTCTTACGTGGTGCCTGGCGCCTAGATACCGTGCCCGAAATCCAACTCACTTCTGTAAAGACAAGTGAGTGAGGCGTTTTGCTTCGGCGGCTTTTTCGCGAAGCTCCCGCCGAACGTCGTTCAACAAGCGGCCCTCGCGCACCAACAAGACGCCATTCACCATCACGTCCTTCACGTTGGCTCCCTTGAACGCATAGACCAGATGCGAATAAACGTCGAACATCGGCGTGGCATTCAAGGCGGTTGCATCCATCACCACCCAATCGGCGCGTTTGTCTGTTTCGAGCGAGCCGATTTCCTTCTCCATGCCAATCGCCCGGGCACCCTCGATAGTGGCCATGGCGAAGGCCTCGGGCGCGGAGAGCGCGGTGGGATCCATGCGGCTCACCTTCTGCAGTTTGGCGGCCAGGTCCATTTCCTCGAAGAGATTGAAATCGTTGTTGCTGCCCGCGGGGCCATCCGTGCCCAGCCCGACTGGAATCCCCCGCTTGCGTGCTTCGCCCAAAGGGGCGACGCCGCTTGCCAGCATCATGTTGCTTCCCGGATTATGCACAATGCCCACCGGTTTATCCCGCATCAGATCGAGGTCCGCGTTGCTTAGCCAAACCCCGTGGGCGGCAATCACGCGCCCCTCGAACACACCCCAGCCGGAGAGCACGGCGGCGGGCGACTTGCCATATTTCGCCTGCATGTCGGCTTGCTCTTTTCTGGTTTCCGAGAGGTGGATGATCAGCGGAACACCGTGGAGGTCGGCCAACGCGCGGCAAGCGCGGATGGTGGCTTCGTCGTTGGTGTAGAGAGCGTGGGGCGCCACGGCAGGCACCACCAGCGGGTGACCGGCGTATCGCTTCAGGAAGAGCTCCGCGCGGGCCAGCCCATCCCGCGGGGTCTTGGCATCGGGCACGGGAAACTGGATGATCGTCTGGCCCGCAATCGCGCGGATACCGGCGTCCGCCGCCGCCCGGGCCACTTCCTCCTCGAAGTAATACATGTCCACGAATAGCGTCGTGCCGGAGAGCAGCATCTCAGCGGCGGCCAAACGCGTGCCCCAATAGACGAACTGCGGGGTCACGTTCCGGGCTTCGGCGGGGAAGATGAAATTCTGCAGCCAGTCATCCAAAGTGCGGTCGTCGGCCAGGCCGCGGAAGAGACTCATCGGCGCGTGGGTGTGCGTGTTGAGCAGGCCCGGGATCAGGATGCCTTCGGGGTAGTCGAGCGTGCGCTCCGCCGTGTAGGCCGCTTCCACTTCCGCGCGCGGCCCCACAGCCAGAATGCGCGACCCTGCAACCGCCATCGCTCCATCGGGAATGACACGCCGCGCGGCGTCCATCGTCACGATGGTTTTGGCGCGAACCAGGATGTCGGCGGGCTTCGCGGCCAATAGGGCCGCTGGCAAAGCGGCCAGCAGGATGGCAACGGCAAGAAGGAATCGGAATTGGCTGTGCATCGTGATCTCCGCGCCCAAGATACCGCGAACGCTAAGCAAGCCGAGGCAGCAGCGCCTCGAGAAGACTCTCGAATTTCGCTTGCACCATCCGCCCGGTTTCGAGCACTTCCTCATGGCTTAGCTTCTCTTCGGAAAGACCGGCGGCGACGTTGGTAACGCACGAGATTCCCAGGCAGGCCAGCCCCATGTGGCAAGCGGCAATCACTTCGGGGACGGTGGACATCCCCACCAGGTCGGCGCCCATGGTTTTGAACGCACGGATCTCGGCCGGGGTTTCAAAGCTGGGGCCCAACAGCGCCATGTAGACGCCCTCGGCAAGCGAGACTCCCACGCGCTCCGCCACCTCTATTGCCATCCGCCGCAGCAAGGCAGGGTAGGCTTCGGTCATATCCGGGAAGCGGGTGCCCAGGGCATCGAGATTCGGGCCGATCAGCGGGTTCGTGCCCTGCATGTTGATATGGTCGGTAATCAGCACCAACTGGCCGCGCTGGTAGCTGAGGTTGATGCCTCCAGCGGCGTTGGTGAGAACCAGCGTCCTCACGCCCAGCAATCCCAGGAGGCGCACACCGAACACGGCATCTTGCGCGGAATAGCCTTCGTATTGGTGAACTCGCCCGGCCATGCAGGCCACCGTCGCCGCGCCAATTTCTCCGATCACCAATTCCCCGGAGTGGCCTTCGGCAGAGGGCACCGGAAAGCCCGGAATCTCCCGATACGGGATGCGGATCGCATTCCTCAATCGGCCGGCGAAAGCGCCCAGGCCGCTGCCCAGAACGATTCCAACGGTTGGGCGAAGCGGGCAACGCCCTTCCACCACCGCTCTGGCCTGCTGAAGCAATTCAAATTGCGGCATCGCGCCCCCTTTAGATGAGTATGCCAACGATGCAGGCCGACATGAAATTGGCCATCGTTCCGGCGGCCACCGCGCGCAAGCCAAGCCGGGCCAGATCGGATTTCCGCGACGGAGCCAGCGCGCCGATCCCGCCCACCTGGATGGCAATGGACGAAAAATTCGCAAAGCCGCAGAGCGCGTAGGTGGCAATGGTGAACGAGCGCGGCGAAAGCGTTTCCTTGAGCGGGCCCAATTGCAGGAAGGCGACGAACTCGTTTAGCACCAGGCGGGTGCCCAGCAGATTTCCCACGGCCTGCGCGTCGGCCCAGGCCACCCCTAGCAGCCACGCCACCGGGGCGAACATAGCGCCAAACAGACCCTGCATCGACACCGGCATCCAGCCCATCCCAGGCAGCCCATGCACCCAGCCGAAAATGCCATTGATCATGGCGATCAAGCCCAGAAAAGCGATCAGCATGGCGGCGATGTTGAGGCTCAATTGCAGACCGTCTCCGGCGCCCCGCGCCGCTGCGTCAATCACGTTCACGCCCGGCTTTTCCACCTCGATATCCACTTTGCCAAGGGTCTCCGGATGGTCGCTTTCGGGCACCAGCATCTTGGCGATGAGGATGGTGGCAGGGGCGGTCATGATCACCGCCGTCAGCAGGTGCTTGATGTCCACCCCGGCCAGCTTCACATAGGCCGCCATCACCGCCCCGGAGACATGCGCCATCCCGCAGGTCATCACTGTGAACAATTCACTCTCGGTCAAACGCGGCAGAAAGGGGCGGATGGTGAGCGGAGCTTCCGTTTGCCCCATGAAGATACTGGCCGCAACGTTGGTGGCTTCCGCGCCGCTGGCGCCCATCACTCGCTGCATCACGCGCGCCATCACGCGCACCAGCACCTGCATCACGCCGAAGTAATAGAGGATCGAAAAAAACGAAGCGATGAAGATGATGATGGGCAGCACCTGGAATGCGAAGAGCACGCCGTAAGGGCCACCCTTGGTGCCCAGCGCCTCACCGAAGACGAAGCCGCTGCCCGCTTCCACGAAGTCGAACATGGCGTTGACGACAACGCTGGCGTATTGAAAGAGTTTGCCGAAATCGGTGAGCAGCACCAGGCAGGCGAAGCTCAGTTGCAGGCCAAGACCCCAGAGCAGCAAAGAGAGGCGAATCCGCTTACGATCTTTTGAGAAGACCCACGCCAGACCGAGAATCACAGCGAGGCCCAGCAGACCGGTGAAGCGCTCCATCAAATCTCCGAAATGCTTTCAGAATGCCCGCAGGAATTGTGTAAACGCTAACGCTGGCGAGGCAAAGCGGGCGGCCCGCTAGCCCACCACTTCCAAAATCAACTCGCGGCTTTCCGGTTCGCTGTTGGAGATGCGGAACGCGTCTTCCACCATCTCGGCAGCCTCTTCCACGCGATCTTCGTTGGTGTAGTAGAGCCGGGCGAGCACGGAACCGTTCTCGACCTTCGCGCCAATCTTCACTTCCAGGATCACTCCCACGGCGGGGTCCACTTCGTCGGAGAAGATCTCCCGCCCGCCGCCGATCATCGCAGCGGCGCGCCCGATATCCTCGGCGTTTATGGCGGAGACAAAGCCGCTACGGGGGGTAGCGATCTCCCGCGCGCCCATCGCGTTGGGAAGCAACTCGAAGCGATCCAGCACCTGCGGATTGCCGCCCTGCGCGGTGATCACTTCCTTGAACTTTCGGTAGCCCGAGAGATCGATCAGCTTGTTCTGCGCGATCTCGCGAGCCTCTTCGAGACTGCCCGCCACCTTGCCCAGATGAATCATCCGCGCGGCCAGTTCGAGGGCGATGCGGGTGAGATCCGTGGGACCCATGTTCTGCAGCGTCTGCGAAACTTCCATGATTTCGAGCGCGTTGCCCACGGCAAAGCCGAGCGGCTGATTCATGTCGGTGATCAACGCCTGCACGCGCCGGTCCGCCCGGCGGCCAATCGTGATCATCATCTGCGCCAGGCGCCGCGCGTCCAACTGCTTCTTCATGTGGGCGCCAGCGCCCACTTTCACGTCGAAGATCACCGCATCCACGCCGGCGGCAAGCTTTTTCGACATGATCGAGGAAGCCAGAAGCGGAATCGAATCCACCGTATTGGTGAGATCGCGAAGTGCGTAGACGCGCTCATCGGCGGGGGCGATGTCCTGGTTCTGCTGCATGAAGGCAAGCCCGTGCTGCTTGAGCACTGTCTTGAATTCGTCCAGGCCAAGGTCCGTGCGGAAGCCCGGAATTGCACCCAGCTTGTCGAGCGTATTTCCAGTGAATCCGGCTGTCCGCGAGGCAATCATCGGCACGATCACGCCTGCGGCGGCAGCGATCGGGGCCGCAATCAGCGACGTCTTGTCGCCCACTCCACCCGTGGAATGCTTGTCGACCTTCACGCCGGGGATGTCCGACAGATCAAGCGTCTCGCCACTGCGGACCAGGTAATCCGTCATCGCGGTCGCCTCGTCTTCGCTCATCCCGCTGAAATAGACGGCCATGAGGAAGGCGGCCATCTGGAAGTCTGGGATTTCGCCACGGCTGTAGCCGTCCACCATGTAAACAATTTCTTCCGCGCTGAGTTCTTCGCCCTCGCGCTTCTGGTGGATTAAGTCAGTTGTTCGCATTACTTTAAGCCCAAGCTACCAAAATACCAGATCGCGGGCCTGCTACGGGAGAAATTTGCCTCTAGCGGAATTCTTGTAACGACGGGTCCGCGGCGCAGATTTGCTTGAAGATGTAAACTCAGCGGAGCATTCCGATCTTGTCACAACGAGAATTTCGCTTCTTCCATTGATGATTTTCGCGCGGGTTTGGGCCGGTTCCGGTCCTCCGGGCGACGAAAGACCCAAACACGCGATGCCTGCCAAAACCCCAATTGTCCGTTTGCCGCTCCCCTTTGACCAATGGAGTGAGCGGTATCCATTTGCCGAGAGCAATCCCGATATTGCCCGCGTGCTGGATGGCGTCAAAGTACCTTCGCAGGTGGTGGAGGAGTTTCGGCCCCTCGCCGAGTGCCTGGAATGGAGGCTATCCGCTCTCTACTGGGATACGGCGGGCGTAATGCCGTTCCTTGATTCCGAAGTGCCTTTCCTGATCAACAATACCGGGCGCCTCTCGGAGAATGTGGCTGCGTTGCTGTTTGCCAACTGCCTCGATGCCGGGGAATCTCTTGAGAGCGAAATCCGGGTGGTGGAATTTGGAGCCGGCACCGGGCTATTTGCCAGGTTTATGCTGGATTCCTTCCAGCAGATCTGCCAACAGGAGGGTCGCGACTTCTATACCCGACTGCGATTCCTGGTGACTGACCGCTCTCCGGCCACCTTGCGGCAATGGGAAGAGCGTGGGGTGTTTCGCGATCATATTGAACGCGTGGAAACGTTGGTTTGCGACGCAGCGTCGCCGGAGGCATTGCTAGCCAAACCGGTGCGGGCGGTCTTCTGTAACTACCTCCTGGACGTACTGCCAAGCACAGTGCTGAAACTAGCAAGCGACGGCGAAGTGCTGCAGTTGATGGTAAGGACCCATTTGTTGCGGACGGGGCCGGCAACCGATGGAGAGCACCTCAGCCTGGATGAGATCCGCGCACATGCAGCTTCCAGCGAGGCTGGCGCCTTGCACGCGCTACTGCCGCTACTAAACGATCTTGATATGGAACTCGCGTTTCAGCCCGTTCCAGACCCACTCCGCACCGATGCCGAGAAGTGCCTGGCCGTCGCGGAAGGTCCAGCGCCAACGGTAATGAACTACGGCGCTCTGCATACGCTGCACGTCGTGACACGTGCGCTTGCTCCGGGCGGCTTTGTGCTGCTCAATGACTATGGCTATGTGGGCGGCACGGAGACGCTACAACTTCCCGGAACGCAGCGCTTCGGCAATACTATTGCGCTTCCATTGAATTTCCCGGTGATTGAGAAACTGTTCGCTTCTAGCCAATTGGAAGTGCTGGCGGCGGAGGGGGACGAGCGGCTGGGAGTGCATTCTCGCCTGTTGAGTGGAGGAGCGGGAACGCGCACGACGGAGGCCTATCATTCACGTTTTTCCGAGGAGGCCTGGAAGTACTTCCAGGAACCGGTGGAATCTGCCCGCCGGCATCTGGCTGCGCGGCGTTTGCAGGAAGCTTTGGAAGCCTACCAATCCGCGCTCAGCCGTTCTCCAAGGAACTGGGAATTGATTGGGGAGGTTGCCGACTTCCTGGCCGTTCATCTGCGCGATTTCGACGCGAGCCTGCAATTGGCCCGGGCGGCGCTCGAACGAAACCCCATGTACAGCTCATGGCTATGGAACGTATTAGGGGATGCGCTGTATTGCAAGAACCAGTTCCGGGAGGCTCACCAGGCCTATCTTCAGGCCGAACGAATTGACCCTTCCGACGGACGAACGAACCTGAATCTCGCGTATACCTTCCTCCATTTCGGAGAACACCAGAGCGCGCTGCAAGCGATCGCGCAAGGTCTTAGCGGAGATAAGCGCGGTCTCTTCCGAGAGAGGCTGCTCGATAAGCAACAGCAGGCTCTTGGCGCCATCACATCCACCCATGAGGCGCAACAGGCTGCACTTGCGCGCAGACACCAGCGCTTCCTCGACGCCACATAAGGACTAAGGAAGTGCCTGCCACTTGAACGCTTCTTTTTCCGCCGTATTCATCTCAGCGCGCAACAGGCTACGCACTTCATCGATCTGTTTTTGCGTGATGTTCGCCGCGGCGATTGCCTTGCCCGGCTGCAGCAGAGGAGGCACTTTTTGTAGCGGCTGCAGACCGGCCTTCTTGTTCGGCGGAGGAGGCGGCGGCACTTTTGCGTTGCTCAGAGCCTTGGCCAAATTGTCCTTCGTGATGGGCGCTGTCTTGCCCCAGATCTGTGTGGCCGTTCCCACCGGGAAGAAAGCGTCTTTCCAGCCAAAGTCGCTCTGGTATTGATTGTTGAAGTGCTTCCAGCCCATCTTCCCCACGTTGTTCAGGTGCCCAGCCAGAGATCGGCGCATGCTGACGTTGTTGTCGCTGAAGCGTTGCAAATGGATCAGGTCCCCTTTGAGCGCACTCGGGTGCAACTTCAACTGGGTTACCGCCACAACGTTACGGGCAGCCCACATTTCCGCCGCCTTATTGGCGGAAACTTTTTGCAGCGAGTTCAGCCACCAGTCGTCTACTTTTGAGCCTCCATCGCCTTGCATCCACTTCAGACCTTTGAAACCGATATCCACAGCCATCCCGAAGTTATGATTACTCTCGCCGGGGCCGGCCTTGGTTGGAGGGTTCGGCTGAGTGATCAACTCATACTGCTTCTGAAAGGTCCGCCGTCCGCCCGTATTGGTGAGGCTTAAAACGATCTTGTGCTGCTGGAACATCGTGTCAACCAGCTTCGCGACAGCGGTGCGAAACGTCACTTCCATATCCGCGGTACCCAGAATGGCCTTTGCACTGGCTTTGGCGTCCGCTTCCGCGCCTGGCCAGAAAACGGTGCGCGTATCAGGAAGGATCCGGATATCTTTGTAGTCCGCGGGCAGCATCGCATCGAGCTTGAGGATGGTGGGACCGCCCGCACTAACGATGCCCTGCAAGTCCTGGCCCGGTCCTGGTTTCGCGGCTGCAAGCTTGTGGTCGTTCTGGAAACTGGCGATCGCGGCTTTGGTGAGTTTCCCGTAGCTGCCGTCATAGTTTCCGGCAAGGTAAGGTTGGTTCTTGGCATCCTTTACCACGCGAAGCATAGCCTGCACCATCGCGACGTCGTGCTCTTTGTTGGCTGCTTGCTCGCCTACTGAATCCTTGATATCCGCCATTGGGCATCTCTCTTTCGCGAGGAAACTTTATTCGTTTGCAATCAAACGCAAATCCTTCACAATCCGGCCCGGCGCGCAGCCCACCACCTCAGCGCGTTTTGTGGCCAAGGCGCTTTCGCTCAGCGAAGGCAACACAAGAGCGAACTTAGCAGTGGCACCCTGAAGCTGCGATGCCGGTAGCACCCAGAACAATCCCAGGCACGCCGCTTCTTTGGCCCGTAGAGCGTGGGCTGACGCAACCGACGGGAATCCATCCAGCGTCAATGTGGCAATCTGCGCCGCGTAGTCAGATTTCTTAATCACTTTGGAACCGGGTACCCACTCCAATAGTGAGACCTGAAGCTGGTCCGGCTCGTCCGGAGTGGGGTAGCGAAAACCGTCGAAATAAACGAGACCTTCGCGGCTGTCAGACAGCTTCACGAGGTCCACGCTGGTCCAGGCAGGCCCGGCACCTTCGCTACCTGCCCATAGCCGCTCCAGCTTCTGCTCTCGTGCCACAAAGAGATCGTGCCGCCGGCGTAAATGTTCGAAACCCGTCCGCTGATCAACCAGCATGCCCGTCAAGCCCGGCGCCAGCCGCACCGCCCGCGCGGAGATGCCAAGATACTGCTCTTCCTCACCGGTGGCCCACGCTTCCACGGCCGCCGGTTGCAGCGGATCGCCCGCTCCCCAACCAGGTTCCACGGTATCCGCGTACGGTTCGTTTCCGCTACTAGGCCATTCCGTGGCTACGGCATCAAGACGATTGCCGTTGCTTCGCAGAATAACCTGCACCGGGCAGGTCTGGGCCACGCAGTTGCTGATCGCCAACTCAAGGACCGCGCTGTCTGCCCGAACCTCTGCCAGCAGAACTCCATCGGCAGTCTTACGCGGGAAGCCCTGATCGCCAGCGGGTGCTTCGGAACCACTGACGCCAGCCACTTCTGAGGAAGGAGCGGATACAGGTGCCTGAGACACGGCGGGTTCCGGCCTTCCACAGCCGCACAAAATCAATACGAGAAGGCTGAATAAGAGAAGGCGCGCCATTGGAAGCGAAGACAAAAGTCTCACGATTTATCGTTCTCTTTACATACTATCGCGCCGATTGGGCGCCCCGGAGATCGCGCAGCCTGGAAGTTTACATTTGGAACGTTCCCGCTCGTCCAGTGGCGCCGAGTGCTGCGCGAAAGCGGATGGGATAACCGGCGCGGGCGTTGGGATCCACGGGGCTTTGTTAGAATCGTGGCTTCATGGCAAAGCGCGTTAGCATTTTCGTTACCTGTCTGATTGACCAACTCTTTCCCAAAGCCGGCATGGCGATGGCCGAAGTTTTGGAACGGGTCGGCTATGAGGTGGAGTTCCGGGAAGAGCAAACCTGCTGCGGGCAGCCGGCCTTCAATAGCGGCTTTCGCGATGAGGCGCGGACGGTGGCCGGGCACTTTCTGCGGGTATTCGAAGACGCGGAATACGTGGTGATCCCCAGCGGCAGTTGCACCTCCATGTGCAGCCACCATATCGCGGAACTCTACCGCGACGACCCTCCCATGCTCGCCAAGGCGCACGCGCTCGAACCGCGCATTTGGGAGTTCTCGCGCTTCCTCACCGAGGTTGCCAAGGTGGAAGACGTCGGGGCGGTATGGAAAGGCAAAGTAACCTATCACGATTCCTGCCACGCCCTGCGGGAGTTGGGCGTGAAGGATGGTCCGCGGCGATTGCTGAGCCATGTGCGGGGCCTCGAACTGGTGGAGATGGATAAGGCCGAGGAGTGCTGCGGCTTCGGGGGCACATTCTCCGTGAAGTTCGCGGAACTTTCCGGAGCGATGGCGCGGACGAAGATTGCGAGTATCCAACGGACAGGCGCGGATGCCGTGGTCTCCGTCGATTCCAGTTGCCTGATGCAACTCGAGGGGACAATCCGCCGGGACGGCCTGCCGATCCGTGTGCTGCACCTGGCGGAGGTGCTTGCCAGTACAGGTGCGGAGGCGGCGCAATGAAAGAGATTTCGGCCATCCAGCCTCAACTTCAGCCCGCCCTTGGCGACCAGAAACTGCAACTGGCCATCTACACGGCCACCGGCCGTCTGGTGGATAAACGCAAGAGTACCGTGGCCAGCGATGTGCTTCCCGATTACCAGGAACTGCGGCAGCAGGCCAACGCAATCAAGCGCCATGCCATCGATCATCTGGACCACTACCTTGAGGAATTCGAACGCAACGTCGAGGCTCGCGGCGGCAAGGTGATCTGGTGCCGGGACGGCAAGGATGTCGTGGATTTCGTGCTCAGCCTGGCGAAACGGCGGCAATCGAAGGTGATCGTCAAATCGAAATCGATGACCACCGAGGAGATTCACCTCAACGATCATTTGGAAGAGCACGGCCTTGAGCCGGTGGAAACCGATCTTGGCGAATACATCCTGCAGCTTGCGCACGAAAAGCCGTATCACATTGTCGCGCCGGCGCTGCATATGACGCGCTACCAGGTTGCCGATCTTTTCGAAGGCAAGCTGAATCTGCCCCGGGAGGAAGTGCCCGAAAAACAGACGCAGATCGCCCGCACGGTATTGCGGCAGAAGTTCCTGGAAGCCGATATCGGGATCAGCGGCGCGAACTTCCTGCTGGCCGATTCGGGCTCCGTGGTGATCGTGGAGAACGAGGGCAATGCCCGCCTTTCCACCACCGCCCCGAAGGTACACATCACCGTGGCGGGGATGGAGAAAATCATCCCGCGGGCGCAGGATCTGGCAACCTTCCTGAAGCTGCTGGGGCGCAGCGGAACGGGCCAGCCGCTTACCGTTTACACCTCAATCCTGAGCGGGCCGCGAAGGGGCACGGAGATCGACGGGCCGGAAGAATTCTACGTTGTCATTCTGGATAACGGGCGCACGAAGGTGCTGGAAGACGCCGACAAACGGCAGGCCCTATTCTGCATCCGCTGCGGAGCCTGCTTGAACATCTGCCCGGTATATCGCAAGCATAGGCGGGCACACATTATCCGTGGGTGTATTCGGGGCCCATCGGGGCGATCCTGACGCCCCAGTTCGAGGGCCTTGAGAAGAACCCCTGGCTGCCCCACGCCTCCAGCCTGTGCGGCGCTTGCGGGGAAGTCTGCCCCGTGAAAATTGAGATTCCCCGGCTGCTGCTGGAATTGCGAAGCGACATCGAGAAGGGCAAAGCGGAACGGGGCGAGGACAAGCTGGAAAAGCTTGGCTTCCAGGGCTGGGCGAAGCTGAGGATCGAAACCCTGGCCGCCGACGCAACAGCGGGGGCGGCGGCGAGTTGGGTGATGCAGGACGCGGGCGTAGGCGGATGGGTGCATAACCTGCCGTGGTTCATGAATCTGGGTCCCGTGGCGGGTGGTTCTCCGAACGCGATGTGCCCCAGCCGGCAACAAAGAGCTTTCGGCAAATGTGGCGAGACCGGCAGAAGACACGGAAGGCTGCGGGATGAGGCGGCGGACCTTTCTCGCGGGCGGCATGGGCGCGGGGCTGGCAGTGCAACATGGCGCTGGACAGCCTCCCGAATCCACGAAGTCGCCGCGGAATTTCCTGCTGATCCTCACTGACCAGCAAACGTGGGACGCTCTCTCCGCGGCGGAAACCCCTGGCTGCGCACCCCGGCAATGGATTCGCTGGCCCAGCGAGGCGTGCTGCTTTCGCGCTCCTACTGCCCCTATCCGGTGTGCTCGCCTTCGCGGAGCAGTATCTTCACGGGACGCATGCCACACGAAACCGGCGTGATGGAAAATGGCCTTGCCATCAAGCCGGGCATCGCCACCATGGGCGAAGTGTTCCGCAACGCCGGTTACCGGACGGTGTATGGCGGCAAGTGGCACCTGCCGAAATCCTTCGATGGGATGACCGGCTTTGAGAAGCTGATTGGCGGCAACGGGCTGGGGCGCATCATGGACCGTCCGCTCGCCCGCCGCTGCTCCGAATGGCTGCTGAACGAAGCGAGCCAGCGGTTTTTGATGGTGGCCTCGTTCATGAATCCGCACGATATCTGCTCCTGGATTCGCGAGCATCCGGGGGCACGCAGCTACTCGGAACGCAGCATCTTCCCTGGCCCTCCGGGCAATATGGCGGTCGATCCCGACGAGCCCGAGTATCTGCAATTCCACCGGCATCAAGGCTATGACCTCATGTCCAAGGGCGTTGGCATCGCGGCCGAGTGGCGGGAAGCGGATGTGAGCCATTACCGTCACGATTACTACCGGATGGTGGAAGCAGTGGACGACGAGATCGGGCGTTTGCTCGAAGCATTGCGCGTGAGCGGCCTTGAAGACGACACCCTGATCTGCTTTGCCTCGGACCATGGCGAGGGGATGGGCGCGCACCGTTGGGTGCAGAAGGCGGCGTTCTGGGAGGAGACCGTACGTGTGCCCTTCCTGTTCGCGGGCGCGGGAGTGCCCCGGCGCGGCGTGATTGACCACGAATCGCTGGCGACGCTGGCCGACATCCTTCCCACGTTTTGTGACTTCGCCGGCATTGCAGCACCTCCCAAGATGCGCGGCATTTCCTTGCGCGGGACGTTGGAGGGCAACGCCGGGAGCCGGCCCTTCGTCGTCTCCCAGCTTCAGTATCGCGACGATTTTCGGCAGGGGCGGATGCTGCGATCAGCCCGTTACAAGTACATCGTGTTCAGCGGAGGCGAGAGGCCGGAGCAGTTCTTCGACCTTGAGGCAGATCCGGGAGAGGTGCGCAATTTGGCCCGCGACCCGGCAGCGAAAGAGATTCTGGGCACGCACCGGGCCATGCTGGGCGGCTGGCTGGCTGAGACCGCCGACCCCTTCCGCATTCCAGCGGTGAGCGGCAGGTCTGCGGATGGCGGCAGGGAAGGAACGCGGGCATGAGCAGAGAAGCGATATTGAGTTCGATCCGATCCGCACTGCGGCGCAGCGAAGGGGAAGCGGTGGCCGAGGCCCCGCCCGTGCGCATCCGGGTGCCGGAGATTGCAGAAGAAATGAAGGCGTCGCAATTCATGGCCGCGCTGACGGCTCTGAACGTGCATACCTTTGATGCGAGTTCTCCGGAAGAAGCGATCAACCACGTCGCAGGATTGCTTCAAGGGCGCGCGGCGCTGGCCTCAAACGCCCCCTTGCTGGCGGAGCTGGGGATTGTCTCCATGCCCGGCGTGCTTTCTGGGGTGGTGGATCTGGAGACACTACGGACCGAAGCGGAATCGCGGCCCATCGGCATCACGTCAGCCGACTACGCGCTTGCCGATACGGGCACACTGGTGATGCTAGCCTCCGTGGACGAAGCGCGGCTGGTCTCCTTGCTGCCCCCGATCCACATCGCCCTTGTCCCGCGCGAGAAGCTGTTGAGCGGCCTCGACGAACTATTCGAGCGCGTGCCACAGCCGGCCAGCGTCTCCAGTTCGATGGTGCTGATTACCGGGCCCAGCCGGACGGCGGATATCGAGCAGATTCTGGTACGCGGGGTCCATGGGCCCGGGGAATTGCATGTCGTGCTGGTCTGATCGCGGCGAAGAGGCCCTAATTACGAAACGAAGCCACCGGGCCTGGCATCTTTCGACATAACCCAAATATTTGATAAGGGAGAGTTTTTATGCTCGAACGAAGATGGTGTACGGCCGTGGCCTTTCTTGCCTTGCTTTGTGGGAATGCGGGAGTGGCACGCGCGGAAGGAATCGACTTCGGCGTGGGCATTGGCCGGGCCGATGCCGGCAAGCGATCGGCGGGCACGCTGCTGATCCAAGGCGACGGCGGCGTGGAGACACCATCCGACATTACAATGGGCAGCGGTTTCACGATCGTCCCCCGCATGACGTTGAACGCGGGAGACTATATCTCGCACGACCTATCCTTCGCCTATTCCCGAGCCAATGTCCAGGTGAACCTCGCCGGAGCAAATCTGTTCGACCAATCCACATCCATCGGCCAGGCGATGTACAACATGCTGCTGCACGCCACCAAGGACGGCTCCCGCTTTCGGCCCTATGTGGCCGGCGGAGGAGGGCTGGTGATGTTCTATCCACCGGGGGCCGGGTTGACTTCCGGCGTGAACACCGTGCGGCCCGGCGTCAACTACGGAGCTGGCTTGAGGGTGCAGGTGAACGAGCGCTGGCATGCCCGAGTGGATTTCCGCCAGACGCTGGCGCCAAACCCCCGACTCTTCCAAGGGCAGGATGCCTCCGGCCTATTCCGGCAGAACCAGTTCACGATTGGCGCGGGAATTTCGTTCTAGACAGCCTCTCTTCCACAGAACAAGACAACGCCCGGCCCTGCCAGAATTGGCTGAGCCGGGCGTTTCCGATTCGTGCAAAGGGTTAGCGCTTTGAAAGGCGGCTATTCTTCGTTCTCTTTGCCTTCGCGCAGAGCCTGCAGGCGTTCTTCGCGGCGCTTGGCCCGTTCGGCGGCGCGCTTCACCAGCGCGGTGCCAACGAACTCAAGGATGGCCATCTCAGCGCCGTCGCCCTTGCGGGGACCGACGCGCACGATACGGGTGTATCCGCCCGCGCGCTGCCCGAACTTTGAGCCCACTTCATCGAAGAGGCGCTTTACGGAATCGGGCGTCATCAGAAAGGCCGCCGCTTGCCGGCGGCTGGCCAGCGTATCCTTCTTCGCCAGGGTCACCATGTTCTCGACCAATGGCTGGATGGCCTTGGCTTTGGTAATGGTGGTGACGATGCGGTCGCGCTCAACAACGGCCGTCACGAGGTTGCGCAGCAGCATCTTGCGCTGATCTTTGTCGCGCTTTAGTTTGAATCCGCCAACTCTGTGTCTCATGGGAAATCACCTCTCCGGTGGCCTGCCGCGCGGCAGCCTATTTGAAGTCGTCTGCCTCGGCTTCGGGCTCGTCAAAAGCGGAGCCAAAGCCCAATGCCGGGGGTTCCACAGGGTTCACCGGCGTTCCACCCGGGGTCAGCAGCCGGCCCTGGGAATCGAATTTCATGCCGAAGCTCAGGCCGAGACCGGAGAGAATCTCCTTGATCTCATTGAGCGATTTGCGCCCGAAGTTCTTCGTGCGCAACATCTCGGCTTCGCTCTTCTGGACAAGATCGGCGATCGTCTGGATGTTGGCGTTCTTCAGGCAGTTGTAGGAACGAACGGAGAGTTCCAACTCGTCCACGGAGCGGCTGAGAATCTCGTTCATCTGGTCCATCGCCCGCTCAGTGCGCTCTTCTTCCACATCGGGGGTTTCCTCGAAGTTGATGAAGATGGACATGTGGTCCTTGAGCAGCTTGGCGGCTTGCCCAATGGAATCCTGGGGAGAGATGGCGCCGTTTGACCACACTTCAAGCGTGAGCTTGTCGTAGTCGGTCACCTGGCCTAGACGTGCCGCCTCCACGGAGAAGTTCACCTTGCGCACCGGGGAATGAACGGAGTCGATAGGGATGTAACCGATGGGCAGATCTTCCTCGTGGTTGCGCTCCGCGGAGACGTAGCCGCGGCCCACCTTCAGGCGCATCTCGATATTGAGCGAGGCGTTCTCGCCCACCGTCGCGATGTGCATGTTACGGTCCAGCACTTCGACATCCGAATCGGTTTCGATCTGGCTGGAGAAAACTTCGCCCGGCTGATCTACCCGGAGGTAGACCGTCTTGGTGGCATCCGTCGTCATCTTGAACGGGATCTGCTTGAGGTTGAGGATGATATCGGTGGCGTCTTCAACGACCCCACTAATGGAGCTGAACTCGTGCGAAACACCCTCAATGCGGACTGCAGTGATGGCGGCACCTTCGATGGAGCTGAGCAGCACGCGGCGAAGTCCGTTTCCGATTGTGGTGCCAAATCCGCGCTCGAACGGCTGCGCCATGAACATGCCATAGCGATCCGTCAGCGTTTCGGTATTGGCAACCAGACGCTTGGGTTTCTGAAAGCCTTTGAACATATGCAAGTCCTCTTTCGGTTCGCGAGCGTGGCACCGGGCGCGAGAGCGCAGCGGCGCCACGCAAGACGGCACAACGGTTTACTTCGAGTACAACTCGACGACCAGCTGCTCGTTCAACTGAATCTGCACCAGCTCTTCGCGCTTGGGTTCGCTGGCCACCTTGCCCTTGAGGGCGTCGCGGTCAAAATCGAGCCAACTCACCAGCGGCCGGGAGGAAGTGACCTCCAGGTTGGAAAGAATCATCGGGTGCTTGGTGCTCTTTTCGTGTACGGCTACTTCATCCCCAGGCTTGACGACATAGGAGGGGATATTCACCCTCTTGCCGTTGACGGCGATGTGCCCGTGGCGGACAATCTGGCGTGCCTGGGGGCGGCTGGAAGCGATGCCGAGACGATAGATGATGCTATCGAGGCGGCGCTCCATGAAGGCCAGCATCATGCTGCCCGTCACGCCCTTGGCTTTGCTGGATTTTTCGTAGAGATTGCGCAACTGGACTTCCAAAAGCCCGTAGATGCGCCGCATTTTCTGCTTCTCGCGCAGTTGCAAACCGTAGTTGGAAACTTTGCCGCGGCGTTCCCGGCCGTGCTGGCCCGGAACGAAGTTGCGCTTTTCGATGGCGCATTTCTCGGTGTAGCAACGCTCGCCCTTCAGAAAAAGCTTGGTGCTTTCCCGACGGCAGAGGCGGCATACAGGTCCTCTATATCTTGCCAAAGATGTCTCTCCTCAAACCGAAAGTTCGGTGCAGTTTACAGCCGAGGCGGCCTTCTTCCTGCTTACAAAACCCGCCTTCGCGGGGTGATTCCGGAATTCGGCCCGCCTCACGGCAAACCCGATTCCGGGATCGGGTCGATGGGAAGCGGCGAACGCCACCCATCGAAAAACGCATTGGGCCCAAGAATCCAATGAGCCAAGCCTTCCAGCCGGTGAAGGCTAGACCCGGCGGCGCTTGGGCGGCCGGCACCCGTTGTGGGGCACTGGCGTCGTATCCTTGATCGAACGCACGTCGAGGCCGGCAGTTGCCAGGCTGCGGATGGCCGATTCGCGACCGGAGCCGGGACCGGCCACTTCCACGGTAACCGTGCGCAGACCGGATTCCTTAGCTTTGTTGGCCGCGGTGATGGCTGCCTGCTGGGCGGCGAAGGGCGTCCCCTTGCGGGAGCCACGGAAGCCCAGCGAGCCGGCACTCGACCAGGAAAGCGCATTGCCCACCTGATCCGTGATCGTCACGATGGTGTTGTTGAACGTCGCCTGGATGTGCACCACTCCCTCGGGAATATGCTTCTTTTCGCGCTTCTTAAACGACTTCTTCTTGGTGCTTTTCGCTGCTTTCGCCATGGTTGCCTGTTACTCGTGATCTCTGTGCTGTTGTCTCGCCACTCGAGACCTTCGCTCGCCTGGCTGCCTGATACCGCTGTGCCGCGCCCGCCGGACGCCCGGGTGTCGTTCCCGGAATCCGGCGGATACGGAGAATTACTTGCCGACCTTCTTCTTGTTGGCCACCGTGCCGCGGCGCGGACCCTTGCGGGTACGGGCGTTGGTGTGCGTCCGCTGACCGCGGACCGGAAGACCGCGGCGATGCCGCAGACCCCGGTAACATCCCAGGTCCATCAGCCGCTTGATGTTGAGCTGTACTTCCTTGCGGAGATCGCCCTCTACCGCGCCCTCGTCTTCGAGAATCTGGCGGATGTGGTTCGCCTCTTCTTCGGTGAGATCCGCGATCTTCTTATTAAAGTCGATGTTCGCCCGGTAGAGAATCGATTGCGCCCTTGCCCGGCCAATGCCGAAGATATAGGTCAAACCGATTTCAGCCCTTTTCCGGGGTGGCAAATCTACGCCTGCAATACGCGCCATTCCAATCGCTCCTTCAGCCTGCCTCTGCCTTGATTAACCCTGCCGCTGCTTGTGTTTCGGATTCGTACAAATCACGCGAACCACCCCTTGACGGTGGATCACCTTGCACTTATCACAGAGTTTCTTCACCGATGCTCTTACTTTCATGACTCTGCTCTCAATTCCGCGACTTTCAGCTTCCAGCGAAGCCCAAGATCGCCCTCAACTTCGAGCGGCTTAGCCGCCATTCCAACCCGGCGGAAAAATTCCCCGCCAAAACTCTTCGTCCGCCACCTTCGCGGCATCCGCCCCAAGCACGGCAAAACCGACTCGCGGTGCAGGATATGCCGCCGAAGCGTCAGCCTTCCAGCACCCGCAGGAGTCTTCCTCTGCCGGGATCGTGGGGAGACAACGAAACTTCCACAAGATCGCCCGGGCGGAGGCGGACAAAATTCTTCTGCCGCGCGCCCGACGCGTGAACGAGGACAATATCCTTTCTATTATCCAACATTACGCGCACAATTGCATGTGGCATCAATTCGATGACCGTTGCGCGGAGCAAATCCCGTTCCGGGGTAACCCCGTCGCCGGGCTTCGGCTCCCGCCTTTCCTCCTCCGTGCCAATCGGCCGGTCTCGATCCATTTCGCCTCTTCCGCAAGAACTTCCATGCCGTCCAAAGCCCCGCCCGCCTAGGGCCGCGTGAGCACCCATGGCCCATTTTCCGTAATCGCCACCGTGTGCTCAAAATGCGCCGAGTAAGAGCCATCCTTGGTAACGGCGGTCCACTTGTCGGAAAGCACTTTCGATTCCGCTTTGCCCGCATTCACCATCGGTTCGATGGCCAGCGCCATGCCGGGTTTCAGCCGGGGATTCTCGTTCCGCCGGTCCACATAGTTAGGAACTTGCGGATCCTCGTGCAGCCGCGTTCCGATGCCGTGGCCAACATACTCGCGGACGATGGCAAACCCGTGGCTGTTAATATGCCGCTCAATGGCCGCGGAAATATCGAATAAGCGGTTGCCGGGTTTGGCCTGGGCGATGCCCAATTCGAGAGCCGTTTGAGTGACGTCCAGCAACTTGGCGACTTCGGGCTTCACCGTGCCTACGGCCACCGTTACCGCGGAATCGGCATAATAGCCTTCGAGCTGAACGCCGGTGTCGACGGTAACGACATCGCCGCTCTTCAACACCCGCTTCCGGCTGGGAATGCCATGAACAATTTCCTCGTTGACGGAAGTGCAGAGCACCGCCGGGTATTTGCTCCCCGCCGTCGGCACGTAATAGCCCTTGAACGCCGAGATTGCCCCGGCATCCTGGATCATTTTCTCCGCCACCACTTCCAGGTCCCAGGTGGAAACACCTTCGGCCACCATCGCCGCGCAGGTCCGAATGATCTCATAGACCAGCAGCCCGCTTTGGCGCATCTTGAGGAGTTCGAGATCGGTCTTGCGAATAATCATGAGTGATCCCCGCCACGGGCGGTAGCTGGCGAAACAACCGAAAACTCCGGTGTTTCGCTCGTATCCAAAATTCTCGTACAAGGCACCGGCCCGGGACGAATCCCGCGCAATCCGCTCAGCACTCGCTGGAGGATTTCTTCCGGACTCCCATTCCCCGCTTCGACGGAAACGAATCCGTCGGCACGGGCCTCAAGGAAGGCGATCACGGGAGCAGTAAGCCGTTCGAAATCGGTGAGACGGCGGGCCACAAACTCGGGCCGGTCGTCCTGCCTCTCTTCGAGCGTTCCCTCGCAATCCGGACGATCGCAACGCGCCCCAGCCAGCGACGGCTGGTAGCGAAGATGAAAAAGCGTTCCACAGGCCGAGCACTGACGCCGCCCGGCAAATCGGGCGGCAAGCGTTTCCAGGCTGGCATCCAGCCGAACCACGAAAATTCGGCCCGCGCTCTCTTCCTCTCGCGAACCTGCATTCCGAATCCGTTCGCAAAGGCGTTCGGCCTGCGAAAGAGTTCGCGGATACCCGTCCAGAATCACGCCGTGCCGGCAATCCGCGAGAGCAAAACGCTCCTCGAGGAGCCGATTGATCCAATCGTCCGGCACAAACTGCCCAAAATCGATCCGGCTGGAGATCGCCTTTCCGAAATCGTCTCCGATCAGAATGCGATCCCGCAGAATATCCCCGGTGGACACATGCGGAAAGTGCAGGCACTCACTCAGCAACGACGCCTGCGTGCCTTTGCCCGAACCCGGCGGTCCAAGGAGGATCACCGCGGAACCCAGCGCCTGGCCGGTCCCCCTCAAACTTCCATCCGTCCGCAAGCCGGACCCTTCGAAGAGGGGCAGTTGCGGGGAAGAGCCGCGTTCCCGCGAATCCTCGGTCCCCACCGGTCTAAAACACGCTCCGGCGGCCGCGCACCCGGCCCGCCTTGGGAGTAAACCCTTCGTAGTGACGCATAATCAATTGCGCCTCCACCTGATTGACGAAATCCATGGCTACGCCAACCACAATCAGGAGCGACGTACCGCCAAAATAGAACTGCACGCCCAGGCCATCCAGAAGGAAGCGGGGAAAATTCGTATCGATCCAGGCGCCCACCAACGGCAAATGTTGCAGCTTGATTCCGGCGATCATGATGTCGGGAATCAAACAGAGAATCGCCAGATAGATGCCACCGACCACCGTGATGCGCGTCAGGATCTTATTGAGATAGTCGGCCGTGCTCTTGCCGGGACGGATGCCAGGGATGAATCCGCCGTACTTGCGCATGTTGTCGGCCGCTTCATTGGGGTTGAAGATAATCGAAACGTAGAAGAAACAGAAGAAGATAATGGCGGTCACGAAGACCACGACATACAGCGGTTCGGCGTGTGCGATGGATGCGAGGATGGCACTCAGCCATTCGTTCGATTTCACCCAGGGTAGCGTGGTTAGCGTCTGCGGCAGGGCAAGCATGGAACTGGCGAAGATTACGGGGATCACGCCACCGGCATTCACCTTCAGCGGCATGTGCGTCTGCTGGCCGCCCATCACTTTTCTGCCCACCACGCGCTTGGCGTATTGCACGGGAACGCGACGTTCCGCGCGCTCCACCAGGACGATAAAGGCCACCACCGCGATCATCGCCAGAAGAATGATGATTGCCTGAAGGGCCGGCCAATTGCGGGTAACGAAGACGTTCTCCCAGACGCTATAAGCAGCGCTGGGAAGGCCGACGACGATTCCGGCGAAGATAATCAGCGACATCCCATTGCCAATACCACGCTCGGAAATCTGCTCACCCAGCCACATAATGAAGGCCGTGCCCGTGGTGAGGGTGATGATCGTCATCACGATAAAGCCCATGCCCGGGTTCAGCACAAAATTGCCCTGGCTCGATTGCAGAGCAACGGCAATGCCGAAGGATTGGATGACGGCAAGAATGATGGTGAGATAGCGGGTCCACTGGGTGATCTTCCGTCTTCCCAACTCCCCTTCCTTGGAGAGCTTCTCAAGTGTTGGAACGACCACGGTGAGCAACTGCAGGATGATCGACGCCGTGATATAGGGCATGATGCCGAGCGCGAAGATCGTCATTCGCTCCAGCATGCCGCCCGAAAAAAGGCTGAACATGCCGAACACGCTACCGCGATTCTGATCAAAAAAATCCATCAGGGCCGATGTGTTGACGCCCGGGGTGGGGATAAACGCGCCCAAACGGTATACAGCCAATAAAGCCAGCGTGAACAGAATACGGTTCCGGAGATCCGGTACCCGGAACACATTGGTGACGGCTTCGAGGAACTTATTCATTCCGCACTTCCTGATCCATCTTCCCGCCGGCGCTGCCACCGGTCCGGCCGTTCTCACGACCCAGCACTCTCACGATTCGACAGTCCCTCGAATCGCCGCTCTCCGTATTCGAGAGCCCTTGAACTTCCGTTCGCTAAGACTTCTTCTCGCCCTTGTTCTTGGCGACGAGTTTGCCCTTCTGCACGGGCTTCGGCTCAATCAGAGTCACGGTCCCGCCAGCGGCTGCAATCTTCTCCGACGCCTGCTTCGTAAACGCGTGAGCGGTCACCTGGATCGCCCGCGTCAGTTCGCCCGAACCAAGGATCTTCAATCCGTCGTGCAAATTCTTGATCACGCCAGAGGCCATCAGGCTTTCCGGGGTGAATTCGCTGCCTTCAAGATCGTTGAAACGGTGAACGTTCAACACGGCATATTCGGTGCGGAAAATGTTGGTGAATCCGCGCTTGGGCACCCGGCGGTGCAAGGGCATCTGTCCGCCTTCGAAGCCGCGCTTTTGGCTGAAGCCGCTGATCGCGTGCTGGCCCTTCATACCGCGCCCGGAGGTCTTACCGTGGCCGGAACCCATGCCGCGTCCGATCCGCTTGCGCGGGCGGGTTTGTCCGGCTGGTGGTTTCAGATTGCTCAAATCCATGATCTTCTCCTCTGGGCTGCGCCGCCTGGGCAGTTCTCACGTCCCTTACTTGCTCTCGACAACCTTGACGAGATGGGGGATCTTTTTGACGATACCCCAAGTGGAAGGATTGTCCGGCCGTTCGACGATTTGCTGGAGGCGGATCAAGCCCAGACCGCGCACCATCCGGCGCTGCTGTTCCGGGCGGCCCACCGGGCTCCTCACCAATTGCACTCTTACGGTTCCTTCGGCCATCGCTGCCTCTCCTCAATTTCCTGGCGCCCGTTTCCCGCGACGCGATCTACACTCAATCGACCAGGCCGGCCCATGTGAACCAGCCTGATGGACTCCTCCACCGGACTCCCGCCCGGCAGATAGTCTCTTATGCTTCAGCCGCAGGTTGCGCCGGCATTTCGACGGCGGCCACACCGCGCATGGCGATCATCGCATCCCGGTCACGCAACTGGGTGAGCGCATCCACGGTGGCCTTGACCACGTTATGGGGGTTACGGCTACCCAGACACTTGGTGAGGATATTGTGGACCCCCACCGCCTCGATTACGTAGCGGACGGGGCCACCGGCGATGACGCCCGTGCCGTCCGGAGCCGGTTTCAATAGCACCTTGCCACTGCCGAACACACCAATCACCTGATGGGGAATCGTGTTGCGGACCAGATTCACCTTGCGGAGATTCTTCTTCGCCGATTCAATGCCCTTTTTGATGGCCGAGGGAACTTCCTTGGCCTTTCCCGTTCCGAAACCGACCACGCCGGCATCGGGATCGCCCACCACCACCAGCGCGGAAAAGCTGAGATTCTTTCCGCCCTTCACCACTTTGGTGACTCGGTTGATACTGACGACGCTCTCCTTCAGGTTGTAGCCCGAAGCATCGATGGGTTTTTTCTTGGTCAACATGGCGAATCTAGAACTCCAATCCTGCTTCGCGGGCGGCGTCGGCCAAAGCCTTCACGCGCCCATGGTAAATGTACCCGCCGCGATCATAAACAACCGCTTTCACACCCTTGGCGATCGCCCGATCGGCAACCAGTTTGCCGATTGCTTTTGCACCATCCAGGTTTCCTCCGGAAGCGGGAGCCGCATCTTTCTCGTGGCTGGAGGCGGATACGATCGTGTTTCCGGTGCTGTCGTCGATCACCTGGGCGTAAATGTGCTTCAGGCTGCGAAAGACGGCCAGACGCGGACGCTGGGTGGTGCCACGGAGCCGTTTGCGAATTTTCGAATGGATTCGCTCCCGAATCAGACTGCGAGACGTTTTCCCGATCACTTCTTACCTCCCGCTCCGGCCTTACCAACCTTCTTGCGCAATGCTTCGCCCGTATACCGGATACCCTTTTGCTTGTAGGGCTCGGGCGGACGCAACATGCGGATGTTGGCCGCGGTTTGCCCCAGCAACTGGCGGTCGTGGCTGGTGAGCACGATGTGGTTATTCTTCTCGACGACCGCGTCCACGCCCGGAGGCAGCAGAAACTCAATCAGGTGCGAATAGCCAAGCTTAAAGACCACCGAACGGCCCTTGACTTCGGCGTTGTAGCCGATGCCCACGATATCGAGCTCTCGTTTGAATCCTTCGGAAACGCCCACGATGGCATTCGAAGTGAGCGCCCGGGTGAGGCCGTGCAGCGCGGCATACTTATCGCTCTCGCGAACCACATGCAACGTCGAATCTTTCTGCTCAAGCTTAATGCCCACCGGAATGGGGACGGTCAGCTTACCTTTGGGTCCTTCCACCTCCAGCAGGTCGCCCACTTTGAGCTTGACGCTGGATGGCAGAGGGATCGGCTTTTTCCCAACTCTTGACATGGTGTTACTCGCTTCATTCCCTCTCGAGAGCCGCGCCCGTCGATTGACCGGAAGCAACCCCCTTGCGGGATGCCTGATTTCCTACCAAACCTCACAAAGAAGTTCGCCGCCCACCTTTTCGGTGCGCGCCTGTTTGCCGGTCATGACGCCGCGCGGCGTCGTCAGAATATTGATACCCATGCCCCCAAGGACGCTCGGGATCTCCGTGCTGCCCACAAACACCCGGCATCCGGGCCGTGACACACGGTTGATTTTTGAAATCACCGGCTGGTTCGTGGGCGTGTACTTGAGGTAAATCTTGATCGTCCGCTTGCTGCCTTCCTCGGCCAGCTTGTAATTGAGGATGTAGCCCTCTTCGCGCAATATGCGGGAGATCTCCATCTTCAGATTGGAAGCGGGGACATCCACCTTAGGATGGCCGGCGGCATAAGCGTTTCTCACCCGGGTGAGCATGTCGGCAATGGGATCAGAAAACATATTTCATTCGCTCCGTTTGAGTTCTCCCAGGGGAGTAACTCCGTGTGACCGTCTCCGGAAGGCTTTTCCTTTCCGGACTGCGTCGCTTCATTCGCTTCGCCACGTCGCAAGCTAGCCCCGCGGCTAGCCGTTACCAGCTCGCTTTCACCACTCCGGGCAATTCGCCCAGCAAGGCCAGTTCGCGGAAACAAATCCGGCACAGGCCAAATTTACGGTAAAAGGCGCGCGGCCGGCCGCAACGCCAGCAGCGATTGCGGTGCCGGATCTTGAACTTCGGCTTCTTCAGGTCCTTGGCGATCTTTGCGGTGGTTGCCATGCGATTCCTTTTGCTTCCCTCTCGCTTCCTACTTGGTGAAGGGCATTCCCATTTCGCGCAGCAGCGAGCGCGCTTCCGCGTCGGTGTTGGCGGTGGTGGTGATGCTGACGTTCATGCCCTTCATCCTTTCCACCTTGTTGTAATCGATCTCGGGGAAAATCAACTGGTCCTTGACACCGAGCGTATAGTTGCCCCGGCCATCGAAGGCCTTAGCCGATACTCCGCGGAAATCCCGCACACGCGGGAGAGCCACGCTCACCAGACGATCCAAAAACTCGTACATGCGGTCGCCCCGAAGAGTGACCATACATCCGATGCTCATCCCCTCGCGAAGTTTGAACTGGGCGATGGATTTGCGCGCCTTGGTGATCACCGGCTTTTGCCCGGTGATGGTGGTGAGGTCGCCCACGCAGGCATCCAGCAGTTTCTGGTTGCCGATCGCTTCGCCAAGCCCCATGTTCACGGTGATCTTCACTACCTTGGGCACCGCCATGGCGTTCTCGTAATGGAACTCCTTGGTGAGCGCCGGAACCACCGTCGTTTTGTAATGTTCTTTCAATCTTGCTATCGTCTGCATCGTCTGGATCCTTTTTCGTGCCCCCCGGTTTCCATACGGGCGAGCGGTTTCGATGCCTGGCGGCCCGGTTTCCCTTGCCGCCCCATCTGGCCAGGACAATCACGTCCCGGCTTCGATCACGTCCCGGCTTCGATCACTTCGTCTTCGCTTCGATCACTTCCCCGGTCTTGCGGGCAATGCGCGTCCGGCGCGTCTTGCCGCCGGTGGTCTCCACTTTCTTACCCACCCGGGTGGCGGTACCGTCGGCAGTAACCAGCATCACATTCGAAATGTGAATGGTGGCTTCCTGTTCGGCGATCCCGCCCTTGACGCCCTTTTGCGGGTTGGGACGAACGTGCCGCTTCATCAGCATCACGCCTTCCACCACCACGCGGCCCGTCATGCGGTTGATCTCAATGATCCGTCCGGTCTTGCCCTTGTCGCGTCCGGTGATCACTTTCACCATGTCGTTCTTGCGGAGCGCCGTCTTCATCGGACGCGCCGCCATCTTGTTCATCTGCAGCTTCGACGACATGCTAAATCACCTCCGGCGCCAGGGACACAATCTTCATAAAGCGCTTGTCGCGCAACTCGCGGGCCACCGGACCGAAGACGCGCGTGCCCACCGGCTCTCCGTCGTCTTTCACCAGCACCGCGGCATTCGAATCGAAGCGAATGTAGGTGCCATCCTTGCGCCGCGTTTCCTTGCGGGTGCGCACGATCACACAGCGAACGACTTTGCCCTTCTTCACGTTCGAATCGGGCACCGCTTCCTTCACGCTGGCGGTGACGATGTCCCCTAAGCCGGCTTTTAGTCCCTTGTCGCCGCCACGCGGAAGAATGCACATGAGCTTCTTGGCCCCGCTGTTGTCGGCCACCTGGAGGATTGTTCTCATTCCAACCATGGCAATATTCCTTCCTGCTGCCCCGGCGGATCGCTATCCGCTTAGGGACGTTTCGGCTAGACGATTTCGTCTTCGAGCACCCGCCCGGTCTTCACATCGATCTGCACAGCCCGGCGCACCACTTCCTTGAGCTTCCACCGCTTCAGCTTGCTCAGCGGACGGTGCTCCTCGATCCGCACCAGATCGCCCACCTTGGCGCTTTGCTCCTCGTCGTGCGCGTAAAACTTCTTGCGCACGTTGACGATCTTGCGATAGAGAGGGTGCGAGACCCGGCGGCTGACGGTAACCACGATGGTCTTTGCCATCTTGGTGGAGACCACCGTCCCCAGCTTCTCGTTCTTGTGACCAGTTGGTGTAGACATGATCTAGTTTCCCTTCCCCGCCCCAGGCTTACCCAGCCCGGTCTCACTTTGCCGCAGCACGGTCATCAGCCGTGCACGGTCCTTGCGGAGCGCCCGGTAATTCTTCACCCCGTCGGTCTGGCCAAGGGAAATCTGGAAGCGCAGCCGGAATAGCTGTTCCTCGATCTCCTTTGCTTTCCCGGCAAGTTCGGTGACATTCAAATTGCGAAAATCGTCGGCCTTCATGAGCAACCCTCAAACAAACAGTTCGTCGCGGGAGATAAATTTCGTGCGGGTGGGGAGCTTCTGCGCGGCTAGGCGCATCGCTTCCTGGGCCACCTCTTTGGACACACCCTCCATCTCAAAAAGGATGCGCCCGGGCTTGATCACGGCCACCCATCCCTCGGGTGCGCCTTTTCCCTTACCCATGCGGGTTTCCGCCGGCTTCTTGGTGATCGGCTTATCCGGGAAAATCCGGATCCATACCGATCCACCGCGCTTGATGGACCGCGTCATCGCGATACGAGCCGCTTCAATCTGACGGTCGGTGATCCAACCGCAATCGAGCGACTTCAACGCATAGTCGCCGAAAGAGAGGGTGGATCCCCGCAAGGCCTTCCCGGCCATCCGCCCCCGCTGTTGGCGGCGGTATTTGGTTTTCTTTGGCATCAACATCGCGTTTGGTCTCCTGCTTTGGCCCGTTGCGCTTTTCGAAAAGGACCGCTCCTCTTCGTCTGATTCCTGCTATTCCTGGCTCTCGCCCTGCTCCGGCTTTGGCGTTTCCGCACTTGGGGGATCGCTTGCCGGCGAAGCCGCTTCCGCAGTCTCCACGGGCCGCGTCTCCACCGGAGCCGCCTCGGCAGCCTGCGCCACCTCGGAAGGATTCGGCTGAAAGATACCGCTCTGCGCGGGCGACGTCATCGGCGGCAGAATCGGAACCGCTTCCACAGGGATCGTTCCCTGCTCCGCCGCCGACTGCCCGGCGTTCACCGTGCCGGCCTGCCGCCCACCCTCGCGGGGTCCGCGGTAACCTTCACGACCACCATCACGCCCGCCCTCACGCCCGCCTTCCCGGAAGCCGCCCTCGCGAGGACCACCTTCCCGGGGCCGACGTTCCCGGCGGCGGGGACGCGCATCGCCGGTGTCGCCGGTCATCTTGCGTCCGCCTTCGAGCACTTCGCCCTTATAGATCCAGCACTTGACGCCAATCACGCCGTAGGTGGTGTTGGCTTCCGAAAATCCATAATCGATGTCGGCGCGGAGCGTGTGCAGCGGCAATCGGCCCTGCAAATACCACTCGCTGCGGGCGATTTCCGCACCGTTCAGGCGTCCGGAGACGCGAACCTTAATCCCTTTGCAGCCGAAACGCAACGCCGAATCGACAGCCTTCCGCATGGCGCGCCGGAATGCCACTCGCTTTTCAAGCTGGGTAGCGATGGATTCGGAAACCAACTGAGCGTCAAGTTCGGGCTTCAGCACTTCCTGGATGTCGATGAATACATCGCGCTTGGTGCTTTTCGCCAGATCCGCCTTCAGCTTCTCAATCTCCGCGCCTTTGCGGCCAATCACGATGCCTGGACGCGAAGTGCGAATGGTGATGCGCAGTTTATTGCCGGGACGGTCAATCTCAATGGAGCTGAGGCCGGCGGCCTTCAACCGCTTGACGAGCGACTCCTTCAGCTTTTGGTCTTCCTGCAACAGCCGCGAGTAGTCCGCTTTCGCGAACCAGCGGGAACGCCATGTCTTCGTAATCCCTAGCCGGAAACCATAAGGATGTGTTTTTTGACCCATCGTGTCTCTCTCGATTCGTCTCTGCCTGGCTCGATTCGTCTCTGCTTGGCCGCTTATGCTTGGCCGTCTATGCTTGGCCCATTTCGCGCCTGCCTGGCCCGATTACGCTTCCGCTTCCACCCGCTCCGCCACTTTCACCACAATGTGGGCCATGCGGCGCTGGTAGCGATACGCGCGGCCCATCGGCGCCGGACGAATCCGCTTCATGCGCGGCCCCTCGTTGACGTAGGCTTCGCTCACCACCAGGTTGTCCACGTCCACTTCAGCGGACTTATTCTCCGCGTTGGCGATTGCCGAACGCAATACCTTCTCCACCGTAGGGGCGATGCCCTTCTTGGTAGTTTGCAGCACGGTGATCGCATCTTCGGCCTTGAGGCCTCGAATCAAATCGATCACCAGTCGCGCCTTCTGGGGCGATACTCGGATGTGTCGTGCTTCCGCTCTTGCTTCCATCGTGGTTTCTCCCGCGAAACCCGCCCAGGCTTGCGCCCGAAGCGAATTAGCCGCGCCCTCCCGATTTGTCGGACTTGCCAACGTGACCACGGTAGGTCCGCGTCGGCGAAAATTCGCCTAGACGATGGCCCACCATGTTCTCCGTAACATACACCGGGATAAACTTCTTCCCGTTGTGGACGGCGATCGTGTGACCGATGAAATCCGGCATGATCTGCGAACGGCGCGACCAGGTGCGAATCACCTTCTTGTCGCTGCTCACAGCGAGCGCCGCCACCTTCTTCAGCAGATGGTCGTCGGCGAATGGACCTTTTTTGAGAGATCGGCTCATGCTTCGATACCTATTCTTTCCCTGTCCTGGCTTCTTTCCCTGTCCTGGCGAAGTCCGCGAGGCGCCAAAGCGCCCTTCGGCATTGCCTAGCCCTTCTTCTTACGCCGCGAGACGATCGCTTTGTCGGTTCGCTTGTTGTTGCGTGTCTTGTACCCGCGTGTAGGCTGTCCCCAAGGGGTCACCGGATGACGTCCGCCGGAGGTGCGGCCTTCACCGCCACCGTGCGGGTGATCCACCGGATTCATCGTGACGCCACGATTGTGCGGCCGCCGGCCCAGCCAGCGGGTGCGGCCCGCCTTGCCAAAACTCTGGTTCTCGTGATCGCTGTTGCCAACGGTGCCGATCGTCGCCATGCATTCGGAGGAAACGCGGCGCGTCTCGCCCGAGGGCAGCTTTATCACGGCTACCGCGCCTTCGCGGCCAAGCAACTGAGCGCCCACACCGGCGCTGCGCACCATCTGTCCACCCTTGCCCGGGCGGAGTTCAATGTTGTGAATTGCCGTGCCGGGCGGGATGTCTTTGAGCTTCAACGTATTTCCCACCAGGATGTCGGCGCCCTCGCCGGATACCACCGTGGAACCCACGACAAGCCCGTTGGGGCAAAGAATGTACCGCTTCTCGCCGTCCACATAGTGGAGCAGGGCGATTCGCGCCGAACGGTTGGGATCGTATTCCACTGCCGCCACTTTCGCCGGAACACCCGGTTTGTCGCGCTTGAAGTCGACGACGCGGTAGCTCTGCTTGTGGCCGCCACCGATGAAGCGCACGGCTGTTCGGCCCGAGGAGGTGCGTCCGCCAGATTTCTTCTTGCCTACGGTGAGCGACTTCTCCGGCGTCTGCTTCGTGATGTCCTCACGGGACACCGTCGACATGAATCGGCGGGATGGCGTTGTCGGTCGGTATGTTTTAATCGGCATCGGTCAATCCTCCGCAATCTTCGAAACGATCGAAGACTCTCTCCAGAACCTAAATGTCCGCGTACTCCGGCACCTTCTGCCCGGGCTTCAGCCTGACGTAGGCCTTTTTCCAATCGGGCAGGTATCCCGAATAGCGGCCCCGGCGCCGCAACTTACCTTCCAGGTTGATCGTGCGGACTTCCGCCACTTTCACCTTGAAAATCGTTTCCACAGCCTGCCGGACCTGTGTCTTGTTGGCGTTCACAGCCACTTCAAAACACAGCGTCTGCGCGCTGTCTTTCTGATCGTGGCTTTTTTCCGTCACGATCGGCCGGCGAAGCACCCGGTAAACGCTGAGGGATGCGATGTTGCTCATGCCAAGGCCTCCGAAAGTTTGCGCGCGGCGTCTTCCGACAAAACCACGTGCTTATGCTTCAACAAGTCGTAAACCGTCACCTCGCGGGTGAGGGCCAGTTTCACGCCCGGTAAATTCCGCGTCCCCAGATCCAGGTTGCGGTTATCCACCCCGTTGTCCACCAGCAGCACCGTCGCCGCGCTATCGAGCGCTTTGAGCACTCCCGCCATGGTCTTCGTGCGATGATCCGCCAGCGTGAATTCCCGCACCACTTTCAGCTCGCCGTCGCGAAGCTTGGCGCTGAGAGCGCTGCGGAGCGCGCCAACCTGCATCTTCTTGGGAAACCGGTAAGAGTAGTCGCGGGGTTGCGGGCCATGCACCGTACCACCGTGACGCCAAATCGGCGACCGCACGGAGCCCACGCGGGCGCGTCCCGTGCCCTTCTGTCTCCACAGCTTCTTGCCCGAACCCGCCACTTCCGCGCGGGTCTTGGTGGAAGCCGAACCCTGCCGGCGGCAAGCCATGTAGTGCCGCACGGATTCGTAGATCAGATGGTCCTTCACTTCCGCGCCAAACACGGCATCGGAGAGTTCCAGGTCGCCCACCTTGCTGTTGTTCAAATCCAATACTTCGACAATCGGCATGGCGTTATCTCCTCGACCTTCTCACCACCACGTAGGAGCCCTTCGGCCCGGGGATGGCGCCCTTGATCGCAATCACGTTGTCTTCAGTGTTCACATCCACAATCTCCAGATTGCGGACGGTCACCTGCGCGGAACCCATGTGGCCGCCCATGCGCATGCCTTTGAACACCCGCGAAGGGTAGCTCGACGAACCGATCGAGCCGGGAGCACGGTGGAACATCGAGCCGTGCGAGGATTCTCCGCCGCGGAAATTGTGGCGCTTGACCACTCCGGCGAAGCCGCGGCCCTTGCTGGTGCCGATGACATCGACGATCTCTCGCGTTGCAAACGCGTCGGCGAGAATCTTGTCGCCGGCCTTGTAATCGCCGTCGCCGGGAGCAAGCCGAAACTCCTTGAGGAATTTCGCCGCATCCAGATCCGCCGCCTTCAGGTGGCCCTTCGCCGGTTTGGTCATCCGGGCGGGCTTAAGAAACTCCACCAGGGCAAGCTGGATGGCGTCGTAACCGTCTTTCGAGGGGGTCTTGCGCTGCACGACGACACACGGCCCGGCCTGCAGGAGCGTGACAGGCACAACCTGACCGTCCGGCCGGAACATCTGCGTCATCCCGATTTTTTTTCCAAGAATTCCTGGCACCATAGCTTTGCGCTGCCTATCTCGTCAGCGTGCTGGCTGTCTTTCCAGCGGACTGACCGAATTTCTTCCCAAGCCATTCATCGGCGTGCCGTCCAGCCATGCAAACTCATGGCTTCCGGCGCCGCGCCGCTACTTCCGGTCTTTGCCGAAAGCCTTGATCTCCACGTCCACTCCGGCGGGCAGGTCAAGCTTCATCAGCTCGTCCACCGTCTCCTGAGTGGGTTCCAAAATGTCGAGCAACCGCTTGTGCGTGCGGATCTCAAACTGCTCCCGCGACTTCTTGTCCACGTGCGGCGAACGGTTCACGGTGAATGAATTCCGCACCGTCGGCAGAGGAATGGGACCCGCCACACTTGCCTGCGTCCGCAACGCCGTCCTCACGATGTCCTTGGTGGATTCATCGAGAATGCGGTGATCGTAGGACTTGAGCCGGATTCGAATTCTTTCCCTAATCGCCATGTGTCCTTCTCCTTCGTGAGCGGCCCGCGGAGGCCACTATCGTCCTCCGCGGAGGCCCCATCGCTCCAGCGGGAAAACTCCTGCTTGGCTGGATTGGTTAGCGCGGCCCCAAGGGATCCCGCTCACCGCTCCAGCCCAGCCAGAGCTAGTCCATGATCTCCGTTACCGTACCAGCGCCCACCGTGCGGCCGCCTTCGCGAATCGCGAAGCGCAGGCCCTTATCCATGGCCACCGGCGTGATCAGTTCCACGTTCATCGTCACGTTGTCGCCGGGCATCACCATTTCGGTGCCCTCGGGCAGCGTGCAGCTTCCCGTCACGTCCGTCGTGCGGAAGTAGAACTGCGGACGGTAGCCCTTGAAGAACGGCGTGTGCCGCCCGCCTTCATCCTTGCTCAACACGTAGACTTCGCCCTTGAACTTCTTGTGCGGCGTGATCGAACCGGGCTTTGCCAGCACCTGTCCGCGCTCCACTTCATCCTTGTCGATGCCGCGCAGCAGCAGCCCCACGTTGTCGCCTGCCTGACCGTCGTCAAGCAGCTTCTTGAACATTTCCACGCCCGTGCAGACCGTCTTGCGCGTGTCCCGGAAACCGACAATCTCGATTTCCTCGCCCACCTTCACCACGCCCTTCTCGATTCGCCCGGTCACCACCGTGCCCCGGCCCTGGATCGAAAAGATGTCTTCCACCGGCATCAGGAACGGCTTATCCACCGCCCGCGGAGGCACGGGAATGTATTCATCCACCGCCGCCATCAGCTCGTCGATCTTGCTTTCCCAATCCGCTTCGCCGTTCAGCGCGTTCAGCGCGCTTACGCGCACCACCGGAATGTCGTCGCCCGGATATTCGTACTTGGAAAGCAGCTCCCGCACCTCAAGCTCCACCAGCTCAAGCAGCTCTTCGTCGTCCACCATGTCCACTTTGTTGAGCGCCACCACTACCTTCGGCACGCCCACCTGGCGGGCCAGCAGAATGTGCTCGCGCGTCTGCGGCATCGGTCCGTCGGTGGCCGCCACCACCAGAATCGCGCCATCCATCTGCGCCGCCCCGGTGATCATGTTCTTGATGTAATCGGCGTGGCCCGGGCAATCCACGTGCGCGTAGTGCCGGTTCTTCGTCTGATACTCCACGTGCGCGATCGCGATCGTGATCCCCCGAGCCTTCTCTTCCGGCGCGTTGTCGATCGAATCGAAACTCCGGAAGCTGTTCTTCGGATCGTGCTTGGACAGCACCTTCGTGATCGCCGCCGTCAGGGTCGTCTTGCCGTGGTCGATATGCCCGATCGTCCCGATGTTTACGTGCGGTTTGCTGCGGTCGAATTTCTCTTTTGCCATGGTAGTAGAGACTCTCCTTAAGCGCTTCTGCCCCCCTTGAGACGGTGCTTCCTAAGAAGCGCCATCCGGCGAGCGGCAACGGGGTTTCCCGTTTCGGCCTAGCTGGCCACCTTACCTCGAACTTTGCCGATGATTTCATCCGCGACGCTCTTCGGCGCTTCTTCGTATTGACCGAAGTGCATCGTAAAGCTGCCGCGACCCTGAGTGCGCGACCGCAAATCGGTTGCGTACCCAAACATTGCAGAAAGCGGCACCATCGCCTTGATGATGTGCGTGGCGCCATGAATCTCAGTGCCTTCGAGGCGTCCGCGACGGGAGATGAGATCTCCGTTGACGGCGCCCATGTAGTCGTCGGGCACCACCACTTCAATCCGCATCACCGGTTCGAGAAGAACCGGTTTCGCCTTGCCGGCTACTTCCTTGATCGCCATCGATCCGGCAATCTTGAAGGCCATTTCCGAGGAATCCACCTCGTGATAGGAACCGTCGTAAACGGTCACCCGCAGGTCAGACATCGGATAGCCAGCGAGGATTCCGCCTTCCAGCGCTTCCTTCATGCCCGCTTCCGCCGGACCGATGTATTCCTTGGGAACCGATCCGCCGACGATGCCGTTGACGAACTCAAAGCCGGAGCCCCGCTCCAGCGGTTCGACACGAATCTTCACGTGTCCGTATTGGCCGCGGCCACCGCTCTGTCGCACGAAACGGCCTTCGCCGTCGGCCTTGTTGCGGATGGTTTCGCGGTAGGCCACCTGGGGCTTGCCCACGTTGGCTTCCACGTTAAATTCGCGCCTCAGACGGTCGACAATAATCTCAAGGTGAAGTTCGCCCATGCCGGCGAGAATCGTTTGGCCGGTCTCCTGATCGGTATTCACCCGGAGAGTGGGATCTTCGTTGGTGAGCTTGCCGATCGCAACGCCCAGTTTCTCCTGGTCGCTCTTCGTCTTGGGCTCAATGGCCAATTGAATGACGGGCTCGGGGAAGTCGATGGCTTCGAGCAGAATCGGCGCCTTTTCCGCGCAGATCGTATCGCCCGTTCCCACTTGCTTCAATCCCACGCAGGCGGCGATATCGCCGGCCAGCACTTCGTCCACTTCCTCGCGCTTGTTGGCGTGCATTTTCACGATGCGGCCAATGCGCTCCTTCTTGCCCTTCACCGCGTTGTAGACGCTTTCGCCGGTCCGCACACCGCCCGAGTAAACGCGGACGAAGGCGAGCTGGCCCACGAAGGGGTCGGTCATGATCTTGAAGACCAGGCCGGAAAAGGGCTCGTTGTCATCCGAGAGACGGTGCATTTCGATGGACCGGTCGTCGACGTCGTAGCCTTTGACGGGGGGAACTTCGAGCGGGGAGGGCAGGTAATCCGTAACGGCGTCCAGCATTTTCTGGACACCCTTGTTTTTGAAAGCCGTACCGCAGATGACCGGAAAAATCTTACGATTGAGCGTGCCCAGCCGGATACCGCGGGCGATCTCTTCGTTGGTGAGCGTTTCACCCTCAAGGTACTTCTCAGTGAGCTCGTCGTCACACTCGGAAATCGCCTCGATCATCTTCTCGCGGTACTCATGAGCGAGTCTCAACGAGGTCTTCTGGAATGGCGACGGTTTCGTAGGCGGCGCCCAGAGTTTCGTCATTCCAGATATAGGCCTGCATGGCGACCAGATCCACCACGCCTTTGAACTGATCTTCGGCGCCGATGGGGATCTGAATGGCAACCGGCTTGGCCTTTAGGCGATCGACGATGGTCTGCACGGAGCGGTAAAAATCCGCACCGATCCGGTCCATCTTGTTGATGAAGCAAAGGCGGGGGACTTCGTACTTGTCGGCCTGCCGCCAAACCGTTTCCGATTGCGGCTGCACGCCGGCAACCGCATCGAACACGGCCACCGCGCCATCGAGCACCCGGAGGCTGCGCTCCACTTCGGCTGTGAAATCCACGTGGCCGGGAGTGTCGATGATGTTGATCGTAATGTCTTTCCACATGCAGGTTGTGGCGGCGGAGGTGATGGTAATGCCCCGCTCCTGCTCCTGCTCCATCCAGTCCATGATGGCCGTGCCTTCATGCACTTCCCCGAGCTTGTGGGTGCGCCCGGTGTAATAGAGAATTCGCTCCGTAGTGGTGGTTTTACCGGCATCGATGTGGGCCATGATGCCGATATTGCGAATCTTCGAAAGGGGTACTTGCCGCGCCATACTGGTGTGCTCAGTTCCTCTTTATGTCCTACCAGCGGTAATGGGCGAAAGCCTTGTTGGCTTCGGCCATGCGGTGGACGTCGTCTTTCTTCTTTACGGCGCCGCCACGGAGGGAGGCCGCATCAAGCAATTCATTCGCGAGACGTTGCATCATCGTTTTCTCGCTCCGCTTGCGGGCGTTGCCAATGATCCAACGGATCGCCAGACTGGTTCGGCGATTCTGCGGCACCTCAATGGGCACCTGGTAGTTTGCGCCGCCCACACGCCGGCTCTTCACTTCGAGCAGCGGCTTGCAGTTCTCAACGGCTTTGCGGAAGATCTTCAGGGCCTCGTCGCCGCCCTTGTCTTCCACAAAGTTCATCGCGTCGTAGAAAATCCGGCAGGAGGTATTTTTCTTCCCGTCCCACATCATCGAGTTGATGAACTTTTCGACGAGGGTTGAGTTGTAAACCGCGTCTGCGGCCATCTCACGAACTTCAGCTCTTCTTCTGCGTGCCATGAAATTCCCTCAAACTTACGACTTCGGCTTCTTCGCGCCGTACTTGGATCGGCTTTGCTTCCGGTTGGAAACTCCCGCGGTATCGAGCGTGCCGCGGATGATGTGGTAACGGACGCCGGGAAGATCCTTCACGCGGCCGCCACGAATCAGGACGATCGAGTGCTCTTGCAGATTGTGCCCAATTCCGGGAATGTAGGAAGTGACTTCAATCTGGTTGGTAAGGCGAACGCGCGCCACCTTGCGGAGGGCCGAGTTCGGCTTCTTCGGCGTCGTGGTGTAAACGCGAGTGCATACCCCGCGGCGCTGCGGACAGGCCTGCAAGGCGGGGCTCTTGGTCTTGATTACGGGGGCCTTCCGGCCTTTGCGCACAAGTTGCTGAAACGTAGGCACAAGCTCTCCTGATTCGGTCGACGGCGTTTCCGAAGGCGGTTTCCGAAGAAATTACCCGAGGACGCTTCACCCGGCTTCCACTACGGAAGGGGCAAGCGCATTCCGCACATAACATCGCGGGGCCCGCATCTGGAATGTTCCAAGAAGAGCCTTCGCGAAAAAGTTCTGTTTGGGTCGGTCTTTTGCAGAATGTTCGCAAGAAGCGACGGTCGCTTTTGCGCATCCTTTTGCCCATACTCAAGCCGCGGCGTTTATCCGGGGAGCAGCGGGGCGACGTTCCGGCCGGGCCGATCAGGTGAACCATGTCCTAGAAGGTCACGGCCCTCACAGTTCGGGGGTAGCTCGGTGACTATCGAATAACCAAACCTTCCCAAGTTAGCGCGCGGCGATTTCTTTGTCAAGGGCGAGCGGTGACTTCTTTCGTGGCCTTGATCGAATGGGTCCGAGGGGCGCGGAAGCCGCCCACAGAGTGCAAAACACGTTGAGAGTGTAAGAAATGTAAGATTCCGCCCCCGGGCGTCATCCGACCGCCGACGGTTTACACAGCCGAAGAAACGGCAGATCTGTAAGATTTGTAAGAGATGAACGATTCCCGTTCCCACTTGGCCACCTACCTCGAGGACTTCGCTCGCGCGGGCAGCGAGACGGCCTATGTCTATGCGCGGGGGCTTCGGACGCATCGGATGAGCTACCGCGAAGTGGCTGAACTCGCCTGGCGGACCGCGCGATGGCTGCGGGATTCCCGAGGACTCAGCGCTGCGGACCGCGTCATCCTATGGGGGGGGAACACCGGAGAATGGGCGGCCGCATTTTGGGGATGCCTGGCGGCGGGAGTGGTGGCGGTGCCGGTGGATGCGCAAGCCAGCCCCTCCTATGTGGCCCGCATCGGTGAAGACACAGAAGCGAAAGTGCTCCTCCACGACGAGGAGCAGCCAGCGGCCGCCACCGGCCACCCGCATTGCTTTCGCCTGAGCGGCTTAGCGGATTTGGTGGCTTCGCGGGAAAGCGGCCCGCCTCCGATGGAAAGCCTTCACCGCGGCACGCTGGCCCAGATCATTTACACCTCGGGATCCACCGCCACCCCGAAAGGCGTCTGCCTTACCCACGGCAACACCCTGGCCAGTCTGGAAACGCTTGAACGGGAAATCGACAGTTACCGGAGCTGGGAGCGGCCCTTCCATCCCGTGCGCTTCCTGGTGCAATTGCCGCTTTCGCACGTATTCGGGCAAATGCTCGGGCTGTTCATCCCGCCGCTGCTGCGCGGGGAGATGCACTTTCTGCCGGAGCTAAGCCCGGCGGATGTGGTGGAGACGATTCGCGCGAGGCGGATCTCCGTGATGGTTACCGTGCCGCGCTACCTGGAGGTTCTGGGTGCCGAATTGCGGCGGGGGAGCGAACGGCGCTGGGGCACCGAGGGCTTCGCCGCCAGGCTGGAGAAAGCGCGAAGCGGCCACTTTCTTCGCCGCTGGTGGCTTTTCCGCGATGTGCATGCCCGGCTAGGCTGGAAGTTCTGGGCATTTGTCTGCGGGGGCGCGTCGCTGCCCGAGGAGACCGAATCGCTGTGGCACCGCCTGGGATACGCCGTCATCCAGGGCTACGGGATGACCGAAACCGCTTCCCTGATCAGCGTCAACCATCCCTTCAAAATGAGCCGGGGAAGCATCGGTAAGTCGATGCCCGGCCGGGAAATCCGCATCGGAGAAGGCGGTGAGATTCTGGTGAGAGGACAGAACGTCTCCCCCGGTTATTGGAAACAGGGCGGGGGTCTTCAACCGTTGGCCGAGGAATCGCAATGGTTTGCCACGGGCGATTTGGCGGAAGTGGACGAGAGCGGAAACCTCTTCTTCCGGGGCCGCAGCAAAGAGCTGATCGTGGCTGCCAATGGGATGAACATCGTGCCGGAGGATGTCGAAGAGGCACTAAGGCGGCAGGCGGAAATCCGCGACGCCGTGGTGGTGGGGGTGGAGTGCCCTAGCGGGCCGGAGCCTTTCGCCATGTTGCTTTCCTCAGCAACTGCGCCCGAGGCCAATGCCACGCTCAAAGCAGCGATCGATCGGGCCAACCGGCAACTGGAGCCGCACCAGCGGGTCGCCCGCTGGTCGCTCTGGCCGGAGCCCGATTTCCCCCGAACCGCCACGCGAAAAGTGCGCCGGGCCGCGGTGCGGGAAACCGCCCAGGCGATCGCGAGCGGCCGCGATGTGGAATCGCTTCGCGCCGACGCGCTTGAGGAATTGCTGGCCGCAAACGGCGCGCATTGGGAAGGCCAGTTGCAAGAAGGACAGCGATTGGGCGGCGACCTCGGACTGGATTCACTGGGTCGCGTGCAACTGCTTGCCGCGCTCGAAGGCCGCTTTCAGGTGCGGCTGGAGGAATCTTCGTTCACCGACACCACCACCATCGGCGAACTGCGCGGCTTGCTCTCCAGGGAACTCGGCACAGCCGCTGCCATGCCGGACGCCTTCTCCGGCGGAGCCGCTGGGACCGCTTCAGGCCCATCCGCGGCTCCAAAGCGGGAGCGGCCCTACCCCTTTGTCAACTGGCCTTTTTCCTGGTGGGCTTCGGCCTTCCGCCAGGTTTTCAACGCCTTGGTAATGCGCCCTCTGGCAAGGTTCTATTCTTCCCGGGCTAAGGTGCTGGGGGCCGAACATCTCAGCGCAATCGATAGTCCGGCGCTCTTTGTGGCCAATCACATGACCTCGATTGATGGGGCGCTTCTCGTCGGGCGGCTGCCTTGGCCGGTCACGCGGAAGGTCGCCATCGCGATGAGTGGCGAGATGCTGCGCGGCTATCGGTACCCGGCCGCCGAGGAGCGCTGGTATTGGAAACTCTGGTTGCCCATCCAATACTTGCTGGTGGTGCTGGTCTACGCGGTCTTCCCTCTGCCCCGCACCAGCGGATTCCGCCGGGCCTTTCAACACGCGGGGAGACTGGCCGACAACGGCTACTCGATCCTGGTGTTTCCAGAGGGAACACGCTCTTACACGGGCGAGTTGCTGCCCTTTCAGCAGGGTATCGGCATCCTGGCGAAGGAACTCGGGCTTCCCGTGGTTCCCTTGCGGCTCAAAGGCATCCACGAACTGCGCGAGCAGGGCCGTATTTTCGCGCTGCGGGGCGAAGTGACCATCCATGTCGGCCAGCCGCTACGTTTTCATCCGAGCGACGAAGCGGCGGCCATCGCGCTTCGGTTGGAGCAAGCGGTGCGGGAACTATAGGTGCTTCTTCAGCTCCGGGCGCTGCTTCTTCAACCAGGACGCGAAGGCGGCGGAAGCCTGCATGGTGGAAAGGCGGCTCTGCCGGACGAGAGCGAAATCGGCAAAGAGACCGCTTTCCTTGATCGCCTTCAGCGTGACGGGTTCCGTAAGGGCATGGAGAAATTCCAGATCCACAACGGTCATCTTGGGATCGCCGGACGCATCCACCGGCGGGCTGGCCACCCGGGCCACACCCACCACCGCGGAGACCCCGCCGCTGTGGTAGATAAGAACGACATCGCCAGGCTTCATCGCCTTGATCGCAATGCGGGCCTGGGCATTGCGAACCCCATCCCACGTCGTGCGCTGGTCGCGCGCCAGATCTTCAACGGAGTAAACGTCCGGTTCGGTCTTGGCGAGAAAATACTGCGTCTTGGGCATCAAGGATGATCTCCAGCCTTTGGAGATTCGGGAGAATGCCGGAGGATTCACGAGACCGCTTGTAACTACCGCTTCGATAGCGCTCTATCATCAAAAGCCGCATGCCACGCGCGGCATAGTTGCCTGAAGCTCGCGTCCCGGTCAGCTTGGGAAGATTCAGTACGTCACAGTACTGGGGTACTTGATCGCTCTTCCGGAAAAACCGGTCACAATGGAAAAGGGACGGCGGAGGAAGCTGCTCGAAACCATTGTTTACAGGGCCTCCAGAGCCAGCATCGTTTCGCTGCGCAATTGTTTGCGGGGGCTTGCCGGTTTCAATTGCGGTAAAGTGCTTGGGGCACGCGGGAACCTGCTGTAAAATAAAGGGAACTGTCTGGAAACCCAACACTTTCCACAAACGTGTTTTCTGATATGAGAGATTTTCCGAAAAGCAACTTCATTCCCTGGATGCGATCGGCGCTAGTTCTGTTGCTATGCCTGGTCTGCTTCGCCCCGTTATCCTCGAGTCAGGAGAATCCTGCGCCAACCAACCCGCCCGCAACCGATGGAGCCCTGCCCGATCAGCGGCTGAGCACCAACTTTCCGGGTGTTGTAGACCCTTCCAGCTACAAGATCGGGCCGGAAGATGTCATCGAGATCCGGGTGTGGCGGGAGCCGGAACTGAGCGTCCAGCAGAGCGTTCGACCTGACGGCAAAATAACTCTGCCTCTCATTGGAGACGTCATCGCCAATGAGACCACCCCGAAAGAACTCTCGGCGGCGATCTCCACCAGATTGAAGGAGTTCATCAACAACCCGAGTGTGATGGTGACCGTGGAGCAGGTTCGCAGCAAGAAGTTCACGATCACGGGCGAAGTGAACCGCCCCGGCTCCTACCCGCTGCTCACCGCAACGACGGTCCTGGATGCGCTCACCAACTCCGGCGGCTTTCGAGACTTTGCGAACAAGAAGAAGATCACGATCATTCGCGGCGACGAGAGAATCCGCTTCAATTATAACGACGTGATCGAAGGTAAGAATATGGATCAAAACATCGAGTTGCGCAATGGCGATTTGATTGTTGTTCCCTAATCGAGCCTCCGTGCTGAATCGCTCTTTAGCTGGGAAAGTGTGAAAGTATAATGATCGAACAGCTTCCGCCTTCGGGCTTTGGGAATGTGTCGGGAACGCCCGACAGCTACAACATCGCGCGACGGCCGCTGGATATCGCCGACTATCTGGATATCGCACGCCGGCATTTCAACTGGGTGCTCGCTCCGGCGTTCGCCGCCCTGGTGGTGGCGGTGATCGTAGCCTTCCTCTGGCCGGACACCTATGTGTCGGAGGCCTCCATGCGAATCACGCCGCCGCAGGTGCCGCAGAATCTGATCCCAACCGGCGCAACCAGCCAAATGGTGGGGCGGATCAATGCCATCCAGCAAGAGGTGCTGAGCCGCGATGGATTGATGGAAATCATTCGCAGTTTGAATCTGTATCCCAACGAAGTAAAGAAGAAGCCCATGGAGGATGTGGTGGAAGAGATGCGGAAGGCAATTCGCATCAACCAGATCCGAATCGCGGGCGCCTCCCCTAACGACGACTCCGTCGCCTTCCAAATCAGATACTCCTATGAAGACAAATACACCGCCCAGAAAGTAGTGCGAGAGGTGGTGGATAAGTTTATTCGCCTCACGAATCAGGGCCAGTTCGACCGTTCGTCGTCGACAACGCAATTCCTGGACGATCAGGTGAATGACGCAAAGAAGGAACTTGACGGGATTGAAGAGGCGCTCACTCAATTCCGGCTTGCCAATCAGGGAAGGTTACCCGATCAGATCTCGTCCAATCTGGCTCAGCAACGCGCATACCAAACGAGCCTGGAGGCGATGTCGGACAGACTGAGCCGGTATGGCACGGAGAAGCTCTACCTCGAAAGTCAACTGGCCGTACTGAAAGATCAAGCAAGGCGCGGAGGCTCCTCGGAGTCTTCGATGAAGACCCGCGCGAAAAGTGAGCGGCTGATGCAGACCGAAAGGGAACTGCTGCAAATGGAAGCCGGCTTGAGCGCGCTGCTGCAGCGCTATACGGACTCACATCCCGACGTGCGCCGGCTGAAAAGCCAGTTGGCGGTGCTCGAGCAAACCCGAAACCAATTGCTGAAGGAAGAAACCGCCGCCGAATCGGAGCAGGCTTCCGAGAAGCCGTCGGACAAGCCCGCCCCCAGGATGGACGCGGCTGCGGAGCGCCAGATCGCGGAGATGGAAGCCCGCATTCGATTGATCGGCGTGGCAGTGGAGAAAGATCTTGCCCAGCAGGCCAAGCTCCAGGACCTGGTGGCTAGCTACTCCCGGCGGATTGAATCCAGCCCGTTGATGGAACAGGAATATGTGCGGCTCACCAGAGACTACGATCTGGCCAAATCGCGATACGACGATTTGAACAAGCGCCGGACAATGTCTGAAATGCAGACGAACCTGGAGAACCGCAAGCAGTCGGAACTGCTGGTGATGCTCGACCAGCCAAGTCTCCCGCAGAAGCCGTCGGATCCCAACCGCCTCATCATCATTGGCTCTGGGTTGGCCCTGGGAATCTTCTTGGGCATCTGTGTCGCCGGCGCCCGCGAATTGAAGGACGCGTCACTCAAGAATCTGAAAGACGTAAGGCTCTACTCGAACCTGCCCGTGCTCGGCAGCGTGCCGCTGCTCGAAAACGACGCGATCGTCAGGAGGAAGCGGCGCATCGTCTTCCTGGCTTGGGCCACTGCGATTCTGCTGGGCGTGGGGGCGATGAGCGCATCCATGTATTACTACTACTTCCTCCTGCGGCGATAAGCGGGGAAACCAGTTCTGGCCAATGCCGCCAGATCCGCGCAAGTGCTGGATCCTCGATAGCGAGGGAGAGATTACGGATAGAGAAACGGGCTGCAATTCGATCCCGCGAACAGCGGAACCGGGCATGGCGCAGCCCAGCGCGAAAGGACCAGATGAGCCGAGTTCACGACGCCCTCAAAAAGGCCGAACAGCAGGGATTTGTTGCCAGTCCGCAAGCCCCGAATACCGATATGACCGCGCCGGTATCTTCCGAGGCCGCATCGGTCGAGACGGTTGCCCCGCCATCCGCGGGGAGGACTTTGTTTACCGACGGAGCCGGCGCGGGTGCCGGGCGACTGCTGGGCTCCTTGGCGGAACTCCTCAACGAGGTGGAGGAGATCCAGTTTTCTCCCACGGCTGCCTCCTGTTTGATTGATCGCGCGCAGCCGACGATGCCGCCCAGCGAGGAGTTTCGAACCCTACGCACGCGGTTGAACCACATCCAAAGTCTCGAGCCAATCCACTCCGTGGTGGTGACCAGCCCATCGCCCGCCGAGGGCAAATCGTTCACAGCGGCGAACCTCGCGTTGGCGCAATCGCATTTGGCCGACAACTACACGCTGCTCTGCGACTTCGATTTTCGCCGGCCCACGCTGCACAACCTCTTCCAGATACCCCGCGTTCCCGGTTCGACCGATTTTCTGTTGGGTGAAGCGACGCTTTCGCAGGTGATCAAGCGGGTTGCGGGAACGAACCTGTTCGTGATGCCGGCAGGCACGCTGGTTCACAATCCACTCGAGTTGCTGAACCTTAAGGAAGTGAAGAACCTGATCCGGGAACTGCCCAAGATCTTCAACTGGGTGATTCTCGATACGCCGCCACTGCTCTTTTCTGCGGACGCGAATCTTCTTTCTACACTCTGCGATGGAACGTTGATCGTGGTGCGGATTGGCCAGACCAGCTACGAACAGATCGGACGCGCGGTGCAATCGCTTTGCGAAAACAACGTCCTTGGGATCGTGGCCAACGGCGCGCACAGCGGAGAGCTTTACAGCAAGTACACCTACTATTATTCGCGTTCCGAAGAGCACTAGATTCTGCCCTAAGGACGATTGCCCAAGGCCGCGGCAGGGGGATCGATTCCCAGCCAGCGGCTCACCATGGGCGCGATTTGAGTGGAGCGAATGCGCCCAAACAAACCCGGGCGAATCCCTTTCCCATGCGCAATGAAGATGGCGCGCATGTCCTCCCGGATAGGCAGAAAGCCATGCCGTCCGCGAGGAACCTCCAGCGCTTCCACAACTGGCCCGATGGCTCTACGTTCCGGCGCATAACCGGGGGCCAGATCGAAATACAGATCAAAGCCCGATGCCCCGCCGATGCCAAACTTCTCCCCGTGTTCGGCGGCGGTATAGAAAGCGGCGAACACCGGCTTCCCGGTATCGGGATCCACGATGGCGCCCAGGCGGGAGGCCAGATCGGCAAGCACTTTCGGCTTTTGGGCGAGCGGCACAATGCCCCCCTTCCAATCCTCTGTGTTCAGCAGAATCGCATAGTCTCCGGTGGCGCGGCTGCGCTTCGCGTCGATCTGCTCATTCTCGTCGAGTTCCAAATAACCGGCTTCCCGAAGCGCTGCATCGATATTGACGTTCTTCGTTACCGCTGCCATGCCGTGGTCTGAAGTGATGGCGAGGACGGCGTTGCCCGAACTGGCCAGGCGGCGCAGCAGGCCAACGCGTTCATCGACAATCTGGTAGCCGCGGCGACGGAACTCCATGAAGCGGGCGGCGCGGGTGCTGAAGGCTGGGTCGCCCGCTTCGAGCGAGAGCCCCAGCCAGCCGTGGTCCATCTCGTCTGGGAAAGGGAAATAGTCGATCAGCAAGCGCGGCTGGTAGCGCTCCCAGAGCCACTCGGTATACGAGTTGTACTGGCGGGTGATGAATTCCATGCACTCGAGGAAACGCAACTCCGCCTGCCCGTCGCCACCCAGGTAGAGCGGGGCGCCAAGGCGTCCGGTAAGGTAAGCCAGGGAGGGGCCGTTGCCCGCAAGGGGGCCGGCATCGCCAAGCAGCGCTTTCGCGGCATCGGCGGAGCCATTCCGTCCATGCGCGAAACCCAGTTCCTGTAGCGGTGTGGAAAGCAGCAGAAAGTCCCCGCCAGCCGAGGTCTCCCACAGACGGAAGACGGCCGCGAGCGGGCCGTACTCCGCCACGGTGGCAGGGTCCTCGATCATGAGTGCTTCGCTGAAATGGATGGCCAGCGCACGATCCCGAGCCCATCGCGTTTCCGTGGGAGAAAGCGGCGCCACCACTCGAGGGCCATCCGCACGCTCCGCAATCAGCATCTTGTCGTAACGACCTCCGCTTTGCGAGATCAGCGAAGCGATAAAGCGCACGGGTCCGCTCTTCCACGTAAAGTGCATGGGTGGAAGGGCCGACGCGGCCAGCGGCGGATCCCAGGCAATCTCCGGAAGCGCTTCCACATCGGCGGCGCGCAGCACGCGGTAATCGGCCACCTTGCGCGTCTGATAGGAATTGAGAACTACCGGTGGCGAAACGAGATCCAAGCCAGCGCTGAGTGATGTGAACGGGTAGGCCTGGGTGGCTTGATGAGCAACCACGCTTAGGCTTTGGCGCGCCGCCGAAACCCAAAGCGGTTCGGCTTGAAGCGATTCGGAACGGAAGCCTACGCGACGCTCCAGGAACGTGTGCCCGGCTCTTGGAACCACCGGATTCGCATTGCCAGAGACGCCATTGCGATCTCCATAGGCGCCCGTCCAGATGGCTGCGTGGCTGTTGGCCGTGGTGCTGGGGAAGGCCGATTGCACGCCGCGAGACCGCGATCCCAAGCGGGCAACGGCCTTCAAATTGCGAAGTTCGCCGCCAGCCAAATCCTTCTCGAAAATCTGTTGGCCAAGGCCGTCGAAGCTGGCCAGAATCACCCGTTGTTGCGCGTGCAGCGTGGAAAGGCCGCTCAGCATCGCGCACGACAGAATCAGATAAAGGGCTGACCGAAAGAGAAACAAAAGGCCTCCTGCCAAGGGCTTCGATGGCTCGGCATCGATACCGCACAGGGTTCGAAGCTGTGCTCGGCTACACTATTCACATGCGCGAAAGCCGATTCCTTTCCATTTTAGCCGTTGCCATCTGCCTGGCTGGCAGCTCCTGTTCAAGCTTGTATTACGCGTCGATGGAGAAATTCGGCAAGGAGAAGCGCGACATCCTGGTGGGCCGCGTAAAGGATGTCCGCGAGGATCAGGAGAAAGCGAAGGAGCAGTTCAAGACCACATTGGAAGCGTTTCAGGCGGTGACCGGCTTCGACGGCGGCGACCTTGAAAAGACCTACAAGAAGCTGAACGGCGAGTTGGAGGACGCCGAATCCCGCGCCAGGAAAGTGCATGACCGCGTGGATTCCGTTGAGAAGGTGGCGAAGGACATGTTCGGGGAGTGGGAAGGCGAAATCAACGCCATTCAGGATAGAACGCTGAAATCAAAGAGCCGGGAGCTACTTCTCGATACCCGGCAGAGGTACACAGCGCTGCTAACCAAGATGCGTACCGCGGAGAAACGAATGGAGCCGGTGCTGGCTGCCTTCCGCGACCAGGTGCTCTTCCTCAAACACAATTTGAACGCCAAAGCCATTCGCTCGCTGAAAGAGACGACAGTGCAGATCGACGGTGAAGTAACCAAACTGGTCGCGGATCTGGAATCCTCCATTCAGGAAGCCGACGCCTTTATCGCGGCGATGGCTTCGTAAGCGCCGCGCGCGTTGGGGCCAAGGGAGGCGGGATGAGGTCCACGCAGCTCTCCGGCTTTTCGTGGAAGTGCGGGCAAGGCGTGCCGGCTTTCAAGGTGTGCTTCTCGTGGCAATCCAGGCAGGCCATTCCCTCGTAGGGGCCAAGAGGCGTCTTGTCATCGTCCGTCCCGGCCTGCAGATTGGCGTAGGGCGCATGGCACTGGTAGCAAAGCGCGTTCTGTGGCGCGGTATTCACTTTCACGGGCCGCCCCCCATCCTGAATGGCCGGCGAGGTAAGCAACTGGGCGGAAATATGGTCTTGTGCCCGGCGATCGAAGAGGGCCAGAGAGGGGCGCAGCTTGACGGTGGCGGCATCCGGGCCGGTGGCGGCGAACCGGAAGTAGCCGGCTTTTGCGTTGCTGGCATCCACATGCATGGCATGGCAGCTTAGGCACGGAATGGCCGGTTCATCGGCGGGCATGCCGCGCATCCGCCAGGGACCTTGTAGCGAGACCGGAGTGACCAGTTCTCCGATGGCACCCGGAAAGTGCATGCCATGGCAGCGCATGCAATCGTCCATCAGCAGCCGCTTGTTGTTGTGCGTTGGCGTGGCAAAGATGCCCGCGTAGGATACGCTGTGGGCTCCGCTTTGCCAATGGCGGAATTCCTGCTCATGGCAGCGCTTGCAGTTATCCACCATCGGCCTCAAGTCTCGCGCGCGAAGACGAATCTCCTTGGGCAGCTCCCCGCTGAGATGCGTAGCGAGACGGCGAATGTTGCCGAAATGGAAATCGGGGTCGACGGTGATGGCGTCTCCATGGCACTCCGTGCAGGCGACTTCAAAATGGGTGGAGTGCTGCCAGGTTTCGAAATTCGGGGCGATTTCATGACAGCGGGCGCAGCTCTCGCCGCCGCCCATCTCATACACGAAGCTTGCACCCGGCACGGCGAGGATGGCCGCCACCGCGGCACCTCCCAAGCCAGCGAGCATTCGATGCCGCCGAAACCACCCGACGATTCCCAAGTTGATCCTCCAGAATTGATCGTGACCGGGGGGAACTACGCCCCGCGGAACCGCGTACCTTTCCATTCGCGCTTGATGTAGTCGCTGGCCCAATAGGCGATCGCCATGATGGTGAGCACCGGATTGAAGCCCCCGTTGGTGACGTGGACGCTGCCATCGATGACGAAGACATTGTCCGCGTCGTGCACCTGGCAATAGCGGTTTACCACGGAGGTCTTGGGGTCGTTGCCCATGCGGCAGGTGCCTGCCTGATGCTGGCCACCGCTGAGGCCCCGGCCGGCACGAGTGTGCCACACCTCAACGGCGCCCGCTTCCTTCAAAATCGCTTCCGCTTTCACACACATGGCGTCGGCGATTTCGAGGGTATGAGGATGCTTGCCGCCGGACATGCGCGCCACGGGGATTCCCCAGAAGTCAGTGACTTTGGGGTCCACTTGCACGCGGGAATCGAAGCTCGGCATCTCCTGGGTGGGTCCGCGGAAGGAGAGGTGGTGCCGGTAAAAACGGCGCATGAAGTCCTTGTGAGCCTTGCCCCAGGAGGGCACGCCTGGCGGCATGGAGTTAATCGTCTGAATGGGAAGCCGGATGAACTCATTGCAAAGCGCGGCGCCCCCCACCAATCCGGGATTGCCGTGGTTGTAATCGCAAATGGCGATGCTGGCGCCGGGCCCCACGTCGTCGAAGACCTCTTGCGCGAAGATGCCACTGGCTCCGGAATACGCATGGCCTTGCAGATTGCGGCCCACCCAATCATGGCGATTGCCGATGCCGTTGGGATGCAGTTTGCTCTTGGAGTTGAGCAGCAACCGCGCGGATTCGACGGCGGCGGCGCTGACGACTACCAGAGCGGCTTGCGCCTGCTGCCGGCGATTGCGCTCATCAAAATAGACAACGCCCGTGGCGCGGCCGCCTTCATCGACGGTGATTTCTTTGCAGATGGATTCGGTCCTCAGTTCGCAATGGCCGCTCTGGATAGCGATGGGAATGACGGTGTTCTGGGTGCCCGCCTTTGCATCCACTTCGCAACCAAAGCCTACGCACCAGCGGCAGCGCATGCAAGGAGGCCGGCCTCCGTAAGGAACGCTGTTGCGCAGCATAGGGATAGAGAAGGGGTGCAGGCCCATACGGAGCAACGCGGGCTCCAGGGTGCGATGTTCCAGGGTGGGCGGGAGTGCGGGCATGGGGAGCGGCTTGCGGCGCGGCCCATGGAACGGGTCGCCCGAAACATCGCCCGAGACGCCAATCTCGTATTCGGCCTTCTCATAGAAGGGCTCGAGGTCGTCGTAGCTCACTGGCCAATCGTCGAGGGTGCTGCCTTCCACGGAGCCATAGATCGAGCGCATGCGGAAATCCTGGGGCATGAAGCGCCAGGCCATCGCGCCGTAACTGGCCGTACCGCCGCCCACACAAGCGGCGTTGTTGTTGTAGCCGCCATCGCGCACACGAATCGTGCGGGCTTGGCCATCCGGTGTCACAAGCACACGAGGGCTGCGCGCTTCGTCTGGCCCATAGGGAGCGCTGAGCAAGCTGGAACGCTGGTTGGCAAGATCGTCTTTGCGGCAATCGAATGGAGTGACCCACTTGCCGCGTTCAAGCAGCAGAACGTGCAATCCCGCAGTGGCGAGTTCCTTAGCGACGATGCCGCCCCCGGCACCTGCTCCCACCACGATGGCATCGTAGCTCTTCATGGGCGGGCCTCACTGGTGACGGCGATGTTGCCTGACTGCGCGCTTCGCTCCTTGGGGAAGCGATAGTCGTCACGCCCGCGTACCGGAGGATGCGGCAGGCCCAGCGTGCGCCAGCCGATCATCTCGCGATTTCCACCGTGCCGGGGGTCTCCGTAGTAGCCCTGCATGGTGTGCGCGCGTACGGCTCGAAAAAGAGCCCGCTGCGCGTCCGCCGGCCAATCGGGAGCCGCGATCTCGCCCACCTCCAGTTTGGCCACAAGCACGGTTTGCGTATCGAAGGGCAGCGCTTCAAAGGCAGCCCGGTGGAGAGCGATCGCCGCCCGATCAAGCGATATGAGGCCATTCCGGTAAGTGGAGCCGAGATTCTGATAGTGATACACCAATTGGCGGTCAATGAACTTCACCACGTGCGCCCAAGCGGCGCCGGGAGTGTCGTCCGTGGGAATGATCTGTTCGCAGAGCGCAGATAAGATAGCGGCTTGTTTCGCATCGAAAAGCCGATAGGGCTGGCGGAAGCCGTTACAGCCAAAAGTGCCCGCGGCGAGCAATGCCGAACTGGCTGAAAGCAGAAAGCGACGCCGGGGAACGTTCATTTCTTACTACCGGGTCTTATTATCTGGAAAAACGTTGCAAGATTCAAGGTGATGCCCGGCGCGGGTTCGCGGACGGCCGGAATCGACCCGGGCCAGGAATGACAGAGGGCGCTCTAACGGGCGTGCTTGTAGATGAGTTGAAGCAGTTCCTCCGCCATCGCCGTGCGCTCCCCGGCGCTGCCGTTGCGGAAGGTGGTGGTGGCGCAGTGCTCCAGATGATTCTTCATCAACCCACGGCCGACGGCACGCAGCGCTTCCTGCACGGCGGAAATCTGGACGAGGATATCGGCGCAATACTGGTCGCCTTCAATCATGCGCTGCACACCGCGCACCTGGCCTTCGATGCGTCGCAAGCGGCGGAGATTGGCGGCCTTGATTGCAGGGTCCACCCCCAGGGCCTTGCGGGCTGGCTCCGCGTCACAGCCGCAGGCGGAGTGTTCGCTCTTGGAGTTCGATTTTGGCATCGGATATTCCTTTCATACAGTGAGCAATTCCGCGCGGATCAGACAAGCCGCGCACGCTTAAGGCGGAGGCTGTTGGCGATGACGCTGACGGAACTGAATGCCATCGCCGCGCCGGCGAGGATGGGGCTTAGCAGGATCCCCCAGGCGGGATAGAGCGCTCCCGCCGCAACCGGGATGGCAATCACGTTGTAGAAGAAGGCCCAGAAGAGATTCTGGCGCATCACGCGCATCGTCACGCGAGAAAGGCCGATAGCGTCGGCGACGGCACGAGGGTCGTTTCGCATCAGGCTGACGTCCGCCGCCTCGCCGGCGATGTCAGTGCCGCTGCCCATGGCGATCCCGACGTCGGCCTGCACCAGGGCAGGAGCATCGTTGACGCCGTCGCCCACCATGGCAACGGTTTCCCCGAGAGCCTGTATGGCCTGGATGGCATCACGCTTGGCGCCAGGCAGAACCTCAGCCGATACGCTCTCGATGCCAACCTGCGCGGCAATGGCCTCCGCCACGGCGCGGCGGTCGCCGGTAAGCATAGTTACTTGCAGGCCGAGCCGGCGCAGAGCTTCGACGGCCTCGCGGGCCTCTGGCCGGGGAGAATCGGCAAGGCCCATGATCGCGACTACTTCCGTCTCCACGGCAGCCACAAGGGGCGTCTTGCCTTGGCGTCCAAGATCCTGCGACATCCGTTCGGCGCGCCCCACATCGAAGCCCGCTTCGGCTAGCCAGAGCGCCGTGCCCACGCGAACCACGCGGCCTTGCACGACGGCCTGAACGCCTTTGCCGGGAAGGGCTTCGAAGCGGGTTGCGTCGGGAATGGAAATGCCCCGTTCCTGTGCATGGCGCAACACCGCAGCGGCGAGCGGATGCTCAGACTGCTGTTCCACCGCGGCCACCAAGGCAACAAACTCCACTTCCGGTATGGCCGAGAGGGCCACCACATCGGTGACCGAAGGGCGGCCCTCGGTGAGGGTGCCCGTCTTGTCGAAGACGACAGTGCTCACTCCCCCGAGGCGTTCGAGAGGCTCACCACCCTTGATGAGCACGCCCATCCCGGCGCCGCGCCCGGTGGAAACCATCACCGCGGTGGGCACGGCCAGCCCCATCGCGCAGGGGCAGGCAATGATGAGTACGGCAAGCGCCGCGGAGAAAGCCATCGCCAGCGAAGGCTGCTGAGGAACAAGGAGCCACACTAGAAAAACAAGCACGGAAAGCACCATCACAGTGGGCACGAAAATGGCGCTCACGCGGTCGGCCAGTCGCTGCACGGGCGCCTGGGAACTTTGGGCGTCCCGCACCAATTGGACGATGCGGGAGAGGGTGCTCTCCGCCCCCACCCGGGTCACCCGGTAGCGGGTTGCCGCAGCGCGATCGCCAGCCAGTTGCACGGTGCCGCCGAGGATGGGATGGCCGGGAAATTTCTCCACCGGCAGCGATTCGCCGGTAAGCATCGATTCGTCAAACGCGGAATCTCCGTCGAGCACCTCTCCATCGACGGGAGCGCGCTCGCCTGGGCGGAGAATCACAATGTCTCCGGGGAAAAGCTCCGATACAGGAACGGAGACAATGGCGTCGCCTTTCTGCACACGGGCTTCGCGCGGCTGCAAGCTGGCCAGCTTTCGCAAGGCAGAAGATGTCCTGCGCTTTGCGCGCTTCTCAAAGGTGTTTCCCAAAAGGACAAGGGCAAGAATAAACACGACGGGTTCGTAGTAGACGCCAGTGGGTGCCCCAGCCGCCGTGAACCAATCGTGAGCGATGGTGACCGCGATCGAATAGACAAAAGCCGCGCCGGTGCCCACGGCAATCAACGTATTCATGTCGGTCGAGCGATGGAGCGCGGCCTTCCAGGCACGCACAAAAAACTCGCGGCCCGCCCAGGCCATCGCCCAAAGCGCGATTGCCGCCGAAACCCAGCGAAGAATTGGCAATGGGATGGTGTAGAGCCAGGGCAACGCTGCCTGGATGGGTGCATCGAGCCAGGCGGAGATCCACCTTATGAGGGGGTCTGGAACGGATTCCGCGTTGCCATGTATACCCGGACCATGGCCCATTAGCGGCATTCCCAAGAGAGCGGAAACGAAGGCAGCCGCTAATGCCCATGCGGTCCTGCGCCGCGTAGATCGATAGTCTGCTTCAGCATCGCGATCAGCCGTTTCCTGCTCTTCAAACGCGGTCTGCGCGATGGAGCGCACTTCGGCCTCATATCCGGTGTTGCGGATGGCGGTGAGCAGCCCTTCAGCGCTCGCTTCGGAGGGAAGGTACTCCACCTCCGCCCGGTTTGTCATCAAGCTCACCGCGGCCTTGGTGACGCCCGGCGTGCGTTCAAGAGCACGCTGCACGGCGCTTTGACAAGCGGCGCACGTCATTCCGCCCACGGAAAGCTGAAGGCGGGCAGACGCTCCGGTCGTCTCTGTCTCCCGGCTGAGATCCGTATCCGCCATCGCGCCTCCTTTTCGAATAAGACTGGCCTTCACGACCCGGAGCGAGCGACGAAGCCGGCCTCGTTGAGCGCTTCCACGAAGACGGCGGCGTCCGGGCCGTCCATACGCACGCTTATCCTGGCGGAGCCGATCTCTACTTGATCCACTTCCGCGGCGCCGGCCATTTCGAGCAACTTCCGCACGCGTCGAACGCAGCCATCGCAGTGCATGCCATCGATCTCAAGCAGGATTGGCCGGGATTTCGATTCCATCGCTATGTCTCCAATCCTTACTGTACCGTATACCCCTGGGGGGTATCACTATTCCGAAACAAAGGCGTGGACAAAACGCAGAAAAGCGCGCCACAAGGGCGCGCTCTCAAGGGACTTCGTTAGGGAAAAGCACTCTAGTGCGCTGTTTCGCCGCCGGCCGGCGTGGGGGTAGTCTCCGTTGTGCCGCCTTCGGTTTTCTGAGGTTCGCGAACATACATGGGCAGAGGAGGAGGCTCGTATCCTGCCGCCGCCCCGGGCTCAGAAGGTCCCGCCGCTTCGATCTTGGCGCGGGTGTTGATATCGAAAAGTGTGAAAATCATGAACACCCCGACGAAAAAGATCGAAGAAAGGAAGATAATCGCGTTCATCCCTTTTTCCCACCGCAAATGCATAAAGAAAAGGGCAACGAGACTGGCTTTCACCGTGGCAATCACCATCGCGATGATCAAATTAGTTGTGTTAGAACCGAAATCGACACCGGCGGCAAGGACAGTGACAGCGGTAAGGAGAAACAACGCAATGATGGTTCCGATGTACCACTTTGTATGGTCATGGGTATGGGTCTCCTCCCCATGGTGCCGCATTCCTTCCATCGTTTGTTTTTCGAGACTCATGGCAGATGTTTCCTTTTAGCTAACCAGGTAGAGGAGGGGAAATAGGTAAATCCAGATCAGATCGACCAAATGCCAGTAAAGACCGGTAAGGTCAATTGGCGTGTAGTATTCGCCTGAGTAATCACCCTTATGAGTTCTCCAAATGAGATAGGCGATTACACCCATGCCCGCCAGGATGTGAATACCATGTACGCCGGTCATCATGAAGTACATGCTGAAAAACAGGTACTCGCCAGGGACCTTCGCACCCGCATAACTAAACAGGTTGCCGAGCAGCAAACCGTCGTGAATCTTGTGGCTGTACTCAAAGTACTTCACCACCATGAAGACTCCGCCCAGGGTGAACGTGGTGTAGAGGAAGCCTAGAGTGGCCTTCACACGGTTCAGAGCCGCGCTCTGGACGGCCATCACCATGGTAAAGCTACTAATCAGCAGCACGATGGTATTCAGCAATCCCAGATTGCGGTCGAGGTGATGGTGGGCTTCGATGAACGCCTGCGGGTGCTTGGCCTGCAGAATAAAGTAGACCAGGAACAGCCCGGAAAACAGGAGAATCTCCGTGACCAGAAAGAGCCACATTCCCATCTTCGAAGCCTCGAACTGTTGGGCGGAAGAGTGGAAATGATGCTGCAAATGCTTCGGGTGGCCATGGGCATCCTGGTGCCCATGACCCCCGGCGGGAATCGCGATGTCGCTCATGAATGAGACCCCATTTTTTCGAGTTCACGAACAGCCTTGAAGTCGTAAGGCCCGTGAGTCACCACCGGATCGTGCAGGAAGTTGTGCGAGGGCGGAGGCGAAGAGACGCTCCACTCAAGGGACGCCGCGCCCCAGGGGTTACCCGGCGCATCGTAGCGCTTCCGGAAGAGCGGCACGATAAGGGTGACAGCCATAATCACCAGACCGATCGCGAGCACATAGGAACCGATGGTGGAAGCTACGTGAAGGAACTGGAACTGGTCAAGGTAGTTGTAATAGCGTCGCGGCATCCCGCGAGACCCAACAATGAACTGCGGAATAAACGTCCCGTTGAAGCCGAGGAAGACGAGGAGACAGCCGATAGCGGCCCAATACTCGTTGTACATCCGTCCGTAGATCTTGGGCCACCAATAGTGTACTCCGGCAAAGAACGCGATCAACGTACCGCCCATCATCACGTAGTGAAAGTGCGCGACGACGAAGTACGTGTCATGCAGGTGAATGTCGGTAGCCAGGGTGCTGAGGAAGAGGCCGGTTAGTCCGCCGATGCCGAACAGCAACAGGAATGAGATCGCATAGAGCATCGGCGCACCGAGGCTGATCGATCCGCGATACATGGTGGCCATCCAATTCCAGATCTTCACGCCCGAAGGAATCGCGACGAGGAACGTGATGAACGAGAATACCGCTCCGGCAAACTCGCTCTGGCCGCTCACGAACATGTGATGGCCCCAAACGAGGAAGCCGACAACGGCGATACCGACGCTCGACCAGGCAATAGGCTTGTAACCAAAGATCGGCTTGTGCGAGAAAGTGGGAATCACTTCCGAGATGATCGCCATTCCTGGCAGGATCATGATGTAGACGACGGGGTGCGAATAGAACCAGAAGAAGTGCTGGAATAGCACCGGATCGCCGCCGAGGCTGGCATCGAAGATACCCACCTGGAATAGTCGTTCCATCAGCAGCAGCACCATCGTAATTCCGACTACCGGCGTAGCGAGCACCTGGATGAGGGCCGTGGCGTACATGCCCCAGACAAAAAGTGGCATGTTGTACCAGGAAAGGCCGGGCGCGCGCAGTTTGTGGATGGTGGCGATGAAGTTAACACCGGTAAGGATGGAAGAGAAACCCAGCGTGAACGCCGCCATGGTCATCACACTTACACCGCCGCCTGTGGTGGAACTGTAGGGGGTATAAAAAGTCCACCCAGTGTCCAAACCACCACCAAGGATCGCCGCGACGGCCATCAACGCGCCTACGACATAAATGTAGTAGCTCGCCAGATTCAGCCGCGGGAAAGCAACGTCCTTGGCACCCAGCATCATCGGTAGAACGAAATTGCCGAGTGTAGCGGGAATCAACGGCACCAGAACCAGAAAGGTCATAATCGCGCCATGCAGCGTGAACAGCTGATTATACATGTCGGCGCTGACGATAGTCTCTTTGGGCGTGAGCAGCTCGGTTCTGAGTACGAGTGCAAGAACACCCCCGACGAAGAACATCAACATGATGGTCCAGAAGTACATCACACCGATGCGCTTGTGGTCCACGGTAAGCAGCCAGTTCTTTAGGCCGGTGTTTTCCGTTAGGTAATTTGCTTCGGGGTGGTGTGCCGCTGCTGAGGTTTGTTGCGTTAAGACTTGCGCCATAGCTTCCCTTCTCTCTTCCGGTTTACTTCAACGACTTGATGTACTCCGACAGCGCCTGAATTTCGCGCTCCCGAAGCAAACCCTGGAATGACGGCATGATGGCTTCATACCCGCTGCGCACCTTCAAAGCTGGTTGCAGGATCGATTCGCGCACATAGTTTTCATCTACAACGGTGGGCGCCGCACCCACAAACTGATGGGTTTCACCCCAGATTCCTTTGAAGCTAGGCCCCTGGATTCGGCTGCCGTCAATAGAATGGCACGTATTGCATCCCTTGTTGACGTAGAGTAGCTTGCCCAGTTCAGGCAGAGGCATGTTCATCAATTCTTCGGCCTTTTGTTCAAGCCATTGCTGATATTGCTCTTCCGTATCCACCACTACTTTGGCCAGCATGTTGGAGTGATCTCGCCCGCAGTATTCGGCGCAGAAGACAATGTGCTCACCGGGCTCGTCGGCCTTGAACCACAACTGCGTATAGCGGCTGGGAACCACGTCAGCCTTGATGCGGAAATCGGGCAGGAAGAAATCGTGAATCACGTCCTGAGAAATCATCACGAGCTTCACAGGGCGGCCGACTGGCACGTGCATTTCCTGGCCGAAGGTCATCCCATTGGGATAGGTGAAATCCCATGCCCACTTCTTGGCGATCACCTTGATTTCGAGCGAATCCGCGGGAGCTACCCGGGCCTGCATGTAGGTGGTAAAGCCCCAGAACGCCATCACGACGAGTGGGATGGTAGGAATGACGGTCCAGACAATTTCGAGTGCGGTGTTGTGGGTAATGTCGGGTGTTTCCTCGTTCCCCCGCCGGCGGCGATATTTATAGACAAAATAGCCTACTCCGACCGCGATAATCGCGTAGAACACTATACTCACGTAGGTGATAAACATGTAAATGTTATCCACCTCACGCGCGTAATCCCAGCCCTGCGTAACGGGCATGATTATTTCTCGAAGCCAATTCATCGCGTACTCACCAATTCCTGATTCGAGAGCTTGCCTCTGGACTTTTCATGTCGGCGCAAACGGAAGATCATGAAAGCGATCAAAAGGACCACCAGCACTCCGCCGCCACGCATAAAATTCATCGCGAACATCACATACGAACCAGCTGCCGGGTCGTAGTGGTAACAAAGCAGCAGCAACTGCTCTGCGCTGAACGAAAACTTTTCTTCCTTCGCCTCGGCAAGGCCCAGCCGCAGATCAAGCGGCTTGAACTGGATGCCATAAAGATAGCGGGAAACCTTACCCTCGGGCGAAAGTATGGTGATCACCGAAGGATGCGAGTACTGCTCGATCCGGGTGTCGTATTTATAGTTAAAACCAATCTGCCCGGCTAGCTTCTTCACGTTGCCGTTGTCGTCGGAGAAGAAGTGCCATCCGGGAGCGGGCTTGCCGTAGGTTGCCAGATAAACGGCACGTTTCTCGCGGGCAAGCTGGGCGGTCTCCGTGGGATCGATGCTAATCGTGAGGACGGTGTAATCGGCGCCAGGCTCCCATGGAATCTTACGCATCGTCTCCGTTTGCCCGTTGAGCACCAGGTTGCAGAGCATCGGACAGCGATAGTAAACGAGATTGAGGAGCACCGGCTTTCCCTGGCCGAAGTACTGCCGCAAGGCCACCTTCTGGCCGCCTTCGTTGACGAAGGTAAGGTCAAGGTCGATCGTCTCTCCCGATTTCTCGTCTACGCCAACCCCTTCGTGCATCGCGAGGGGCACATTCACCTGTCCGCGAAGCAAAGGGCTCACAAAGATCAGAACCGCGGCAACAAGCAGGTTACTTAGGAGCAGCGGCCAGTAGCGCCTGCGAAGCAGGGTCATTGACTCCTCCCATCGTTTTGGAATCCGGGACAACAGTAAAGGTCTCCTTCACGGGCTGGCGCGCGGTGGGGTAGGCCGGCGTGCCCGCTTTGGCTTCGGCAACCACGAGATCCATGGCTCTCTGGATCGGGAGACGGACGATTCCCTTCTCCCGGTCGACAAACTTGTAGGAAAACAACTCCGCATCCTCGCGGGCGCGCAGATTCTTGTAATCCTCGCTCACCGGCTCCAGTACCTTCACATACTCTTCCCGCTCGTGGACGGAATCGAAATAGGCCTGGACGGAAAGCACGGTAACCACAAGGAAGACGACGATGGCGACACCCGCCCAGGCGATGAAACCCACGCGAGCATCGGTCTCCTCGTAGCCTTGCTCCACCGATTTTTCGAATCCGGCTGGCTTGTGATACTGGTCCGACATAGATCCTTGTCCTTTTTGTTAGATCACCAACAGGCTAGGCTTGGTGGAAATTGAGCGATCGCTCGAAGCGAAGATCGCCAACAGGAACGATGTTTTGCTTTGCCAGACGCATCCAGAAGACGAGCCCGAAGGTGGGGACGAGGGCCAGGAGCCCAGCCACATCTAGCCAATGGAAGGGAACGCCATCGAGATAGAGGCTGCCCATGACGAGCCAGTAGATATCCACGTAGTGCATCAGCAGCAGCCACCCGGTCATGAGTCCCAGCACGGCCAGATTCTTCTTCGCCCACCGCGCCACCAGAATCGCGAATGGAATCAGGAAGTGGCCGAAAATAAGGAGCTTCGAGACGATCTCCCAGGAGCCCTGGAACCGATGCTGGAAGAAAATCGTTTCTTCAGTGAGGTTGCCGTACCAGATGAGCATGTATTGAGAAAACGCACAGTATGCCCAAAAGGTATTGAACGCAAACAGCCATTTGCCGAGGTCGTGATAATGCTCCTCGCTGATCGCCTTGTCCAGAATGCCGTTGGCGCGAAAGCTGAGCGCGACAAGGATCATGAAGCCGGTGAATGCCATCGCGGCTCCGGCGTACATATAGACACCGAACATGGTAGAAAACCAGTGCGGCATCAGGGACATCACCCAATCCATCATGGCCAGGCTGAAGGTGGCCGTCAGCAGCAGAAGGCCGAAAGCGCTGAACTTACGGCTCTTCTCCGTGTAAACGAAATTCCGGTCGGAATCCTGAGCGGTGCTCCACCCCCAGAGCTTGTACGCAAGGAAACTCCAGAGCGCAAAGTACAGCACCGCGCGGACAAGGAAGAACGGTACGTTGAGGTATGGTGCCTTCTTTAGAAGAATGGGATCGTTGGCTACCACGTCGAGATGCGTCCACTCATAGAGGGCGTGGAGATCGAAAACGATGGGGATAAAGAGCAAGGCGGCCGCGGGAATCACCATCATCAAACTTTCGCAGATGCGCCGGATCACGACACTCCAGGTGGCTCCACTCACATGTTGGACCATCACGAAAAAGAGTGCTCCAACAACGAAGGTAAGACAGTAGATGTAGTTGAGCAGATAGGAGCGGAAGAAGCGCTCGTGATCGAGAAAGAACCCAGCGATAAGCAGCACCCAGCCAAGGGCGGCGACACCCATCAGGATATTGCGCACCTTGTTGAAAGTGCCTTCGCTCAGCCGGAAGGCATCGCCGTAGGCGGGATAGGCGGAATGGGATGCGTGTTCGGCCATGGCTATCTCAGTTCGCTCCTTAGCTCAGTGGGAACATCGTTGACCTTGCCTGCGGCGGCGCGTTGCAGGGCGCGGACGTAAGCGACAATCGCCCAGCGGTCATTCTCGGGAATCTGCCAGCGGTAGCCCGGCATCGAGCGCCGGCCGTTGGAGATCACATAGAACAACTCGCCATCGGCATAGGAGGACAGACGGTCGTCGATCATGCTGTTGGCAACCCAACCTTGCGCCCGAACGCCAATGATGCCGCGTCCGGAACCGGTTCGGTCATGGCAGGGCGTGCAGTAGACGTCGTAGCGCTCCTGGCCGCGTGCCATCAGTTCGGCAGTGACAGGAACTGGATTATTCACATAAAATCCATCCTGCTGACCCGTGTAAAAGGCGCTGTTGTCTTTAAGAAATCCGACCGGAATCGTGCCTGGTACGGACTGTCGCGTGCCCCGGTTGTTCGCAAAGAACTCGCTTTTCTGCTGCGCTCCCAATTTCGGCTGCCGGGCCATATCGGACCAGAACTCCACCGGAGGCGCGCTGGAGTAGCGCGTGCCGCATCCGGAAAAAGCCAGCAGGAGCAGTGCCGCGACCAGCGTTCCGAATGCTTGCGAGCGGTGCTTGCCCGCCAACCTCGCGTTATGCATCTTCATGCACAACCTCCGTATTCTTACCGCCAAGACCGTTCAGCAACTCCACGATCGCCGAAGGTTCAAAGTGGTTGCCGTCGCGTTCGACGACAAGGACAAATCCGTCGTCAGTGGCGCGGGAGTAATTCGAGTAGTTAAAGACCGGATGGTTGAAGCGCGGCAGACCGTTGAAGGCGAGCATGCCGAAGACCGCGGCGAAGGACGCCAGCAGCACCATCAATTCGAAGGTGATGGGGATGGAAAACTCAACCGCGTAGAAGGGCTTACCCCCGATGATGAGCGGGTAATCCACCGCCGCCGTCCACCATTGCAGAAACTGTGCGGCAAGGATGCCGACAACAGCCGCCGCGGCAATCAGATATCCGAGCTTTGAGCGGCTCTCGCCAAGCGCTTCGTCGATGCCGTGGACCGGGAACGGCGTGAGCGCATCCAACTTGCGGTAGCCCTTCTTTCGCACACTGCGGATAGCGCTCAGCAAGTCGCTCGTGGAGTCGAAGGTGGCCGCGACGGCGTAGGGCCGTCCCTGGGCATCGGCGGGAATCATGTCGTGGGTGTCTGCCGTGGTTGTCGCCATGCTTGCCTCCTTAGTGGTGTGCGCCCTTCTCAATGTCCTGGGCGATGGCGCCCTTCACTTCCGCGATAGCAATCATCGGAACGAATTTGATAAAGAGCAGATAGAGCGTCAGGAAGAGCCCCATGGAACCGATAAACGTGCAGATGTCCACGTAGGTGGGGTGAAAATACTCCCAGCTTGAGGGCAGGAAGTCGCGGTGCAGCGAGATTGCGATGATCACGAAGCGCTCGAACCACATGCCGATGTTGACGAAAATCGTAATGATGAAGACAAGCGTGATGTTGGCACGCACCGCCTTCCACCACAGCGGCAGCGGCGCCACGACATTGCAGAGGATCATGCTCCACGCCGCCCAGGCATAGGGGCCGGTGATGCGGTTGTAGAAGGCGAAGCGTTCTCCATCCACCGCGCTAAACCAGGCGATGAAGTACTCCGTCGCATAGCTGTAGCCCACGATCATGGAGGTGGCCAGCATCACTTTGCACATGTAATCGATGTGCTTCAGCGTAATAAGATGTTCGAGGTTCAGCGCCTTGCGGGTGATGATGAGCAGGGTAAGCACCATGCCGAAGCCGCTGAACACCGCGCCCGCCACGAAGTAGGGCGGGAAGATGGTGGTGTGCCAGCCGGGCAGGATGGATGTCGCGAAGTCGAAGCTGACGATCGAGTGGACCGAAAGAACAAGCGGAGTGGAGAGACCGGCCAATACCAGATAGGCCAGTTCGTAGTGCTTCCAATGGTTCGCGGAACCACGCCAGCCGAGGCTGAAGAAACCATAGATCTGGCGGCGCAATCCGACGGCGCGATCGCGTATCGTGGCCAGGTCGGGTAGCAGCCCGACGTACCAGAAGAGCAGACTTACTGTTCCATAGGTGCTTACCGCGAAGACGTCCCATTCAAGCGGGCTGCGGAAGTTCAGCCACATCTGCATGGTGTTGGGGTAAGGCAGCAGCCAATACACTGCACGCCACGGGCGGCCCGTGTGAAAAACGGGATAAATCGCCGCGCAGGCCACCGCGAAAAGCGTCATCGCTTCGGCGGCGCGATTGATGGCCGTGCGCCATCTTTGCCGCAGAAGAAAAAGGATGGCCGAGATAAGCGTTCCGGCGTGGCCGATACCGATCCACCAAACAAAGTTGGTGATATCCCAAGCCCAGGCGATTGGAATGTTATTTCCCCAGACGCCAATCCCGGTCGCCACCAAATAGCCCAGCATGACGAACAGCATCAGCATCACGCTGGAAGTGGCGGCAAGCAGGATGAACCAGAACCTCGTGGGCCGGTCCTCAACGATGCTGGACACCGACTCGGTGACCGAGTGATATGTGGGAATGCCGGTTACCAGCGGCTGGTCGATCGTTGTTTCCAACAGATCGAGCTGCGTATTCGGTTTGATTGCAAGGTCTGCCATCGATTACACCAGCTCCGGATGGGGGTTTCTCAATTTGCCCAGATAGGTGGTCCGGGGCTTCACGTTCAATTCCTGCAGAACGGCGTAGTTGGTATCGAGCGCCTTGGCTATGCTGACGGCGCTGTTGGGATCCTTGATATTGCCGAACGTGATGGCTTGCGTGGGGCAAGTCTGCTGGCACGCGGTAACCACTTCCCCGTCGCGAATGGAGCGTCCTTCGCTTTTCGCCTGAATGCGCGCCTGCGAAATGCGCTGCACGCAGTAGGTGCACTTCTCCATGATGCCGCGCATGCGAACGGTGACATCCGGATTGTACTGGAGCGAGGCGATTTCGGGTGCCTTATTGCCCAGCGTGAACCAATCCATCCGTTTGTTGTGATAATCGAAAAAGTTGTAGCGGCGCACCTTGTAGGGGCAGTTGTTGGAGCAATATCGCGTGCCGACGCAACGGTTGTAGGTCATCTCGTTGAGACCCTCGGGACCGTGGACGGTAGCCGCCACCGGACAGACGTTTTCGCACGGCGCATTCTCGCAATGCACGCAGGCCATCGGCTGATAAACCATTTCCGCGTCGTCCACCGATCCGGAGTAGTAGCGGTCAAGGCGGATCCAGTGCATCTCCCGGCCCATCGCCACCTGCTCCTTGCCCACGGTGGAGATGTTGTTCTCGCTTTGGCAGGCCACCAGACAGGCGTTACAACCGATGCAGGTGTTCAGATCGACAGCCATCCCCCATTGATACTCGCTGGTATATTCGGGGCTCTCGTAGAGATTGAATTCGGGCAGCTTGTGGCCGATTTCCTGGATGACGTGGTGATCTTTGTGGAACTCTTCGAGAGTCACCTCGCGAACGATCTCGCTACGCGTGCGCAAGGCATCGGTGAGCGTGCCGTGATCCTGCGTGGAGGCGATTTCATAAGCGCCCGCCGCTTTGGAAACCGTGGCGCCCAGCGCGATGCCGGGTGCGCCGGAGCCGATCAGCGGGAACACATTGAAGCCCGTACCTTCACCAACTTGGCCTGTTTTTGAACGGCCAAAACCCAGGGAAAGGGTGATCGAATTGTCGGCATGACCCGGCTGCACCACGGCGGGAATCTTCAGTTCCGTATCGCCCTTCCGGATTGAGATGAACTCAGCTTCGTAGACAGCGTCCGGGTTTTCGATCTGCTTAACGGCCGCGTTGAGCCCAAGCTTTGCCGCGGTGGAATGGCTTAGTAGCGCAACGTTGTCCCAAGTGATCTTCGTAATCGGGTCCGGCGCTTCCAGAAGCCAGGCATTGTTGCTATATCGCCCGTCAAAGGTATGACTGCTGGGCACAAATACCAGCTCCACGTCTTCCGCAGCGGGGCCGTTACCCGTTCGTGCGACCGCATCCATCACCGCCGATTTACTCACCGAAGCAGTGGAAGCCGCCACAGATGTACCGTCAATCACACCGTCGTGGATGGCTTTGCGCCAGGCCTTCTCGTCGCCAAGCTGCGTCTTCCACGTTTCGCGAACCAGATCGTAGCCCCGCTTCGACGGTGCGTCCAGAATGGTGGCCAGCAACTCAATGGGGCTCTTGCCATCAAACAGCGGCTGGATGAGTGGCTGCTGGATGGAGGCCGTACCATCAAAACTTCGCCCGTCGCCCCAGGCCTCCAGGTAGTTCGCCCCTTGTAGCACCCAGTTGGCGGCGGCGGCGGTCTCGTTATTGTCCTCGCCCAGGTAGATGCGGGTCTTCGCCTTGGCCATCGCCTCAGCAAACTTCGCATCCGCGGGTGCATCATAAGCGGGGTTGCCACCCATCACCACCAGCGTTTCGACTCCTCCCCCATTGAGATCGGTGGCGAGTTGCTTCATGCTGGCGATTTCGCCGGGAGCTTCAGTGGCTGGCATCAGCATCACCGTAGAGCCCATGTTGCCAAGGGATTCGTTCACCAAATGCGCAAGCGCATGCACCTCGGCCGGTTGCCGCGGCCCCACGGCCAAAACACACTTCCCGTTGTTTGCCGTCAGGTCTTTGGCCAGCACTTCGACGAATTTTGCCGCTTTCTCGGACGAAGGCAATACACGGCCAGCGGTGGGCATCACACCCAATTTCACAGCCAGCGCCTGCAGGAAGGCCATGACGTCGGCGGCGCGCATCCGGAGCCGATGGTCCGCCATTGCGCCGGTGAGCGAATACTGGCTTTCCACCGCGTAGACGCGATTCATGGAATCGTCGTGGGAGCGCACGCGGCGGCCATCGGCCCACTGACGCATATTCAGAATCGTCGAGGCGTCCAACCCGAGAAAGTCGAAATCGAGCGCCAGAATCACCTGCGCCTTGGAGAAATCGTAGTTCGCCACCGCGGACTTACCGAATGCGAGCAATATGAACTGAACCAGAAACGGCAT
>JAXHKT010000030.1:0-80014 GCA_034522975.1 Bryobacterales bacterium
TATGTCGATGCTGCTGGTTCAGTTACGTATTGCTCGCGGTTGTGCTCGATGTAGCCGCCCCCGGCGTTCGCGTTCCCGCGCTCCACCGCCTCGAAGACCTCCCGGAGGGAGAGGCCGTGCGCCTGGAGGCGGGCCGGGTCGACGAGGACCTGGTACTGCTTGGGGAGCCCGCCCCAGGTGTTGACTTCCGTGACGCCCGGGACGGCGCGAAGGCGCGGCGCGATCATCCAGTCGAGGATCGACCGGCGCTCAGTGGCCGAGGCGCCGGTCGCCCTCGACCGTGAACTGGAAGACGTCGCCGAGGCCGGTCGTCACCGGCCCCATCTCGGGGTTGCCGAGCCCGTCGGGAATCGCCTCGCGCGCCTGCACGAGGCGCTCGGCCACGAGCTGGCGAGCAGGAGGATGTCGACGCCGTCCTCGAAGACGACGGTGACCGCGGAGAGCCCGTAGCGCGAGACCGAGCGGATCTCCATCAGGCGCGGAAGACCGTTCATCGCCGCCTCGACCGGGTAGGTGACGAACTGCTCCATCTCGACGGGGCCGAGGGCGGGGGCCTTCGTCAGGACCTGGACCTGGACGTTGGTGATGTCGGGACGACGGCGTGGTCGGGAGCTGCATTGAGGGCATACCCGCCGCCGACGAGGAGGAGGCGAGGAGGACGGGGGCAACCAGGCGCGGGAAGCGGGTCTGGACGGAGTGGAGTTGCATGGGGCGAACGGATATCTGATTACGCAGTTCCTGAGTTCCGCCATCAACGATCGCAAGGACGGCTACGGCGGCTCGCTCGAAAACCGGGCTCGCTTCGTGCTGGAAGTGGTTCGAAGCATCCGGGCGCGCTGCGGCCGCGATTTCCATCTGCAGATGAAGGTCAGCGCCACGGAGAACAACAATGCGATGGCCACCGGGGAGGACCGAGGCAACACGATCAAGGATTCCGTGGAAGTCTGCAAGTGGCTGGAGGCCGAGGGGGTGGATGCGATCCACGTCTCGAGCGGAAGCTTCTTCCCGCATCCCCGGAACCCCCCCGGCGATCTTCCCGTGGAGGATTTCATCCGCGTTTACGACTCGATGGTTTCCAGTGGCAGCAAGACCTTTCGGAATTTTTTGCTGCTGCGCAAAGACCTCACCGGCAAGCTATTTCGCAAGAGGTGGCTGAAGGAGCGCGGCGACGTGATTGAGGGTTTAAACCTTCCCGATGCCGAGGCGATTCGAAAGGCTGTGAGTATTCCCATCATCTGCACCGGCGGCTTCCAGACCGCTTCGGTGATTCGGGAAGCAATCCAAGCCAAACGCTGCCACGCGGTGAGCATCGCGCGGCCTCTGATCGCCAATCCGGACATGCCCAAGATGTTTGAGCAAGGGCACAACCAGCCCCCGGTGCCGTGTACGTACTGCAACAAATGCCTAGTGAACGTGGTGGAACACCCGCTGGGCTGTTACGAAGAGGCCCGGTTCACAACGCGGGAAGCAATGCTCCAGGACATCCTTTCGGTCTATCAGCCGCCACCGTTCCCCTAGCGGAAGCTTGTTGTAAATCGCAGGGTATCTGTTGAAATTCGATTTTGAACTAGCCCGCCACCGCGCACCGCGTCCATCCAGCAGTGTCACTCAGCCCGAAGCACGTGAAAGAGGATGCGAAGGCCCGGTTTCGCCAAGGGCGAATGCATGGGGCGCGCCTTTGGCACTTTGAAAGCAGGCTGAAGCGAGCCGACCCGTTTATCCCGGCATTGCCCGGACACCGGGACGGTCCCCGCCCTCGCGGGGCTCCCGCGCGATGAAGATGGCGGGACGACGGTGGAATTTTTCTTTCTGGCCAAAGTAGTGTAGTATTGCAGAGTAAAAGGTCTTATACTTATGGATGGCTCGCGATAGTATCAGACCGGGAGCCCGGAAGGGTGAGCGCGACGCGGGCCAGGAGTGCGAGAGAGTGGGGCCTGAATGGGGCCTCCACCGGGAGAGAGCACCGATTTTTGAAAAGGGAACTGACGATGACCAGGCCAATGGTAACGATCGACGGAAATGAGGCGGCGGCGTACGTCGCGCACCGGACCAACGAGGTGATCGCGATCTACCCGATCACGCCCTCCTCGAACATGGGCGAGTGGGCCGACGAGTGGGCGTCCGAGGGCATGAAGAACCTCTGGGGCACGATTCCCAGCGTGGTCGAGATGCAGAGCGAGGGCGGCGCGGCGGGCGCGGTGCACGGCGCGCTGCAGGCGGGCGCGCTGACCACCACCTTCACCGCCTCGCAGGGCCTGCTGCTGATGATCCCGAACATGTTCAAGATCGCCGGCGAGCTGACGCCCGACGGTGTTCCACGTCTCGGCCCGGACCCTCGCCACCCACGCGCTGTCCATCTTCGGCGACCACAGCGACGTGATGGCCGTGCCGCAGCACCGGCTTTGCCATGCTGTGCTCGAACTCGGTGCAGGAGGCGCATGACCTGGCGCTGATCGCCCAGGCGGCCACGCTGGAGGCGCGCGTGCCCTTCCTGCACTTCTTCGACGGCTTCCGCACCTCGCACGAGGTGGCGAAGATCGAGCTGCTCACCGAAGACGACATGCGGGCGATGATCGATGACGACCTGGTGCCGCGCGCATCGCGACGCGGCGCTGACCCCGGACCGCCCGGTGCTGCGCGGCACGGCGCAGAACCCCGACGTGTTCTTCCAGGCGCGCGAGGCGTGCAACCCCTTTTACGCACGCCTGCCCGGGCATCGTGCAGGAGGCGATGGACCGGTTCGCCGAGCTGACCGGCCGCGCAGTACCAGCTCTTCGAATACGTGGGCGCGCCCGACGCCGAGCGCGTGCATCGTGCTGATGGGCTCCGGGCGCGCGAAGCGGCGCAGGAGACGGTGGAGTACCTCGACGACGCAGCGGCGAGAAGGTCGGCGTGCTCAAGGTGCGGCTGTACCGGCCCTTCGACGTGCAAGCGCTTCCTGGCGGCGCTGCCCGCGACCGTCAAGAGCGATCGCCGTGCTGGACCGCACCAAGGAACCGGGCGCGCCGGGCGAGCCGCTCTACCTGGACGTGGTGACCGCGCTGCACGAGGCCGCGACGACGGCGGCGAAGCCCCGCTCAGGCCATGCCGCGGGTCGTGGGCGGCCGCTACGGCCTCTCCTCGAAGGAGTTCACCCCGGCCATGGTCAAGGCGGTGTTCGACAACCTCTCCGGGGCAAGCCCGCGCCGAAGAACCACTTCACCGTGGGCATCGAGGACGACGTCACCCGCACTGCAGCCTGCCGCTACGACCCGACTTCTCCACCGAAGCCGGCCGACGTGGTGCGCGCGCTGTTCTACGGCCTGGGCTCCGACGGCACGGTGGGCGCCAACAAGAACTCCATCAAGATCATCGGCGAGGACACCGACAACTACGCCCAGGGCTACTTCGTCTACGACTCGAAGAAGGCCGGCGCGATCACCGTCTCGCACCTGCGCTTCGGCCCGCGTCCGATCCGCTCCACCTACCTGATCCGCCAGGCCAACTTCGTGGCCTGCCACCAGCCGGTGTTCCTCGAGAAGTATCGACATGCTGCAGCGCGCTGCGCCGGGCGCCACGTTCCTGCTCAACGCGCCCTACGGCCCGGACGAGATCTGGGACCACCTGCCGCGCGAAGTGCAGCAGCAGATCATCGACAAGAAGCTGAAGTTCTACGTGATCGACGCCTACGACGTCGCGTGGGAGACGGGCATGGGCGGGCGCATCAACACCATCATGCAGACCTGCTTCTTCGCGCATCTCCGGCGTGCTGCCGCGCGAAGAGGCCATCGACGCGATCAAGTACGCGATCAAGAAGACCTACGGCAAGAAGGGCGAGGAGGTCGTGCAGAAGAACTTCGCGGCCGTGGACAACACCCTGGCCCACCTGCACGAGGTGGCGGTGCCCGCCGCAGGTCGACCAGCGACTTCGACGCATGCCGCCCGACAGTGCCCGGCGACGCGCCCGGATTTCGTGCAGCGAGGTCACGGCGCAGATGATCGACGGCCAGGGCGACCTGCTGCCGGTCAGCGCCATGCCCGGTCGACGGCACCTTCCCGACCGGCACCGCCGCAGTGGGAGAAGCGCAACATCGCCCTCGAGATCCCCGTCTGGGATCCGGCGATCTGCATCCAGTGCGGCAAGTGCGCGCTGGTCTGCCCGCACGCCACCATCCGCGCCAAGGTCTACGACCCGGCCGCGCTGGCAGGCGCGCCGGCGACCTTCAAGTCCACCGACGCGCAAGCGCACGGAGTTCGAAGGGCATGCAAGTTCACCATCCAGGTGGCCCCCGAGGATTGCACCGGCTGCGTGCTGTGCGTGGAGGTCTGCCCGGCCAAGAACAAGAGCGAGGCCAAGCTCAAGGCCATCAACATGGCGCCGCAGCCGCCGCTGCGCGAACCGGAGCGCGAGAACTGGGACTTCTTCCTCGACCTGCCCGAGATCGACCGGCGCAGGTCAAGCTCGACCACGCTGCGAGGGCAGCCAGCTCCTGCAGCCGCTGTTCGAGTTCTCCGGCGCCTGCGCGGGCTGCGGCGAGACGCCCTACGTCAAGCTGCTCACCCAGCTCTTCGGCGACCGCGCGCTCATCGCCAACGCCACGGGCTGCTCCTCGATCTATGGCGGCAACCTGCCCACCACCCCCTACGCCGTCGAACGCCGACGGCCGCGGCCCGACCTGGTGCAACTCGCTGTTCGAGGACAACGCCGAGTTCGGCCTGGGCTTCCGGCTGGCGATCGACAAGCAGACCGAGTTCGCGCCGCGAGCTGCTGCAGCAGCCTGGCGCCGGCAGCTCGGCGACGACCTCGTGCGACGAGATCCTGCAGCGCCGACCAGACGACCGAGGCCGGCATCTACGACCAGCGCGAGCGCGTGGCGCGCGCTCGAAGCAGAAGCTGGCGGGCCTGGACGACGCCGACGGCGCAAGCCGCTCGCTCGGCCGTGGCCGACAACCTGGTGCGCAAGAGCGTCTGGATCGTCGGCGGCGACGGCTGGGCCTACGACATCGGCTACGGCGGCCTCGACCACGTGCTGGCCAGCGGCCGCGACGTCAACATGCTGGTGCTCGACACCGAGGTCTATTCCAACACCGGCGGCCAGGCCTCCAAGGCCACCCCGCGCGGCGCGGTGGCCAAGTTCGCGGCCGGCGGCAAGCCGCTGGCAAGAAGGATCTCGGCGCTGATGGCCATGACCTACGGCCACGTCTATGTCGCCTCGGTGGCCATGGGCGCCAAGGACGCGCAGACGCTCAAGGCCTTCCTCGAGGCCGAGGCCTACGACGGCCCGTCGCTGATCATCGCCTACAGCCACTGCATCGCCCACGGCTACGACATGACGCATCGGGCATGGAACAGCAGAAGGCGCGCGGTGACAGCGGCTACTGGCCGCTCTATCGCTACAATCCCATGCTCGCCGACGGGGGAAAGAACCCGCTGCAACTGGATTCCAGAGATCCCAAGATTCCGCTGCGGCAGTATATGCAGAATGAGACGCGGTTTACGATGCTGATGCGCTCGAACCCGGAAGCGGCGGACGCTTTCATGAAGACTTCGCAGCGGGATATTGAGACACGCTGGAAACTGTATAAGCATCTGGCATCGATGGAATACGGACTTCCCACGGAGGAGGCACCTCCGCAACCCACGCCTTCAACGCCTGGGGAAGTAGCCGCACAGAAGGGAGCTGAGTAACGCCATGAATACCGAAACCACTTACATGGGCCTGCGCCTGAAGAACCCGCTGGTTGCCTCGGCATCGCCGCTATCGCGCGAACTCGACCACATCCGCCATATGGAGGATGAGGGGGCCGCGGCCGTGGTGCTCTACTCCCTGTTTGAGGAGCAGATCAACGCGGAGAGCCAGAGCTTCGACTACTTCCTCTCGCGGACCGAGGAGTTCAACGCCGAAGCGACCTCCTACTTCCCGGAAATGCTCAGCTACAACCGTGGTCCGGAAGGTTACCTAGAGCACATCGCCGCGGCCAAGGCTGCGGTGGGAATCCCGGTGATCGCCAGCCTGAATGGCATCTCCACGGGAGGTTGGGTGCGCTACGCCAAACTGATGGAAGAGGCGGGGGCCGACGCGCTAGAGCTGAACGTCTTCCTGGTGCCGACCGACCTGAATATGGATGGCGAGGCGGTGGAGGACACCTATGTAGAGATTGTCCGCGAGGTGCGCAAGACCATTCGGATTCCGCTTGCCGTGAAGCTGGCGCCGTATTTCAGCTCCATGGGCAATCTGGCCCGGCGCCTTGACGATGCGGGCGCGAATTCCCTGGTGCTGTTCAACCGCTTTTATCAGCCGGATTTCGATCTGGAAGCGCTCGAAGTGGTGCCCAGCCTCAACCTCAGCACGCCGGAGGAACTGCGACTGCGCTTGCACTGGACAGCGCTTCTTACGGGCGCATCAAGAGCGACATCGCCGTGACGGGGGGCGTTCATACAGCCTACGATGTGCTCAAGAGCATGATGGCCGGAGCGAAGGTGGCCTGCCTGGCAAGCGTGCTGCTGCGCCACGGCATTGGCTACATCCCGCGCATTTTGCAAGGGGTGACCGAGTGGATGACAGAGCGCGAGTATTCTTCCATCGAAGAGATGCAGGGCTCGATGAGCCAGCGCTCCGTGGCCGACCCCGGCGCTTTTGTGAGAGCCAACTACATGAAGGTGCTGCAAAGCTACACGTTACGTCCGCGCGTCATTTAGGCGCTCGCCCTGCGACCGTTTTCGCCCCGGGCAGGAGGCGATTCCAAACGGGCTTTCCTTTCGCGAGAGAGCTTCTCTCCGGAACGAAAGCCCGTTTCGTTTGCGGAACGCTGGCATTACACCAACGATTTTGTGTAAAGGAACGCGGGTTTCCTTTGGACAAACGACCGGCGCTTCCTCCTGGCAACCCTCTTCCCGTTCCCTCGCGTTTTCCGGAACTTTTCTCCCCGCCATTCGTATTCCAGGATGAATCGCTCCGAAAGAAACGGTGCATCCATGCTGATTGCGATGCGGACCTTCCTTCATCAAACCTTCTCCAATATGTGGCGCTACAAGCTGCGCAGTTTTCTCACGATGTTCGGCATTGCCTGGGGCGTCGTGTCGCTTGTGCTGCTTAGCGGTCTCTGTGATGGATTCCGCGACGGCCAGAAGAAGAACATGGCCCAGATTGGAAAAGACATCGTCATGGTCTGGGGAGGCAAGACGGAGATCCCCGCTCCGGGCCAGCCCGCGGGCCGCTGGATCCGCCTAACGCGCGCCGATATCGAACGTATCCGCGAGGAAGTGCCCTCTGTAAACACAGTGAGCGGCGAGGTAAAGAACCACGACCTTCCCGCAAGCAGCGACTTCAATTCCGGCAAGTTTCTCACCCTGGGCGTCAACCCGGATTATCTCGCCCTTCGCAACTTTCCGTTGGGCAGCGGACGCCACATCAACCAAGAGGACGTCGCCCAGACTCGCCGCGTCGCTGTACTCGGCTCTTCGGTTCAAGAGCAGTTGTTCCCCAACCAGCGCAACCCTCTTGGTGCCCGCATCTCCATCCGCGGCTTCCCATACACCGTCGTCGGCACCCTTTCGAAAAAGTCGCAGAACTCCAGCTACGACGGCTGGGATAACGACAAGCTGCTGATCCCGGATTCGGTGTTTCTCCAGGACGTTCCCGCCTCGCTCGATTCCACTACCATTGGCGTCGTGCAAAGCATCCTCTATCGCCCGGCCAGCGTGAATGAGTGGGAATCCGCGCAAAAGCAGGTGACTGCCGTGCTGGCCAATTCTCACAACTTCGACCGTCTGGACGAGAATGCCGTGCGCATGTGGGACACCGTGGAAAGCGCAAAAAAGTTCGGCCAGATCTTCAATGCTACTGAGGTATTTCTCAGCATCATCGCCCTCATCACACTGGCCCTCGGCGGCGTCAGCGTGATGAACACGATGATGATGGCGGTGGCTGAGCGCACCAACGAAATCGGCCTCAAGAAGGCCCTTGGCGCCTCGCGCTACCGCATCCTGGGCGAATTCTTCCTGGAAGGCTTGCTGCTGGCACTGATCAGCGGCGCCGGCGGATCGCTGGTGGTGCTCTCGCTCACCGGACTCATCTCCGCCCTGCCCCTGCCCGAGTTCTTCACGGGCATTCCCATTGACCATCGCACGCTGCTCCTGGTGAGTTCGTCGCTGATGATGGTGGCTGTCCTCTCTGCCCTGCCCCCGGCCTGGAGGGCCGCTGCGATGACTCCCGTGGAAGCGCTTCGTTTTGAGAGGTAAGCCGTGAACCCGAAGATCATAATCCAAGAAGCTTGCCAGTCTCTGAACTACTATCGCCGCCGCAGCGTGATCACTGTTGTCAGCCTCGCCTGGGGCGTCGCCGCATTCATGATCCTGATGACCTACGGCAGCGGCTTCGAAACCGCCCTGGTGAGCGCCTTTCAGGCCGTCGGGCCCGACCTTATCCTCACCTGGGGAGGGCAAACCAGCACGCAAGCCGGAGGCCTTCGCGCCGGGCGCAGAATCCGTCTGGAACTCGATGACGCCACCACCCTGAAGAACACGATCCCCGCCATTGGCGCACTCTCGCCAGAGATCTTCGTCCATGGCCAGAAGGTGAGATATGGCAACTTGGAGAAGGACTACATGGGCCGCGCGGCCTGGCCCGAATATCAAACCATCCGCAACCTCAAAGTGGCCAAGGGCCGCTGGCTGAATGGCCTCGACAACAACCAGCGCAATCGCGTGGTGGTGATTGGCTCCAGCGTAGCCGACGAACTCTTCAAGGGATACCCCGGTGGGGGAAGAAATCACGATCGGGCGGCCACCGCTTCAAGATCGTTGGCGTACTTGAGCCCAAAGTCCAGATCAGCAACTACAATCGCCCCGATAATTACTGCCTCTTTATGCCTTACGAGACCGCCGGACTCTTTGCGAGTACACGCTACCCCGCCATGTTTGTCTGGATGCCTCGCACCCCGAACGCCCGCGAGGACGCCATCCGGCAGGTGCGCGCCACACTCGCCTCCATTCACCGCTTCTCTCCAACCGACGAAAAAGCGGTGGAGATCCTCTCTTTCAGCCAGTTCATGTCCATCATCACCGGGATGACGATGGCGCTCAAGATCCTGCTGGGTTTCGTGGGTTCGCTCACACTGGGCATCGGGGGCGTGGGCCTCACCAACATCATGCTGGCGAGCGTGCTTGAACGCACCCGGGAAATCGGCATCCTCCGCGCCGTGGGCAGCCCAAAGCGCGCCGTACTTCTGCAGTTTCTTGCTGAGGCGTTGTTGATAGTCGCCGTCGGCGGTGTGGTTGGTGTCGCCCTTGCCTGGGCCAGCGTGTACCTGATTGCTTCGCTGCCCTTTCTGGGTGGCATTATGGACGACCTCGGTGAGGATCAGGGCCGCGTGGAGTTCCATCTCTCGACGGCCTCTCTGCTGATTTCCACCGGTGTCCTTTTTGCCATCGGTGTGGTGGCAGGCCTTATCCCGGCCATCCGCGCCGCGAACCTCGACCCCGTCAAGGCGCTGCAATACGAATAGAGCATCCTGCCACAGCCGCTTCGATGGGGCGCATCAGAAACGGCCACTTCGTTATACTCAACCCAATAGCTTTGGGCTCTGGCAGTTAGGGAACGGGCAGTTGGGGATGTTTGCGCAATGGATCCCACTCGATGGCATGAAGTGAAGGCGGTCTTTGCCGAGGCAGCGGAAATGGCTCAGGAGGCCCGCCCGGCGTTTCTTGCCAGCCGTTGCCGCGAAGATCCCGCTCTGCTGGCTGAAGTGCAGTCCCTCTTCGATGCGGAGGATTCCGGCAGCGGTGAGATGTCCGCCGCCATCGGACGCGAGGCGCGATTCGTGGCCGAGTCCATCGATGCCGGCCGGATGGCATCGTCAACCAAACCTGGAGCGCGGTTCGGCGCCTACCGGGTGATCCGCGAGCTTGGCCGCGGGGGCATGGGGAGCGTCTATCTGGCCGTTCGTTCCGACGACGAGTTCCAGCGGGAAGTTGCCATCAAAGTGGTGCGCACCCTCACCCCGGCCCTGCTTGATCGTTTCCGTGACGAACGGCAGATTCTCGCCGATCTCAACCACCCCGGTATCGCCCGCCTTCTTGATGGAGCCACCACTCCCGAAGGCCTGCCCTACCTGGTGATGGAGTATATCGACGGCCGGCCGATCGATCGCGATTGCGACGAGAAACGCCTCAGCGTCAAGGATCGGCTGCGGCTCTTCCTGAAGGTTTGCGAAGCGGTGGAGTTCGCACATCGAAACCTGGTGATTCACCGCGATCTGAAGCCGAGCAACATCCTGGTAAGCGCCGAGGGCGAACCAAAATTGCTCGACTTCGGTATCGCCAAGCTCCTCGACGCTCCCGGCGGCAGGATGGACCGCGAGGCGACCCAAACCGGCGTGCATCTGATGACGCCCGACTATGCCAGCCCGGAGCAAGTGCGCGGCGGGCCTATCACCACCGCCACCGACGTCTATCGCGCTTGGCCTGTTGCTCTATCGCCTGCTGGTGGGGCAACCGCCGTACGTGGCACGGGACCAATCTCTGGCGGGCCTGCAACTGGCTATTCTGGAGACGCCGCCGGAAAGCCCAAGCCGCCGTCTGCTTACTTCTCGCAGCGGCGCGGACGGGCGCCTTGCGGCATCCGAAGCAGACGGCGTCGCCGCTCTTCGTGGCACCACGGACGAACGCTTGCGGCGCGAACTCAGCGGCGATCTCGACCAGATCGTGTTAATGGCTCTCCGCAAGGAACCCGAACGGCGCTACTCCTCCGTCTCGCTTTTCGCTCAGGATATCCGCCACTTCCTCGACGGAAAGCCGGTCTCCGCGCGGCCGGATACATGGCGCTACCGAACGGGCAAACTGCTTCGCAGGCACTGGCTGGCCGCCTCTTTCGCGGCACTCTTTATGCTAACCGTCACGCTGCTGAGCGCAGCGCTGTTCGTGCAAGTGCAAAGGGTATCGCGACAGCGGGACATCGCCACGAAGGAGACCCGCAAGGCCGAAGAGACTGTGCGGTTCTTTCTGAATTTGTTCCGGCTGGCCGATCCCGGCGAGACGCGCGGCAACGCCATCACGGCGCGCGAGGTGCTAGACCAGGCTTGTCCAGCGCCGTGCGGAGCGCGAGCCCCTGCGCCGAGACCAACCGGAACTGCAGGGCGAGATGATGGTGGCCATCGCCGAGGTGTATCAGAATCTGGGCCTGTACCAGCGCGCCGATGGCCTGCTGCAGAACGCTCTCGAAATCCAGTCGAAGCGGCTGGGCACACGCAGCCGGGAGTACTTAAAGACTCTATTGCAATTGGGCCTGGTGCGCATGAACGAGGGACGCTACGAGGAAGCGAGACCTCTGTTGCGAAACGGCCTGGATACCGCGAGAGAGGTGGGCGGCGCGGAGAGTGCGATCTACGCCAATGCGCTTCTGCTGAGCGCCCGATTGGATGGGTTGGAGCTTCGCGTGGACGATGCTATTCGCATCTACCCGGAGTGCGTTGAACTGCACCGCAAACTTTACGGTGAGGACAGCCTCGAACTCGCCTTGGCCCTCAACGATTACGGCCTGGCGCTCTACGAGAAGAAGGATTACAAGGGCGCGGAGAAGATCCAGCGGCAGGCCCTCGCACTGCGTCAGGCGCGGCTGGATCTGTATCATCCCGATGTTTCCGAAAGCCTCAACAACCTCGCCATCGTCCTCACCGATTCGGGTCAGTTTAGCGAGGCGGAACCGATCGCACTGCAGGTGCTCGAAGTGGACCGCAAGATCTACGGCGAGAGGCATCCTTACATCGGCACCGATCTCAACAATCTGGCGATGCTTTACCAATTCCGCGGCGACTTTGCGAAGGCCGAAAGTATCCATCGCGAGGCTCTCGCCGTTCGGGCCGAGGCGGTGGGACAACAGCACCCCGAATATGGCATCAGTCTCTCCAACATTTCTAAAGCGCAACTCGGGCTGAAGAAATTCGCTGAAGCCGAGCAATCGCAACGGGCGGCCATCGTCGTGTTCGAAAAAGTCTACGGCCCTCGGAACCCTCGGGTGGCCGCCTCCTACAACATGCTTGGCTCAATCTACGCATCGCAGGAACGGCTTGGCGATGCGCGGAGAGCGTTCGAGGAGGCGCTGCGGCTCTACGAGGGGATGCAACAGCACCATACCACCACGAAAGCGGAGACCCTGCTGGGCCTTGGCCGCGTGCGCTTGCGCCAAGGCGAAGCGGCGGTCGCCGAGGCGCTTCTGCGCCAAGCGTTGGAGCTGGCCAGCGGGTATCTGGATGAAGGCCATTGGCGTCTGGGGTGGATGAAGACCGTGTTGGCCGACGCCCTGGCTCGCCAGGGAAAATGGGGCGATACTAAGGCGCTGGTTGCCGAAGCGGAACCGCTTCTCATCAAAGTGCGCGGCGAGGATGGCGTGGAACTCCGCACCATTCGCCGGCTGAAAGCCGAGATCGCCGCCGCGGATTTCCGGCGCTAATCTCTCCTATAGCGACGCTCCAAGTTACACTTGAAGTTCAACTCTCTAATTACCGGTATGACTTCTTTGGAATCAATGGAATCCGCGCTGAGGGATATGGAATCCTCGGCGAAAGCGCAAATTGAAAGCTGCAATTCGGCCGAAGCGCTCGAGACGATCCGCGTGGACGTTCTGGGGCGCAAAGGCCGATTGGCGCAGGTGAGCAAGAGCATGGGCCAGCTCAGCCATGAGCAGCGCGGCAGCATGGGCAAGCTGCTGAACCAGGTGAAGGACCTGCTCGAAACCGCGCTTGACGCCAAGCACACCGTGTTCGCTCGCGCCGCCCTTGCTTCGCGGCTGGAGAGCGAATGGGTGGATCTTACGCTGCCAAGCAAGGGTCCCCGGCGCGGCAGCCTTCACCCAGTAACCATCATCCAGAGCGAGATTGAAGACGTCTTTCGCTCCCTGGGCTTCACGGTTCTCGATGGCCCTGAGGTGGAGACCGAGTATCACAATTTCGACGCCCTCAACATCCCCTCCGACCATCCCGCCCGCGACATGCAGGACACCTTCTGGATGACGGACGGCAATCTGCTGCGCACCCATACCTCGCCCGTGCAAGTGCGTGGGATGCAGAAGCTCGGCCCCCCGCTGCGGATGATCGCTCCCGGCCGTGTCTTTCGCAATGAAGAGGTGGACGCATCCCATGAGCACACCTTTCATCAGCTTGAAGGCATGATGATCGATCGCGATGTTTCCGTTGCCCACCTCATCTATTTCATGAAGACCCTGCTGAGCGAGGTGTTCAAGAGGGACGTCACCGTGCGTCTGCGTCCGGGGTACTTTCCTTTCGTGGAGCCCGGCTTCGAACTCGATATCCAATGCCTCATCTGCGGCGGCCCTGGCTGCGCGGTGTGCAAACAGAGCGGCTGGGTGGAGTTGCTGCCCTGCGGCCTTGTACACCCCAACGTACTTCGGCTGGGCGGCATCGATCCCGATGAGTGGAACGGCTTCGCATTCGGGTTGGGCCTCACCCGCCTGGCGATGATGCGATACGCCATCGACGACATCCGTCACCTGATGAGCGGCGACCTCCGCTTTCTGAACCAGTTCTGAGGCGCCCGGCATCGATGCGACCACTGCCCCACGATTCTCACCAAGCAAGCGAGCGAATACCGTGAAGTTCTCCTACAACTGGCTAAACGAACTGGTCGAAGGCAAAGCGCTTTCGGCGAAGGAACTGAGTGATCTGATCACCATGAAGACCGCCGAGAGCGAAGGCGTCGAGGCCTGGGGCGAACACTTCCGCACCGTGGTTGCGGCACGCGTGCTGCACGTCGAGGCCGTGCCGGATTCGAAGATCGTCAAGGCCCGTGTGGACGCCGGTCCGCTGGGAGAAAAAACTCTCGTTTGCGGCGCGCCCAATTGCCGCGAGGGATTGCTTACCGCGCTGGCCACCGCGGGAACGGTGATTGAAGGCCGTGAGATTGCCGTAGCTACCATTCGCGGCGTGCGTAGCGAAGGTATGCTCGCCAGCGGCGTGGAACTCGGTATCAATCGCGAACATGAAGGCATACTTGAACTCGAAGAATTCGCGGAGGTGGTTGGGCTGCAACCTGGAGACCCCATCCCCGGCTGCACGCCAGACGCCATCATTGAGATCGACAACAAGAGCCTCACCCACCGCCCGGATCTCTGGGGCCACTACGGCATGGCGCGCGAAGTGGCAGCCATTGCAGGCGGCACTCTGAAAGATCCCGTGGATCCGGCCCTGGTGCCCACGGGCGAGTGCCCTTTCGGCATTGAGATCCTCGATGGCCAACTTGCCCCCCGCTACAGCGGTCTGCTGGTGGAGAATGTCAAGGTGGGGCCGAGCCCGCTGTGGCTGCAAAACCGCCTTTCCAGCGTCGGCCTCAACCCCATCAACAATGTGGTGGATATCACCAACTTCGTGCTTGCCGAACTCGGCCAGCCCATGCACGCCTTCGACGCCGCGAAGCTGCGTGGCAACACCATCACCATTCGCCCCGCCGCGGAAGGCGAACAGTGCGCGGCTCTCAACGACGAAGTCTATACGCTCAATGCAACAAACGTCGTGATTGCCGACGATGCGGGTGCCATCGCTATCGCCGGCGTGATCGGCGGCCGCGATTCGGCGATCACCGAAACCACGACGCGGGTATTTCTTGAGAGCGCAAACTTCAACGCTTCGAACATTCGCCGCACCTCCTCTTCGCTGCGCCTGCGCACCGACGCGTCGATGCGATTCGAGAAGGCGCAAGATCCCGAGAACACCGTCCGCGGTATCGCGCGGGCTCTTGAGCTGCTGCTGGCCGTTTGCCCCGAAGCACGGGTCGCTGGTGGCTTGGGCGATGTCTATTTTCCGCTTCCCAAGCCTGCGCCGATTGCGCTGCCCCACGCATGGCTTGAGCGAAAACTGGGGCGGGCGATCACCATAGCCGAGGTGCGCGGCATTCTCGAATCGATCGGCTTTGGGGTTGAACAACAGGGGGAGGAAGCGCTCCTCGTCGAGGTGCCTTCCTGGCGCGCCACGAAAGATGTCTCCATCAAGGACGACCTCGTCGAGGAAGTGGGACGCATGGTGGGTTATGCCTCCATCGCACCGCAGCCCCCCCTCGGCCCCGCCGTGGTGCCGCATGACAACCCGGAGCGCCGCCAGCACCATCAGGTTCGGCAGGCCCTCACGGCACTGGGCTACACGGAGATCTACGACTATTCGTTCGTCACCGCCAAGCAGGCGGCGGCGTTTGGGTATGCGCCTGAATCGATGGTACACATCGCCAACCCGATCGCCGAAGATCTCGCTTATATGCGCCCCAGTTTGTTGCCAGGCGTGCTGCAAAACTGCCAACGCAACCTTCGGAACTTCGAACGCTTTCGCTTCTTTGAAATCGGCCGCGAGATCCGCAAGAGCGCCAGCGGCCTGCCCAACGAGGTGAACGTCCTGGCGGTCTGCTGCGCATCGAAAGGCGGGGAAGAAAGCGGCCGCGGCGAAACGAATCTGTTTGAGTTGAAGCGTATCGCCCGCCAGTTGCTAAGCGGCGCAAGGCTGGAACCGGAAGCCGCGCACCACCATGAGCACCCTTTTCGCGCCGCTCGCATCGACTGGCAGGGCGAGACCGTCGGGCGTCTGTTCGAACTGCACCCGGATCTCTTCGAAGGCCGGGGGGCCGTCCTCTATTTGAACCTCGACCAAGCGCTACGATTGCAGCCCGCCGCGCAGAAGTACACACCTCTGCGGCGCTACCCAACCAGCAGCTTCGATCTCTCCGTAATGGTGGACCATCGCGAGCATTCCGGCGTCGTTCAGGATGCCATTCGCGGCTACGCGGGCGACCGGCTTGCAGACGTGCAGTTCGTCCGAGCCTACGAAGGTGCCCCGCTGCCCGAGGGCCGCAAGAGCCTCAGCTACCGGCTGATTGTAGGCGCCTTGGACCACACTCTTTCGAACGACGAACTCACCGCCATCCGCCAGCAGGTGATCGATGGGTTGCAGGGCGAAGGCCGTGAGCTGCGGGTGTAGGTGCGGAGCAACTGCCGCGACCCAAAGGACGACATGGTGCTGGAGCGCGCACTGCTTGCCGGGGCATCGTCCCTATCGTCACCCGATTCCAGTATCTCGAACCGCCACGCTAGACCATGAACAAGACTCACAATGAACTTTCGCCAAACGACACCGCGCCACGCATTGCCGGGCTGGGGGAAGTTCTCTGGGATGTCTACCCAACCGAAGAAACGTTCGGCGGAGCCCCGGCGAACTTCGCCTGCCACTGCCGTGCGTTGGGCGCCGATGCTGCCGTCGTCAGCGCGGTGGGCGACGATGCGCGGGGGCGTGGCGCCCTTCGCTTTCTTGACGAACGCGGCGTAGGAACGCACGGCATTTCCATCCTCGAAGGCCTTCCCACCGGAGCCGTTCTGGTGACGCTGGATAGCGATGGCAAGCCGGCTTACGACATCCGCGAAGGCGTTGCCTGGGATGCCATTCCATGGACGGCAACCTTGGATGAAATGGCCGCTAGCGCGGATGCCGTCTGCTTCGGTTCGCTCGGCCAGCGAAGCCCCGCGTCGCGCGAAACCATCCAGCGTTTCCTGCGGGCCACCCGGCCCGGCTGCCTCCGCGTCTTCGACATCAATCTCCGCCAGCGCTATCACAGCCCGGAGCTGATTCTTCTCTCGCTCGAGGCCGCCAGCGTGCTGAAAATCAACGACGAGGAACTGCCCGCCCTCGCCACCCAACTGAAGCTCGCGGGCAGTGACGACGCGCAGCTTCGGGCGCTTGTCGATCGATTCTCCCTGCGCCTTGCGGTGTTGACCCGCGGCCCTCGCGGGGCACTGATGATGTCGCCCGAGGAATCCAGTTTGGCTTCCCCCCCGCCCGTTCGGATTGTAAGCACCGTTGGCGCCGGCGACGCCTTTACGGCCAGCGTCGTGATGGGCCTATTGCACAATCGTCCTCTCGACGAGATCAACCGGCGCGCCAACGAAGTGGCGGCCTACGTTTGCTCACAACAAGGGGCCGTTCCGCCGCTGCCCGCCCGTCTTGTATGAGAATGGACAGGGACGCAAGCGCGCAAAGCCCGGGGCGCGCAACCGAAGGAGAGCAATGAATCACAGAAGTTTGTTCGCGTGGTCGATCACCGCGGCCCTGGCCGGTTTCCTGTTCGGCTTCGACACCATCGTCATCTCCGGCGCTGAACAGAAGATCCAATCCGTTTGGAGTCTCGATGGCGTGATGCACGGGCTGGCGATGAGCGCGGCGCTCTGGGGGACAGTGACCGGCGCGTTGATCGGCGGATGGCCCACCGAACGCCTGGGCCGGCGGCAAACGCTGCTCTGGATCGGCGTTCTCTATTTCGTTTCGGCAGTCTGGTCTGGCCTCGCCACGGGAAGCGGCGTCTTTATGTTCGCCCGCTTCATCGGCGGCGTGGGCGTGGGCATCGCCACCGTCGCGTCGCCGCTCTATATCTCTGAGATCGCTCCCGCCGGATTGCGTGGCCGCCTCGCCGGCATGTTCCAGTTCAACATCGTACTTGGCGTGCTGGTCGCCTTCGTTTCCAACTACCTCATCGGCCAGAACGTGGATGAAGCCATCGCCTGGCGCTGGATGCTGGGCGTTGAAGCCTTCCCCGCGATTGCCTATACGCTGCTTTGCTTCACTCTTCCGGAGAGCCCCCGCTGGCTGATCGTCCATGCCGGACGCCGCGCGGAAGGAATGGAGATTTTCCGCCGGATCAACCCCGATTTCACCGGCGCTCAAATCGAAAGCCTCGCCGATTCCGTGGAGGCCAGCGCCGGGGATCGAAGCACCCCCGCGAAGCTCTTCACCCGCCAGTTGCGCATCCCCATCATGCTGGCCATCCTGATCGCCTTCTTCAATCAGCTCTCCGGCATCAATGCCGTGCTTTACTTCGCGCCACGCATCTTCGAATGGACGGGCCTCGCCAAGAACGCCGCGCTGCTGCAATCGGTGGGCATTGGCATCGTGAACATCTTCTGCACATACCTCGGCCTTTATCTGATCGACAAGCTGGGCCGCCGCACTCTCCTTTACATCGGTTCGGTGGGCTACATTCTCTCCCTGGGCATCTGCGCCTGGGCATTCCACGTGAAGAGTTATGAGATTGTGCCCATCTGCATCTTTGCGTTTATCGGCGCTCACGCAATCGGCCAGGGTGCGGTGATCTGGGTTTTCATCAGCGAAATTTTCCCCAACCGGAACCGCGCCGCCGGCCAGGCGCTAGGGAGTTCCACGCATTGGTTCTTCGCCGCCTCGCTTACTCTTGCCTTCCCAAAGATGGCCGAAGCTCTCCCGCCCGCAGTGATCTTCGGGTTCTTCTGCTTCATGATGTGCCTGCAATTGCTATGGGTAAAATTGATGGTGCCGGAGACGAAGAATGTGCCTCTTGAGGAGATGCAGAAGCGCCTCGGCGTTGCCGTTTAGCGGGCGGCGCCCAGCCCGGGCGATTTGTCATTCAGCCCGTCCGGCAAGGAGAATAGAGAAGTGACCACTCGCAAGCTGATTAGCGTGAATGGGAACCTCGCCCTGGTAATCGATTCCGGCGTGCTGCAAATTCTCGATATCGACGAGGGCACCGACCTGAAGCTCTCCACCGACGGCGATTGTCTGGTGATGACGCCGATCCGCGCCAAGGGCCGCAAGCGGCGCTTCCACGACGCGCTCGATGCCGTGGTGAGCCACTACGAGACCATGTTCAAGGAGATGGTGGAATAGCGTGGAAAGCGCTCCCGCAATTAGTGTGAAGCCGGTCTTCCTTACCCTCAAGGAAGTGATGGATATCCACGACGAAATGGTGCGGCGGTATGGAGGCAAGCGGGGCATCCGCGATTCGGCGCTGCTCGAATCGTCGCTAACCATGCCCCGCAGCGGCATCGTGGGCCAATACCTGCATAACGACCTTTTCGAAATGGCCGCAGCCTACCTCTTCCACTTCAGCCGCAACCGCCCGTTTTTCACGGCCAACGACCGCACAGCCGTGGCCACCGCGCTCGTCTTTCTCCGCATGAATCGCTACGAGGTGCAGGGCAACGCCAGAGAATTTCACGACATGCTCAACGCCGTGGTGCAGCAGAAAGCCGGCAAGGAAATCGTCGCCTGGTTTTTCCGCACCCATGGAAGGTTGATTGAAGAGCCCGCCAAGTCCGCATCCAGCAGCGATGCATCGCCGCCCGCAACCGGGAGCTAGGCCCGGCGCGGACGAGGCCCTAGTTCTCTTCGGGCTTCGCCGCTTCCAACGCTTCTATCTCCAGCCGCTCGGCACGAATCGTGATTTTTGGCGCGCCTTCCTTACCCCCTTGGATACGGCTCCCGGAGCCGCTTGAATCCACGCGAAAGGACAGGCTCGTCCGGTTCTCAACCTCGCCCTTACGCGCCTCTCCGTCGATCGCGAAAGCGTCTGTCTCCCTTATGGCCAGCAACACCTTTCCGCGACGCACATCGATTGTCATCGGCGATACCGTTTTCTCTTCATTGCGAATCTCGGCGTCGCCTCTTTCGAGGGTCAGTTCGAGCGGGCCGGTGAAGCGCTCCAACTCGATATCTTTCGAATCGCTGGATATGCGAATTGGACCGGTGATGCCTTTGCCTTGAAAGTGGCCACGGTCCGCCACGGCTTCGCCAGGAATCGCTTCAGCCCGTAAGTCAAGTCGCCGGTCTTCAATCCGCACCGGCTTCGCCAGCCCGCGCAACACCATGTTGCCGCCGAAGGAACCGATGATGGTGACGGGGCCGCCGATATTCTCAAGGTCAACATCGTCGCCACGGCTGCTTGAAATCTCCACCAGCCCCTTCGCATCGCGCACCTGGATCTTGTCGCTCTTGTTCAACTTAATCCGCACTTCGCCCGATGCCCCGTTCACCCGGGCGTCTCCCTCGTCGCCAGCCAGCAGCATGTTCCCATCCATGTGGTTCACTTCGTAAGTGGTGTCGCGTCCGCGTGTCTCAATCTGCATCTTCTTAGGCAAGCGGATCTGCAAGTACGAAGCCAGCCGGCGGTCGCTCGCAACCCCTTCCTGGTTCGTCCGCACAATCACCAGGTCGCCCTGCTGCTCAATGGTGAGCTTGCGGCCGCTCCAGGTCTTGTTGGCATCCTCGTCGGAGAGAGCGCGCACACTCTCGCGCCCCGTCACTCTCACGTCCTCGATATCCTCGCCGGAAAAGATCACCTCCCCACGCAGATTCTCCACCAGAATGCGAGTGGCGGCGTTCACGGGAACGCGCTGCTCCTCGATGCTGAAGTCGTGCGGTTCACCGAACATCCGCAGCCCATTCACCTGGAACGGGAAATTCCCGGAGAAGTTCCGGCCCCCATATAACGCGCTCCCCGCCAGACAGATCAGCACCACCAGGAACCACTCTCCAGAGCGAAGGCCCTGGGGGAACAACGGTTCCGGCCGCTGGCTCCAAACGAACAACTCACCAAGGCGGATCACGCCCCACGCCACCAGAATCCACGGCCATTGGACGGCCAGCACATCCAGAAAACTGAACTCCGCGCTCAGGTTGCCGATCAGCAGCAAGACGCCCAACAGAATGAGAATGAGAGGACCAATCACCGATGTTCTACGCATGGAAGTTCCCTCCCCCGTTCCCCGGCATCGAAGCGTCCGCGGGAAGCGAGCGCTGGTAGAGCCATTCGAGCAGCTTCATCAGTCCGAAACTGATCAGAAGCACCGGCCAGGTCTGCCATACAGCGGCCACCTGGCTATAAGAAAGCAGAAAGATCACGCCCAGGACGATCAATTGCACCGGCCCTCGCGCCGCGCGGATAAGATTCAACGTGTTGTTCATGGTGTCCACTCTCTCTCGTCGACTTCGCACGCCAACCGGCGTTGGCGGCATCAGGACTAGCGTTTCGTTCCTAGGAGCCCTGGCCCTTCAAAGCCATCCGCTCGTAGAGCATCCACCCACCAGCCACAATCAACAACACCGGCCAATACCTCAACAGCGCTCCGAACGAGATCAGATCGAACTGGGCCAGCAAGAAGATAACGCCCAGCGCAATCAGGATGACCGGCCCCACGGGAATGCCGGAACTGCGCGATTGCATCGGAAAGATGCTCGAAATATCGTCCACGGGCAAACCCATCGTGCGCTTCCTGGCGGTGTGGTATGCCTCAAACGGCATGTAGAAATACCAGATTGCGGCCAGCATCCCGAATAGCGGCTCAATGCCATCGGCGGCGCCGGAAGAGAGGATGCTGACCAGCAATCCAAACACCACCACATGCACAATCGCCTTCACGTATTGGGCGTTGTAGACGGCTCCCACGCCGGGGATCAGCCCCAGCAGGAATGCCAGACCCGGCGACGCCGAACCCATTGGCACGCTATAGGGTGAAGGCCCTTCCGGTGCCCGATAGCCTTGCGCCCCCGCCGGAGGAGGTGGATACGGAGCCTGCCCGTAGCCCGGCTGCATCCGCGGCGCATGCTCTGGGCAGTACACCGCTCCCTGCACATGGGCCGTCTCCGCGGCGGTGAGGCCGCGCCCGCAAACGCGGCAGTAGTTGACGATGAGCGGCTGCGCCGGCGGAGGCTCGGCAGCCGCCCGCTCTTCCCAGCTCCCCCCCTGAAAGCCGGAGCTTCGCCGCTCCGTGTAGGGGCGATCTGGAATCGGGTTTTCCATGAGCGGAGTTTCCTCCGTGCCTGCCTCGAATCCCGTTCGCGGATCGCGTTCGTCTTGTGGCCTTTCCATTTCTTCCGGCATTGCTTTATACCTCCAACTGGTCTCCCTGCTGATTCGCCCTGCCGCCAGGGCCTTGTGGACAGCCTTCCCGGATCTTTCGCCCGGTTCGCGGCCCAGCCTTGCTAGTTCCTTCGAACGCTATTTGTCCTTGATCTTCTGCTTTTCGTCGATCGCGGCGCCCGGCTGCCCGGAGCCTGTTAGCGCTGCATCGCTCCGGCCGGCGTTCGCGGGACGAAGCTCGGTTTCCGGATCTTCCAGCCGGCTGGCCGCGCGCTCCCGCTCCCTCTGGATCTGGGTGCGCCATTCCTGCACCCGGCTGCGCATCTCGTAAACCACCCGCATGCTCTCGTAATACTTGGTCGCCCGGTCCCACACGCGCTGGGCGCGGTATTCCATCGAACTCCAGATCGCCGCCGGCTTCAAATCGGCCGCGGTCACTTCGTCGATCCGCGTGCCCGTCAACTGGCCGATCATGGAAATCGAAAGCACCGTCATCGCCATTCCCATCACGAAGCGCGGCTGCAAAACCGGCGCGAAGAACGCGGCCAGCGCCTCAAATAATCCCGAGCTCGATTTCCTCCGCTCAGCCGTTTTTCTCGCTTCGTCGAGGCTTAACTGGATGCGCGCATAGAGAGCGGGAGGCGGCAACGGGGCTTCCACCTCGTCAAGCAGGCGCATCCCTTCCCCGGCATCCTGCACCAGCTCGACCAGGTCCGGGTAGAGCGGCAGATACTTCTCAAACGCTGTCGCATCCGCCTCACCCAGCACGCCGTCCAGGTAATCCGCAATTAAGGCTTCGAGTTGTGCGCGGGTCATTGCTGCCTCCTCACTCGGCCTTTCCTCTCTCATCACGCCATCACTTTCTTTTTGCTCACGCCGTCGATTTCTGTCTGCTCACGCCGTCGCATTCTGCTTGCGAAGCAGCCGCGCGAGCTCCGCCCGGCCACGATTCAACCGCGATTTCACGGTTCCTTCGGGGATCGAAAGCACGCCCGCGATCTCCCGATATTCCATCTCTTCGAGATCCCGCAGAATCACGGTTTCCCGCAATTCCGGTGAAAGCTTCCCCAGCGCCTGCTGGATTAACTCTCCCGCTTCCCGCCCGGCCAGCATCGCGTCGGCACGGGAAGAAGCCGGCCCGCGCGCTTCCAACTCCCGCAGTTGGTCCTCAATCGAATCGCTCGCCCGCTGGAGCCTGGTCTTGCGGTAATTGTCGATCAGCAGATTCCGCGCCATCCGCGCCAGCCACACCGTAAAGGCGCCGTCGCGAGCGCGAAAGCTACTCAAAGACCGGAACAGCCGCAGGAACACGTCCTGCGTCAAATCCTGCGCCTCGGTATCGGAACCCGTAAACCGGTAGCAAATACCGTTGAGCACGCCGGTACTGTCGAGTTCAACAGTTCTTCCCATGCGGCATCCTCCCCGGCCAGGCACCGCTCCACCAATTGCGTATCCTGATCCAAAGATCTTGCCCTCGACTCGCCTGCCGCCGATTGGCGATCCACGCCCATAAACGTATTTCGTCGGCCTCCCGCCGCACTAGCCAGCCCGGTGTTGCTCCAGGTGAACACCGCTTCCATCGCTCTCCTTCTTTCGGCGAGATGCCACGTATCCGGAATCCGTATCAAGCGAGGTCTTCGCCCGGGGATGCCTTACACTGAGGAGTACGAAGGAAAGCGCCCAAAAGTTCACGGGACGCTACTTTGCTTTGCCGCCTCCCTATTGTATGGCTAACCCCCGCCCAGCCCAACCGGCCTGCAACGCCCACTTTCGAAACGGGGACACTCTTCGTGACCGGCGATAGCCCGGCGCCGGATACCAGGGACGGGGAGGGGTCCGCACCCGGCCTTCAGGCGCACACTCCTGGCCTAACAGCCCCTCCGCCGACACCCGCCGGCATCCGGCACCATTGGGGAAAAGCGCTGCTCGCCATCGTTTCCATCCTGGCAACCATAGCCGTGCTCTGGTTTCTTGCGCGACAGAACCGGGGATTCTCTCTTGAACAGTTTGCCAGTGTTTTCAGCGGGATGCATCTGGGCTGGTTCGCCTTTGCGTTGGCTCTCTGTCTAGCAGCCTATATCGTTCGCGGGCTCCGTTGGGCCTCCTTCGTTGCCCCCTACGCCCCCCACCCCAGTCTCGTTGACATCGTCGCCAATACCTTTATCGGTTTCGCCGCCGTGGTCATCATCGGGCGCCCGGCTGAACTCCTACGCCCCTACCTGCTGGCCCGTCAGCTTGGCGTATCCTTCCCCTCGCAGGTGGGAGCCTGGATGCTCGAACGCATCTACGACCTGCTCAGCATCCTCGCCCTCGCCGGCTGGGCGCTGCTCACCATCGATGCCGCCTCCCTGCCCCCCGAATCCCCCATCGGCAATGCCATCCACACCGGCGGCGGCATCGTTTTTGGCGCTTCCGTGGCCGCGCTTGGCGTTCTTCTCGCTTTCACGTTCGCGGTGGAAACGGCCTCCCAGCGCCTTCGCGACGCTCTCGCCTTCCTTCCCCAGCACCGCCGCGAAACCGTCTATGGCCTGATTGAAACTTTCAGCAGCGCTCTTGGCGTCAGCCGCCATCCCGCCATTCTGCTCCGCGTCATCTCCTGGACCCTCCTCCATTGGGCCGTCGTCGGCCTCGCCACCTGGGCAATCTTCCAGAGCTTCTCCTCCTCCGCGCATCTCTCTTTGAGTGAAGCCTTCCGCTTTCTGGCCATCCTCGCCCTGGCCAGCGCGATTCCCATCCCCTTCCTGGTTGGCGGCTTCTACCTCGTTTCTCTCGCCCTGCTCACCGAGTGGCTCCGCCTGCCGCTCGAAGATTCCTCGGGCATCACCTTAGTAACCTGGGTACTCCAAATGGGCATCGCGATTCCAATTGGAGCCCTCGCCGCATTGCGTTCCGGCCTTAACTGGCGAAAAATAAAGAGCATGAAGCAGGAAGCCCACCTATGATGTGCCCGTTCTGCGGACACAACGGCGACAAGGTGATCGACTCGCGCGAAAGCAAAGAGGGCAACGTCACCCGGCGCCGGCGCGAATGCCTGGAATGCGCCCGCCGCTTCACCACCTACGAGCGGATCGACGAGATTCCTTTCATGGTGGTGAAGAAAGATGGGCGGCGCGAAGCGTTCGACCGCCAGAAGGTGCTGAACGGCCTGCTCAAAGCCTGCGAAAAGCGCCCCGTAAGCATGAGCGCCATGGCCGCCGCCGTCGACGCCGTCGAGGCCGCTCTGGTGGCTAGCGCCGACCGCGAAATTTCCACCGCCGAAGTAGGCGAAGTGCTGATCGACCGCCTCAAATCGATCGACAAAATCGCCTACGTCCGGTTCGCCAGCGTCTACCGCAACTTCCAGGACGAAGACGACTTCCTTCAGGAAATCTCCAAGCTGCTCCGCAAGAAAGAGCCGGCGATTTAGCTGGGCTGTCCTATTCGCGGAGCTTCCTCACCAGATCTTTTGCGGCATCCTCCCAGTGGGAAAAATGGAACGGAAAGCCCGCCTCCAGGAGGCGCCCAGGCACTACGCGGCGGCTTTTTAGAAGCAGTTCCGTTTCGGTGCGCAAGAAGAACGTTGCCAGTTCCAGCATCCAGGCGGTCGCGGGTAACCCGATGGATACTCCCCAGGCCTCGCGCAACGCTTGCATGAAGGCGGAGTTGGGTAGTGGATGGGGCGCGGCGATGTTCACAACACCATCGAGTTCCTGGTGCTCGATCAGAAACTCAATGGCGCGTACAAAATCCGCCTGATGCACCCAGGAGACGAATTGCTTTCCGCTCCCGTTCCTTCCTCCGAGGCCTAGGCGGACGACTTGGGAGAGCAGGGCGAAAGGTCCCCGGGCATCTTCGCTCATGACGATGGCGGAGCGGAGCGCAATTCGGCGAGTGGCCGGGAGGGGAGCCTGGAAGAAGGCTTCCTCCCATCGGGTGGCCACTTCGATGGAGAAATCCCAGCGCCGCGGGGCTCCCGGCTCTCCGCCGCCAATCTCGCCCGTAGCTTCATCCATCGGATGGTCAAAGGAGTGCCGGTAAATAGTGGCGGTGCTCGCGTTCATCCAAAGCCGGGGCGGCGTGGGGCTGAGGCGGATGGCCTCGCCGATTGCCGCCGTGCTGTTGAGACGCGAGTGCAAAATGGCGCCGCGATTGGCTTGGGTGTAGCGGCAATTCACGCTGCGGCCAGCGAGGTTGATCACCACATCGGATTGGTGGAGTTCCTCGGTCCAATCGCCCTGGCTGCATCCATCCCAGTGCAAGACGCGCCACGGATGGGGCTGGCGCGAGAGTGCGCGTTCCGGGCTCCGGCTGAGCACCGTCGCCTGATGCCCGGCGGCATTAAACGCTTTCGCGAGCAGCGCGCCCAGATGTCCATTTCCTCCCGGCAGCAAGATACGCATCGCTCGAATCCCTCCATTCTTGGGCAACCCAGGCGCTTCCGTTTGCGCACCTTATCGCGCCCGGCTAATTGCATGGTAGCAGGCTTTTTGAACACGTTCAATTTATCTTGACGCCCCCCAGAAAAGCTCATACACTGGACTTGAACATGTTCAAATGACGTATCGAAAAACTGGAGGAGCGATGTATCTGATTGCAACATATGTGACCTATCTGGCCATCAGCATTTCGCTGACGATTTGGGTGGCCAAGACCCTGCACAAGAACGGCAGAATCTTCCTGGTGGATGCGCTTAGCGGAAACGTGGAACTCGCCGACTCAGTGAATCACCTGCTGGTGGTGGGCTTTTACCTGATCAACATCGGGTTTGTGACGCTGGCATTGCGGGAATACGTGGCGGAGCTGACGCTTCGCGGGGCGATCGAAATGCTCTCCGTGAAGGTGGGTTGGGTCCTGCTGATTCTAGGAGCAATGCACTTCTTCAATCTCTACATCCTTTCGAGAACGAGGAGGAAGGCAACGCCCGCCCGATTCGTTGGGCAAGTGCCAGCACCTCCGGCGCCACAAGCGAGCTGAGTGCGATTCGCCGGGATGGGCGTCGCGGAGATCGACTTGGGTCGGCAGTCGACCGCGAATGGAAGACCATCAAGACCCACCTTAGCGCCATCAGGTAATTTGGTAGACGCAAGTAAGGCATTGGCGAAACGCCGGGCGGCGCAGCCCGGCGTTTCGCTACGGAGGATGAATGGCCAAAGCACCGAAAGAAACTGCTCCGGCGAAGAGCGAAGAAACCAGGCGGCGCATTCTGGAAGCCGCAATCGCAAAGTTCCAGGAGCACGGTTTCGAGAAAGCCACCATGCGGGAGATCGCCGCCGAATCCGGGGTAGCCACGGGGCTGGCCTACTACTACTTCCGCTCCAAAGAAGATCTGGTGCTGGCCTTCTACGGAAAATCGAACGACGAGATGCGCCCCCTCACCGCGGTGGCGCTGGAGGGGAAAAGGAAACTGGAGGACCGTTTGGCTGCGGTGATCGGAGTTAAGTTCGAATACTACGCGGAACACCGCGCCTTCCTGGGCGCCCTGCTGGGACACGCGGCCGATCCGGCAAGCCGTCTATCCCCTTTCGGCGAAGAGAGCGCCCCCATTCGCGAAACCGAGTATGGCTATTTTTCTGAAGCCCTGGAGGGCAGCGACCTCAAGGCCCCGCAGGATTTGAAGCCCTTTCTCCCCTCCTTGCTTTGGCTTTTCCAAATGGGACTTATCCTCTTTTGGATTAGCGACCGCTCAACAGCGCAAACCAGAACGCGGGCGCTTGTGGAGAAGTCGATTCCGATTGTCACCGGCCTTCTTCGAATCGCTCGAAATCCCCTCACCCGCCCGCTCCGCCGAAAAGTGACCGACCTGCTCGCGACGATCTACGGGGAAAGCGTCCCGGAAGCAAGCCGCGTTGGAACAAGCGCCTAAGCGGCTTACGGCGCGAAACGATTTCACTTACCCCACTTAGTTCCCTGCCACCGAACGCTTCGAAACCGCCCGGGAGTTGGATGCAAGGCCCGGATCGAGCACCGTTGCCAATCTGCGCATGCTTCGGCACGAAGTGTTTCCTGTTGAACTGGATGTGGGGATTACCGGCTCTCAGTGGCAAGCGATTCTTACCAAACTCGCGCCAGTGAGTGAATTCGAGGCACAGGTGCCCGATGGCTGCTACCGGCTCGAGATCCGCGGCGGCCGCCAGTAAGAAAGAACGTCGAACTATCGCCGCATCCGGAGATATGATGAGGGTGCGAAGGGTGTATAGCCCCTCGCATCAAGTGGGAAATGCTCATGATGACGCGGTGGATTCTGCTTCTATTTCTGATATCAGGACCGATTTATACGCAGGAGGTTGCCCGTTACGGCCTCGGCAAGATCCAGGGCTTGAACAACATCGACGTCCTGGCCGGACGTTTCGTCTGGAAAACGGCTGCCGATCCTTTCGGCGGCTATTGGCAGGCGGATCGCACCACGGAGATCGGCCTTCCCGTAACCGCTGGCGCTCTTCAAACGAATCGCGTTCGCGAAGATTGTCCGTCGCCCACGGCGTTCAGCGATCCCTGCCCAGACGTTTACCTTACCCACGTCACCATCGCAGGCGTGCTCGACTACGCTTCCTATGTCGGAACGCCGACGGGCGACACTCCTGTCGATTTGCAAGTAGATTCCAAGGGCAACGCGATCCTGATCGTGCAGCATCTCTATTTCAATAGCCTCCAGAGCACCCTGGAACCGCTCCCCGATCCGGCGCAAAGGTCGGCGTTTATGTCCATTTTGAAGTTTGCCGTGGATGGCAGCGGCCTGATCTTCTCCCGCGGTATGGGCGCTTTCAACCTTCCGCTGGCGCTGGACTCCAAAGACAACATCTACCTCACGGGCAGATTCCCCGATCTGTATCCGACAAAGCTGGACCCCGTTCGCGGCATGGGGGGGATGTCGAAGGTGGCGACTGGGGAGGTGGCCATCCAGCGCATGGCCGTGTCGACGAATGGAGACGTCTTCTTGGCTGGCTCAACCAGCAGCCTATCCGCCACCCAGCCCTTGCTGTATTACGCCCGATACAATGCGCTGCCAGGCCAGTCGCCATCGGATATCGCCTTCGTGGGGCGCGTCACCGAAGCCTCCACCAGAATAGACCGAGTAGCCGTTCTCGGGCGTGGCACTGGCGCATTGCCGTGGGCCCTAATTGTGGCGAGGAACGGCGATGTCGTAGTGGGGGGACGCTTTTCCGGCGATCCGTTCAGTTCCACACCCGGCGCGGCGGGAACTCCGCGCTCAGGCGAATCCGACGCTTTCCTGATGCGGTTATCCCCGGATCTCGAGCAAGAGCGTTTCCGCATCGTTGCCGGCGGCGAGGCCGCCGACATGGGAACATTCCTCTTCGAAGAACGCAGCGGCGATCTCATGCTGATTGGCAATACCACATCACAACTCTTTCCCCAGTCGGAAGGGGCGGCGGAGCAATGCGCCGCCGAGAATCGCTCTCAGGATCAATCCCACTTTCTGGTAGTGGCCAAAGCCGACGGTTCTGAGATCCTCTACTCCTCCTACCTGCCGCAGGCGCAAGGGTACTCCGTTTTCCCCCTGCGCGATGGCCGCGTGGCATTCGGCTACACAACCAAGACTCTCGGCTTCGCGACCTATGGGTTGCCCGACTTTGAGTATCCCTCCGAAGGTCCGCGTGGCGGCTACGCGGTCATTGACCGCAACGCGGCGCTCCCCAAAGCTCAATTGTGCGCGGTGAATAGCGCCAGTTTCGCGCGGAATGGCGCCGCGCACGAGTCGCTGCTAACCCTGTTTGGCAGCCACTTCGGCCCCAGGGAGGGCATCGGCGCCGAACCCTCCGTGGGAGTTCCCTACCCCACGGAACTCGGCGGCGTTTCGGTGACACTGAACGGCAAGCCGGCCTCCCTGATCTTCGTCAATCACCGCCAGATCAACCTGGTTCTTCCGAGAGATGCCAGCTTCCCTTTGCAAATCGCCGTTTTGTCTCCCAGCGGCACCCAGTCCCTGCGCCTCGAACAAGGTCCGGTGAGCTTTGGCATGTTCGGGATGTTCGGCGAGCGGGCCGCGGCGGCCATCAACCAGGATGGCACCCGCAACCGGCTTTTTTTTCCGATAATCCAGCCCTTCCCGGATCGGTGGTCCAGATTTTCGCTAACGGCCTGGGAGGAACGAATCCACCCGCACCGGACGACCGCCGCGTGGGCTCGTACGACTACGTCCTCTCGTCGCCGGTGAAGATGCTATTCAACGGCGTCGCGGCGGAAATCGTTTCCGCCACCCGCTCGCCCTACGCCCCTCCCGGTGTTACTGAACTGCGCGTCCGGGTGCCTGAGGGAGTGACCGGGAGGGTTCCCCTGTCATTCGGAAACGTCCAGCCGGAAAGGCTCCACGATTTCCCCAATCACCTGCACATCTATGTGCAATAGTGCAGGTTCGGGACCGTATGTTTCCGGCAGGCTGCTCGTCCGATCCCGCTTTCCGGTGTGGTTTCGCGAGTGGAGAAACGTGGCAATGGATGGGCCTGGACCGGGCGAGGCATTACTTCGCGCCTTCCGGCTGCGAAGCGAGTTTCCGCAGTTGCGGATCTGCCAGTTTCAGGATGCCAAGCCGGTTGTCGTTCTGCGCGGTGACGTAGATGTAGCCGTCCCTGTAAACAAGATCGTGTCCGTTGTCGTAGCGCACGCTGCCACCACGCCGCAGAGCCCGCGTGGGAAAGAGGGCTCCGCCGCGGTACTGCGCCACCGAAACCGGCTGCGCCGGGTTGGAGACATCGATTGCCTCAACGCATTCGCCGCCACTCACCAGCAGCAGCGAACCGTAAATAGCCATTCCGGTGGCGTCGATATCGCAGACCGGCAGATTGGCGAGTTGCCGCGGCTGCGCCGGGTTTGAGACATCGATGATGCCCACACGGTCCGGCTGAAAAGCACCGGCGGCCGCGTAGTGGCCACCCCATGCGACTGCCCGGTTGGCCCCTTGCAGATCGCCTTCGTTGTCTTTGTTGGAGACGCGGCCCGTGAGAATCCACTGGGCAGCCGGGAGGATTGTCTTCGATCCCGGCAAGGCAATCTGGTAAATGTAGACGCTGTGCGGCGTGTGCTGGCGGGTGTCGGCGACAATGGCGTGATTGCCGAAGACCGTAATATCGTGGGGCATCTGTGGGCCGCCCGTGCCCGCGGTGTGAAGCGCTTCGACAAAGGCCGGATCAGCCGGATTGCCGACATCGAAGATGCCGATGTAGCCGGATTTGTTTGCCGTCAATACATAGTGGCCGAACAGCGCCATGCCGTTGATGAAATCGATCTGCGGACGGCGAGCGATCTTCTGACACGCGCGGCGTTGCCGGATCGCTGATATCGATCGCGAAGAAGTCCCGCGTGCCCAGGAATAGGACATTCCCCATCGGCAGCACCGTCTCAGCGTCTTCATACTCAACGGGGTCGGCCAGCGCGGAGACGATCTTCGGCGCCGAGGGATCGGCGATGTTGACGATTGCCAGCGAACCGCCCTTGCCGGCAACGAAGGCGAAATCGCCCTGTATTTCCACGTCGTGAGCACGATTGAGCGCGCGGTCGTCGTGGACAAAGCCCACCAGTTCCAGCGTCCCCGCAGGCCGGACCGATTCGGCGGAGGGGGCCGCGGAATCCCCCGCATCCATCGCCTGTAGCAGGACGAGCGTGAGAAGAACTCTGAAGGTACAGTGCAGCATCGGACACGCAGCTTTCCAGCAAACTGTATCAGGTTCCGGAATTGCATTGCGCAACCACGCTGTTCGAGCGTTCAGCAGCAGCCTGAATCCGCCTAGGGCACCGGTACAATTCGAAACTTAAGCGAGGCCGCCTTGCTCCCGCGATAAACGTCGAAGATACCCGGAATCGGTTCTTTCTTCTTGTTGCGCAACACGCGGATGGCATACCAGGATTCCCGCAAACCTAGTTGCATTTCCGGTCCGGTCGATTCCACCGCCCAATAGGCCGGGTGGCCATAAGCATCTTTCTTAGCCATGCCCAGGTCGTAAAATCCCATGGAATCCCAGGTGAACGACTTCGCCATATACCGCTTGGGCTGGGTGATCACGATGTGACCCGATGGGCTGTTCGGCCCTCCGGGAATCACCTTCAAATTGCCATCCACCATCGCCATCAAGTACATCCGTTCTGAATCGAGGTCCTCCACCTTATCCACCACCGCGCCGCTCTCTTTCGATTTATCGGCGGCCCATTTGACGATCGCGGCGATGTTGGCCGATGGCGCGGGCACCTCGTCCTTGCCCGGATGCAGCTTCCACGCATTCTGCAGCCGCTCCCGCCAAAGATAGTTTCCGACAAACCCATTGCAATCGAGCCCAACATGATCTTTGGCGTAAGTCTGCACCCGCGCCATCGTCGTCCGGCCCAGCAACACCGCCACCGAAAGGGCGATTTGGCAGTCTTCGGGTGAGCCTTTTCCCCAAAATGGATTCACCACGTGGCGTAGCAATTTGTCGCTGGAATCGAAGCGTTCCTGGCTGCCGTTGACCAGGAGTGTAATGGCGTAGCTAGCGTCCTTTTTCTTCGCCGTTCGAAAATGATCCTTGAGATCCTGCCAGAGCTTGCCCTGCTCGTCGTCCGGTTTCCCGATCCGGTAGATCTCAACGCGCAGATTATTTTTCGTTTGGCCGTTGGCCTGGATGGTTAGATTGCGGTAGCGTTCCGCATATTCCACCGGATTCATAGACACGCCCTCCTTGGGCGGAGTCCATTGCCCAGCCGGGGGTGAATTGTCCGCAGCGGCTGCCTCAAATCTATACGCGCGAATCCACTTAAATTCGGCGCAAGTTTGCAGCCCCGCGAGACAGGCATCCCCACGCTCCTGCGAATGGCCACATTTCAGCGTCGAAATCGACGCCGCCCGCCCACGCTTCTCGGCGTGAAGCGAGGCTGGCAAGAAACCGGAGCGGGCCACGGAATCCAAACCGGCCACCGATCTTAGCCGCTTGCGGTACCCCGCAATCGCGTCGAGCGGTTTCGGGGATCGGACGCATTTGAGGACGCAGGAGACGGCCGTCTCCTCGCGTCCTCCAGGCAGTCCCGCCCGGCTATCGCTCACGGCTTCCGCTACGAGCAATCGGGGCAGTCGCACTTCTCCACGGCGATCGCCTTGTTCTGGCGCGTGAAGTAAACCAGCCCATAGCCGTTCCGGATGTGTGCCCAGGCCCCGAGTTCCAGATCGAAGGCGCAGGTCGTGGTTAGGCCCGCCAGCAAGGGCGCGCCGGATACTGTGGTATTGACACTGCCCGGTGTTCCATTCGCCGAGGAACCGCTGGCCAGGGAGTGCGTAGCGGGCAGCACGCCCTTGCGGTAGACGAAATACCATTGGTTCAGCCTGCCATTTTCCTGCGAGACGCTGATGGGGAATTGCAGGTTCAGGCTGGGGCTCCAAGGTACCACGCCACACTCATTGGTGGCGGCCGGAACGTTGATATCGACCACCGGCGCCTTGTTGTCAAGGGTGATCTGCAGGTCGCATTGGTCTCCCATTGGCGGCAGTGTGGCCGGGGGCGCCACCGTACCATCGCGATAGTCCACAGCGGCAGCCGTCAGCTTCACACCGTTCTGGTCAAACACCTCCAGGCGAAGCGTGAAGTGTCCCGTATCCGGCTCCGCCACGGCAGTGCTCCAGGTGCCCGCCCAATCCGGGTTGTACCAGTAGTAGCCCGCAAAGTTACGCACTTCGTAGAGCCCCGGCACGCCGTTCACGGCAACCGGACCCAGGCTGTGGGACTCGCTGAACAAAGTCGCTTTATTCACGCGCGTATCGGAAAGCGGCTCGTCCAACGCTTTCCACGGGCCGCCGCCCTTACGGTAAGAGAGGCGGTAATAGCGCGCCGGCGCGCCGCTGCTGAGCCCATCGCCGAACTGCGCATGCACGCGCAGGCCCGCGCCATAGGCCATGTTGGTGATGCCGCCTCCGCTGTATAGGCCGTTGCCCTGGTTGATGCGGTAGACCTCGTCGTTGCCGATGCGGGTGAAGAAGACTTGCGTGCCTTCGGGCCGCGGTTGCGGGTCGCACGATCCGCAACGCACGTCCGGGTCGTCGACGAAGACGTTGATGTAGGCGTTGGTGACATTCCACCGGGTGCTGGTGTAGGGGTCGAGGTAAAGCACCCGCTCCACGCCATTGATCACCTGGGTGACGCGAATGATGATGTCGGGCCTGGCGTCAAATCGCAAGCGGCCGTTCCGGACGTGGAAGGGCCACCACTTGAAGCAGCAGCGGAACCGCCCGCAACTGTCCGTATGGGTGCTGCACACCAATCTCTTGCTGTAGAAGCAAAAAGGGAAGAACTCCCACGGCGCGATTCTGGCGCTCAGCGTGAGTTCCCCCAGACGCTCAGCGATCTGTGGTGCCAGCCGCGCCGTCTCGCCCGAGAAGCTGGAAACAGACTCCATCCCGACTCGTGGTGGCAACGGTTGTGGATTCAACGAAACCTGCGCCGCGGGGTCGAACGTGTAGGCGCCCGCCGGCGGTTCGGGTTGAGGGTCGAATGCTACTCGCGACGCTCCTTCAGCTATTGCTGCGGTGCGCAGTTCGAATGGCGGAGGATCGGGCAGTGGGATCTTGGGGATTCTCAAGTGTGGGCCGATCAGATCGGGAATCTTCACCACCCTCCGGTCCAGCAAGTCCGGCAGCTTCCTTAGGATGAAGGGCCAGAAGCAGCCTTCCCGGTCCACATCGAAGATCTCCACTTTCGCGAACGGAACCGAACACAGATCGTGGGAATCGCCGTGAGCATGAACCTTGCGGACGCGGCCAAACACGCAGATCTTCCGTGGAAGCCACGGGAGCCATTCCAACCGGGGGATAAACAGTTCGGCGCGGATCTGCCGCCCGTCGCCGCTTTCTTCGATCGCCTGGCGCCAGACTGACGGGACGCGGCTGCGGAAGTCTCTTCAGATGTATGGCGTCTCCGCTGGACCGATAAGAAGTTGCACATCCTGGGGCTGCTTGAGCGCCAACGGGATGCGGAATTCACCCTCCCCGGATACCTTGGCCTCTCCCACCACCGTGCCATCGCGCGTCACTGCGATCGCTTTCAGTTCCAATGCCTCCCGGTCTTCACCGGGTTGTAGCTTTGCGATGCCTTCCAATACGAACTGCCCGGCCTTTTCAGTCTCTTTGCCGGACTTGCCTTCTCTTCCCATGACAAACCTTTCTTTCTTTTGCACGATATCTGTGCGTCCAGGCACACTTCTGGTTCGGCGATACTCCGCGGTGCCGGGCGGGCATATCGTTGGGTGGCCGGTAATCTATGAGAGAAATAGGGAACCTTATGTGCCGCTTTGAGTGGCGTTTATCCCGCCGGAACGGGTGAAAGCGGGCTGGTTGCCGCCGCTACGAGGATTCTGCTCCTAAATCCAGCTCCTGGCAAGCAGATTTATGAGGGGGAACATGCGAATTTACAAGTGCAATAATCTGATCTGTTTTCACTCTGTTTACGCATAAATAACAATGAGGAGGCTACAGGAAAATAACTGTCAACCAGGTTGACTAAGGCTTCATCAATCCGCTGGGAAAACGGAAAGCGAGAATGGGGACACCGACAAGGCGATGGTGTCGATTGCCTGGCCCTTGAGGATACTAGCTAGGCCGTGGAGACAAGACCATTCGAAAAGCTCATCCACGTTCGTTGGCGGGAAGTCATCCCTTCCTTCCGGCTCCCCGACGAGGCGAGAGCGGTCAGAGAAGCAAGCGCCGACTGAACGAGAGCAGTCCTCCGCGAGTGTCGAGTTTGTCCCCCGATCATCGCTTCGCCGCCAGCCTTGTACATAGTGGATCGAGGGCCACTCTGGGTTGAGGTCCGTGATAGGTTGAGGTTCTGCGATGACTCGACGAGATTTTGCACGACATTGTTCCTTGATGACGTTGCCGCTGGCGGCAAGAGCGGCGGCGGCACGGCCCAACATCGTGTTGATGCTTGCCGACGATCTGGGCTATTCGGACTTGGGCTGCTTTGGCGGGGAGATTGAGACGCCAAACCTGGACGCACTGGCACACGGAGGGGTCCGGTTCAGCCAGTTTTACAATGCCGGACGTTGCTGCCCCTCGCGGGCCTCGCTACTGACCGGGCTCTATTCTCATCAGGCTGGCATGGGGCACATGACGAACGATCTGGGCGTTCCCGCTTATCACGGCGCTCTCAACCGGAATTGCGCCACGCTTGGAGAGGCCTTGCGTGCGGGCGCTGGATACCACACGGCGTTGGCCGGAAAATGGCATGCGGGCAGCAAGCCGGAAGAGTGGCCGGGGAAGCGCGGATTTGACCGCTTCTACGGCACGCTCGAAAGCGGATCGTATTTTCACCCCACCAATCTGGCCGAGGGGGACGCGAGATTGCCCGTGCCGCAATCGGACTTCTATCTCACCAGCGCGGTGGCAGAAAGCGCCGCGCGTTTCATTCGCGAAGCTCCCGCGGACCGGCCCTTCTTTCTTTACGTGGGCTTCCCAGCGCCGCATTTCCCTTTGCAGGCGCTCCCTGAAGACCTGAAGCGGCAACGCGGGAAATACGCTTCCGGATGGGATCGCCTTCGTGAACTGCGCCACCGGCGCATGACCGCGCTGGGGATGCTTCCCAAGGGCAGCCGTCTCTCGCCGCGCGACCCGACCGTTGCGGAATGGAAGGATCTGCCAGACAAGGAAGCGGCCGAGCGTCAGATGGAAACCTATGCCGCGCAGGTCACCCGGCTGGATGCTGAAGCCGGCCGCGTACTGGAAGCGCTCAGGCAAAGCGGGCGCGAATCGAATACGCTGGTGCTCTTCCTCTCCGACAACGGCGGCTGCGCGGAGATGGTAGACCGGGATTCGAGCGGAGAGCGTTGGACCAGCTACCACCGTGGATGGTCGAATCTCAGCAACACTCCATTCCGGATGCACAAGCACTGGGTGCATGAAGGGGGCATCTCGACGCCTTTGATCGTCCGCTGGCCGGCCCGCGTGAAGCCCAGTCGCGAGTGGCAGCGCACGCCCGGCCACATCGTGGACATCATGCCTACCTTGCTCGAAGCCGCCGGCGCCGCCTACCCCAAGGAATTGGGCGGATACGCGATTCCGCCAATGGAAGGGCAGAGCCTGCTGCCCCTGCTTGATAGGCGCGGCGAGGGGCGGCCGCGAAAGCTGTTTTGGGAGCACGAAGGAAATCGAGCGATCCGGTCAGGCGATTGGAAGCTGGTGTCAGCGTTCGAGCAGCCCTGGGAGTTGCATCACCTTGCCGAGGATCGCAATGAGCTTCACAACCGCATTGCCGACCGGCCGCCGCTGGCCAGGGAACTCGAAAGCATGTGGGATGCCTGGGCCAAGCGCTGCGGCGTGATGCCGTGGACGCGCGAGTTGGAGAATCGCATCGGAGTGCATCGGCGCGAGGAAAACCGCGAGTAGCAGCGGAGTACGCTTCGGTTGCGGCGGGCTTGGCTTTATGGATCGGGGGAGGCGCCACGCCTCTACGCAGGGTAAAAATTCTTCTCCCAGGCGTGGCCTAGCAGAAGCTCGACAATCGGCTCATGCAACGGCCCCTGATCGCTTAACGCGCAGTTTGATTCCACGTGACGGATCTTGCGCATTCCGGGAATCACGGTCGAGACGGCGGGATGCGAAAGGCAGAAGCGCAGCGCCACTTCGGCAAGCGGCTGGGTGACCCCCGCGGCATGCAGGCTGGCAATCAGCGGGTCCACATGTTGCACCACTTGCTTCTTGTGATCGCCCCGGAAATAGGCTGCGCGGAACTCATTGGGATCGAATACCGTATCCTCGTGGATGTTGCCGCTCAGCGCCCCTTCGTCGAGCGGTACCCGCGCAATCACCCCCACGTTGTGCTTGAGACAAACCGGAAAGAGATTGATATGCGGGCTTTGGTCGAAGATGTTATAGATCACTTGAACGGTATCGATAAGACCGGTTTCGATGATGGAAAGCGCGCTGTCGGGTTGATGGTCGTTGATCGAAATCCCGAAGTAGCTCACCTTGCCCGAGGCCTTCAGATCTTCAATCGCCCGTCGCCATTCATCCCTTGCTACCCATTCCGGGTTCCACACGTGAAACTGCTGAAGGTCAATCTGTTCGATGCCCAGGTTCTTGAGGCTCTGTTCCGTGCATGCCACCGCGTAGTCGTAGGGGAACACATCCTCCAGTGAATGCCCGCTCCGCGCCGGCCAGACCTGGTTTTTGGGAGGGATCTTGGTGGCAACCAGGATGTCTCCATCGCTCTCCCGGATCACCTTTCCCACCAGCCGTTCGCTATGGCCTTCCCCATACGCGAGGGCGGTATCGATGAAGTTCAGTCCAAGCTCAATCGCTCGCTTCAGCGCAGCAATGGATTCGTCGTCCTCACCGCCCTTCCACTGAATCCCTCCAATGCCCCAGGCTCCATAGCCGATTTCGCTCACTTCCAAGCCGGTGCGTCCAAGACTGCGATATTGCATAGCGCTCCCATTATACGAGGGGCGTTCGCGGCGGGCACGCGGGGGGCAAGAAGCCGGTCAGTTCCTCAATCGCGCGGAGCGGATTCCCCGTACCTACCGGCAAGGTCGTTCCGGCGAATCCGCACAAAGTCGGCCACCATCCGGAGGCTATCCTCAACCAGGCGCACCTTCGTTCCCTCCACATGCTTCCAGCGCGCCGGAATCTCACAAAACCGGTAGCCCAGCTTCCGCGCGATGAAGAGCACTTCGGGGTCGAAGCCAAAGCCATCGATGGTTTGCAGCGGGAAGATCGACTGTGCCGCTTCCCTGGTAAACAGCTTAAATCCGCATTGGGTGTCCGCCACGTCGAGCCCGACGATCAGGCGCATCAGCAGGTTCATCCCGCGCCCGCCAAATTCCCGCAGCAGGCTCTGCCGTTCTTCGATCAGGCTGCGGTCGATCGCGCGGGAAGCGATGGCGATGGGGCAGCCACGCTGCTTGCAGGCTTCGTACAAGCTGTCCAATTCCTCGATGGGAGTGGAGAGATCGGCGTCGGAGAAGAGCACCCATTCGTGCTTGCCCGCCAGCATCCCGTGGCGGACGCTATAGCCCTTCCCGCGATTGCCGGGATTGCGAAGCAGTGCCACTCTGGGCTCTTCCGCGTGAACGGCCTCCGCTACCGCCGCCGTGCCATCCACGGATCCATCGTCCACAACCAGGATCTCCCACTCCTGCCAGCGCGCCGAAGTGCGCAGATAGCCCAGAACGGCGTAAAGAGTGGCTGGAAGGCGGGTTTCTTCGTTATAAGCGGGGATTACAATCGAGACGGAAGCCAACCCCAATTATAATAAAGGTTTATCCCCAGGGAGCTTACTTTGTCGCTTGAACAGGAACTACTCGGCCAGCGTTTGCGCAAGATCAGGGAGATTGAAGCGCTGGGCTTCCGGCCCTACGGGCAACGCTTCGAATTCACCCACCGCGCCGGGGAGATCCTCGATGGGTTTTCTGAGAAGAGCGGCGAAGAACTCGAAGCCCATCGCACGGAGGTGCGCGTCGCCGGGCGCATCGTTGGCGTGCGCCGCATGGGCAAGGCGTCCTTCCTCCACCTTCAGCAGGATGGCAGAAAGCTGCAGGTTTACATCCGCAAGAACGATCTTTCGGAAACCGACTACAGCCTCTTCGAACTGCTCGAGACCGGCGACATCGTTGGCGTGGAGGGCTTCCTCTTTCGCACCCGCACGGGTGAACTCACCGTACACGCCACGCGGCTCGACTTCCTCTCGAAGATACTGCTTTCCCTGCCCGAGAAATGGCACGGCCTCGAAGACGTGGAGACCCGCTACCGACAGCGCTATCTCGACCTGATCGCGAATCCCGAGGTCCGCGATACCTTCGTCACCCGGGCCAAAATCGTTTCGTCGTTGCGCCGCCAGTTGGAAGAGCGCGGCTTCATCGAAGTGGAAACACCGATGATGCAACCCGTCTACGGCGGCGCCGCCGCGCGCCCTTTCGTCACGCACCACAACACGCTGGACGTGGACCTTTTTCTCCGCATCGCCCCGGAGCTTTACCTCAAACGCCTGGTGGTGGGCGGCCTCGAACGCGTGTATGAAATCAACCGCAATTTCCGCAACGAAGGAGTTTCCACGCAGCACAATCCCGAGTTCACGATGCTCGAGTTTTATCAGGCTTACACCGACTACGAAGGGCTGATGGACCTCAGCGGCGAACTCCTGCGGCAGGTGGCCATCGACGCCACCGGAGGCACGGTGGTGGAGTTCCAGGGCCACCACCTCGACTTCGGCAACGTCCGCCGCCTCACCATGCGGGAAGCGGTGATCGAATACTGGCCGGAGGATGAAAAGCCCACGCTCGAACAGGTATCGGACCCCGCATGGCTGAAGCAGCATTCTGCAAAGGCCACACCGGGTGAGGCGCTGGGCGACGTGTTTGAACGGGTGGCCGAACGCCACCTCATCCAGCCCACGATCATCTACGAATACCCCGTGGAGCTATCTCCGCTTTCGAAGCAGAATGCCACCAACCCGGCCATGGTAGATCGCTTTGAGATCTACGCCGCAGGCATGGAGATCGGCAATGCCTACACCGAGTTGAACGACCCGCAGGAGCAGCGCCGCCGCTTTGAGATGCAGCTTGAGATGAAACAGCGCGGCGATGAGGAAGCGCACCAGATGGACGAAGATTTCGTCCGGGCACTTTGCTATGGATTGCCGCCGACGGGCGGCGAAGGGATCGGGATCGACCGGCTCACGATGCTGCTCACCAACAGCCGCTCGATCCGCGATGTCATCCTCTTCCCGCAACTGCGGCCCGAAGGCCCCATCGGCCTGGCCGCGCAGTTGCGTGAGTTGGAAGGCTAACGGGTGGCACGCTCCTCCTTTGAGTTCTTCGTTGCCAGCCGCTACCTGCGGGCGCGGCGCAAGAATGCGGCAATCTCGCTGATCACGGTGATCTCCATCGTTGGGGTGGCCGCTGGTGTGATGGCGCTGGTGATTGCGCTTGCCATCAACAACGGTTTCCGGAACAATCTGCAAGCCAGCCTGCTAGGCGCCACGGCGCACATCAACATTTTGGAGAAAGTGCCTGGCGCGGGCATTGACGATTGGCGCCCCGTGGCCGGGAAGCTGCGGACCCTCGAGGGCGTCACCGAGGTCTCCGCGGCTCTCTACGGCACTGTGATCCTCACCGGTCCGCAACTCACCGAAAGCGCCGTGCTCAAAGGCATCGACGCTACCGATGCCGAAGCCCTCAGCCGCCTGAGTGCCGCCATCAAGCAAGGCGAGGCCAAACGGCTCTCCGAATCGGAGCCCTTCCCCGGGATCGTGCTTGGCTCCAAACTCGCTGAGCGCACCGGCATGATGCTCAATAGCGTCATCAATGTCATCAATCCAGCCGGGGAGTTGACGCCCTTCGGCCCGCGCCCGCTATCGGTTCGCTATCGCGTGGTGGGCATCGCCGAAACGGGCTTCTACGACATCGACGCCGGATGGGCATTCACGGCATTGCCGAACGCCCAACGCATTATGGGCCTGGGCGATTCGGTGAACGCGATTGAACTTCGCCTCGCCGACATTTATGCCGCTCCAACCGCCGCGCGGCAGGCCGTTGCGCTTGCCGGAGACAGCTTCGTGGCGCAGACCTGGATGGAGCAGAACCGCCGCATCCTGGATGCGTTGCGCATGGAGAAAGTGGTGACCGTCATCACCATTGGCCTTATCCAATTGGTGGCGGCGCTAAACATCTTCATCGTGCTCGTCATGCTGGTGATGGAGAAGCACCGCGACATCGCTCAACTGATGTCGATGGGCGCCCGGCCCGCCCAAATTCGCGGCATCTTCATCACCCAGGGCGTTTTGATCGCCGTTATTGGCGTCGTCATAGGGTTGAGCGCGGGCTATGCTCTCAGCTATTTCGCAAACGAGTATCGATGGATCTCGCTCGACGCCGAGGTCTACGCGCTCAGCCACGTTCCTTTCGAACCACGCTGGATGGATTCCCTATGGATTGCCGGCGTGACGCTGGCGGTGAGCTTCCTAGCCACCCTTCATCCTGCCGGCACCGCAGCCCGCATTCCCCCTGCCGAGGCGTTGCGCTATGAGTAACTCGGCCCCGCCAGAGTGCTTGCGCGAAGGAGCATGCGCATGGCAACTCTAGCCTCACCCACAGAGGCGGCGCCGCTCAATGGCCCCTTGCGGAGCCTGCTCTTCCGGAAGCCCGAATGGCTGGTGCTGCTGTTTGCACTGGCCATCTTCGGCGTGGGGATTGCCGCGCCGCCATACCTGATGGACGACGTCGATTCCGTGCAGGCGATCATCGCCCGCGACATGCTGCGTTCCGGGGATTGGATTACGCCGCAGATCAACGGTATCCCTTATCTCGAAAAGCCGCCCCTCAAATACTGGCTGATGGGCGTGAGCTTCGGCGTCTTTGGAGTTCACGATTGGAGCGGCCGCATCCCGGTTGCGCTGGCCGCCATCCTGCTCTGCTTTGCCACGGCCCGTATCGCAAGATGGGCCTTCGACGCGGAGGTGGCCCTCTACAGCGGCTTGGTAATCACCACCTGCGCCGGGCTCTTTCTCTTCACGCGGGTGATGATCTCCGATGGCATGCTGACGCTGGCGATTCTGCTCGCCCTCGCCTCCTTCCTGCGAATGATGGAACCCGAGGAAAGCAACCCGCGCGCCTGGGCGATGATGATGGGGCTCTTCTTGGGCATTGGCACTTTGATTAAGGGCTTGCTCGCCTTCGCCGTTCCCGCCGGGGCCATCTTCTTTTACCTGCTCGCCACACGGCAGATCTTCCGTCTCGCTATCTGGAAGCGCCTGCATCTGCCCGAATGCACGGGCATTGCCTTCATCGTCGCCGCCCCGTGGCACGCCCTGGCGATGGCTGCCAATCCCCCGCTTTTCGATTTCACTCTGCGCGCGGCGCCCGGCGAATATCGCGGCTTCTTCTGGTTCTACTTCCTCAACGAGCACCTGCTACGCTTCCTCAACCTGCGCTATCCGCGCGACTACAACACCGTGCCACGCGTACAGTTCTGGCTATACCATCTGCTCTGGGTCTTCCCTTGGACCGCTTACCTTCCCGCAGCCGCCCGCCTGCACTTCAACGATGCCAACCGGGCATCGCGAACCCGTCTGCTTTGCCTGTGCGTGATCGCCTTCGTGCTCTTCTTCTTCACGCTTTCGACAACCCAGGAATACTACACAATGCCCGCTTACCCGGCCTTCGCCATCCTGGTGGGCTGCGCGATGGCGCGGCGCGAAGCGAAGGCGCAATGGCAGTGGAATCGCCTCGCCCGCCAGGCGACCGGGGCCATCTTCGCGATTGCCCTTGCAGCGATTATCTTTCTGCTTGTGCGCGTCTGGAACGTCCCCACGCAAGGCGATATCTCCAGCGCGCTCACCTCAAATCCCGAAGCCTACACGCTGGCGCTGGGGCATCTCGAAGACCTCACTTTGGATGCGTTCGCCTTCTTGAAGCTGCCACTGCTGCTTGCGGGTGTGGCTACGCTGGCGGGCGCGGTTGGCAGCTTCCTATTCAAAAGCTACCGCTCCGCCCTGCTGGTGGCCGCGGCGATGGTGATGTTCTTTAGCGCGGCGCGACTGGCGCTTACGGTCTTTGACCCTTATCTCTCCACCCGCGCCCTGGCCGTGGCCTACGATGCCGCCCCGCATGGAGAATTGATCTTCGACGACCAGTTCTATGCCTTCAGTTCCGTCGCTTTTTATGCCGATGAGCGCGTGCTTTTGTTGAACGGCCGCGTGAACAATCTGGAATACGGAAGCCATGCGCCGGGCGCCCCCAACGTCTTCTTGACTGACGCCGAGTTCGTCAATCGCTGGCGCTCCGGGCAGCGGCATTATCTGGTGGCGGCCGCGCCGCGAATGGCCGCAATCGAGGCTCTCATTGGCAAGCGGCAACTACACGAAATCGCTGAGAGCGGTGGGAAGTTTCTCTTCAGCAACCTGCCCTTGCAAGCCGGCCCGCGCGGAGGAACGGCAAGATGAAGATCGCGGTGGATGCTTTTCCCTTTCTTCTGCGTAGCGCCGGCGTCAAGACAGCGCTCTATGAATGGGTGAAAGCGATGCGGGAGGAGGGCACATCGCACCGGATATCCTGCTTCCCGTATCTCCAACTCCCCACTTCGCTTGACCATGAACGCTCGCCTCTGCCGCGGCTCAACACCTGGCTGCGCCTTGCCTACGTGCATCTCTTCAACAAGGTGCCCCTGCCTCTGCGAGACGCCATCGCCCCGCGCGCCGATCTTTTCCATATCTCCATCCATCTTCACCACCCGCCTTCGAGCGTGCCCATCACCACCACCATCCACGACATGACCGTCTGGCTGGTGCCGGAAACCCACACCCCCGGCAATGTGCGCGCCAACAAAGAGTTCGCCGAACGCGTTTACCCGCAAGCGCGAGGGCTGATTGCCGTTTCCCAGGCCACCAGAAGCGATGCCTGCCGGCTGCTGCGCCTTGACGAAAACAAAGTGGAGGTGATCTCAAACGGTATTGCCCCCGCCTACTTCGACGTGCCCGGCGCGGAGGCGGAACGGGTGCGGCTGGCTTACAGTTTGCCGGCGAAGTTCGCACTTTATCTCGGCACCATCGAGCCTCGCAAGAACGTGCCGCGGATGCTCGATGCCTGGCTGCGGTTGCGGGAGACGGAACGCGAAGGGTACCAACTCGTACTCGCTGGCCCGGTAGGCTGGGAGCAGCAATCGACGATCGAACGCATCCGCCGAGCCGGGGGCTCTCTGCGCTACCTGGGCTATGTGCCGGAGGACGATCTGCCCGGGCTCTTTCGCGCCGCTACGTTCTTCGTCTACCCGTCGCTCTATGAAGGCTTCGGACTCCCCCCCGCGCAGGCGTTGGCAGCGGGAGTGCCAGTGCTCACTTCGGGAGTCTCTTCACTGCCTGAGGTGTGCGGCCCGGGCGCGCTCTACGCCGATCCGCACAGTGAAGCGGAACTCACTCAGGGCTTCGCGAAGCTGATCGCCAGCGAGACTCTCCGCACGGAGTTGGCGGCAAAGGGACGCGCTCACGTCGACGTCTTTACCTGGAAGAACGCCGCCCAGAAGAGCCTGCGCTTCTTTGAGAGAATTGCTGGGTAGCCGCAGGCCTTTACGATGGAAGCGAACGACATCCTCGAACAACTTCGCCGCAAGCTGGAGATCCCCAGCGCCGAAGACGCCGGGAATTCCGCGCCCATCCATTTCGCAAGCGGCGAAGCGTGGCACAAACTACGTAAAGCGATTCGCGACCTGGAAGAGAGCGCTGCCCAGGTTGGCGAAATGCCGCGCAACTACCCTATGCATCTGAATCTGGTGATCCGCGCGATGCACGCCATGATGCCCTGGTACACAAGGCCTCTGCGACATCACGCGGAGCAAAGCGTGGCTGTCGCGCGCGCGATGGAAGCGGTGCTTATGAGCATTGAGGAGCAAGTGCGGAAAGGCTCCGGCACCGCTGCGGATCCACCGCGATGACACTGCATATCGTGCTCGGCGAGTGTCTCGACACGCCTCCCGCGCGCGCGGTCCTGCACCTGGCTTCGCATGCCCTGGATAGCGGGGTGCCTTGCCAGTTCTATGCCGCCGGGCGCGGGGCAGCTTCCATCGCGAAGCCCATCCGCGAACTGGCATTCGTGGAAGACGCGAACGACTTACTCCTATGGCATCTCGATACGGAGCAACCGCAACTCCACCTGGCCGAGCGTTTCCCGGGCATTCGAGCACTTTTGTGCGAAGCTTCCGCCATCCACGATGGAAAAGAGCGATTACGCTCGCTCACTCGCGGCTTCGAACAGGTTTGGGGCGTCGACTCGGCAAGCGTGGCCGCGCTCAAAGGCTTGGGCTTTCCCGATGTGGCGCTCTGGCCGGTTCCCGCCGATCACGATCAATGGCTCGAAGCCATCACTCGCACCCAACGCCTTCCTCGAACGAACGAGAGCGCTTCGGTGAGCGTCGTGGTCTGCACGCTCAACCGCGCCGCCCATCTCGAAAGCTGCCTGCTGCAATTGAGGCGGCAACGATACCCGCGCTTCGAAGTGATCGTCGTCAACGGCCCTTCAACGGATGAAACGGAAGCGGTGCTTGCTCGCTTCGCCGGCGAGATCAAAGTGCGCCGCAATCCAATCGCGAATCTCTGCGTCTCCCGCAATATCGGCATTGCCGCTGCTGCGGGCGAGTTCGTGGCCTTCCTCGACGACGATTCCTTCGCGCACCCGGACTGGATGTGCGAGGCGCTCGTTGCCTTCGACGATCCACTCACCACCGCCGTTGGCGGGCTCAGTTACCGCTTTCGCGATCAGACGGTGGAATTCGCCAACGGCTTGCTGACGGAGACCACCTATCCCTGGCCCATCCAACCGCATCCGGGCAGCCATCACCAAGGCGAGGGCGGCCTTTGGAACACCGTCACGGGCAACAACTGCCTCTTCCGCCGCGATGCTCTACTGGCCGTGGGAGGCTTCGATGAACAGATCCCTTACACCCATGACGAATCGAATGTGGTGATGCAAATGGCGAGGCGCGGGATGCGCGTGCGGCATCGCCCGCTGGCGATCGTCCATCACGGGAGCCAGCCCAGCCTCAATCGCCGGGACGAGTTCGATTTGAATTGGAAGGTGATGGTTCGCGATTCCATTTATTGCGGCTACCGCAATCGTCCCGCTGGCGCATCGTCTGGCCCCTTCCTCTGGCGCAATTTATGGGAACACGCGCGCCACCGCCTCCACGACCCCATCGATTGGTGGCTCTATCGCAAGGTAAGCTTCGCCGGATTCCTGCGCATCCAACGCCAGTGCCTGCACGGTTTGCTGGCCGGTGCCGTGAAGGCGCTCACGGCAAAGCCGCGCCCGCTCAAGCCAGGCGAATCCGCCGCGCCATTTCTGCCTTGGCCGCGCAAGCAAGCGCCGGATGATCGCATCGTGGTTTGCTCAGATTCCGGCGGCGCGCTGGCAGAAGCGTTATGCGCCGAGGGCTACGCGGTATCGGCGATTGGGAGCGGTGCGTCCGCTCTGCTCGATTCGCGTCGCGGGCATCTCGACGTACTCCGTGCCGCCAGACCCGGATGCAGCGCCATGCCATGCGCTCGCGGTCTCCGTTTGGCGAACGATGCAGGAACTGGCCGTCCGCTCAGGCGCCCGCACCCTGTGTATGGTAGACGGTGAAGAGCAAGGCCTCATCGTTGCGCTCGACCCCCGCTTTCTCACCCTCGTCGGCGCGGACGCGCCCAGCCTTGCGGCAAGAGTTCGTGAACGCGAAACCACGATGTCGCATCTGGTCGATTGCGTGGATGCCACCCTCTTCCAGAGTTCCTCCCATGCGACGCGGTGGAAGGATCCAGTCTTCGATCGCGTTTACCAGCATTTGCCAGCCGACGGAAACCAACAGGTAAGCTCTCTCGTTAAGGCCCCTCCCGAGGCAGGCCGCTACCGCATCGACGTGTTCGCCGGCCTATCCGAAGCCTGTGGTGAGGGAGACCCCGTTTGCACTCTATCTCTCCGGTCCGCGGACGGCGCCCCGTTGCTCTCCGCCTCCTTCGCGGGAAGGCACTTCGGCCGCGGGAAATGGGCCATTCTCTCGGCGAGTTTCGATGGCGATGGCGTAAGCGGACCGCTGCGTCTAGCGCTTACCAACGTGGGTTTCGCGGCTTTGCGCGTGCAGCGAATCGAACTATGGCGATGGTAAGGCGTGTAGCCTGGGTGGTGAGAGGGATTAGGCCGTGACGCCGCACTTCGCGGCGATATCGCCTGCGATTTGCCCGCCGTGGAAGCGCCCATTCTCAATGAACACTTCGTTGGTGTGCATGCCGGCCACCAGCACGCCGGCAAGGTAGATGCCCGCCGTCTCCGATTCGAACGTGGTCTCATTGAGGCGCGGCTTGTTCGTGGCCGGGTCCAGGGGAATTCCCACCGAGGCCAGGAACGAGAGATCGGGCTGATAGCCGATCATCGCGAAGACAAAATCGTTGGGCACGGTCGCCAATCCATCGGGCGTTGAGAGCAGCACTTCTTTCTCTCGAATCTCGCTCACCGATGTGCCGAAGTAGCTCTTGATTTCGCCGCTCTTGATGCGATTCTCGATGTTCGGCTTGATCCAATACTTCACCGAATCGGAAATGCGCTCCCTCCGGTGTACCATCGTCACTCGCGCGCCGGACCAGAAGAGTTCAAGCGCCGCGATGGCCGCCGAGTTCTTGGCGCCCACCACCATCACGTCGTGATCGTAGTAGGGGTGCGGCTCCTTGTAGTAATGCAGCACCTTGGGCAACTCCTCGCCCGGCACATTCAATAAATTCGGGATGTCGTAGTAGCCCGTGGCCAGAATCACCTTTTGCGCGCGATAGCAAAACGACTCCGTCCCATGGCGTGTACTCTCCACCAGAAAGGCGCCGTCGCTGCCGCTCACACGGTCTACCCGCTCATACTGCTGCACGGCGAGACCGAAGTAATCCGCCACCCGGCGATAATACTTGAGCGCTTCCGTACGGTTGGGCTTTTCGTTGAGCGAGGTCATCGGAAGGCCGCCGATTTCCAGCAACTCCGGAGTGGTGAAGAAGGTCATGTTGGTGGGGTAGTTGTAAATCGAGTTCACGACACAACCTTTGTCGAGAATCAGCGATTCCACCCCGCGCCGCTTCAGTTCGACACCGCAGGAAAGCCCGGTTGGCCCCGCGCCAACGATCACCACCGGCACTTCTCTCAAGGACACTTCGCTCACCCTAACAACCCTTCCACGGCGGGATACAGACCGGCCAAAGCGTCGTCGATCTTCGTCGCATCCTTGCCACCGGCTTCAGCGAGATCGGGCCTTCCGCCGCCCTTGCCGCCCAACCTTTCGGCGGCCTGCCCGACAAGCTTGCCGGCATGCACTTTAGCGGTGAGATTCTTTGTCACGGCGCAAACCAGAGAAACGTTCCCGTTCTCCGCCGCCGCCAGCAGGATGACGGCGTTCTGCCATTTGTTGCGCAGATTATCGGCCAGCTCGCGCATCTGCGTCCGCTCAAGCCCATCGACGCGAGCAGCCAGCACTTTGGTCTCGCCGATCTGCTTCGCCTGGGCTTCGATTTCCTCAGCCTGCGAACCGGCGAGCTTGCTCTTCAATTGATCCAGTTGTTTTTCGAGCAGCTTCTGCTGGGCCATCAGGCGCTCTACCTGATCGAGCAATTCGGGCTCAGAGGCGCGCACAGCCTGGGCCACGCGCGTGAGCGAATCGCTTGCGTGCCGGAAGCGATCAAGCGCGCCAAAGCCGGTGATTGCTTCAAGCCGCCGTGTGCCCGCTGAGATGCTGCCCTCGTAAACCACTTTGCAGAGGCCGATATTGCCGGTGCGCGCCACATGCGTGCCGCCGCAGAGCTCGCGGCTGAAACCGGGAATATCCACCACCCGCACACGGTCTCCGTACTTCTCGCCGAAGAGTGCCATCGCCCCGGTTGCCACCGCCGATTCGAGATCCATCACCTTCGTCTCGACACCCGTGTTCGCGAGCACCTCCCGATTGGCTAAGCGTTCTACTTCCTCAACCTCAGCCTGGTCCATGGCCGTGTAGTGAGAGAAATCGAAGCGCAGGCGCGAGGGGTCCACCACGGAACCGGCCTGCTTGACATGCTTGCCCAGCACTTCGCGCAGCGCCGCGTGCAGCAGGTGCGTGGCCGTGTGATTCCGCATGGTCGCTTCGCGCGATGGCGCATCCACACGCGCGCCAACGACGTCGCCTTCGCTCAGCCGGGCGTGCGCGGTGATTTTGTGTACGTTGAGCCCCGGCACCGCCGGGTAAGTATTGTGAACTTCCGCGACGAGGGAGCCCGTCTCCGGCTGGAAGAGCGTACCGCGATCCCCCACCTGGCCGCCTGTTTCCGCGTAGAAGGGCGTCTCCGAAAGAATCGCTTCTCCCTTCGCCCCGGCCTCAAGCGCATCGACGCGCACCCCGTCCACCACCAGCGCGATCACCATCGCCGCGGGCACTTCGAGCGAATCATAGCCGCGGAAAATTGTTGCGCCGGCATCGCGAATCTGCTGGAAGACCGGCGGCACCTGCGTCTTATCGCCGCCCTTCCAACTGGCACGGGCACGGGTCCGCTGCTCTTCCATCGCCGATTGAAAACCAGCTTCGTCGAGACTAAGCCCGAACTCGCGGGCCATCTCTTCCTGCTCGTCGAGAGCAAGCCCGTAAGTATCGTATAGCTTGAAGGCGGCAGCCCCCGGCAGCACGCCATTCACCGCATGTTTCGCTTCGTCCTGGAAGACGCGCTCAGCCAACTGGAAGGTGGTGGCGTAACGGTGCTCTTCCTCTTTGACGATGCGGCTAACGCGATCGACGGATTCGAGCATCTCCGGATAGGCGTCGCTCATGTGGTTGGCGACAAAGCCGGTGAGCCGGTGCAGATACGGGTCCTGCACACCCACCAGACGCGCGTTGCGCAGGGCCCGCCGCATGATCTTGCGAAGCACATAGCCGCGGCCTTCGTTCGCCGGAACCACACCGTCGTTGATCAGAAATGCGGCGGCGCGGGCGTGGTCCGCGTTGATGCGCAGCGATAGATCGGTGCGTGGGTCTGCGCCGGGTTCCGCGCCGAAGAGCCGCGCGGCCTCCTCAATAATCGGAAAGATCAGGTCCGTTTCGAAATTCGAGAGTTTACCTTGCAGGATGGCGGCCATGCGCTCCAGCCCCATCCCGGTATCGATGGAAGGCCGGGGCAGCGGCGTGAGTTTACCGGACGTATCGCGGTCGAACTGCATGAACACAAGGTTCCAGATCTCAACAAAACGGCCTCCGCCATCTTCGGGAAACTCCTCGCGTTCGCGCCCTGGGGCGGCGGTGCCGGGGCCAAGATCGTAGTGGATCTCTGAGCACGGTCCGCAGGGGCCGGTCTCGCCCATCTGCCAGAAGTTATCCTTCTCATCGAGGCGAAAAATACGGCTCTTCGGCACGCGAGCCACGCGCTGCCAAAGCTCCTCGGCTTCGTCGTCTTCGCGAAAGACAGTAACGAAGAGCCGGTCTTTGGGCAGACCGTAGCGATTGGTTACCAGATCCCAGGCAAATTCGATCGCCTCGGCCTTGAAATAGTCGCCGAAGGAGAAGTTGCCCAGCATCTCAAAGAACGTATGATGGCGCCGTGTATGGCCGACGTTCTCCAGGTCGTTGTGCTTACCCCCGGCGCGGACGCATTTTTGCGACGTCGTGGCCCGCACGTAATCGCGCCGCTCCTGGCCTAAGAAGATGTCCTTGAACTGGTTCATCCCCGCATTGGTAAAGAGCAGGGTGGGATCGTTGGCAGGCACCAATGAGGAGCTGCGAAGGATGCGATGGCCTTTGGAGGCGAAGTAATCCAGGAAAGCCTGGCGGGTTTCAGTGCCGGTCACCCTCTCATTTTCGCATGCCCGCTCCCTTCGCCCGCGAACGCTTTGCAAACGCCGGCCTCGCCTGCCTGATTCGCAAAGCCCCAAGGTCCCGAGTGCCGGCGATCTGCCCAGTGACCGGCGATCTGCCCAGTGACCGGCGATTTACCCAGTGACCGGCGATTTACCCGGTGAAGTGCGCTTTCGGTAACATCGGGGGGAATGGCCGCATCTATGGAAACAGACAGGGGATCCTATGTACCGTCAACCGATGATGATCGCCGCCCTTCTTTGCGCATTGACCGCTTCGCTGGCCGTGGCGCAGTTCAAACCACTGAACCCCAATCCGGCGGAAATGGCCAAAGGGAAAGTGCCCCCGCCTGCCGATGGGCAGGACCCCGTGATCACCGATTCGGGCGCAATCATTTCCATGGACGTGCAGGTGGTGAACGTCTTCGCTTCGGTGCGCGATAAGAATGGCCGCTACATCAACAACCTCACCAAAGAGGACTTCGTTCTGAAGGAAAACGGCAAGGAACAGGAGATCAAGTACTTTGCATCGGAATCGAACCTGCCGCTCACTTTGGGGGTGATCTTCGATGTGAGCGTCAGCCAGGAAGGCCTGATCGATGAGGAAAAGCGCGCCGCCAAGGCATTCATTAATAGCGTGGTGGGCGAGAAGGACTTGGCGTTTCTGATCAGCTTCGGGCCGGATTCGCGGCTGGAGCAGGATCTCACCTCTTCGAAATCCGTGCTTTCAAGATCCATCGACAAGCTGGAAATTCGCGGCGGGGTGTACAGCCCGGTAACGCCGGGGACGAACCCCACCGGCACGCCGCGCGGGACGGTGCTTTACGATGCCGTCTACGTAGCCGCGAAGGACATGCTGCGCACGCCCGTGGGCCGCAAGGCAATCATCCTGCTTACCGACGGCGTGGACCAGGGCAGCAAAGTGGAGATTGAAGAAGCTCTGCGGGAAGCGCAGCTATCCGATGTGGTGATCTACAGCATCTTCCATTTCGACCCCAGCTTTCAGGCCTTCATGCGTGGGACGGCGGATTACGACCTGGGAAAAATGGCCAAGGAAACCGGCGGCACGCTGTTCAAACCCAAGCGAAACCAGGGCTTAAGCGCCATCTTCGACGAGATCCAGGAGCAGCTTCGCAACCAGTATTCGATCGGTTACACGTCCAGCAATGGAGAGCCCGATGGCAGCTACCGGAAGATCGATTTGGATGTGAAGGCGAAAGGCCTGAAAGTGCAAACCCGCAAGGGCTACTACGCCGTCGTAGGGGCGGATTAAGCGCCCCACGAACGCTCTCAGCGGCTTAGGTTGCCTTTGCGGAGGACGGTTTCGCGGCGGTCAAAATATTCCAGCATCGCCTCGCGCAGCGTGGGCACTTTCCCGAAACCGTCCGCTTCCAGCTTGGCGTTCGAGAGTGCCGAGAAATGCGGGCGGGCGGCGGCGGTGGGATACTCCTCCCGCGTAGTCGCCTCCAAACTGGCTTCGATCTGGCTGACGTCGAAAATGAGCGTCGCGAAATCGAACCACGAGATCGGTTCCCCGCCACCCACATGATAAAGTCCGGAGGCTCCGGCACTCGCTAACGCGACGGCTTTCTCCGCCAGGGCCGGGGCAAAGGTGGGGGAGGCGATCGTATCGGAAACTACACGAAGCGGCCGCCCGGCGTGGGCGTTGCGAAGCATCGTCTCCACAAAATTGCCGTGCGCGGTGTGTATGCCCTCGGGTCCGAAAACGCCGCACGTGCGGATAACAAGGGCGTCCTTAAGGTAGGCGAACGCATAGAACTCACCGCTTAGTTTGGAGACCCCATAGGCATTGATGGGGTGCGGCCGGTCCTCTTCCGAATACGGTTGCCGCCCGGTGCCATCGAACACATAATCCGTGGAGAAATGCACCAGACGCGCACCGGTCTTCGCGCAGCCCAAGGCAAGGTTGCGGACGGCCAGTGCGTTGGCAAGGAAAGCGGCAGCGGGTTCGGTCTCCGCGCGATCCACCAGATTGTAGGCGGCACAGTTCACCACTAGCTCAGGCTGTTCACTTTCAATGAAACCGCTGACGACGTCGGCCTGCCGCACGTCGGCGGTCTGGCGGTCAAACCCCACAGCGTTCCAGCCGTCGCGGGAAAGCAGGCGGGTGACTTCAAAGCCAAGCTGGCCGCCACTGCCAAATACGAGCGCTTTCTTTGTTGTTGCCATAAATCTCTCAGCTTACGGATGTCCGATTGCGGGACAATGACAGCCCTTGGACCGATCAGCGACAGACCGACCCCCCAGCATCGACGCAGCTTTCAGATGCTTCGCTGAAGGAAGACCCAAAAGCCCCACGGCGGCGGCGGAAGCGGCGGCCAGCCGACGGCAGCAGTCGCGCACGGATGTAGCGCCGGAAGTTCGCTTGCTTCGTACGAGGACAGGCCGGCTCGGCATCTCCATTCGAGAATCGACCCCCATCGGGAAACCCCCGCAGAAGCCAAGACGTTGGCGGAGGCTGGGCGGAAGCAAGCCAAGGAGAGGCGTATCGGATTCGAGCAGACGGCAATCGACAATCAGAAAGGAAGCCGCTCGCTGGTGACGTCGCACTCTCGCGAAGCCGCATCCTGGGCCAGTATCGTCTGCCGCATGGTCCGCTGCGTCTGCACACGCAGACGATCCGCTTCTCCGAGATGAAGACAGATCGAAAGCGATGGATGCCCCGTTCAGAGGCGGGATCGGATTCAGGCATTGTCAACGATGCCCGCGGGGAGACCGGCAAGATCCTCCAGGGCTTCCGCGCGGTCTCCGCCATTGCCCGCATGCTCCAAGATCACCTGGATAAAGCCAAGGGCGGCTTTGGAAAGAGCCTTGTCTCGCTTGTAAATCAATCCCAACCGTCGCATCAGCGGTTCCGGTGCGAGGCTGAGCGCCTTGAGCCGGCCCGCTTCTACATCCGCGCGGCAATTGGTGAACGCCAGAAAGCCCACACCCAAACCGGCAAGGCAGAACTGCTTGATCATCTCCGTGGAATCGAGTTCCATAGAGACCTTCAAACTCTCGTCCACCGGTTCCAGCCAGGCCGTCAGGCGCTTTCGGGTGGTGCCGTACTTGGGCAGAAGTATGGTGTGGTTGCTAAGCTCCTGCGCGGTTACCGTGGTGCGCTCCGCGAGAGGATGGCCCGGCGGTACGATCAAGCGGACTTCATCGGCATGAATCCGCACCACCTGCACCTTCTTCTCAGTGACAGGCAACTGCGTGATGCCGAAATCGGCAAGATTGTCGACAACTGCTTCCACGACGCGCGTTCCGTACGACCGGTCCACCTGCAATTGCACATTCGGGAACTGCTTCTTGTACTCGGAAAAGACCCGGGGCAGCACGTAAAGACAGGTAGCCTCGTTGGCCGCGATCACAAGTTCGCCCCGGGGTACTTTCTCCAACTCGTTGATGGAATCCTGGGCACGGCGGCGGAGATCCAAAATCTGCTCGGAATACTCGGCGAAAATCTTGCCGGCGGGCGTCAGCCGGATGCGGGTTCCTAGCCGTTCGAAAAGAGACGTATTGAGTTCCTGCTCCAACTGCCGAACCTGGGCGCTGATCGCCGGCTGCGTGCGGAAGCAGGTCTGGGCTGCCTTGGAAAAACTTTTCAGGCGGACAATTTCAAGGAACGTATGTAGTTGATCGAGATCCATAGGGCTCCTGCCCTCACGCGGTGGAGTCAAGGGGACGGAACATCGCATAATGTGGTTGGTGTAATTCGGCGAACCTGCATTGTACCAGTGATAGATCCTGCCCAAACGCCAACGCAAACTTACCATGCGAGACGGCCTCACCTGCCGGAAAAGGCCGAAATGGGAGTACAACGCGGTTGGCCGACGTTCTTCAAGAAGGAACGTGAATCGCCCTGATAATCAAAGATTATAGCACCAAACGCTGGAATTGAATCCGAGTACATCACACCAAGCTCGGCCGACTGTCTTCGGACGCGCCTGCTCGCTCACTTCTTTACTCTCACTCACCTTCTTGGCTGCGTTGGGAAGTTCGAAAACGGAATCCTTCACCGGTGGATTGACGGTGACTTCGTTGGAAAACATCTCAAACACCTTCTGGCCCTTGGATTCCCGCAGCACGTAAAGCGGCCATTGAATACCGCCGCCAACATCACGAAATTTATCCCATTCCGTCACTTCCTGAATGGGGAGGTTGGTCTTCGGATCACGCCGGGTGAACTCCTGCCGAATAGGGAGTTTGGTCGTCCGATGCACCCAAAGTTCAGTGACACGAAAATCCGGATCCACCAGCCGGATCCCGATAGCGGGCTGATTCCTGACGATATCGGTACCGATATATTCCACGATGTATTTCTCCCGAGGCAGCCGCTGGCGAGCGATGTAGAAGAAATTGTGCAGCCGGCTCTCCTTGATCCGCTGGTTGTTCTCTTCATCGACAGGGGTGAAGCCGCGGTAAGTGATATCAAACGTACGGTCGTAGAGCGTAATGGCGGCGAGGTCTTCTTTTTCGCCGTAATACTGATGCTCCAGATAGGCGGGGGCACCCTGGGGAGCGCCCGCGGGATCCGGATATTTTGAGACTACGCGAATGATCGCCAAGCCAACCAGATTGTCGCGGCGAAAGGAATAGGCGCGACCCTTCTCTTCAAGCGTATTCAAAGACTGAAAGGCCTTGCCGCCAAGAGCGTCGAGGGTCTCCTGTAGAATCGCCTCCGCCTTGGGGGAGGAAACGCCCTGGCCGAGAAGAGTGGCAGCGGCGAGTGCGGTGAACGCGAGCGTGCGAAGAACGGTATTCATGATGGGGTCCACAGGCAGTCCGCAGCGGCAACAACCGCGATGCGAATTACCCACAGTCTAGGGTATGCGCCGGGAGCGGTGTTGGTTACGCCCGCCGTCTGCATGGTGCGGGATGGCGCATCTAGACGGGCTTGCCCGGCATCATGGAGTCTGGCGGGTCGGCGACGGCTTCGGACTCGCCGCTTGCTTTGCGTCCGAGATCCTCCGCGATGATGATGGCTTCGGCGAGATCGCGCATGGGCTTACGCAGGCGGCGGCTTTCGTTGCGAAGCTTGAGATAGGCCTCTTCTTCCGTGAGACCGTACTTGCTCTGGAGGATGCCCTTGGCGCGTTCGACAAACTTGCGCGTCTCCAATTGCTTCTTGAGCTCAAGAGCCTCTTCCATCAGCTTCGAGTTTTCGTCTACCAATACGCTCTTGGCGATGGCCACCCCCATCTGCTCACCCACGAAGGTCATCAGCGCGACCTCCGCACTGCTGTGTTGGTGGATGGATCTGTGATGGGTATTCAACACGCCAATCAATTCGCCGCCGCTCACTAGCGGGACGGAGAGAAAGGCCTCGAAGGTGTCTTCGATCAACGTGGAAAAGCGTTTGAAGCGCTTGTCTTCCGGGGAGTGCTCCGAGAGCGCAACGACGGCGCGGTGCTCAGCCACCCACCCGGTGACGCCTTCGCCCATCTTGATACGGATCTGGCCGAGTTCCTTGTCATGAGGAAGCTGTGAAGCGCGCAGCACCATCTCGCCCGAAGCCTTATCCAGCAGGTAGACGAGCCCAGCATCGCAGCGGGTGATCTCGATGGAGATGGCGATCAATTCGTCGAGCATCTCGTCGATCGTCTGGCCGGAACTGATGATGTTGCTGATCTTGTGGAGAATCGAAACCTGTTGCTGCACGTGTTCCATGATCATTTCCCCCTAGATCTAACAGCCTAATGCGGGGGCCGGGAAACGGGCAATCCAAAGAATTGATCCACCGGATGCGCACTAATCTCTTGAAGAAGTGCAGCTAATCCTCCTAGATTCCGGCGCCGAAGCGGAGAATCTGCGTCTGCGTTTCTCCCGTCGTCGCCGCGCTGCCATCGCGGATGAATACATTAAATTCAGAACGAACGCCGAATGCCGGCAGATAGATGCCAGGCTCGATCGAAAAGCAGGTATTGGGAAGCAGCGGTCGGGTATCGTGAGTTTCGAAATTATCGATATTGGCGCCGGTGCCATGAACGGAGCCGCCGATGGAATGGCCCGTGCGATGGATGAACGCATTCCCGTATCCGGCGGCGCCGATGTGTCCGCGAACAACATCGTCAATCTCAAAGCCCATGGGGGATTCGCCGGCTTCGATGCGAGTGCGAACCGCCTCGAATCCAGCGTCGCGGGCACCCTTCACCACTTCGAAAACGTTCTGGACTTCGCTGGGCGGTTGCGCGCCGCAAAAGCCCATCCAGGTGATGTCGTAGAAGACACCCTGTGGCTTCTTTGACCGCGCCCACATATCGATCAGCACCAAATCGGCGGCTTCGATCTGCCGGTGGCGGGTGGCGGTGGGCTCATAGTGGGGGTCCGACGCGTTGGCATTCACGGCGACGATGGGGCCGTGGTCGGTAATCATGCCGTTTTGTTCGAAGCCCTTCAGCAGAAACTGCTTCACTTCGAACTCGCTCACCGGGGCCGAGGCGCGAAGGCGTTCGCCGATAAGTGCGAAGGCCTCTTTTCGCAACCGGTCCATGATCTTGCCAGCGTCGATGTGGGATTGATACTGCTCGCCGGATAGCTGCGCGTGGAAAGTCTGAATGAGGTTGGCGGAGCTGAGCACCTCGATCCCAAGCGAGCGGACCAGATCCACCGTGCCGGCATCCACCATGGCCACATAAGGGATGTCGCAGTTGGGCGAATGCTGCATCGCAACCCGCTTTGCCCCGCCCAGCATCGCCTCGATTGCGCCGCGCTGTTCCTGCCACGTGCTGTAAAGCTGTTTGGGGCCCGGCAGCGTATCTAAATGGTGTGCCTCGATGCGATGGGCCATGCCGCGTGGCTCACCTTCGGCGGGGATGAAATAATACCAGCGGCGGCTGACAGAGAGGGTGTCGGGAAGCCCGAGAATGGCGTAGGCCAGGGGGTCGCGGCGATGGTGGTCGTAAAACAACCAGCCGTCCATTCCTTCGGCTTGCAACTGCTGCTGAATGGCTTCAATCGAGGTGCTCATCTGTGTAGTTCCTCTCTGGATGCGGTTGGGGAGTGCGGCGCGCGGTGTGCGCCCTCGCTGGCGGCGGGGATCGGCCGGAAAGCGATGTCGGTTTCGAGTTCCACCAGCCCGGCAATTTCCCGGGGGTTAGCCACCGCGAAACTCATCATATCGTCGCGCCAATCCTGGCTGCTGCCATCGGGATTCTGCGAGGCCACGGTGAGCGTATACTCGTTGCGCGGCAACCGGCAAACGAACGCAAATTCGAACCGCATCGCATCTCCGGCGGCGGCAGGTGTGACGGCTTTCTCCGCGATGCGCGTGTTGGTGCCGAATACGTCGATCCCGTTGCGATTGCGGATGAGAATCCCCACCATCGGCTCTTCCACCGCCGCATGGAATCGGATATCGATTTCTACCCGGAGACGCTCCCCGGCATTGGCCAGACGAACGCTTCTGCCAGCCTCGTCGACCATTTCCACGCGCTCAATCGTGCTCCTGCCATCGCCGTGGCGAAAGGAGTGCGACTGCTCTTCGTGGGGGTTTGGCAGAGCGCGTTCGGCTTCCCTGGCCGCTTCGGGCGCCAGCACCATTCCGATGTATCGATTGACGACGTCGGCGGGGTCTCCCGTGGCCACCACCTCGCCACGATGCAGAAACCAGGCACGGTCCGCCAACTGCTTCACCAAACCCAGATCGTGGGAGACGAAAACGATCGTCACCCCCTGTGCGCGGAACTCCTCAAACTTGCGGATGCAACGATTGGAGAAAACGGCATCCCCCACCGCCAGCGCTTCATCGACGATCAGGATTTCCGGCTCCACATGGATGGCCGTGGCGAAGGCCAGGCGCACGTACATGCCCGAGGAGTATTCCTTCACCGGGCGATGGATAAACTCGCCGATCCCCGCGAAGGCTTCGATGCGGGGGAACGCCGCGGCAATCTGTTTGCGGCCCAGGCCCATCACTTCGGCGTTGATCCAAACGTTCTCAACACCGGTGAGTTCGGGGTTGAAGCCGGCGCCAAGTTCGAGGAGCGAAGCGATGCGGCCACGCGTTTGCACACGGCCAGTGGTAGGCTGCATCACGCCGCAGACAATCTGCAATAGCGTGCTCTTACCGGAACCGTTGGGCCCGACAAACGCCGCCACCTCACCCTTATTGACAGAAAGCGTAACACCGCGAAGCGCGTGGAAATCCTCGTGGCGCGGAGAAGCGGCGCCGGGCAGGATCTCAAGAAGCCGGTCCATCGGGCGCCGGTAGAGCGGGTAAGTCTTCGAAATGTCCTGCAGCTCAATTACTGGGGCTTCCGGCACTGCGCTCAGGATAACGCAGCGGAAGCGCCGCCCGTGCTTGGCCGCCCTACCAATCCGCATGCCCTACCAATCCACATACCCTACCAATCCACCACGCTGCCATCGTCGGCGTCGTAGGATTCCTGGTTGCGCCAATCGTGGCCAATCTTGTCGGCCATCGCATTTTCATCCAGTTCCACGCCAAGGCCAGGGCCGGTGGGAAGGTCGAGATAGCCTTCCCGCACCGTGAAGGGCTGTTTGATGTAGCCTTCGCCCAGGCTCACCTGTTCCTGGCAAAGGAAATTAGGGATAGACGCGGCAAGTTGCACGCCCGCGGCCAGCGAAATCGGACCCAGCGGATTATGCGGCGCGATGGAGGCGTAATAGGCCTCCGCCATGCCCGCAATCAACCGGACTTCCGTGATGCCGCCCGCGTGGCACATATCCGGCTGAAGGATGGTGGCGGCGCGCTTCTCCAGCACTTCGCGAAAGCCCCATTTGGTAAACACGCGTTCGCCCGTGGCGATGGGCAGATGGGTGCCCCGGGCAATATCGGCCATCACATCATGGTTCTGGGCCTGGCACGGCTCCTCGACAAACATGGGATTGTAAGGTTCCAGCGCCTTGATCAACAGCTTCGCCGTCGCCGGGCTGATGGCTCCATGGAAATCGATTCCGATGTCGATATCCTCGCCCATCGCCTGACGAAGTTCCGCGAACTTGTCGGCGGCATAGCGAACTTCGGCGGGCGTTTCCACGTAGCGCGAAGGCCTCCGTTTGGCGGGGCCGGTCTTGAACGCCGTAAAGCCCTGGGCCTTTTTCACGCGCATATCCTCGGGAGTGCGGGCGTGCGCATACACCCGAACCCGATTGCGGGTGGGGCCGCCCAGCAGTTCATAAACCGGCACCCCCAGAGCCTTACCCTTGATATCCCAGAGCGCCATATCGATGCCGCTCAACACACTTGTCAGGATGGGGCCGCCCCGGTAGAAGGCGTGCCGGTAAATTGCCTGCCAATGGTGCGCGACGGCACGCGGGTCCTTCCCGACAAGGTACGGCGCTACCTCCTGCACCGCTTCCGCGCACGTCTTCGCGCGGCCTTCGGTGATGGGCTCGCCCAAGCCAGTGATCCCGGCGTTGGTGTGGATCTTCAGAAAGAGCCAGCGCGGCTTTACCAGTATCGTTTCAAGGCGCGTGATCTTCAGCTTGTCGCGCGACGGGATGGGTGCGTTTTGCGCCGCGGCCTGGGCGCGTTCGGGGCTCATCATGGCCGTCGCACCGAACAGTGCGGCGGCCGAAGCGCGAAGCCAATCGCGGCGGGCGGGTTTACTCAGAAGAGCGTCTGACATCTTGCAAATCTCCCGGAAAGATAGGCCGCGCGGGCCGTGTCAAGAACCTATCACGCCGGGGGCTTCGCCGGGGCGTCGACGCCTCATGGCTCGTTCCGGTCCATCGCATCCACGATCGATGGCTCGAGCGGCCCGCACTTGCGGCAACCGCGCGCACCCCCCGATAATGAGCGCTATGCCGCTTCGCCTTGCGTTTTTTCTCCTCGCTTCCATCGCCCTGGGATTCGCCCAACCTGCCGATCTCGTCGTCACTGGCGCCCGCATTTATACTGTCAACCCCGCCCAGCCCACCGCCTCGGCCATCGCTGTCAAAGATGGCCGCATCCTAGCTGTAGGCGACGCCCTCGAACGCCACATCGGCCCCGCCACTAAAGTCGTCGACGTCAAGGGCGCCACGGTCATCCCCGGTTTGATCGATTCCCACGTCCACATGGCAGGCCTCGGACAGGGCCTCGAAATTCTCGATCTGCGCGAAGCCAGTTCCATTGACGATGTGCTCAACCAAGTGCGCGAGGCGGCCTCCAAGGCCAAACCGGGCGAGTGGATTCGCGGCCGCGGCTGGGACCAGACCCGTTGGCCCGGCAAGGAATTCCCCGGCCGCAATTACCTCAGCGAAGCCGCCCCCAACCATCCCGTCTATCTCACCCGCGTCGACGGCCATGCCGCCTGGGTGAATGGCCTGGCGCTTGAAATGGCCGGCGTCGATGAGAAAACGGCTCAGCCCCAGGGCGGCCGCATCATCCGGAATCCCGCCGGGCAGCTAACCGGCATCCTCATTGATCGCGCCCAGGGCCTGGTTGCCCGCAAGATCCCCGAAGCCACGCAACAGCAAATCGAACGCCGCCTGCAGGCCGCGGCCCGCGAATGCGCGCGGCTGGGCCTCACCAGCGTGCATGACGCCGGCGTTGGCGCCTCCGTGATCGCCGCCTACAAAGCCCTCGAAAAGCGCGGCGAATTGCCCGTGCGCGCCTATCTGATGATCGGCGGCGAAGGCGATCTCTGGAAGCAGTATCTGGCGAAGGGGCCGGAGTTGGGTGAGCACATCACCGTGCGCGCCATCAAACTGGTGGCCGATGGCGCCCTGGGCTCCCGCGGCGCGGCGATGATTGAGAACTACGCCGACGACTCCGGCAATCGCGGCCTGGCCATCCTGCAGAAAGAGGACGTGCTGCGCGTCTCGAAAGAAGCCGCCGCAAAAGGCTTTCAGGTGGCCACCCATGCCATCGGCGATTACGCCAACCGCATCTCCCTGGAAGCCTACGGCGAAGCGCTGGGCGGCTTGAACGACAAGCGATTCCGCATCGAACACGCGCAGATCGTCCACCCCGAAGATTTCCCGATGTTCAAACAGTTCTCCGTGATCGCTTCCATCCAGGCCACCCATGCCACCAGCGATATGCGCTGGGCCGAGGATCGCATCGGCGCGCAGCGGGCGCTGGGAGCCTATGCCTGGCGCACCTTCCTCGATACCGGCGTTCGCATCGCCAACGGCTCCGATTTTCCCGTCGAGCAACCCAACCCCATGCTCGGCTTCTATGCCTCCATCACCCGCCAGGACGGCAAGGGCTGGCCAAAGAGCGGCTGGTTTCCCAATCAGAAGCTGAGCCGCGAGGAAGCGCTAAAGAGCTGGACCCTCGACGGTGCCTACGCCGCGTTCGAAGAGCCGCAGAAAGGCTCGCTGGAACCGGGAAAAATGGCGGATTTCCTGGTGCTCTCCAAGAACATCATGGAGGTACCGCCAGCCGAAGTCCCTTCCACTGAAGTATGGCTCACCTTCGTTGGCGGAAAGCTGGTCCACCAGGCGGCGGATGCCCCGATTCCGGCACCGTAGCCGGATGTCTCCGCAATCAGGCAACCCGGCGTGCGCGGCCGCCGTCTCGTTGAACGCTGATAAACTTGGGAGTTGGCGGCCATGATCTCAATCGTCATCCCGATCCACAACGAGGAGCCCTCGATTCTGCCCCTCTATGACCGGCTCACCGCGGTGATGGAATCCCTTGGCCGGCAGTACGAAGTGATCTTCGTCGACGACGCCTCTACAGACAGTTCCTTCGAAGTGCTGGCCAACCTGGTGGAAACCGATCCTGGGATGAAGGTAGTCCGGCTGCGGCGGAACTTCGGCCAGACCGCAGCCCTTGCCGCGGGTTTCGACCTGGCCCAGGGCCACATCGTCCTCTCCATGGATGGAGACCTGCAGCACGACCCGGCCGACATCCCCCTGCTAATCGAAAAGATCGACGCCGGTTACGATATCGCCAGCGGCTGGCGCAAAGTGCGCGTGGACAATTTGATGTTGCGGCGCATCCCCTCGCGCATCGCCAACTGGCTAATGTCAAAGGTCTCCGGCGTGGACCTGCACGATTTCGGCACCACCTTCAAGGCCTACCGTGCGGAGATCCTTCGCGATGTGCGGCTCTATGGAGAATTGCACCGCTTCATTCCCGCGCTAGCCAGCTTTTACGGCGCCCGCATCGCCGAAGTGCCCATTCGCAACATTCCTCGCGAGGCGGGCAAGAGCCATTACGGCATCGGCCGCACCTTCCGCGTGGCCTTCGATATCCTCACCATCCAGTTTCTGCTGCGCTACATGACCCGGCCGATGCACTTTTTCGGCAAACTCGGCGCTTTGGGCTTCGCTCTGGCCGGCACGGTTTTTACCTACCTGCTGGGCTACAAAGTTCTGGGCGGCCACATCATGGAGCAGCACGCCCCGCTGATGATCGTTGCGGTGATGCTCTTTCTGGCAAGCATCATGCTGTTCGGCATCGGGCTGATGGGCGAGGTGCTTATGCGGACTTACTTTGAGGCTTCCGGAAAGCGCATCTACGCCGTCCGCGACGTCCGCATCAACAGCGACGCCGCCGCCGCCGAAGCCGCGCACGAAGAGAGCGAATCCTAACCGGCTCACCCGCGAAGCGAGAGGTTAGAAGGGCAGAATCTCTTCCCGCTTCGGATCAAAATGAAGCTGGCGTTTCTGGACGTAGGAGATATTTCCCAGATGGCTGGCCTGGGCGCTCCGATGACCGATGTAAACGTCGGCATTGGGCAGTTTCCTCGATTTCACACAATCCAGGAAATTCTGCACGTGGGCGAGTGTCATGTCGGAATCCGGAGCGTCCACCGTCACCACCGGAGCCCCGCGCTCGGCGGACTGGAACTCGTACTTCCCGCGCGAGATCCAAAGCCGTCCTTCGGTGCCGCAGATCTCAATCGCCGCCCCGCGCACGCCCGGCGCCAGTGTCGCTTCAAAGGTGGCCGTGAAGTCGCCGCCGTAGCCCAGCAGGACGTTGATCGTGTCCGGCGCGGTGCGGCCATCCTTGTAGTGGTAAACACCTCCAACCGCCGACGCATCCGTGGGATCGTCCCGGTTCAGGAACATGTGAACCACATCGATCCAGTGAGTGAACAAATCCGTCACTTGCCCGCCACCAAAATCGAGGTAGGCGCGCCAGTTATAGAACTGCTGCGGGTCGTATTCCCGCCACTTCAGCGGGCCTAAAAAACGGCCCCAATCGAGGTTGCTGGGCTTCGATTGCAGCGATTCCGGCGCCTTGCGGAGATGGTAGGTATTGCCATGCCACCAGGTGCGGGCAAGGGTGACGCGGCCGAGTTTGCCACTATCGACATACTTCTGCTTGGCCTCGATGTAGTGCGCCCCGGAGCGTTGCTGCGTGCCCACCTGGCAGATCCGGTCGTTCATCCGGGCGGCCTTGACGATCTCCGGGCCTTCTTCAATCTTCAGCGTGAGAGGCTTCTCGACGTAAACATCCTTCCCCGCGTTAAGGCTTTCAATGGCAATGCGGGAATGCCAGTGGTCCGGAGTGCCGATGAGCACCGTGTCCAGACCGGCCACTTCCAGCAGCTTGCGATGGTCGGCGAAACCCTTCGCCCCAGGGGCAATCTGCTGCGCCCGATCCACCATCGCGGCATAGACATCGCACACCGCCACAAGCTCGACGCCAGCCTTCAGAAAATTCTGCATCACGCCTGTTCCGCGGCTGCCGGCACCGATCAATCCAAGGCGGACGCGATCGTTGGCGCCCAATATCCGCTGATAAGAGGAGGCGGTAAACGCGGCGGCGCCCATGGCAGCCGTCCTCAAAACACCACGGCGTGACAGATTTTCCGAATTCATGGTGAGAATTATATCGCTCCGCAGCCACTATATCTTCAGAAGTCTCCTTAAATGGCACTCGCTCGATATCAAATGCTTTGGCGGTTGGCTGCTGTGCTGCTTTTTCTGGCAATCGCCGCCTCCCTCGCAGCCGCGCAGAGGCCGTCGAAACCAAACCGTCCCACATCCGGACCCGTACTCAGCGACCAAGCTCTCGAGCGGGCAATTGCACAGCGCTTCTCGAATTCGAAGATCGCAGCCAATGGTTTCACCGTTCAGGTTGCGGGCGGGGTAGCCACACTCCGCGGCAAGGCCGGGGTCGCGCAGCACAAGGGAGTGGCCACCCGCCTGGCAAAGGCCGCAGGCGCGAGAACAGTGCTCAATCAGATCGAGTTGAGCGATGCCGCCCGCGAAACAATGCGAAAACTGTCTTCAGAGAAGCGGGCTACGGTCGGAACAAAGAGCGGTTCCAAGGCAAGAGCCGCCAAGCCGGAACTCAAGGGCAACACGAAGCCGCCCCCTCAAGTACCCCCCGCTTCCCGGGCAATAGGGGAAGAATCGAAGCAAGCGGAAGAAGCTGCCACTTCCCCCGTTGCGGATACATCTAAAAAGAGGGGCGAGGTGAGGGATGCCCGAGGCGAAGCGCGCAATCCGCCGCCAAAACGCTTTCGAATCCTCCCGGAATCCCGAAATGAGCCGGGCCAATCAGCGGCGAAGCGCGAAAGGACCAGGCGCTATTAGCCGATATTTCGGCAGTCGATTTCGCCGCCGTCTCTTCGCTTTCTTTCCCCATCTTTGCGTCGGTATGTCTGTTTGTTCCTCCAAAGAGCGAAGCCAGACCGATAAGCTCCTTGATGGTTCTGTAACTTTTGAGCGCTGCCAGCAATCCACTAAATAGGTGGATCGCTCGGGAAAGGGTTCGTGTTAACCTTGTAGACGGCCTTTCTTGCGAAAGGTCTCCGATGGCCCTCCCGGCTTGACTGCTTTCTTTTTTCTTTCAACGCGATACACCCCAGAACAGACCCAGCAGAATTCCTCTGGGGGAGGTGACTTTTCAGTGGACCAGTTCGAAGATCAGTATCTGAACGAGACCCATACCCATCTTTCTTTGTCCTTCGACGAGGAAGAAAAGTTTTTCGACGCCGAAGCGTCTGACGATGGCGAGGAATCCTCCGCGGCGCCAGTCGAGGAATCCATCTATACCGACGACCCGGTGCGGGTATACCTGCGGGAAATGGGTTCAGTGCCCCTGCTCACTCGCGATGGCGAAGTGACGCTGGCGCGCAAAATGGAGCGGGGAAAGCTGCGCATGCAGCGCGCGATCAGCCGCTCAAACGTTGTCCAGGTGGCTGCGTTGGGCATCGCCGAGCAAGTGCGCGGCGGCTCGCTGGAACTGGAAAGCGTCGTGGATTTGGGTGACGTGGAGGAAGGCACCACGGCTTTTTCCAAGCGCATCAAAGACGTCCACGCAATGTTCGATGAGCTCATTAAAACCTACAAGCGCCTGACGGTGCAGTGGGAAAAGTACGAGACCTCCACCACGCAAAACAAGAAGCTCAAGCGCAAGAAGCTTCTGCAAGCGATCCGCGAGAAAGTGCTGGCCTCCAAGCAAATCCGCGCGATTCCCTGGCAAAACAACCACTGGGTCGATTTCACCCGCGAGTTGGAGAATACGGCGGAGAGCTTGGCGGTGATGCACGCCGAACTGCGCCGGATGGAAGCCAGCGGAATGAAGGATCCTTCCAGGGTCCGCGAACTCAAGCGTGAAATCCGCAAGCTCGAAGCCCAGGCGGGCACCACGTTTGAAGCGCTCACCCACACCATGGGGGTCATCCGCGTAGGAGCCGTGGAGGCTGAGCGCGCGAAAAAAGACCTTGTCGAAGCCAACCTCCGCCTGGTGGTCTCGGTGGCCAAGAAATATGTCAACCGCGGCCTGCACCTGCTGGATTTGATCCAGGAAGGCAATATCGGCCTTATGCGCGCCGCCGACAAGTTCGAATACCGCCGGGGCTACAAGTTCTCCACATACGCTACGTGGTGGATCCGCCAGGCGATCACCCGCGCCATTGCGGATCAGAGCCGCACCATTCGTATTCCCGTTCACATGAACGAGAGCATGAACAAGTTCCTGCGGGCCACCCGCGAACTTGAGAAGGAACTCGGCCGCGTCCCCACCAACGAGGAAATCAGCCGCCGCATGGATATCTCGGTCGAGAAGGTCCAGAAGCTGAAGACCATTTCGCGCGACCCCGTGTCGCTCGAAACCCCGGTTGGCCGCGATGGCGAATCGGCACTTGGCGACCTCATCGAAGATCGCTGGGTGGGCTCTCCGGTCGACGCCGTCATCGATTCGAATGTCCGCGACGAAACCGCCAACATCCTGAAGACCCTTTCGCCCAAAGAAGAAAAGGTCATCCGGCTCCGCTTCGGTATCGGCTGCGATCGCGAGCATACGCTCGAAGAGATCGGCCAGGAGTTCGACGTCACCCGCGAGCGGATCCGGCAGATAGAGGCCAAGGCGCTACGGCAGTTGCGCTCGCCCGAGAGGGCACGGCACCTGCGGGCACTGCTCGCCGCCCGCTAGACCACGATTTTCGTTAGCCAATAGTCAACCCCTCGCGCCCCGCTTCCCGGCGGGGCGTTTTCTTTTTGGGGGCACGCCCGCTCCCCAGCCCATCCGCCCAGGCACCTCTTTCCGATAACCGATAATAGATAGGCAATGCCGTGGCTCTTCCATTTCGCGATTGCCGCCGCCATAATCGCCGCCGCTCTCTGGCGCTTCTGGCGAAGCGCCAAACGTGATAAGGCGGAACTTGCCCGCGTCGAAGCCACCCTCTGGCCGCCGGGGAGCGGCGATCGTCCGAAACGGTTTCAAGCGATGTCGGTGGACGATCTGCCCGAGCCCGCAGCTCGCTACCTGCGTTGGTCGATTGCCGAAGGAGCGCCGCTCGCCCACGCGGTTCGTCTCCAGCTCACCGGCAGTATCCGCCTTGCCCGCGGCCGCCCGTGGATTCCCATCCGCTGCGAAGAAACGCTCCATGCCCATCGAGGCTTCGTCTGGAAAGCCGCTACCGGCGGCAATATGCGCATGTCGGGCTTCGACCGCTATTTTGAGAACGTAGGCGAGATGAACTGGCGCCTATTCGGCCTCGTCCCAGTGATGCGCGCCAGAGATCCGAACATCTCCCGTTCTGCTCTCCACCGCTTTTTAATGGAGTGGATGCTCGCCCCAGCCGCGCTCTTGCCAAGCGACGAAGTCGAATGGGCGCCTCTCGACGATCGCACTGCGATCCTCAAAATCCGTCATCTAACGCATCTGTTGGAGATGGTACTTACCGTGGATCCCGAAGGCATGCCCCGCAAGCTAAGCATGTTGCGCTGGGGCAACTTCGAAACCGATGGGGGCGGCTGGCAGGAGATTCCCTACGCCGTGCGCTTTGAAGGCGTCTACCGCAACGGCGGCTACACGCTTCCCCATGAGATTCGCGCATCCTGGTGGGCTGGCACAGACCGCGAGTTGGAGGTTGTGAACCTCGAAATTGCCAAAGCGGAATTCGGCGCTTTCCCACGGCAAACGGTCTAATCGAGAACCGAAAAAATCTCGGCGAGCGGCACTTCCATCTCCGGGTTCGCCGTTCGCAAAACCGTTTCCACGCGCAACCCCTCCCGCGTACACACAAAGCCACGGCGCATGGCCGGGTCGATCAGCCACACATGCGGAACGCCGAAATCGAGATAGTCCTCAATCCGCTCCGCCATACTCAGCATCGTGTCGTCCTTGGAGAGAATCTCGATCACCAGAAACGGCGGTTGGCGAAGAATCGGCCCATCCGGTTTACCTACAATCGCGCAAACGTCCGGCACCCGGAATCGGTTCGGCTTCACCTGAACCCGCTGCTCCGTGTAGAGGCGCAGGTTGTTCGCTTTCCGGAATCTCGCGAGAAAGATTCCGAGTTCCAGTTGCGTGCCGCTATGATCCGTTTCTCCCCAGTTGCGCTCCACAATCTCCCCATCGACATACTCGACATCGGGCGAGTAAGCCGTATTGAGGTAAGTTTCAACGGGCACGAGCGTCGCTGTGGCCATGCCTCATTGTAAACCGTCGCTCAGACAATCGCCTTCGCTACTTCTGTGAGAATGGGTTCATGGAAATCGCCATCCTCGCGGCCGCAGTGACCGTATTGCTCGCCATGGCATTGTTTGTGCTCCGGCTGAAGCACCGCGGCGCGCCCAACGAGGAAGAGATCCTGCGCGAGTTCGGCTTCGTCCACATGGATGCGCCTCCTCCCGCACTCCTCGAAGCGATGGGGCATCTCCACCAGCCCGATGCCAGCGAAAAGAAGATCAAAATCAAACGGCTTCTTCGCAAGCATACGCGCGCGGCGGATATCTATTTCATTGATTTCGAACTCCTCCAGGACGAAGCGCGCAGTTACCGCCAGGCCCTCCGCAGCCTTCACGCCTACAACGCGCAATGGCGATTGCCCGCAACCACCATCCTCACGATGAAGGAGTCTGATACCTGGCTGGAAAGCGGAATAGCGAAGGCTCTGGAAGCGGTGCTTGTTAAGCATGCCGGCAAGCTGGATCTCCCTGGGATGGGCGAATTCTCAAAGCGCGCCATGGTCTTCGCCGAATCGGAGGCGGACGCCCGCCATTTGCTCGACTACCGCGTGAGACGGGCGTTGCTCTCCCTACCCTACAATCTGATGGAATCGCGCGGGCCGATGTTTGTTGTCGGAAGGCCCGCCCAGGCCGGGCGCGGCAACGGCACTCAAGCAGACTGGCGTCAATTACTGGATGCCGCCCGCACCCTCTCTGAGGAGCTGTCGCTATTCCGGTAACCGCAATTGCTAAAGTTGGAAAACAAACAGTCGGCTCGGCCCATCTTCCGGCAGCAGGTAGAGCTTGCCATCCACCACCGCCATCCCCTCGTTGGTGAAGCGCACGCCACGGTCCGTCTTGCCGCTGAGGATTCGCTTCTTCAGTTGCAGGGTCTCTGGATCCAGCCAATCGATGGCACCCTCTTCGCGGGATGTATTGCCCGATGCCAGCAGCATCCCATCGCTGAATTTCAAATCCTGGTAGGCCACCTTATTGGGATTAGCCTGCTTGCCTAGTTGCTTGCCGCTACGGTCCCAACGATAGATCTCCCGCGCATCCCAATTGCCGCCGATCAAGCGGTCTCCCGCCACGGCTACACAACCGATATGGTCCGCCACCGCGAAGCGGCTGACGACGGAAAGCGTGCGCTTATCTATCCGCAGCATTGTGGAAGAACTCTCTCTGCGATACTCGGCCACGGGAATCCAAAGCGAATCGCCATCCTCATCCATCCCCCCTGGATGGAAGCGCACGCCATCATCCACCGGCACCGTCGCCTGATGCTTGCCCGAATCTAACTCGAACTTGTGCAAATAACCGGCGTCTTTCGAAACCGAACTCACCCAAAGTGAGCGGCCATCGACGACGATCCCCTGAACATGATGCGTCATGTTCTCAAGCTCCGTCACGCCCAGTTCCTTGAGCGAAGCCAACGTGCGGATCTGCTGTCCGCTCGCTGCCACAATCAAAGAAAGCGGGGCGGCAAGAACCAGCCGGCGCGGCATATGGCGGCGCAGGGAGCTGGGAAGTGCAAACGTCATGAGGGTCTATCGGTTTCCATCCGCCAGTATAGAGCAGCAATGTGAAGGCGGCGTTTCACTTTTCAATCCCTTGCCGGAACGGCGCCGGTCGAATGGCGAAGAAGCCCGGGTTTGTCTCCACCGCGGCCAGCCCATCCCGATACCCGAGCTCCACCCAACGCTCCACATTGCTGCGCTTCCAGCGAAGAAAGTCGCTCGCATTTCCCAGCGCTTCCGAGGGTGTGATGTCGAGGATCTCGATATCGTCCTCAACGGCGAAGCGGTGGCGCGAAAAAGCGCGCATCGCTTTGCTCGAAAGACGCCCTCCCGGAAATGGCAGCGTTGCCAGGCAGTTGATCGCCACGGCTCGCCGGCACCCCAGTTCCGCCAACGGCCACAGCGGCATCGCCTGCATCAATCCCCCATCCGTGTAGACGGCCCCATTGAGCCGGTAGTGGGGAAAGAGCAACGGCATCGCACAGCTTGAGGCAATGTGCTGCCAACTCACCTCCGGCCCCCGGACGAGTTCCGGGCGGAAGGGCCAAAGCCGCGTCAGCACCAGCGCATACTCCGTCCTCGGATTGAAATGCGCGTGCATCTCGCGGATCCATTCCTCAAGGTGCGGTATCCGCACAACGCCATCCAGCCATGCTCGCGGACCGGAATACCGAAGCCTTCCCGCCTCCTCCGCCTCTATCCATCGCGAGATCAACAACTCGGGATCGATGCCCCCCGCGATCGCCCACCCATTGAGTGAACCTACGCTCGCCCCAATCACAACATCGGGCGCGAAGTGTGGCGCCAGCGCCTTCCAAACTCCCGCATGATAGGCCCCGAACATCGCTCCGGCGGAAAGTACCAGGGCTGTGCGGGGCGCAGGCAGGATCTTCTCAGCAAGTGGCTTCATGCTTCGGAAAGGCTGGAGAGGAACCAGTCAACCGCAGTGTAACGCGAGGCGCTTCGAACGGTGTAAGGTGGAGTTCTGCAACGCGTGCCCGATCAGCGGCATAACAACGGAAGGCTTGGTGAGAATGGCAAGGTGGCAATTGATTTTGAAGGCTCCCCGGCGCACCGTGTTCGCCGCGGCGCTTCTGGCATTCGGATGGGGGAACTCGATGGGTGAAGCGCAATCGCTTCCGCTCGGAAGACCGGCGGAGCAGGCTCGTTCCATGGTGATCACCACGCATGGCGTGGTGGGTGCCAGCCAGACGCTGGCCGCGGCTGCCGGAGCAAAGATTCTTGAAGAAGGCGGCAACGCGGTGGATGCCGCCATTGCCGCCAACGCCGTCATGGGCCTTGTCGAACCGGAGAGCAACGGCATCGGCGGAGATCTCTTCGCGATCATTTATATCGCCAAAGAAGACAAGCTCTATGCCATCAACGCCAGCGGCTGGAGCCCCAAAGCGATGACGCGCGAAGCTCTCCGCGCCCGCGGGCACGTCGAGATGCCAGAGAGCGGCATCGATTCCATCACCGTTCCCGGCGCCGTATCCGGCTGGCACGCCATGCGCGAACGCTTCGGCACATTGCCCTTCACGCGCATCCTCGCCCCCGCCATTCGCTACGCCACCGACGGTTTTCCCGTAACCGAACTGATCGCCACTGATTGGCGCAATAGCGCTTCGAAAATAGGCCGCCAAACCCACGCCCGCAAGACTTATCTGCCCCATGGCGAGCCCATGCAAGTGGGCGAGATCTTCCGCAATCCAGACCTTGCGCACCTACCGCCAGATCGCCGCCCACGGCCGCGACGGCTTTTATAAAGGCCCTGTGGCCGATGGCATCCTTCAACTCATGCGCGAAGAAAAAGGCTTGATGGCGGCCGATGACCTCGCCGCGTTCCAGCCCGAATGGGTGGAGCCCATCTCCACCACTTACCGCGGATGGACGGTCTACGAAGTGCCGCCCAACACCCAGGGCATCGCGGCCCTCATGATGCTCAATATCCTTGAGCGCTTCGACATCGCCAAACTCGGCCACAACTCCGCCGAGACGTTGCATCTCTTCATCGAAGCCAAGAAACTCGCCTATGCCGACATGCTTGAACAAGTAGGCGATCCCCGCCTCGGCAGCATCCCCGTAGCCGCCATGCTCTCCAAGAACTATGGCAAAGCGCGGGCCGCCGAGATCGATTCCGCGAAAGCGAGGTGCATCGTGACGCCCGCCAACCTGCAACACATCGCCAGCCTTCCCGGCGCCGATACTATTTACCTCACCACAGCCGACAAAGAGGGCAACATGGTATCCCTCATCCAAAGCATTTACCTGAGTTTCGGCAGCGGCCTCGTGGCTCCAGGAACGGGCTTCGTGATGCACAACCGCGGTGGCCTCTTCACCATGACGGAAGGCAAGGCGAATACGGTCGGCCCACGCAAGCGCCCCCTCCACACCATCATCCCCGCCTTCATGCGCAACGGCGAAACCAAAGTCGCGTTCGGCATCATGGGCGGATGGAATCAGGCGCAGGCGCACGCCCAGTTCGTCTCGAACATCGTCGACCACGGCTTCAACGTGCAATGGGCGCTTGAATCCCCGCGCTTCACCAAAACCAGCTTCGACGGTTGCGATGTCGACGTGGAAGCGCGAGTGCCCGATGCCGTCGTGATGAGCTTGCGAGACAAGGGCCATCTGGTGACCGTAGGCAACCCCTTCGATTCGAAAGTAGGCAACGGCCAAGCCATCCTTCGCAACGAAAGCGGCGTCCTTTTCGCCGGTTCAGATCCCCGAAAAGACGGCAGCGCGATCCCCGCAAATCCTTTCTTCATAGCGAAGCGTTCCTACGCTCCCCCAAAACATTCACGGGCTGCCACGGAGGTCATGTGGCAGCCCGAGTCCCAGCGTCTAAGTCAGCGAAATATGCTCTTTAGCTGATATTCTTTTCGATGTTTTTCACTCGCTGCACAATGCCTTTCGCTTTGTCGCGTATCAGACCGCGACTCTTATTGAAATCCCGCTCATCGATCACGCGTAGTTTGTTGTCGACGAAAATCTCTATCATTTGAGCGGTGGTCTCCACGATGAACTTGCGCTTCGGATCGTTGAGGTGCAAGGCCTCGCCATTTTCGTTTACATAGGCACGCAATTCCTGTACCGATGATAACATGATTTCGGCCCGCACGGACTCCGCGGTTGCACTCCTCGATTTCACGAGATTTTGAATCTCCACCGCCTTCTGTTCCACCCCGCGAAGCTTTTCGCGGAACACGTCCATCTCACTAGCGGCTTTGCCGGCGTCTGCACTCCAGGCATTGGCGGTAACCATGCAAGTGGCAAGGAAAAGGGTCTTCAGCATGTTGCGCATTGGGTTCTCCTTAAACTCATTTTTCTCTCTCTGCTCTTCTATCGACACACTACTCCCCTCTGGCCTCGATGCTGGCACCGGGATTGGAAGATACACTTCCGCATGTCCCCAGCGAGAGCTGAAGCGATTTTCAGGTTGTCAGGGAGTATTTAGATCTGTGTGCAGATGAGCCCTTTTGAAGGGGCTCGCACCGTTTCGAAGAGGTTATTTCTATAGGTTGGCCACGCCGAAGAGGTAGTTGCATGCAAACTACAAAAATCGGTAGATGCCAAAGCGATTCTCCTGGAAACGAAAACCCGGAATGCGTGCAGATTATCGCCTCGCGCCATTCCGGTGCCCCGGCAGCTCTCCGAGGCGCGACCGCGGCAACTCCGGAGATCGCACCACAGGCGCGCTTCTGCCAGCTCTCCAAACCCTTCTCCGCTAATTGCACACCCTTGGCGCCTTCGCGCAAATCCCAGCGGAACGGCGTGTCCTTCACGACGTGGCGCAGGAACAGCTCCCACTGGACCTTGAAGGCGTTGTCGTAGTGGTCTCCTGGTCGGGCAGCCTTCTGCCAGCCTCGCCATGGAAGTCGATCGGGCTGATCGATGTCCGGGATTCCACACCGGCCGCGGGGTGGCGCCGTAGTGCTGGATCCAGCACGTCGCGCAGGCCGGCCACGGCCGAGCCGCGCGTGCCGTCCACCTGCAGCGGTCAGCAGGTCGTCGCGCCGCACGCGCACGCACCACGAGGAGTTGAAGTGGGCGATGATGCCGCCCTCGAGCTCGAAGGTGGCGTAGGCGGAGTCGTCGGCGGTGCAGGCGTAGGGCTTGCCGGCCTCGTCCCAGCGCTCGCGGGATGTGCGTGGCGCCCAGGCACAGACGGCCTTCACGCCGCCGAAGAGGTTGTCGAGCACATAGCGCCAGTGGCAGAGCATGTCGACGATGATGCCGCCGCCGTCCTCCTTGCGGTAGTTCCAGGACGGGCGCTGCGGCGGGATGATGTCGCCCTCGAAGACCCAGTAGCCGAACTCGCCGCGCACCGAGAGGATCTCGCCGAAGAAGCCCGTGTCGATGAGCGTCTTGAGCTTGAGCAGGCCGGGCAGCCAGAGCTTGTCCTGGACCACGCCGTTCTTCGACGCCCGGCCTCGGTCGGCCAGCGTCGATAGAGCGCAGGCGCCTCGGCGAAGTCGTCGGCGGTGGGCTTCTCGCAGTAGACGTGCTTGCCGGCCGCGATCGCCTTGCGCACGCCCATCGGCGCGCTGGCCGGTCGGTCTGCGCGTCGAAGTAGATCGGTGTTGGCCGGATCGGCCAGGGCGGCGTCGAGGTCGGTGGTCGATCGCGCTTGCACGCCCGTGCGCGCCGGCCAGCGCCTCCAGCTTGGCCTCGCTGCGGCCGACCAGGATGGGGTCGGGCATGATGACCTCGCTGTCGTCGAGCTTGACGCCGCCCTGGTCGATGATGGCCTTGATCGAGCGGATCAGGTGCTGGTTGGTGCCCATGCGCCCGGTGACGCCGTTCATGATGATGCCGACGCGGTGAATGGTAGCTTCGCTCATTGTGCTTCCTCGTCCATCCAGGCTGTTCGCCGTCGCGGATCTGTTGACCTTCGGCTTTCGCGTGCATTGCGGGCACGCGCGCCGTCGGGCAGAGCGGGAACGTCCACGCCGGCCTTCGGCAGCGTGCCATCAAGTTCCTGCCGCCAATGGGCCACGTCCCCCGCCGGTCCATAGCAGTAGATCATCCTGAGCGGCGTCTCGCCGATGTTGGTGAGCTGGTGAAACACCGTTGGCGGAATGTAAACGGCCTGCCCGCTACGCAGCGTTTGCCGCTCCTCGCCCAGGCACATTTCGCCCTTGCCCTCGACGATGAAGTAGACCTCTTCCTGCTCCTGGTTGTGCCACGGCACCTGGCCGCCGTCAGGCTCCAGCTCCACATAGCCCATGGAGAAGTTGGTCGCCTGGATGGGGGAAGCGCCCCCCACCAAATTTCGCGTGCGGCGGCGCGCGGGATACGTGCGGCCCGCCATCTGTTGAATATCGGCAATCGTCATCGCGAGTCTCCTAGCTCCAAAAAAGAAGATACGGTTTTTGTTCGGCGAGGCGTTGCGTATAGAGCGCCGCTTCGCGCAAATGGTAGTCGCCCCACATGCTCGATTCGCCACAGGGAATCGTCTGGCCTTCGGGCACGTGGTCCCACCCGTTGGGCCGGTGATAAACCGAGTGCAACAGCAACCCTTCGTGCGCCGCCGCAACGCTCAGATACGGTTCTTCAAGCAGGGTCCGCAGCACGCTCAAGCCAGCCTGCCGGTATCGCGTGCCCGCTTCCTGCTCGCCCTTGTCGAGCAGCCAGGCACCAAGGCGCATCAGCCCCTGCGACGCAATCGCCGCCGCTGAGGAATCCACCGGCTCATGCGCATTATATGGCTCCGCGGGCCGGCCCAGATAATCGCCCAGCTTGTGCAAATTCGGCGCGCCCGTATCCCAGTAAGGAATGCCGTCGGTGGACGTGTTCCCGATGTAGAAGTCGCAGGTGGCTTCCGCCGCTTTGCGGAATGCCGCCACAATCGTTTCACGCCCGCCAAAAGGCACTAGCTGCTCGTCGAACACCGTATCGAGATACTCCAGCTGTTCGGCGAAACCGCACATCGCCCAGGCGAGGCCGCGCGTCCAAGTGCTGAAGGGAGTGTAGCCCTGCTGCGTGCTTGGGCAGCGAAACGCGCCGTCGTTGCGATTGAAGATCGCCTCATGCACGGTGCGCCCTCGAACATCGTAGCTGTCCCGGCCCTCGCCGTAGTAAACCGAGTATTTCGCGGTCATCAAACAGTGCGAGATCGCCCGCCCCAGCAACGAAATCCGTTGGTCGTTCTCCCCCATCAGCGCATGGCCCAGACGGTCCGCCACAACCAGCGAGCGCACCGAACGGATGGTATCCACAAACAGCGATTGCGGACCATTGAAGCTATACACAAAGCCGCCGTCCTTCACCTGCGCCCATCGGCTGGCCTGCACCGCCCCGGAGCACTTCAATGCCATCTCGTAAAAATGCCGTTCCCACTCGGACATCGCGTACGCCCGCTCATGCCCAAGCCGCAGCAGATTCCCATAGGTGCTTACGTTGTTAAAGCCATGGTCGTGGACGCCAACATGGGTCACGTGCGAAGCCATCAGCGCCAGCGTGCGGCTGCGCCCCATCTCCAGAAAGGCCGCGTCCCCCGTGGCATCGAACTGCAGAATCGCCGCGCCGAACTGGAAGCCTTGCGTCCATTCCGTCCAGCCGCGGCTCGTATACTTGCCATCCACCGTGAAGACAGGCGTTCCCTTCTCCGGCGAGTATCCCGCGTCAAGCGCGCTGATCTTGGCCGCGGAAAGCTCCCACATCCTCTGGATCGCGGGCAGCAGCGTGGCGGGGGTGAGCGTCGTGTCAATGTGCATCATGGCTAGAAGCGCTTTCCTTTTCTCATGTGGACAATCACCATCTCGCAATCGGCGAGGGCTTCATACGTATGTTCCAAAATCGCGTCGAACTGAATGGCGCGCCCGGTGCCCAAGTCGTGAACTTCGTGCGGCAGCCGGATGCGTAACCGGCCCTTCAGCACCCAGCAGATCTCGTAGTCGTCGCCGTGAATCTCCGGCCGCGAAAGGGTGCTCCCCTTCTTTGCCACCCCATGCAGGCACAGCCCATTGCCATAGCGAACCTCGCGAAAATCGAAGCCGCCCGATTTGTGCCGGCTCTCATTCGTCTCATGCGCGCTGCGGCTTTCGGCCAGTGCCAGCAGGTCCGCCGCATTCATTCCAAACACGCGGCTAAGCTTAAAAATCGTCTCGATCTCCGCCACGCTCTGGTTACGCTCCAGCCGCGAAAGCACCGGCACGGAGACGCCCGAACGTTGCGATACATCGCCCAGCGTAAGCCCCTCCCGCTTGCGCAGTTCGCGCACAACGCTGAAATCGAACATTGGCGATTCGGGGGGGGGAGCGGGCTCTGGGAAACGGGAGGGCATATAATTTGCGCTCGCAAGAAAATTTATCACAGTATTTTCTATGCGCGCAAATCAGAAGCCGACGGAAATCTAGCCGTGGCGATGGGAGTCCGAAATTCGGATGTGTAAGCGATTGATATGGTGAGAAACATAAATCGGAAAGTTGGGAACCGGGGCGATGAGGCCGTGATCTGCAATTCCACGCTGGACGATGTTTCAATAGTCATTGTGGTTCATTCAACGGATTCCGCCCGCGAAACATACGGCCCCCCTCCGCTCTCCCACCGCCGCTTCGGATTCGTCCTGACCGCATGGTGCTTGATGACGGCAACCTGGCCCTTGTTCCGCGGTGGGAGCGCACGCTGGTGGGCACTGGGGCTGGCCTCTCTCGTTTTGTCGATTGCCGTTCTGCGTCCGGGGCTGCTTGCTCCGCTGAATGCGGCCTTCCAGTGGCTCGTCCGGATGGCGGGCACCGTCCTGCAAACGGCCATTACCTTCCTGCTGTACGCCTTTCTGATTCTGCCAACTGGCCTCTCGATGCGCGGGGAATTGCGTCAGCGGCTTGGCTTCCGCTTCGATGCGGCGGCTTCTTCGTATTGGATTCGCAGAGACGCCGATGCACCAACCTCTGAGATGAGGCAGCAGTTTTGATGCTGATTCTGGGGATCTCCGCCTTCTATCACGACAGCGCTGCAGCGATCCTGCGGGACGGCGCGATCATGGCAGCCGCCCAAGAGGAGCGGTTCACTCGCACGAAACACGACGCGCGGTTTCCAGCCAACGCGATCACATGGTGTCTCAAGGAGGTGGGCGTCTCGCTGAAGGATGTCGATTTCATCGCCTTCTACGAGAAGCCGTTCTTGAAGTTTGAGCGTCTGCTGGAAACGTACCTGGCGTTTGCACCACGCGGTTACCAGTCCTTCCAGATGGCGATACCCGTCTGGATCCGTGAGAAGCTCTTTCAGCGTGCCCTCCTCCATCGAAAGCTGCGCGAGCTCGACGCCAAGGTGGACCTATCGGAGAAACTCCTTTTTGCTGAACATCACCAAAGCCACGCCGCAAGTGCCTTCTTCCCATCACCTTTTGGGGAGGCGGCTATTCTCACGATGGATGGCGTGGGGGAGTGGGCGACCACTTCGGCCTGGGCAGGCAGGGGGAGTTCCCTCGATAACCTGAAGGAGATCCACTTCCCCCATTCGTTAGGCTTGCTCTATTCGGCGTTCACCTACTACACGGGTTTCAAAGTGAACTCGGGCGAGTACAAACTGATGGGGCTGGCCCCCTACGGCGAACCGCGTTTCGCGGATCGAATTCGAGAGAAGCTCGTCGACGTGAAGCCCGATGGCAGCTTCCGCCTGAACCTTGAATACTTCAACTACTGCACTGGCCTCACGATGACCAATGACCGTTTCGCCGATCTCTTTGGGAAACCGCCGCGCAAGCCGGAATCGCTTCTGGAGCCCTTTCACATGGACGTCGCGGCTTCCATCCAAGCAGTCCTTGAAGAAATCGTCGTTGCACTGGCGACAGGCGTTGTTCGTGAGACCGGCATGCGCAGACTGTGTCTATCGGGAGGGGTGGCACTCAACTGCGTGGCGAACGGGAAGATTCTGAAGAGCGGAATCGTGGATGGGCTGTGGATTCAGCCCGCCTCCGGCGATGCGGGTGGCGCCCTGGGTGCCGCGTTAGCCGTGCATCATCTCCATGCGCGCAAGCCCCGCACCGCTGCGAAGCCGGATGCCATGAAGGGCGCGCTGCTCGGCCCACGCTTCGGGCAGACGGAGATTGAGGAGCGGCTTGATGCCGCCGGCGCCCACATGGAAACCCTTTCAGAGGAGGACCTTCTTGGGCGGTGCGTTGCGATCTTGCGGGAAGGAAAGGTGCTCGGTTGGTTCCAGGGCGCTATGGAGTTCGGTCCCCGCGCGCTCGGGGCGCGAAGCATTCTGGCCGACCCAAGATCTGCCCGGATGCAAAGTACCCTGAACCTGAAGATCAAGAAACGCGAGGGCTTCCGGCCCTTTGCCCCGGCGGTGCTGGCGGAGCGGGCTTCCGAATGGTTCGATCTGGCCACCGAAAGCCCTTACATGCTCTTAACCACGACCGTGGCAAAATCGCGACGTCTTCCAGTCCCGGACGGCACCGAATGCCTTTTCGGCATCGAAAAACTGAAGGTCCCTCGGACGACGATACCCGCTGTCACGCACGTCGACATGTCCGCTAGGGTGCAAACCGTCCACCGCGAAACCAATCCGCTCTTCCACCGGCTCCTCGTCCGTTGGGAGCGCGAAACCGGCTGCCCGGTGCTCGTGAATACAAGTTTCAATGTCCGAGGCGAACCGATCGTCTGTACACCGGAGGATGCGTTCCGGTGCTTTCTACGGACCGAGATGGACGCGCTCGCGATAGGAGGTTGTCTACTCTTGCGAGAACGGCAGCCGGTTCAGCGTGATGACGATCAAGCTCTGTTTGACCTCGACTAGGGAACTTGCGTTCGCTACCTAGCCGAAACCGTTGAAGTCAGAGGCTTCT